>NZ_CP083564.1:2325000-3055000 GCF_025143985.1 Sulfitobacter sp. W027
CCTTGACGTCGAACCTCTGCACATCGACCTGTATCCCTTACTGAAAGATACAAGCCATTCTCTGTTTGTTGTGCTTCAGCTACAAAGTAGCGAAAGCCGTCCAAACAGTGAAGCTGACACTCTATCATCGGGCCTAAACCCTAAGAGCGCGATATACAGACGTTGATCCATCGAATGAACCAAACCGCCCACATATCTCTTCAGATATCAAATTTTCAAACAGCGTTGAGACAAAAGAAACTGAGATGCGCCCTAACTTCTTGGCGCGCCCCGCCTCTCCTACCTCGAATTTTTATCCGCTTTCCGATCCGAACCTCCGCGTCTCCGCTTCCGTCCGCCCCGTCTGGCGCCCCGTTGGTGCATCTCTGCGCCGCCGGTAGAGGGGGTTCTAAGGTTAGTACGCCAAAGCCGCAAGCAGAAATTTGAGAAAAGGCGAGGTTTTTGGGAACTTAGTGGTAAGTCTCTGAAATATAATACATTTCACGGGACGAAGATCAATAGAGTTAGGCCAAGCGCGCCTTCCTGATCGTGTCAGAGGAAAGTTTCGGCCGTGAATCGGCTGCGATTCATCGGATTCCACTGGCGCTTCCAGTGAATCGGGGAGGCGCCGATAGCGCCCTGCCCTTCCGCTGCAGTTCTTCGGCCCTCAGGCCTCTGTATCCTCCTCTCCATCGCGCGAACGCGTGAGCGGCAGCGGCTCTTTGAAGGTGAGCGTTCGGTAGGGGAAGGGGATTTCCAGCCCTGCCTGATCCAATGCCTGCTTCACCGCCGTCACAACCTCATCTCGTGAGCGTCGCTGCTCGACCGGGGTGGAGCCAGCCCACCAGGTAATTTCGAAGTTGATAGAGGAGTCCGCAAACTCTTGCGCGAAGACTTGGATCGGGCGCTCCCCCTGCTCTACCGTTTTACAGCCTTCGACGGCTTTGGTCATGACGGTCCGCGCTTCATCCACATCTACATCATAAGCCACGCCACAGATGACGGTTTGGCGACGATGCTTTTGATCCGTGCGGACATAGACCGGGTTTTTGAAAAGCATTGCATTGGGCACGATCACCAACTGGCCGTCCGTCTGGCGGATGTGGCTCTCCCGGATGGCGATTTGGGCGACTTTACCCTCAATCCCCTCACATTCTATATGATCCCCCATCCGCATCTCGCGGCGAAAGAGGATGATGATCCCCGCGAGGAAGTTCTCAAAGACATCTTTAAAGGCGAAACCGATCGCAACCGATCCAATCCCCAGCCCGGCGAGGATGCTGGCGGGTGTGAGCCCCGGAAATACGATCACGGCGGCAATCATGATCCCCAGGACCCAAATGAGGATAGAGGTCAGTAGGGTAAAAAGGTCTTTGAGGCTTGGGCGCAGCTTGGTGCGCGCGAGTGTTCTGCTGACCAGAGACCGGCCGAGCGCGGCGATGGCCCAAGTTAAGATGAGAACGACGAGGGCGACGGCGATTTGCGGCAAAAGAGCGATGGTATCCCGCGCCATTTCCATCACCTGACGCCATATGATCCTGACTGGCTCCATTGATACCCTCCCGTGAATTTCAGCCAGCTTGCATTAATTCTGACACCGCGGCGACTGTTTTCTCCCCAGTTGCCCGGCACAGTATAGCTGGACGCGCCACAGAGGCGGGCTAGCTCTAGCCAGCAGACAACTTACAAGGAACCCGGGCACTACGGGGTGAGCATATGGATATCATTCGAGTTATAGTTGCGATCCTCCTGCCCCCACTGGGCGTCTTCCTACAGGAAGGTTTAGGAAAGCACTTCTGGATTAACATTATACTAACGCTGCTCGGCTACCTGCCCGGGATCATCCACGCGCTGTATATTATCATAAAGAGGTAGAAGGCCCAATTGACTCGGGCGCGGGCTGTTGGAGATCGGATAGGGCGGCTTAATCCGATCACAGTATCTTTTAGGCCAAAGCCGATTATCAGGAGAGAAGTGGTGCTCGCGGCGGAATCGAACCACCTATACGCCATATAAAGTGACCAGCACTTCCTGTTCCAACGTCACGCACAAAGATATATCCTTTCACGAAACTGATAGGTCGGATCGCCAGCTAATCGCAAAACCCTTGTCTTCAGCTTCGAACAGCTCAGAAATAGTTACAATGTCGGGAAACGGCTTTCGAGCGCTAACAGTCCGGTGACTGTGAGGTGAAGCCAAGCACAAGCCTCGTCCATCACGAACTCAATCTCTGGCGAAGTCAAAGGTCGTAACCTAAACTCCCACCATGAAGCTATGGCAGGAGCCTTCAGTATGAAAGACGATCGTCTGTTGGCGATGCGGGTATTTTTAACCGTGGTAGAGACTGGGGGCTTTACTTCTGCAGCACACGTCCTTGAGGTTAGTCAGCCTTTTGTAAGCCAAACCATCAGCCGTCTTGAAGGCCGATTGGGCGCCCAGCTTTTACACCGTTCAACCCGCGGTCAACGCCTCACACAGGAGGGGCAAAGGTTCATCGGCGCCTGCCGTCGCGCCATTGACGCCGTGGATGCTGCTGAGGCCGAGATACAAGGCCTGCGCGGCAAGGTTTCGGGCGATCTGCGGGTGACGGCCCCCCTTGCCTTCGGATTAGACCAGTTGGTGAACATTCTGCCTGAATTCCAACTAGCGTATCCGTCTATTAAACTGAACCTCTCGCTGGACGACAGCAGCGCCAATCTGATCGAAGATCAGATTGATGTCGCAATTCGGATGGGGAAACTGCGCGATTCAAGCTTGATGAGCCGTAGGTTGTGCAGTCTTCAGCGGATCGTCGTGGCCTCTCCCGACTTTATCAAAAGATACGGCGCACCCATCGAGCCGATGCAGCTTTCTAACTACAATTGCCTGCTTTGGGAGGGCGCGCGGGATCACCTTAACCGTTGGCCCTTTAAAATTGACGGTGCCACGCTCAACATCCCGGTCTCTGGCGCATTCCGTTCCAACAACGGAATGTCGCTCTATTCAATGTGTCTGGCCGGATCAGGCATAATGCGCTTGGCAGAGCATCTCGCTCGGCCTGCAATTGCGCGCGGAGAGCTGGTGCCCCTGCTTGAAGAATATCAGGCGGTGGATGACAGCGCTTTCTATGCCGTTTTTCTTCCTGAACGGGACTTGCTGCCCCGCATTCGCGTGTTCGTAGATTACCTTGTAGACAAGTATCGCACGCCCCCTTGGTGAGGCGCCAGAGACCACCACATACCGCTATTACACCAAGCAATATATGTTATTCGGACCGCGCGATTGACGCTGCATCCTCCTGCTTCGTATCAAAAGTTCAGATCGGGCCACTCGCCGTGCCGGGAGGTCACACGAGGAACGCATTCGGTACATCCGGTGCATTATGGGATCCCCGATCTTTCCTGCCGCAAGGCAATTTTTTGGACTCTTGAGGAGGAGATTCCCTATATGACGCTGACCCGACGTACATTCGCCCATCTTGCACTGGCCGCGTTCACCGCACTGGCTGCAACTCCGATATTTGCACAGGAAACCTATGCGCTGAAATTCGGCCATACTGGCGCGCCGGACCACCATTTCCAGAAGATCTCCGAGAAATTTGCGGCACTGGTTGCCGAGCGCACCAACAACAATGTGAAAATCGAAGTTTTCCCGTCCGACTCTCTGGGCAAACAGATGGAACTTGTTGAAGGCGCATTCTTCGGCACCACCGATATGGTTCTGACCTCTGACGCGGTTTTGTCCAACTTTGTGCCCGAAGTCGGCATCATCAACCTCCCGTTTATCTTCCCCGACAGCGACCACGTACGCAACGTGCTAGATGGCGAAATCGGGAACCAACTGGGCAGGAAGATCGAAGAGCAAGGCGCTGTTCTCGTCGGCTGGTGGGAAAATGGCTTCCGTCACATCACCAATTCCAAAAAGCCCATCGAAAAGCCAGCAGACCTGTCAGGCGTTAAATTGCGCGTTCCCGAAGGCCCGATCTTTGTCGATACCTTTACAACACTGGGCGCAAACGCCACACCGATTGCTTTTACCGAGCTTTATTCCGCGCTCCAGCTTGGGGTCGTCGACGGGCAGGAAAACCCACCCGCGCATATCCTTACTCAAAAGTTTTATGAGGTGCAGGACTATGTCTCGCGGACTGGCCATATCTACCTGTCTTCACCCGTACTGATCAGCCGTGCGGCCTTTGATAAACTGCCGGAAAACTACCGTCAGGTTATACTCGACACAGGACGCGAGCTGGCTGCCGAGCACACTCAAATGGTGCTGGCCGCAGAGGACGCGCAATGGGCGGAGATTGAGGCCAAAGGCATGAAGATCAACGATGTGGAAAAAGCCCCATTTGTTGAGGCAACACGCTCGGTCATTGAAAAGTACCGTGAGCAGTTCGGCCCTGAGATCATTGATGCGATCGAACAGGCTGCGAAAAAGTGAGCGCATTTAGACACTCTGCAGGGGCGAACCACGTCCCTGCCAACCCAGCTCAGCGCCTTGGCGCTTGGCTGGGTTATGCGATTGATGGTGTAACTTGGCTTGTGCTGACTTTCTGCGCCATCATGTTTTTGACAATGACCGGCCTGGTGTGTCTTCAGGTAATCTTCCGTTACCTTCTCAATAGTCCGCTGACTGGCTCTGAGGAAGGCGCACGCATTTTGCTGATTTTCGTCTCAATGCTCGGCGCCGCCGTGGCTCTGAAGACCCGCGCCCATATGGCGATCGATTACTTCCAAGAGCGCCTCCCCCCCCTGCTCCGCCAGGCGGCCGTATTGCTGAGTCTCGCCTGTGTGCTCGCTGTCGGATTGCTGCTTATCGTCAAAGGTTCTGAATTTGCGGGCCGCGCCATGTTCCAGACCACGCCCGCGTTACGCATCTCGAAAGGTTACATTGTGACGGCCTTTCCCATCAGCGGTGTGCTGATGATCTTCTACGCGGTGGCAGTACCCTTGCGCGCTTGGCTCAATAGCGAAACTCTGATTGTACAGGTCGACCACGCGGCTGCGGCCATCGCGGAGGCACGCTCATGATCCTCACCCTCTTTATCCTGTTCTTCTTTCTGATTTTCGTCGGGGTGCCTATTGCCTTCGCATTGGCGCTCTCCTCAACGGCAGTGATCTATTTCTTCACCGACACGCCGCTCTTGTTGGTGATCCAGCGGATGTACAGCGGGCTCGATGTCTTTGTGCTGATGGCAATTCCGCTATTTCTTTTCGCGGGCAACTTGATGACCGAGGTGAAAATCTCAGAGAAACTCGTCGCTCTCGCCTCTATCTTTTTGGGACGGTATCGCGGGGGACTGTCACTGGTTGCCACCAGCGCATCGGCTATTTTCGGTGCAATTTCCGGCTCGGCCAATGCCACGACCGCAGCCATCGGCTCTGTGATGATCCCGACCATGGCCCGGCGCGGGTATGATCAGGCGGATGCCGCCGCAGTGGTCGCGGCATCGGGGATTTTAGGGCTGATCGTGCCGCCATCAATCACCATGGTGCTCTATGGTGTCGTAGCGGGTGTCTCCATTGGGGATTTATTCCTTTCAGGCATCGTTCCAGCGATCATCATCGCAGCGGGGCTGATGGCGGTGAACTACTGGGTCGCCCTGCGCAAAGGTTATAAGGGCGACGCGCCCATCGGCTTGCACGCTTCAATCCACATCATTCGTGACAGCCTGGTGGCACTGTTAATGCCGGTCATTATTCTGGGCGGCATCTATTCCGGCGCCTTCACACCCACGGAATCAGCAGCAGTGGCCAGCCTCTACGGGCTAATCGTGGGGTTTGCATGGTACCGCAACTTAAGCCTCAGAAGCGTCTTTGCGATCTCGAAGCGGACGGTAGAGGTAACGGCCACGATCCTGTTTTTGATCGCAGCATCCAACATCTTTACCTATGTTCTATCTGCGCAGAGCGTGCCACAGAAACTGGCCGCCTCTCTGATAGAGTTTTCGTCTAATCCCTATGTGATCATGGTGCTGATCCTCGGCATGTTGCTGATCTTAGGGACATTCCTCGACAACGTAGCCGCGATCATACTGGTAACACCAACCCTGATGCCTGTTGTTACCGCTCTAGAGATTGATCCAATCTTCTTTGGCGTCTACATGGTCATCGCGGTCGCTGTCGGGCAGATTACCCCGCCCGTAGGGCTCAATCTCTTCATCGCAACAAATCTTACCAATCGGCGTTTCGAGGACGTTGTCCGAAGTTCGACCCCCTACTTCATACTCTATGGTGTGTTATTGGTGGTGTTCATCGCAATTCCAGGCGCCCTTTCCGTGTTTGGCTGAGACATGCACCGATAGCCGACCACAATAGCAGTTATTCGGCCAAGCCGGATACTCGCAACTCCTCGCCACTAGTACCGTAGTTTTACCCCATCCGCTCCTGCACTGTGCGGGGGCGGCCCACACAGACGGGAAATAGTTCCCGATCTCCAATCGAAAGGATATTCCATGCTCGACCTAGGTAACCGCGTTTCGATCTATCAGCCTGAACAGGAAGGCCTGATTTTTCCTGAACAGCCCACATTCAACTCTGTCGCGGACGAGCGTCAGCACCTGAAAGAGCGTCTCGTTGGCGCCTGCCGCGCCTTTGCTCTGCAGGGCTTTGACTATGGCTTTGCCGGCCACCTGACGATCCGTGACCCCGAGCGCCCAGAGTTGTACTGGACCAACCCGATGGCCGTCCATTTCAATCAGGTAAAAGTATCAAACCTCATTCTGGTCGATCACGAAGGCAATGTTGTCGAGGGCAACTACGCCGTCAACCGGGCCGGATTCGTACTGCATGCGGGCGTTCATGAAGAGCACGCCGACATCGTCGCAATGTGCCACGCCCATACTGTCTACGGCACGGCATTCGCCGCCCTCGGCCGCCCATTGAAGCCAGTCACGCAAGACGCCTGCGCATTCTTCGAGGATCATGTGATCATCGGTGACGAGGCCGGAGCTGTTGCAGTGGAAAATCACGCCGGCTCCAACGTCGCGAAAGCCTTTAAAGGCGTCAAAGCGGCGATCCACCAGAACCACGGCCTGCTGACTGCCAGTCGCCACAGCATCGAATCCGCGGCATTCTGGTTCATCGCGCTTGAACGCTGCTGCCAGCAACAACTGCTGCTTGACGCTGCCGGTCACACGCAGACCCTCGTGAAGCCCGACCGTGCCCGCTATAGCCGTGAGCATGTGGGCAGCGACTACATCGGCTGGCTACACTTTCAGCCAATCTGGGAAGATTTGGTAAAAACCCAGCCTGATATGTTCGACTAATTCAAACTATGACTCTTAGAGCCACCCGAACGTGCGGGTGGCTCAATTCCATCACGCTGGAACTAAAATGTGTGGGCAGGCATTTAACGCATCCATGGGCAAACGTCCCCGCCCGACAGAGCCTTTGCTCCAACCGCTTCGATCAGCACCTTTAGATGATCGTCGATGCGACGAAACAATATCGCCTTTGCGCCCCCGTGAATTTCTATGACAGCCCTCATATCGCGGTTATGCGGCGGAATGGTCGCTGACGGTTTCTAAATGAGGTCCAAGGTGCGCAAATATGGACTTTGATAGAGCCGCTTAACGCCCAGTCTTTGGCTCTCCTAAGGCCGCCAGCACATAGGAAAGATCGGACAGCGCGCGCGACATCACCGGCAATTCTTCAGGCCGAAGTCACGCGTTGAGCCAGTATCTCACCCAGCCGAACGGCTTCAACAGTTAACATATCTAGATCGCACGGGAGGGTCCGATGATTATTTATCGCAGCCCGCAGGCAGTGTCGGCCTCTTACGGTCGTATCCGAGACTGCAGCGATGCCGCCCTCCTGCATCAGCACCATGATCTCGGTGTTCAGTCGCTTGAGGGCCGCTTCAGACAGGCCGCCGGGATTGTAGCGAAAGCAGACGATGTTGATGACGCCCGGAAAACATAGCTCTAAGTTTGGTGTCGCAACAATCCGGTCGGACAGATGACGGGCGTGGGCGAGATCCTGATCGATCAGCCGCCCGAACTTTGCAACTCCTTGTTCCTTTAATGCCATCCACACCTTAAGCGCCCGGAACCCGCGTGACGTCTGGAACCCGAAATCGTGCAGCCAAGTCCCCGAAGCAATGCCCCGCGGTGTGGCCTCGAGATATTCGGGCGTGACCGTGAATGCACCACGATGTGCCTCGGCGTCTCTCACCAAGGCACAGCCAACTTCAAAGGGCGCGTGCAGCCACTTATGTGGATCAATGGCGATCGAGTCGGCCCGCGCGATCCCTTTTACCAGCGCACGGCCCTTCGGGGCGATGGCCAGAAGTCCGCCAATGCAACCGTCCACGTGCATCCAGAGACCTTCCTCGGCGCAGAGGTCAGCGATGGCTTCAAGGTCGTCGATAGCCCCGGTGTTCACGGTCCCCGCTGTTGCAATTATGCAGGCCGGATGCAGGCCAGATGCGCGGTCTTCGGTGATAGCCCTGCGCAGGGCGGGAAGCTCCATTCGGCAGTCTGCATCGGACGGAACGCGATGCAGCGCGATGTCGCCAAGCCCCATCGCCTCAACCGCGGTGCGGTGGCAGGAGTGGACCTGATCCGAGCCGTAGAATCGCATCGGTGCGCAGAGCGCACCGACGCCCTCAGCCCGCAGGTCAATCCCGGACATGACGTTGCGCGCGACTGTCAGCCCGATCAGGTTCGCCATTGAACCGCCCGAAACCAGCGTGCCGCTGGCCTCCGCCGGAAAGCCGATCATTTCCTTCATCCAGCCGACAACCTGCTTGTCGATTTCAGCAGCCGCATGATCACCACCGCCGAGGTTGGACCCAAGGATGGCCGCAAGGAAATCGCCCATCGCCCCGGTGAAGTTGCTTGCTCCCATATACCACATCCAGAACCGCGGATGGATATTGCCCATTGGGTAAGGGAACACCTCTGCCATCACCTGTTGGTAGACCTTGGGCAGCGGCGTGCCGTCCTGAGGCACGCCCTCACGAAACTGCCTACGCACCTGTGGCGGCATCTCCTGCCAGACGGGGCGAGAACGGACATCACAGAGGTAATCGATGGCGTCATCGACCATCTGATGCGCAACCGCGCGGTGCGTATCCCAGTCAGCGGGATCAAGCGTTTCCGATATTTCGGGCATGGTTCAGACTACCTCCCTTGTGAGACCGAGACGCCGAGTAGGATCACGCCTGCGGTGATCAGCAGACAGGCAGAAAGCAGATTAAGATAGCGCCACTTAGGGATCAGCTTTTCGATCAGCACATAGGCGGCAAGCCCGCCGATCCACGCGAGGTTCATCACGCCGCCCACGAACAGAAGGGCCATCAGCGCCCAGCAGCATCCAAGGCAGTAGCTACCGTGTTGCAGACCCATCAAGAGGGCGCCGTGTGGCCCCGACCGCCAATGCTCGGTCACGAACTGAAGCGGCGATTGGCAGTGTTTGAGGCAGGCGTGTTTGGCGGGCGTAAGCTGATAGAACCCGGCCACCAACAGCAGCAGCCCCGCCAGCATCTGAGAATTGGCCCGCATGCCGGTAAGAAGCCCGGTCTGGGCCAATTGCCATTGCATAAGGGTCGCCACCACGCTGAATCCGCCCCAGATAAGCAGATATCCCGAAACAAAGATCGAGGTGCTCCCCGGCTTGCTTGCCCGTTTGGCGACTGAGGAGAACAGCAGGATCATCGGCGCGGCCGAAGGCAGCATCATCGCCACCATCATCACCCACCACATGATGAACATCAGCACGGCCTGCGCCGGGGACCACCCCGGCGCCTGCGCTGTTTCCATGCGCGCCGACATGGAGGGCATCTCCATGCCGGCGCCGGTCAACAGGTAGCCCCAGGAAAGCAGAGTCACCGTTGCAAGGCCGAAGGCCACCCACACCTGATCCCGGTGCAGCAGCCGTTCTAGCGGGCTGGTCTGACCGGCCACCTTAGTGGACTGCTTCGATGATGCCGCTGTTCGAAAGGTGCAGCTCATTAAACTGGGCGTAGGTGTCGGTGTTGTTGGGCAGGTCGATCAGGCCGTGGGTGCGTGTCGTCCCGTTGCCCATCTCGGCGACCCGGTAGCCAAAGCCGCCGATTGTGTCGATCCGCACCCGGTGGGGATTACCGGTCACCGGGTTGAGGATCGGTCCCGCCTCCAGATCGAAGACGTCATCGACATGGACCTTCCCGGTCCGGGCCTTGATGTCTGAGGTGTAAGAGATCTTCTTATAAAGAGTTTCCTCCTTATGCGGAGACATCATCGAGAAGACCCACCACATGGTCGCCATCTCGTCGGTGTCATCGCCGCGCATGATCTTTTCCAGCGCGTCGCGCTGCTCGGGCGAGGCACGTTCGTCGATGATCATCTGCATGCGCCCTTCACCCTTATGAATAGGGCCGGGCCATTTCACGACCATGGCCATGTTCAGCCCGTCGAGTGTGACTTCCCCGTAGTGACCTTTGTCCACATGAAAGCTCAGTGCCGCTTCGCATGTGCCATGGGTTGGCAGTGCATTGAACTGGCAAGGGCAGCCATAGGCGCAATTGCAGTTGGTCAACTCGGAGCCGTGTATTTGCCATTGTGTCATGGTCGTTTCTCCTGATGAGGTGAAATGTGATCGTTAAACTTTCCTTCAGTTTTGGGCGGAGCATTTTTACGGTGCGCGTGGTTCAAGCGAAATGCAGCGTCTTCTCTGTCATTCCGCGGCGAATTGAGCACAGGGGGTGGATTGCGAGAGCGCCAATTCTTCGTCGTCCATGTCGTCGGCGATATTCTCGAAAAGCGGGGTCGTCATGTAGCGCTCGCCGGTGTCCGGTAGCATGCACAGGATGACCGAACCTTGCGGCGCAGCTTCGGCCACTTTGACAGCCACAGCAAAAGTTCCCCCGCCAGAAATGCCCGTCAGGATGCCCTCCTTGCTGGCCAGTTCAAGAGCCCAGGCTACCGCGTCCGCACCCGTGACCGGCAGCAGTTCGTCATAGCTATTTTTGGTGAGCGCAGTTTGCAGCACCTGCGGAATAAAGTCCGGGGTCCAGCCTTGGATGGGATGCGGCTCAAATGCTGGGTGACTGGCGGCGGGAGCCCCACCGCCCTCCCGCTTCTGTTGACTGCCGCTGCCGAGAAGCTGCGCATTGGCAGGTTCGGTCAGGATGATCCGGGTGTCGGGCCGCTCGCGTCGCAAATGTGCCGACACGCCAGCAAAGGTGCCTCCCGTTCCATAGCCGGTGACAAAAGCATCAAGCTGCGACCCCTCGAAATCTGCAACAATCTCGCGTGCCGTGGTTGCCTCGTGGATCGCGGCATTTGCCGGGGTCTCAAACTGGCTGGCAAGAAACCAACCGTGCGCCTGTGCAAGTTCAACGGCCTTGCGATACATGCCAAAGCCTTTCTCCGCGCGGGGTGTCAGGACAACCTTAGCCCCGAAAATACGCATCAGCTTGCGTCGCTCGATGGAGAAACTGTCGGCCATCGTCACGACAAGAGGGTATCCCTTCTGCGCACAGACCATGGCAAGGCCGATGCCGGTATTACCGCTAGAGGCTTCGACAACCGTTTGACCGGGTTTAAGCGCCCCGGACCGTTCCGCTGCCTCGATAATTCCTATTGCAAGCCGGTCCTTAACTGAAGCCCCGGGATTAAACGCCTCTACTTTGACGTAGAGTGTCGTATGGGCCGGACCGAGGTGGTTAATACGAACAGTCGGCGTATCGCCGATCGTATCAAGGATCGAATTATACCGGCGGCCGCGCCCTTGGGTCATCCGGATTTGCCTATCGAGGGACATGCCGCGCTCCTTTTTAATATGGATGTCTTGGAATTCATGGTATCACCGTTGCATCACTCCTGAGTGGGATGCACCGTGGAAACTTCCGTGGAAACTGACCCCAAAATAAACTCGAGTGTGACGGACACGCTCGATATTCGGCTGCTCGGAACAGTATGCGTGGCGCGTAACGGCGTAGCTGTGCCTTTGCCGAAGTCGCGAAAACTCCGTGCCCTGCTTGCAATCCTCATCACCGAAAACCACCCCGTCGGGCGCGCGCGCCTATGCGATCTGCTTTGGGAATTGCCGAATGATCCCAGAGCCGAACTGCGCTGGCATTTGAGTAAGCTGCGAAAATGCGTCGACACGCCCGATCGCCCCCGCATCATCATTCACGACGATGCCATTGGTATTGATCTTGCGGGATGCACCGTAGATGCGCTCGAATTATTGGTGATAGCGGAGGGTTTGCCGGAAACGCTGCCGCAACTTTCGGTATTTGCAAATCGTTATCGGGAGACCTTTCTCGGCGACATGATGCTTTCCGGCACCGCCACCTCGGTCTGGCTTGCGGCCCAAAGGCGCCGCTTTTCTTCTGCATCATGCGCAGTGGCAGAGGCTCTTGCGAGGGTGACACCGCCAGAGGATCCGCTGTATTTGACAGCACTCGAGCAATGGCTCGATCTCGCGCCGTTTGAAATTGAAGCGCATCGCATGCTCCTTTCATATCTCACCCGTCATGGTCGGTTCGCCGAAGCAGACACGCATTTAAAAACCACCGAGGAACTTCTCTCTGACGAGGGTCTGCCAGTGACCGAGCTGCGCAAAGCAGCAAAAAACGCCCTATCATTGGGCGACGTGGCAATGGCACAAACTGTTCAACTTGCCGAAGTCATTCAAACTCCTGACGATTCAAACACTGACACGGGTTTCCGCAATAGACGCTCTTCACTGGCAGTTATGCCATTCTTTGCCGAGCAGAATGATCCGCCAAGTATCGGCATCGCCAACGGGTTGACGCATGATGTTATCGTCCGTTTAGCAAAACTCAGATGTATCTCGATCATTGCCCGCGCATCGGTTCAAGCGCTACAGAACCACGGGCTTGGTCCGGCTGAAGCTGGCCTCAAACTAGGTGTCGACTACGTTGCAACGGGGATCTTACAGCAGCAACCGTCTCGATTGCGGTTCGAGCTTGAACTCGTCGAAACTTCATGCGGCAGTATCGTTTGGACCGACGTCTGCGAGATAGCCAATCCGGATCTTATGGAAGCGTTGAACGATTTGGGGAACTGGATCGCTTCGGCGTTAATGGGCGAGATAGAGCAATCTGAGCGCAACCGTGCCATCCTCCGCCCGCCGTCCTCGCTTGATGCTTGGGGGTCTCATCATCGCGGGCTATGGCACATGTATCGCTTTACCAAGGACGACAATGCCCAAGCGCAACTCTATTTCGAACGCGCGTCAAAGCTTGATCCTACGTTCTCCCGTGCATTTGCCGGGCTGTCCTTCACCCATTGGCAAAGCGCATTTCAAAACTGGTCCGACCCTGCGGTGGAAGCCGATCTTGCCTATGCGGCGGCCGCGCGCAGCCTTTTGGCCGACGAAAAGGACCCAGCCGCGCATTGGGCGATGGGACGGGCCCGTTGGCTGCGCAAACAACACGATGCGGCCAGTGTTTCATTGCGCAAGTCCGTCGACCTTAGTCCCAACTTTGCCTTGGGCCACTATTCACTGGCGTTTGTTGAATCCCAGACCGGAGACCCCCATGCGGCAATCCGGTCGTCAGACCTCTCCCGTTCACTCAGTCCATATGATCCGCTTATGTTCGGCATTTTGGGCAGTCGGGCAATCTCACACTTTCGGCTGGGCGAATTCGAAGAGGCTGCAGTCTGGGCCAAACGCGCGGCAGCGCGGCCTAATGCGCATGTGAATATTTATGGGCTGGCAGCACTATGCCTTTCCGTCGCCGGCAGGGTGTCCGAAGGGCGCGCGCTGACCGCCTCTATCCAGACCATGCAGTCAGGATACGGGATCAAAGACTTTCTGAAGGCGTTTCACTTTGAACCTGACCACGCAAGACGTCTACAATCAGCGGCAGCCCGAATTTTTCTCGACTAACTATTAAACCACGGTGTTTTCCACGCAAACTTCCATGCGGGTTACCGCGTCCATTTCCACGTTTGCCCGCCATGGTAGGGCCCTAAGGGGCATCAGATGCCCCCTAACCCATTCGTAGGAGAGAGAAATGTTCAATTCTAAATTCGCTTTCAATAGGCCATGTGCGCTTGCCGCAGCGCTCACCGTGGCGGCATCGCTGACTTCCTTCACGCATCCGGCAAATGCTCAGGAACCTCATCATACGGTCGTCACCCCCGGTGAGATGGAGTTCAAGCAAGGCCCGCCCTCGCTTCCAGAGGGCGCTCAGATCGCTGTCCTTTATGGAAACCCTGCCGAAGAAGGTCTGTTCGCCCTGCGGCTCAAATTCCCCGCAGGCTACACAGTCCCCCCGCATACCCATCCAAATGATGAAATTGTTACAGTAATATCCGGAAAACTGGGGCTTGCAGCGGGTGACGTCCTTGACCAGTCCGCAGCACCACTGTTGGACGCAGGCAGTCTCGTTGTGCTGCCCTCAGGCATGGCACATTTTGCATGGGCAGAGGAAGAAACGGTTATTCAACTGAACAGCATGGGGCCGTTAAAGATTACCTATCTACAGGGCGGTGACGATCCGCGTATGAACTGAACTGCAAACCATTGGCGCGTTCTATAGGTATTATCAGGTAGGTGTTGCCATGCTAAGGTAATGCCTACTCCGAGCGCAAAAATGTCTGATGGGCGAGGCGTTCAGGCAATCTGCTAAAGCAAGACATCTTTTGAATTGATCCGGTCTTTGCCTCAATCTCACTATCGGAGCATAATCTCAGGAGCAATTGATGAGAATATGAGTATTGCGGATTTCCAAACGGCGATATGAACATGACTTCTTTGTTGGACGCTTGTCAAAACCCCGCCAATGCATTGCTGGCTGCCTCGCTTTCCCTTGTGATCGGCCTGAGCACCGACGTCGCCGCCGATGAGGATGTTCTGCACTGGCGCATGAACAGCCTGCTTTATCCAAAACTCTTCGGAGAGGCTGGCGAGCACTTTGCCGAAGGTGTACGGCGAAGGACGAACGGCAGCTTCATTATCGAAGTGCATGACCGACTGGTTCTTGACCAAGACAGCTTCGGTGCTCTCAACTCCGGTTTAATTGACGCGGTGTGGGGTTCTGCCGGTCATCATCACCGCGAAGATGCTGCCCTGGCGATTTTCAGCGGATTTCCCTTCGGCCCGGACCCTGAGGGTTTCACTGCTTGGATGCGTGATGGGGGCGGCACCGAGGTGCTCGACAGGATCTATGCAAAGCATGATTTGAAAGGTCACTATTGCGGTGCCCTTCCTATCGAGGGGGGCGGCTGGTTTCGTGCGCCGGTCGAACATCTGAAGAACCTCAACGGGCTGAGAATGCGGAGCTTTGGATATGGCGCGCGCACGCTCATGAAATTGGGCGTTGTCACCTACGAGCTACCTGCAACGGACATTCGCCCGGCAATGGCGACTGGACTAATTGATGCCGCCGAATTCTCATTGCCATCAATCGACGCTGACCTTGGCCTGTCCGAGGTTGCGCGGCACCTCTATCAGCCGGGATGGCAGCAACCGGCTACCGCACTTGAAATTCTCATGCCACTCAAAAGCTGGTTAGCGCTTTCCGCCGGCCACAAGGCGGCGATCAAAAGCGCTTGTGATGAGACGTTGTCATGGACCCTCGCAGCAGTACCGAAGCAACAGGAAAGGACAATTCTTCAGTTTCGCAAAGAGGGTGTGGAATTGCATGATTGGCCTGAGGAAGTTCTTGCCGCACTGCGGAAGGCTTGGGAGGAAGTGATCACCGAGGAAACCAAGCACAACCCAATGCTTGCTGAAGCTTGGAACAGCTACCGGCTCTTTCAGGACAAACACGGAGCTCCACCACTGCAAGGTTACGCCGAATAGAGCGGGTCAGTCCGGCAATCCTGCAAGCCTCAGGCTATCGAGAAACCTTTCAAGGCTTGTGCGGTCAGACCATCCGCCAAGAGATAGCTGAACGGCCGCTATGCTTTGTTCCGGCCTTCGGCCTGCGGCGGCGTCCACAATCGCTGTTGCCTCCTTAATGCGGCCGGTCTGCGCGAGGCTCGCGGCGAAGAGCCATCCGGGCCACCAGCGCGTGCCAGTGAAAGTGCCCGCTCCGTAAAGCGGCCCGAAGGCCTCCGCGGCCCGGGCCGGCTCACCAGTGATCAAGTAACTCATCCCGGCGACATGCCGATACCAGTCAGGCGGGTTAGGGTTGAGGCGCATCGCGCGTTCAATCGCCTGCACGGCCTCTGAATCGTAACCGGTCAGAGCCAAAACATGCGCGAGAACAGCAAGATTATCGGGCTCATCGGGGTTAATCGTCGCGGCTGCTCTTGCGTTGGCCATCGCGTCGACCGGCGAGCGCATTTCCGGAAAGGGTGCGAGTAGCCGCATTTCAGCAAGCAGACGATGGGCGCGGGCACCACCGCCGAGTGCGGTTGCGCGTTCTACCATCTCGCTCGCCAGAGCCATCTCACGTCGCCCACCGCCCCAAGAGAGGTGCTGGACCTCGAGCCAGTAGGTTAACCCGAGGCTGGCCCAAGCTTCGGCATTTGCAGGATCACTTTCCACTATTTCCGTGAGCAGCATCCGCGCGTGCTGATTGTCCACCCGGCTCTGCCAGTCCCGAGCATCGAGCAGTACGTCTGCCTGCAACATCGCCGGGCTGGTGGTCACAGGTTCGGAGATCGGGCCTTCGAGGCCGCTTCCCCACCAAATAGCCAAAATTGCTGCGGTGATGGCCATTGTAAGGCCGCCTATCCATGCCAACCGCCGCCCCCTAAAGAGGATTTCCGGTGGGGTCACGTCCCCGGCAAGCATGTAGCCCCGCCGCGGCACGGTGCGCAGCAATTCCGCACCGCTGGCACCGAGCGCACGGCGTATTTCACTAACGCAGTGGGCAAGGGAATCGTCCGAGACAGTCACATCCGGCCAGGCCGCGCTGACAAGATCGTCCTTGCTTACCAACTGTCCCCGTCGCTCGAACAGAATCTCAAGCACCCGGTAGGATTTGGGTCGCAGAAAACACTCAGCGCCCGTCCCGTCTTCGAGACGACCACGCGCACGGTTCAGAACGAAACCGCCAACCTTAATGTTCTGCGGAGCTTCCATGAGAGGCGTCCCAATGCTGGATGGCCGAAATTGTAGCACAATTTCAACCTTCTTTCAGGGAGGTTTCATGACATTTGGCTGTTCCTCCTCAAGGCTTGAAAGCATTCCTGTCACGGAGGTCATCATGACTTGCAACGCCCTACGTGCCGCCAGCTTGGCGGTCTGCTTGGCTGCATCTCAGCCGGTTGCATCGGCCCCTGATGCTGCCCAGCCAATCGATACACCTTCTCTCTTGGAGACAATTGTCCTTTGGCTTTCGGCCAACTTTGATCTTCCAGTCCCTGACCGACCTCCTCGTATCGCAACATTGCCGGAGGCCGATCTGGTGATAATGCGCTACGGACCAGAGGCTAAGGTCCCATCGGGCCATGTTGCGGCCGTCTATGACGATGCCGAGGAGACAATTTACCTGTTCCAAGGCTGGACTGGACGCACGCCAGCAGAACTTTCGGTGCTGGTTCATGAAGTCGTCCATCACCTTCAATCTGCTGCAAATCTAAGATTCGCGTGTCCCGCGGAGCGAGAGCGCGTTGCCTATCGCGCCCAAGGCGAATGGCTCACGCTATTTGACGAGACGCTCGAAAGTGCGTTCAATATCGATGCGGCGAAGATCCTCGTGAGCACAGTATGCACCTACTGACCTTGTAAACTGTCTTCGTCGAAACGCGATGATCGTTTAACGTCACCCAGAACCCGACATGCCCCCTTCTCGCTTTATGCGAAAATATCCCTTACCGTTGGTCGTCGATACGCTAACCGCGCGCTTTTCAGCAAATCTGCTGGCGTCAGGATATTCTGCGTTCCGCGCCTGAAACGGTTATCGTGGTGGTCGAGGATCATGTTGTTCTCGTCGTCAGTGAATGCTTCATCTGAATCCATCGCTTCTATTAGCATGCCGCTTTAGTTTGAAGACATCTTGCCATAGCGCCGTTCAGTAATTTTGCTCATCGTCGTGGCGGAGGTTCATTTACCACGCTTGGCGCATTGTTTACGTGCGAAAGTTGCGTGCGCCCAGAATGTTGCGAGCAAGGCGGTTCAGCGGCATCTGATGCTCGCGAGAAGGGAACCTTCAATGGTCTGCTGGTCTCCAATGGTTCGATGCTCTTCGCGTCGCTTGGGCGAAGTTCAAGGTCGTTGACAGCGAGAAACGCACCATACTGCAGCAGAAAGCCTAGCGTATTCAGTTCTCAAATCCACGCTTGGAATACGTCCTGAAAGTTTTCCGTTCTCGGAAACTACATCGCGCAATACCTGCTGCTGTTCGGCCCACATATCTTTAGCGTCCTGCTCCGAGGTTTTCTTCTCTAGATCGAGATGCTTGAAACGAAGAGATGTGAGAGCTCCGGCCCAGAGACCGCTGACATAGGCAAACTCGACCATTGCACGATCTCTCCGTTCGACCAAGATTGTACAGGGAACCGCCTCTACTATCCGCCACGCATCGTCGTGTGAGAGCTAGACTCTAGGTCCCTTGCGAGTTTGGTTCGCCGTCGCGCTTCGAGATAAGGCAAAGTAGTCTGGGGTGTCTGCACCAGGTCCCCGTTCTCGCTTTGCCCACGGAGCCATTTGAAGAACAGGTTCGGGTGCGCGGCCCTATGGCGTAAAGTTGAATTGCTGAGGCCGCCCTGCTCTTTCGGTAGGTTGGCGAGCCGCAGCAGGCGATCGCAATGAGTCCCAACGAGTTTAGGGGTTACCTTGTCGAAAGCAATTCCATTCGAAAACGCTTAGAAATCTCGAACGCTGACAAAATTTCTGTTGGTGAATGCAGAACCGCGATAGACGAGGTTCAGATGAACCTCCTCGCAGAGCCTGCGTTCAGAACGGATACCAAGGCAATATCCAATGAACAGCATTCGAATCAGCAGCTCTGGATCGATTGAGGGACGCCCGGTGTGGCTGTAAGATTCTGCAAGATTTGGACGGATGCCACTTCGATCCACAAACCGGTCAATCGACCGCAGCAAGTGGCCTTGAGATACATGATTGTTGATGAAAACCTCACCAAAAAAGCGCGCCTTGCGCCTCTTGCTTTGATCCTCGCATCGTCAATTCCCTTGCATTCACAAGCAATTGAATCAGTGTCAAGCCCGCCAAATCAAGAAGAGTTTTTCAACGAAATTCGTCCTTCCTGAATCCTTCCCGCTTGTGGCCTTAAACTGCCGTTCGCCTCGCTGCCGAGCGCTGCGGCGGAGCGTTAGTTCCCGGATCCTTTTCTATTATGCTGTTTTAAAGCATGAGACAGAGTTGCTTTGTGCTCGGGAAAGACGAACAGCCCGCGCTGCTCATCTTTCCCTCTTCTTACGCGTCCTTATTCAGGATCGCGGATGGTGATCGCCGGGTTCATCGGGAAGAAGTTATGCGGCATGATATGCACGGTCTTCCATTCGGTCGACATAACAGGCCAGTCTTCGGTGCGGGGCACATGGTGGAAGCCCGCGGTGAACCACGTAACGATGCACTGATCCTGTAGCGGCGCGTCTTCCTTGACCCATTGCGCCAGCGTGTCGGAGCCGTCGCTTTGCAAAGCGAACTTGCCGCCAGCATAACGTTCCTCAGGCTCATGCACCGTGTTCCAAACCAAGTTCTCGATATAGGCGCTGCGGATCATCGGCGGGTCGTTCTCAAAGTCGAAAGGCCCATAGGCGACGCTGCCGTGGTGGATCATGTAGCCCGGCTTGTGCCCCAACGGCCCTTTGCGGTCGGGGTATTGCAGCATGAAGTAACGCGGCTTGAACGAAGACACCTGATAGGTCGCGTCGGCCTCGGATTTGGGCATGTTATGCTCGACCTTCCAAAGGGTCCGGCGGCGACTGTCCTCGGCCACTTCAGCGGGTACGATGTCCATCGTCATGAAGCGGTTGCTGGGCTGGTCGATGTCGAAATCGAGCCGGAAGTTGAAGTAGTGGTCATGGTTCGCCGCCACCAGATTGGGCGCGATCAGCGTGCCATATTCCGTCTCGCGCGCCGCCGAAGGATCGTCCATCGATGTCGCGTCAGCTTCTACGAGGTCAAAATTGCATGCTTGTTCACACTACGGACGCTCCAAAATTGGCAGTTTCTTCAAGGCTATATCGGTCAAAGGCATAGGAAATCATATGCATTTTAACACCCCTGATTCCACCCCTAAATTTTCTGGCTTGAGCGGGACAAACGTGGAACACGTTGGACAACCTAAAACTGAAACCTGAAAGATATCAGACCTATAGGACAAAGGCGGACTATCTTGGATAGCTGTAGTGGTGCCCGGGGGCGGAATCGAACCACCGACACGAGGATTTTCAATCCACTGCTCTACCCCTGAGCTACCCGGGCACGGGTCACCTCTTTCGAGGTCGGGTGAGCGGGTTCTAGGACCTGAGGCGCGGGGTGTCCAGCCCCATTTTACCCTGAAATTCACTTCTTTTCGAGAAGGGCAAATTATCTTGCGTTAATGGGGCTTTACGGGGCTGTCTTGTACTGCTTCGGCGGCCACATTGGCCGCCTCGACATCATCGGGATCGCGTGACGGGACGGCATAGCTGCCGTTAAACCAGCGGCCCAGATCGATGTCGGCGCAGCGGCGCGAGCAGAAGGGGCGGTGCGCTTTGACGGTCTCAGCTTTGCAGATCGGGCAGCTCATTCGCCACCCCCTGCAAGAACCTCCGCCAGCACCGGGCGGGCGCGTTTGCGCTGCAATTCGTAATGGCCCAGCGGTGTCCAACCGACCAGCGTCGTGTCCACATCATCGGCGCGGAAAGCGGCACGTAGCGCGCTTTCAAAGGTACGACGATCCTTCTTGGGCATGGGAGCGAGATCGAGGGTGATCTGCCCGCCAAGACCGCGCAGACGCAGAGCGCGGGGCAGAGCGCGGGCGCAGGCCATATTGGCCTTCACGCCAGCAGCGAGCGATGCATCACTTCCGGTGTTAACGTCCACAGCCACAAGCGCGCGGGTCGGCTCAACAAAGATCGACGCTCCGTTGCCAAGCGGCACTTGCGGCGAGGACAGGCGGTCAAGCTCTTCCAAAACACCATGGTCGCTGAAGCCCCCGGCTTCGGTCACGACCTCGGCCGGTGCAGTCCAATCACGCCATGCCAACAGATGCGGGCCATCACCTTCGCTCAGCACTTCCATCTCCTGCCCGTCATCACTGGCGACGGTATCCGCAAGCGCCAGCATATTTGCGATATCCTCGGCAATATCATCGGCATCGGCCCCGGCGCAGGAGGAGCGCAGGATCAGCCCCAAATCGGCCCCGCCTGCGGCTTCATGGGCGATTTCAAGCAGCCGGTCGCGTTCTTCCTCGTCTTTGATGGAGCGCGAGATGTTCAGCCCCGGTGCATCGGGCGTCACGATGGCATAGCGCGATTTGAACAGCAGCTTGTTGGTCACCGGGATCGCCTTGCCCGGCTCGGCATGGCCCGAGACCTGCACAAGGATCGTCTGACCGGGCGCGAGACCTTTGATCTGTCGCAAGAATGCCGCGCCGTCTGGGGTCTTGAGGAACATGCCCCCCTGCCCCTTCACCGGACGATCCGCAATGGCGCGATAAACGGTGCCAACGCGCGGCGCGTCGCTGTCTACAAGAAAGTCATCGAGCTTGCCGTCCACCATGAGTGCAGCGGCTTCAACATCGCCAAGATGGTCGAGAATGATCGTTCGGCCCTTCATGCGGCACCTCCGTCAAATGGGTAGCCTGCCGCTTGCAGCAGGTTCGCAGCCTCGGCCAAAGGCAGGCCGACGATTGCAGTGAATGAGCCGCTGATCCATGGGATAAGCGCGCCAGCGGGGCCTTGGATCCCATAGCCACCCGCTTTGCCGCGCCAATCGCCGGTGGCGAGGTAGCGGCGGATTTCCGGCTCGGAAAGGGGTTTCATCTTTACGGTGCTTTGGACATCGCGTTGCCAAAGCTTTTCGCCGCGCTTTACGGCGACGGCCGTTACGACCTTATGACGGCGGCCGGACATGAGCCGCAAGAACGCCTCTGCCTCGGCCTCATTCTCAGGCTTGCCCAAGATACGCCGCCCAAGCGCCACGGTGGTATCGGCGCAGAGCACGATATCATCCGTCTCAGCAGGCACAGCCGCCACCTTCTCACGGGCCATGCGGGCGCAATAGGGGCGCGGCAGTTCGGCCTTGTGGGGGGTCTCGTCAATGTCGGGGGCGCGGATGGCATCGGGGACCACACCGATCTGGGCCAAAAGCTCCAACCGGCGCGGTGATCCTGATCCGAGAATGAACTGCATCTTATAGGCCTCTTTGCCTGAGGCCGGCAGCCCGGTCGGGGCCGCGCACGGCCCCGCCTGCGCCGCGCAACGCGCGTACGCGGTGCCGCTTACTTGAAGCGATAGTTGATCCGACCCTTGGTCAAATCATAGGGTGTCATTTCCACCTGAACTTTGTCGCCAGCCAGAACACGGATGCGGTTTTTCCGCATCTTGCCTGCCGTATGCGCGATGATCTCATGGCCGTTTTCCAGCTCGACCCGAAACGTCGCGTTAGGCAGGAGTTCCTTCACGACACCGGGAAATTCGAGCGTATCTTCCTTGGCCATGGTCTCTCCTTGAGCACAATACCCTCCAATTTGAGGGCGCAGGCTTAAATGGGCGCATTTTGCCGCTTTTTCAAGGGGGATTCAGCGCAAAGCGACGTTTATCGCCGTTCCGTCGCGGCCAAGCTGATCCTGCCAGTCCCTGCGGTTCAGCACGATGCCATCGGCGCGCACCTCAGCGACCTGTGCCATATCGGCTTCTGCCACGGTCCAGCCGGGGGCATTGACCTCTCGCACGCCCAAGATACCCGTGGGCGGAAAGCCTCGGTCGGGCGGGCAGAAAATCCCGCCTGCGCCGTAGGATTGACCCAAAGCATCGGACCAATCCGCCGCGCCAACGACTGATGACATCGCGGTGATGCACTGATTCTCCAGCGCGCGGGCCATGGAGCCGATGCGCACGCGCCAATACCCCGCCAGCGTTTCGGTCACGCTTGGCACGCAGATCACGTCGCAATCCGCCAGCGCGCGGCCCAGCAGGGGGAATTCGCTGTCATAACAGATCAAAATGCCGATCTTGCCGATGGCCGTCTCGAAAACCTGAAGCGCATTGCCTCCAATCACACCCCACTCTTCACGCTCAAAACGGGTCATGATCTGCTTGTCCTGCATCCCCACCTGCCCCGAGGGCGTGATCAGCCGCGCGCGGTTGACCGAACGACTGTCGGTCGCCGCAGGACCAGAGCCTGCCACAATATGCACGTTATGCTCAGCCGCGAGCCTTACATGCAGCCGGTCCGCCTCATCCAGCTTTTCGGAAACCGAAAATAGCGACCGCTCCAAATTGGCAGCAACCTCTGGCCCGTCCAGTGTGGCCAATTCCATTGCGGCATATTCGGGGAAAACCAGCAGTTCCGCCCCCTGCACTGCCGCATCGGCGACCCAACGGGCCAGTTTGTCTTCGTATTGCCCCCAAGACGTCAAAACATCGAGCGGATAGGCGGCTGTAGCGATTTTCATCTGAAGGGCTCCGGGGGGCTGCTTTCTGCGCAGTCTGCGCGGCTTTTTCGGAGGCTTCAAGGGGAGGCTAAATGGATCAGATGGCGGCTTGCATAGTTTCGCCATCGCGAATTCTGAGGTGCCACTTTCACGGGCAAATGCTTGACCTAAGCCGCCCATGGTTTCACAAGTTCCGAAAGAGATGGGACCACATGCTGAACAAAGGGATCACCCTTCGGGGCATCGAAGTGTTTGAGGCGCTGGCGCGCAGCGGATCGGTGGCGCAGGCCGCACAGGCCACGGGGCTCAGCCAACCCGCCGTCAGCCAACAGATGCGCAACCTTGAAGCCGCCATCGGCGCGGAACTGGTCGATCACTCGCGCCGCCCGATGCGTCTGACCCAAGCCGGGCAGATGTTCCTACGCCGCGCCGAACAGGCGCTGTCGGAGTTGCGACAGGCACAGAGCGAAGTCACGGTGATGGATCTGGCCCACCTTGAGGCGCTAAATCTCGGCGTGATCGATGATTTCGACGATGATCTAACCCCACGCCTTGCCACCATCCTTGGCGACAGCCTGACCGGATGCCGCTTTCGCATGATTACCGCAGGCAGCAACGAAATGGCCGCAGCCCTGCGCGACAAAAGCCTGCATATGGCGCTATCGGCGCAGATCGACAGCGCCCTCGACGCGGTCCTAGAGTATCCGCTGGCCCGCGACCCCTTCATCCTCGTAACCCCTGCCGAAGTGCCCCATGCCCCCGTTGCCCTGCTGGCAGGCGACACCGACCTGCCGTTCCTGCGCTATGCCGCCGACCAGTTAATTGCGCGTCAAATCGAAGCCCATCTCACCGCCCAAGGCCACAGCCTGCCCGCACGGTTCGAGATCGGCAGCCATCTTGCGCTGATGGCTATGGTGGCACGGGGAATCGGCTGGGCCATCACCACGCCCTTGGGCTACATGCGTGCGGTGCGCTTTCATGCGAAGCTCGCCGCGCACCCCCTGCCTGCCCCGGTGCCTGCGCGGACCATCTCACTTTTCGCCGGAGCCGAATGGTCCGGCCCGGTACCGCGCGACATCGCACAGACCGTGCGGCAACTGATGCAGACCCATATGATCGCCCCCGCCATTGCAGAACTGCCGTGGCTGGCTGAGGGGTTTCACCTGCTTGAAGACCACAACCGGATCGGAGAATAACAGCCATGACCAAGATCGTGATCCTTACCGGCGCGGGCATCTCTGCCGAAAGTGGGATTGAGACCTTCCGCGCCTCCGATGGCCTTTGGGCGCAGCACCGGGTCGAAGACGTCGCCACGCCCGAAGGCTTTGCCCGCAATCCCAAACTGGTGGTCGATTTTTACAATGCCCGCCGCGCGCAGGCAGCTGAGGTTTCGCCCAACGCCGCACATCAAGCACTGGCGCGTTTGGAGGCCGAGCTTAACGGGGAGGTCGTGGTTATTACCCAGAATGTCGATGACCTGCACGAACAGGGCGGCTCGCAAAAAGTAATGCACATGCATGGCGCGCTCAAAGGCGCGCTCTGCGCCGCTTGTGATCACCGCTGGCCTGCGCCCATGGTGATGGCACCGGGCGATGCCTGCCCCGCCTGCAGCGCCTCTGCCGCGCGGCCAGATATCGTCTGGTTCGGCGAGATGCCCTATGAGATGGATGTGCTCTTCGATCATCTGGCCGAGGCGGATGTCTTTGCTGCCATCGGCACCTCAGGCAATGTTTACCCCGCCGCCGGATTTGTCGCCGAAGCCCGCCGCGCCGGGGCGCATACGATTGAATTCAATCTCGAACGCTCCGCCGTCGGCAATCAGTTCGCGGAACATCGCATCGGTCCTGCCAGTCAGACGGTGCCCGAATGGGTAGAAGAGGTCTTGGGCGCGCACCGATAGACCACGGCGCGCGGGAGCGGCTCAGCGCGGTTCGCTGCGCAGCCCTTTGTAGATCGTGTAGCACATCACTAGCATCAGAATGGCGAAAGGTACCCCCGTTGCCGTGACCCCGGCTTGCAGGGCCGACAGCCCACCGCCGATCAAAAGCACGATGGCGATCAACCCCTCGACGATGCACCAGAAGATCCGTTGCGGCACCGGCGCGTCGATCTTGCCACCTGCCGTGATCGTATCGACGACAAGCGATCCTGAATCCGACGAGGTGACAAAAAACACCAGCGCCAGAAGAATTGCTATGGTCGATGCGGTCTTGGTAAAGGGCAGCTCATTCAACATCCCGAAAAGCGACAGTTCAGGCGAATAGCTGTCGATCACATTGGCCTTCACCAGCGAGGTTTCAGGGCTGGTGAGGATCTGGTCAATCGCGATCCCGCCAAAGACCCCCATCCAGATAAAGATGATCAACGAGGGGATCAGCAGCACGCAGATGATGAATTCCCGAACCGTGCGCCCGCGCGAGACCCGCGCAATGAACATGCCCACGAAAGGCGCCCAGGAAACCCACCACGCCCAATAGAACGCCGTCCACCCTTCGCGGTAGGCGTCGTCATCGCGGCCAAAGGGGTTGGAAAGCGGAATGATCTCTTGCGAATAGGCCACCAGACCGGTCCAGAAACCATCCAGCCCCACCAGCGTCGGGCCGACGAAGAGCACGAAGAGGAAAAACAGGATCGCCACGACCATGTTTACCTCCGACAGGATCTTCACCCCGCCGTCCAAACCCCGCCAGACCGACACCAGCGCCACGGCAGTCACCAAGAAGATGATGATCACCTGCACGTTGGTTGAAATCTCAAGCCCGAAGGCGAAGTTGAACCCTGCATTGGCCTGCTGTGCACCTAAGCCCAGCGATGTTGCCAGACCAAAAAGCGTCGCAAATACGGCGAGAATATCAATGAAGTGCCCCGGCCAGCCCCAGACACGATCACCCAAAATCGGATAGAAACACGACCGGATCGAGAAGGGCAGACCCTTGTTATAGGTGAACAAAGCCAGTGCCAGCGCCATGATTGCATAAACAGCCCAGCCGTGCAGACCCCAGTGATAGAATGTCGCGGCAAGTCCCATGGCACGCGCTGCCTCAACGTTTTCCGGAATGATCGAACCATCTTCTGCAATCGGCAGCGGCACCCCCAGCGGGCCAGAAACGTTCATATGATAGACCGGCTCGAGCACACCAAAGAACAACAGACCGATGCCCATGCCAGCTGCGAAAAGCATGGCAAACCACGCGGGGTAGGAATATTCCGGCACAGCATCTCGACCGCCGAGCCTGACTTTAGCGACAGGCAAGAAGATCAACGCGATACAGAAGATAACGAAGATATTCACGATGATCATGAAAAGCCAATCGAGCTTGCTGGTGGCAAAATCCCGAACAGCGAGAAAGATCTCCCCAGCCTGATCCGGAAACAGCATCGTGAGCACCACGAAGGCCACCGCCGTCAATCCCGATACCATGAAAACCGGGTTGTGGATGTCAAAGCCAAGCGGGCCGAGGGTGCCGTCGATATTGTCTTGGCCGACCTCGAAATCGGTTTCGATCTCACTATCGTGGGGGGCAGGCTCAGTCATGATGTCTCCGATCTTGATTGCACGGTCTTGGCCCCGCTTGGCAAAAAGCCCGGCCAGAACAACAAATGTCAGAGGGTCAAATAGCTCTGCCTTCCGAGATTTCCCGAACAAAAACATCAACCTGTGCAACAAAGTTGCCAGCGACCGCCAAAGTTGCCGCCCCTGTGGAACCGTCGATTGATTAGTTTTCCCTCAGCCAAAAACGAAAAAGGCCCCGATCCTTTCGGATCGAGGCCCCAATCTCATTAGTGGTAAGCCTTAGCTCAGCACATCGGCAGTCGCGCTGGATTTCGCGATGGCCTTTTTTATTTTCAACGCATTGTCGGACAGTTCGACGTCCTTGGCTTTCGCCAGGAACTTGTCCAGACCACCGCGGTGGTCGACGCTGCGCAGAGCTGCGGCAGAGATGCGCAGCTTGAACGCGCGGCCCAATGCTTCGGACTGCAACGACACGTCGTTGAGGTTCGGCAGGAACCGACGGCGTGTACGGTTGTTAGCGTGGCTTACGTTGTTGCCCGTCATCGGGCCTTTTCCGGTCAATTCGCAACGGCGCGACATGGGTTCATCCTTTTGCTGTTGTGTCCTTCCAGCGATCCGGAAAAACACATAACGTGGGGGCCGCGCAGAGCCGACCCTGAATTGGTTCGCTGGCTTTAAGGGGAATCGCGGTAGCCGTCAACCCGAAGCGCAGGACTTGAGCGCTTTTCCCGCGGGTCTGGCGGTTACGTCAAGGTCCGTCCCATCTACCCCGCTTCTATTACGCTGGTTTTTGCCACCTGAAATAGAGTTTCCTTTGCATCCCCCCGATGGATTTGCGATGCAGACGCATGACCATACAGATGCGCGCCCTCTTCGTTCACCTCTTTACCGCCACGGGTGCGGTGCTGGCGATGCTCGCCATGCTCGCCGCCGTTGAGGAAAAATGGGACCTGATGTTCCTCTGGTTAGTGATCGCCTTTTTCGTCGATGGCATTGACGGGCCACTGGCACGCAAATTCGATGTGAAGACCAACGCGCCGGAGTTTGACGGCGTCTTGATGGACCTGATCATCGACTATCTCACCTATGTGTTCATCCCGGCCTTCGCGCTATTCACATCGGGCCTCATGGATGGCTGGAGCGGTTGGGCGATGATCATAATCATCACCTTTGCCAGCGTCATGTATTTCTCCGATACGCGGATGAAAACGAAGGATAATTCATTCAAAGGCTTCCCTGGTTGCTGGAACATGCTGGTGCTGGTGCTCTTTGCACTGAAGCCCGAGTGGTGGGTCAGCCTGATCGTGGTGACGATCCTTGCCGCGGCGATGTTTCTCCCGATCAAGTTCGTGCACCCCGTCCGGACAGAACGCTGGCGCCCTGTCACCCTACCAATGGCGCTGGCATGGACCTTCTTTGCGGGTTGGTCCGCTTGGGTGAACTTTCACCCCGAAAGCTGGGCGCATTGGGGTCTTGTAATCACCTCGATCTACCTCATCTGTGCCGGTGCTGCGCAGCAGTTGATCCCCCTTGCCGAAGACTGAGCTTGCCTCAAGGGCTTAAATCAACAGCCCCGCCGCGCCCTCATGGCGCAGCAGTGCGACCTTGGTCTCAACCCCGCCCGCCCCGCTAAAACCGGTCAGCCCCTTGGCCCCCATCACCCGGTGGCAAGGGACGATAATCGGGATCGGATTGCCGCCACAGGCCCCACCCACCGCTTGCGCAGGTACGCCGAGGTCGCGGGCAATCTCGCCATAGGTGCGGGTATCGCCGAACGGAATCGCCAGAATCGCGGCGCAGACTGTGCGCTGGAAATCGCTCCCCTTGACCCGAAGCGGCAGGTCAAAGCGCTGGCGCTCACCTGTCGCGTATTCGTTAATTTGTCTCAGCGCGGCATCGAGCAGGTCCGAGCGGTCTTGCCGTGCCGCCTGCCCCCAGCCAAGCGCCGTGATCGCACCGTCTTCTTCGGTGACGATCAAATCGCCGAAGGGCGTGGAGAGTGAGGCCTGTATCATCGCCCCACTCTGCGCCAGAAATCGCGCCTGCGAAAGAGCGCTGAGGGCATCGCCCTCTCTGGAAGGCGTCCCTGCTTTTCCGGCAAGCACGGACTTGGAAGAGACGCTAACGGTGCAATTTGTAGAAACGCTGCAAAATCGCCCTCCGGGGGGAGGGAGCGCGATGCCCGTGGTTCCCACGGGCGGGGCATTGGTGACCAGACAAAGAAAAACGGGCGCCGGTTATCCCGACGCCCGCAGCCCCCTTACTGAACGTGGCGAACTAGCCGCCAACGTTTCTCTGGGCCGAACTGTTCTGCAACGCCGTCACTCTCAAGCATTGCAAGGACCGTTCTAGAAATGTGACCCACATGTTCGACATGTCCGCCTTAGATACCCAAACATTTTCCGACATCCACATTTCTCAGCCCTTCTTCAGGGCCATTTTCAAGGACAGTTCTTACTGCTGCCTTCAATGCCGCCAGCGCCCCCTGTGCCGTTTCGAAAGCCTCATTGATAGTTTTCATGCTGTTTCCTCCGCCAATGCCTCACGCACCGCTTCATCACAGCGCCCGCAAACGCCGGGATGTTCATGGGTGCCGACATCCGGCAGCACCTTCCAGCAGCGCTCGCATTTCTCGCCTTCAGCCTTTTCGAACACCACGGCCACGCCTTGCGTCTCGGGCATGCGGAAAGCCTCAGCCGGGGCCGCATCGCCGGTCACGGTGATGTCTGAGGTGATCGCCACGTCCTCAAAGGACACGCTCTGCAATGCCTCGCGCTGCGCCGCATCATCGACATGTACCACGGGGGCGGCCTCAAGCGAGGCCCCGATGACCTTCTCGGTCCGCTGTACCTCCAACGCCGCTGTCACCACGCGCCGCGCCGCACGGACCTTGGCCCATTTCGCCGCCAGTTCCGGGTTCAGCCATGCCTCGGGCGTTTCCGGCATATCCACCAGATGCACCGAAGACTCCTCGCCGGGGAACCGCTCCAGCCAGACTTCTTCCATGGTAAAGACCAGCACCGGGGCCAGCCATGTAGTCAGACGGTGGAAAAGGATATCCAGCACCGTGCGCGCGGCACGGCGGCGCAGGGTGTCGCCGTCGCAATACAGCGCATCCTTGCGGATATCAAAGTAGAAGGCCGAAAGATCGACCGTGGCAAAGGTAAAGACCGCCTGGAACACGCCCTGAAAATCAAAGCGCGCAAAGCCGTCGCGCACAACCTTGTCGAGCTCTGCCACCCGGTGCAGCACCCACTGCTCCAACTCGGGCATGTCTGCCGGATCAACGCGGTCCGCCTCGCTGAAATCATTCAACGCGCCGAGCATATAGCGCATGGTGTTGCGCAGGCGGCGGTAGCTGTCGGCCACACCTTTGAGGATCTCATCCCCGATGCGCTGGTCAGCGGTGTAATCGGTCTGCGCCACCCAAAGCCGCAGGATATCCGCGCCATACTGCTGCACGATCTTCTCGGGCACGATGGTGTTGCCGATGGACTTGGACATTTTCATGCCCTTGGCGTCCAGCGTAAAGCCGTGCGTCACCACGTTGCGGTAAGGCGCGCGGCCTGTAGTGCCCACAGACTGCAACAGCGACGAATGGAACCACCCGCGGTGCTGGTCGGTGCCTTCCATGTAAACGTCTGCGATGCCATCCTCGGTGCCATCTGCGCGGTCGCGCAGGGTGAAGGCATGGGTCGAGCCGCTGTCGAACCAGACGTCGAGAATGTCGGTCACCTGATCGAACTCCGCCGGATCGACGATGCCTTCGAGGAACCGTTCCTTCGCGCCTTCCGCATACCACGCATCCGCGCCTTCGGTCTCGAAAGCCTCGGTGATACGCTGGTTCACTGCTTCGTTGCGCAGCAGGAAGTTCTCATCCGTTGGGGCAACGCCCTTGCGCACGAAACAAGTCAGCGGCACGCCCCACGCGCGCTGGCGGCTCAGCACCCAGTCGGGCCGCGCCTCCATCATCGAATGCAGACGGTTGCGGCCGGATTTCGGCACCCAATTGACCTTGTCGATACACGTCAGCGCGCGTTCGCGGATCGTCTTGCCGTTCTGGTCCAGTCCGTCGCCGACCTCCTTGTCGATGGCGGCAAACCACTGCGGCGTGTTGCGATAAATCACCGGCGCCTTGGAGCGCCAGCTGTGCGGATAGCTGTGCTTGATCTTGCCACGCGCCAGCAGACCGCCGACCTCAACCAGCTTATCGATAATGGCGCTGTTGGCGTTGCCCTCCTTGCCGTTCGGCTTGAGGATCGCCTTGCCGCCAAAGAACGGCAGATCGTCGCGGAAACGACCGTCTTCCATAACGTTATAGGTGATGACCTGCGGCAGCATGCCGAGGTCACGATACAGCTCGTATTCCTCCAGACCGTGCGACGGCGCGCAGTGCACAAAGCCGGTGCCCTCGTCCGAGGTCACGAAATCCGCCGCACGGAAATCGCGCAGATCGTCCCATTCGCCGTTGGCTCCTTCGGCCCCGGCCAGCGGGTGTAAAAGCGAGATTTTGGCCAGTTCGTCATTCTCAACGCTGCGGACACGCTGCCACATGCCGTCTTCCAGACGCGCCCGTGCGAACACATCCGCCGCCAAGTCATCGGCCAGCAGATAGCGGTCGCCTACATTGGCCCAGCATTCCTCGGGCGTCGCGGTTACTTCATAAAGGCCGTAGGAGATGCCCTCGCCGTAAACCACGGCCTTGTTCGACGGCATGGTCCAAGGCGTCGTGGTCCAGATCACCACCTGCGCCCCGTCCAGATCGCCCTCGGTCCCGACCACCTTGAACTTCACCCAGACGGTGTGGCTTTCCTTGTCGTGATACTCGACCTCGGCCTCGGCAAGCGCGGTCTTTTCGACCGGCGACCACATCACGGGCTTGGAGCCTTGATAGAGCGTGCCGTTCATCAGGAACTTCATGAATTCCTCGGCGATCACACGCTCGGCGTGGAAATCCATTGTGAGGTACGGATTTTCCCAATTGCCGGTGATCCCCAGCCGCTTAAACTCCTCGCGCTGCACGTCAACCCAGCCACGCGCAAACTCGCGGCATTCGGCGCGAAATTCGTTGATCGGCACCTGATCCTTGTCGCGGCCCTTCTTGCGGTACTGCTCTTCGATCTTCCACTCGATCGGCAGACCGTGGCAGTCCCAGCCGGGGATGTAGCGCGCATCATAGCCCATCATCTGGTGGCTGCGCACGATCATGTCCTTGATCGTCTTGTTCAGCGCGTGACCGATGTGCAGGTTGCCGTTGGCGTAGGGCGGGCCGTCATGCAGCGTGAAGGGCTGACGCCCCTCTTTCTCGCGCAGACGGTCATAGACGCCGATCTTCTCCCAGCGCTCCAGCCAGCCGGGCTCGCGCTTGGGCAGTCCGGCGCGCATGGGGAAATCAGTCTTGGGCAGGTTCAGCGTGGCTTTGTAGTCGGGGGTCTCGGCGCACATGGGGGGCGTCCTTTAGGCATTTGGGGTGTTGTTCAATCTGGTTCGGTGCGAGCGGCTCAAACACCTCGGCCCGGCGTCTCAGTTGGTCAGAGCGCCGGGGATATAATTCGAATAATGATCGCGGTGAGGCGTGTCATAAGGCTGCTTATAAACAGCCCCCCCTGCCCCGACAAGCCCTGCCGAAAGAGGCGAGGATTGCCACGAATGCCGCATCAAACAGACCCCCACGAAATCTTAACATTTTTTATGAATCCCGGACTTTCCTTGATTTTTTCGGCAAAAACAGCATCATACGCTTTTCGATAGATTTTGGAGCGCGCGATCTTTGTCCTTGGGACAGTCGCGCCACTTTGGATGGGCAGAAAGGCCTTCATTTGACCACGGAACAGCCCCTTTATCACGATATGTCTGTCAAACCCTCGGGCATGGTGGATCACTTGAGTGATGCACAGTGGGCAAAGCTTGCGCCTTTGCTGACCCAGCACAAGCATTTCACGCCCGGCACCGTTGTCAGCCAAAGGGGTGATTTACTGGACCACAGCCTGCTGCTTCTGGATGGCCTAATTGCGCGCAGTGTTCCCCACGGTCAGCGCGGGCGCAGCACTTTTGTCGCCCTGCAGTTCCCCGGCGAATTTGTCGATCTCCACGCTTTCCCGCTCAAGCGGCTGGACCACGACGTGATATCGCTGACCGACACACGGGTCGCCATGATCTCGCATCAGCCGCTGCGTGAACTGCTCAATGGTGACGTCGAATTGGCGCGGAAACTTTGGCTTATGACCTTGGTGGATGCGTCCATTCACCGACATTGGGTGATGCGCAACAGTGCCATGCGCGCGCTCGCGCGGGTGGCGAATTTCCTTAGCGAGTTTGACGCTCGCATGACTGGCGCATACGGCATGGAGCGTCAGTGCCTGCCCTTTAGCCTGCGCCAGACCGATATCGCCGATGCCACCGGTCTTACCTCGGTACACGTTAGCCGCACCCTGCGTGAGTTGCGCGAACATGGTTGCTGCACCGTGTCGGGGGGCAAACTGCTGATCCACGACCGCGCGGGGCTGCACAAGGTCGGCACGTTTGAGCCGGCCTATCTCTATATGCCCCAGTCCGAGGCGGCGCTTTAACCTGCTTCTGCCAGAGGCTGAGAGGCGCCTTCCACCTGCAAAGCGAGCAACGGATAGGTTCTGCGGGGCATTGCGACGTCGCCCTGCGCAAGGGCGGCCAAATAGAGCCGTTCAAACTTTGATACCATCGCCCGCGCATCGAACAGCCGCGCCACACGGGCGCGCGGCACCTCCGCAGGGATTGCAGACGCCAATTGCAAGGCCTTTGCCAAGGCTTCGGGGCTGTCGTTTTGCGCAATCACCCCCGCTTCGCCCAGCACTTCGTCCACGGCCCCATGTGGGGTTGCCGCAACCGGCAGTCCCGTAGCCATCGCCTCTACCGCCGCAAGGCCAAAAGGTTCCTCCCATTGCGGGGTGAAAAGCGCCACAGACGCCCGGCCGTAAGCTTGCCCAAGCGCCTTTGTGTCCAGATGCCCATCATATGTTACGTCGCCATAAAGATGGGGAATTACCAATTCGTTAAAATAGTCCTGATGTTCCACCACGCCGTAGATGCGCAGCGGCACCCCGGCGATCTGCGCGGCCGCCGCCGCCAGATGCGTCCCCTTGGTCGGGGTGATCCGCCCTGCCCAGACGGCACTGCCGTCCCCCGGCCCGCCTTGGGACCATTCGGTCAAATCGATCCCGTTGTGCACCACATGTGCCGTCTCAGGTGCGCCTTCAGGCCACCAGATATCCCGCTGGCGGGCAGAAACGACGGAGGACAGGTGCCACGGCGCTGCCCCATCCATCAGCGCGCCGCGCAAGACTTTAAACGGCGGAATATGCAGCGAGCTCACCATCGTCAGCTGCTCCGCCCGTGACAGGCGCGGCAGATAGCGGTGCAACGCGTTATTATGCACCACATCAAAGCCCCCTTCCAGCAACAGCCGCGCCGCGCGGGCATAGCAAGCGTCAAGGTGTTCGTTCAGCGCATCGGTGCCGTGGAAATCATGCCAAGGGTAGCGCGCGTCGTAATGCGCCTCACAGATCGGCAGCAATTTGACCCCCGGAGGCAGCCCTGTTGCACTGTCGCCGCTGGCCAATAGCGTCACGTCATGGCCCCGCTCCGCCAACATCCGGGCGAGACCATGGGTGAAGGCCTCCATGCCCCCCTTGAACGGTGGGGCAATGGGGTGCCGAATATGGCCGACGATGGCGATGCGCAGGGTCATTCCGCCGCGATCCGCTCTTCGCCGCGCAGATAGCGCAGCACGCGCGCGGTATTGGCATAGGGCTGGTCGGACTGCTGCTCACAGAGCGCGAAGTCATCCGCGTCCGGTTCGCGCAGCTGCACCAGCGCATCGCCATCCGTCCCCACCAGCCCCATCAGACGAAAGGCGGTGAGCCAGTGGTTCATGGTGCGATGACCCCATTTATCCGCGAAAATCTCGGTATTGCGCAGGATCGACGGGATGTGGTGGATCGGCGGCATGCAATGGGGATGATGCTGGTGAAAGACCTTTGCCCCCTTCGCCCAATGGATCGGCACACCGCGCTCGTCCAACTCACGGCCAAAGTCGGTATCCTCGCCCCCATATCCGGTGAAGCGTTCGTCAAAACCGCCGGATTTAACCCAATCCTCACGATGAATGGCAAAGTTCAGCGACCAGAAACAGCGGTAGTCATTGCAACGTTTCAACCCTTCGGCGGGCGGCCCTTGGCGATCCGAATGGCGCACGGCTACGGCTTCAAGCTTGGGATAGCTCCATCCGTCTGTTGCGGTGCCAGCGGGAAGGTAGTTGACCTCGCCCATGATCAGCCCATTGCCCGGAACCGCATAGCCCATGTAATCGGCAATAAGTTCTGGTGCCGGAATGCAATCTACATCGAGAAAGACGAGACATTCCCCTGCGGCCTCTGCCGCAACGGTATTGCGGGCGCGGGACAGCGGCAGTTCGCGGCCCGTGACCTGCACCTGACGGATCGGGAAATCGGTCTGGGGCAGGTTGTCATAGAGCGTATCTTGCATGACTCCGATCACCAGTTCATCCGGTTGCCGGGTCTGACGGGTCAGGCCAAGGATCACATTGCGCAGATGTGCCGCGCGCCCCCGTGCGAGCGTTAATGCACTGACAGTGGTGCCCTTAGGCGCGGATGGGGTGAACGACGTCATGTGTAACTCCGGTTTCTTTGGATGTGTCTAAAAGCAACTGTTCTGTTAGGCCGGTCAACCACACGGCCGTCTCGGCTGCGGCATCCTCATTGACCAAGGCCCGCTGCACGGCCGGGTCATGGCTATTAAGCGTGCATTGGATTGCTTCGCGCCACGCCTCTGCCGACGACGGGAAATGTGGGAGATGATGCGCCGCTCCCGCGCGGTGCAGCGCTGCAGCCTTCTCGATCTGTTCATCAAAATACCGCCACTCCGGCACGGCTAGCCACGGCGTCTCAGCCGCAAGGATCTGATGGCAGGTGGTGTTGCCGGTTGAGGCCACGACCATATCCGCCGCCGCCAGATACTCCGCCGCGTTGTCGACCCAGCCGTGATGCTGCAGGTTCGCAGGCTCCGTCGCATGCCAGTCGCGTGCCATCTGACCGATGGTGATGAATGCTGTGTCAGGCATGGCCCGCGCCGCGATGCCAAAAGGAGCAGAGGCAAAGCCGGTGCCGCCCCCGCCTGACATGACAAGCACCATGCGCTGCTTCGGCCCGACGCCAAGCTTTTCGCGCAACATGGCGCGCCGCGCTGGATCGGGGCGCTTCACGTCGACCCCCAATCCCCCGGCGAAATGCGTCTTTTCCATATGGCTTGCGGGCCAATCAGGCTGCGCCAGCGCCTTCGCACCGGGGCAAAGCAGTCCGACCGCCCCGTCATAGGCAGCCTGATGCCCCGGATCACTCCGCCGCCCGTGTTGCAGCACTTTCACATGCGGGACCGAGCAGATCCGCGCAAGCTGGGCCACCTCCGCCGAGACATCGCTGATCATCAGCACCGGGTTGGCACTGGCGAACCACCCGGTCAATTGCGCCATCGCCTGCCGAATACCCGGCCAGCCGAGCGGCGCGCAATGCACCGTGTCTGGCGCGGTTGTGGTGTCGTTGATGTCCTCCGCGCCGTTGGGCTCGAAAAGCGACGGCAGAGCGATAACCTCAACCTGTCGGGTAAAGGCGGGGAAAATGTCGGGCTTCGCACAAAAGACGGTCACCGGTTGGCTGGCAGGCAATGCATTGACCACCGCAGCGCAGCGCTCTGCGTGGCCCCGGCCCTGATGGTGAACGAAATAACCGATGGGCCGCGTCATTGCGCCACCATCTTGACAGGTGGCTCCATCGTGTTGATCGCAAGACCGAAGGTTTCCAGCCCCTCCAAAACCCCGGCAGCATGAGCAGCGCGGGCTTGGTAAAGACGCCCGCCCCCCAAACGGTCGCGCAACCCGTCCATCGCGTTGCCCACCAGAATGCCACGGCCCGGCCCGTCCTGTACCGCCTGTAACATGTCGAAATCATTGCCGCTGTCCCCGGCCACCACGACTCGTTCCATCGGCATGCCCAATCGCCGCGCCGCCGCGCAAACCGCAGCCCCCTTGCCCGCAGCCAATGGCAGAACGTCAATCAGCCGATCATGCGAGGCCACGACCTGCGCCGCCACATCACGCCGTGCCAGATAGCGCTCCAACCGCCGCGCGGTGCGCATGTCGCCGAACCCGCTGAGCTTCCAGCGCCGCTGTTCGACACGTGCCTGCCAGTTGAACCCGAACGCCATCAGCGCCCGCTCCACACGGTTGCGTTCCCAACCCGCATCAAGTTTCCGGGCAAAGCGCTCATCCAGACAAAGTCGCCCCTGATCGTTGGGCAGATAGACCTCCGTGCCGACCGAGGTGATGAAAACACGCGGCATCGGCAGGTTCCAATCGCGCAGGATGCGCCGCGCCTCCGGAAGGCTACGCCCGGTCGCCACGGCAAAGATCGGACGGTCGCGCGTGATCCAAGCATTGAACAGCGCCGCCGATGGCGCGCAGCCGGTAAGGGTGTTGTCAATATCGCTGGCCAGCATGACCCGCGCGCCTTCAAGGGGAACGGCGTGGCAAATATCCTCGCAGATAAGCTGGACCTCCTCGGCCCATTTCGACCAGTCATAGCGTCCGACATGGGTGCGCCCGGCCTCCGAAGCGTCTGACCAACGCACGCGGTCATCCAAAAGGCTGAGAAGGGCCGCTTCAATTGCCTCGCGGTCACGCGGCGGCACGCAGATGCCATGGCCAAGGTCGGCCACGATATCGGCAGGGCCGCCCTCTTGTGTGGCCACAACCGGCAGCCCATGAGAGGCCGCCTCTAACATGGTCAGACCAAAGGGTTCATGCAAAGCGAGATTAACAAAGACGCCGCCACTCTGGGCCGCAGCCTCATAAAGGGCCGCCACATCCCCCTGTGTGTGGCGCGGTGGAAAGGCCACTTTGCCGCGCAGGTCAGAAGTCTCTAAAATTTCACGCAGCTTGCCGAGTTCCGCCCGCGCCTCGGGGTTCGCTTGCAGGGCATCACCGTGCTGACCAGCAAGGATCACAAGGTTCGCCCGCGCCTGTAGCTCCGGGCTGTCCGCGTATACCCGCGCCAGGGTCGCAAGGTTTTTGCGGGCGACGGGGCGGGCCACGGCAAGCAGCATCGGGCGGTCGGGACCATCAAGGGTACCTGCCAAAAGCGCGCGCCCCGCCCCGATCTTTGCCGGACGGCGCAATGACACACCGGGAGAGACGCGGTGCACCCGCGCCTGCGCACCGGGCCCATAGGCCGCCACCTGCACCTCCGCCTCATCCCGCGAAGACAGCACGACGGCATCTGCATCGACCAAAGTCCGCCGCTCCGCCTCTACCCGCGCACCGTCAACCACTGCGCCCGATTTGCTCAGCGCCAGAGAATGCGGCGTATAGATCACCGGAATGCCGAACCGTTCCCGCGCTGCCAGCGCCAGTTGCGCCGCATCGGAAAAATGCGCGTGGATAACATCCGGAAGTCGCTTCGCCTGTGCCAAATCCTCCAAAAACGCTTCCACCAAAGCAGGGATCTCGGCGGCCAGATTCTCTTTGCTGAGATATCCCCGCTGCCCCGTCCAAAGCCGCCGGATCGACAGGCCACGGCCCACTTGCTGATCGGTCTGGGCGTGAACTGCCCCAAGGGTCGGCTCATCGAATGCCCGGGTCACGATCTGCACTGCGTCCACATCGCTCCGCGCGGCCTGCGCGCGGGCGGCCCCGAGGATGTAGGCGATGTGACCGCCGGTATCCTCGGTCACGCCGTAATTGACAGTCGGAGCCGTGAGGCAGCCCCCAAGGGCAATGTGACAAATGAACATGAATGGGCCTCCTTATGGAGGGGGGACCCCATTAATGGCCCTTCCGTTCCGATAACAAATATTAACGCATATATTTCTGGAAAGGGGTCCGGGCGGCGCTAGCTGGCCTTCCACCGTGCATCTGCGCACGCCCCGTTTGAGCAGGCCGATGACCGCAAAAATCCCATCACGCTATCTGTTTATCGGCGGGCTGCACCGCTCTGGAACGTCGCTGGTCAATCGGCTTGCAAATGCCCTGCCCGGCGCGGGTGGGATCACCGGATCGGCAGCGCCAGAGAATGAAGGCGTCTATCTGCAAGGTGCCATCGCCCATACTGCGCAGTCCGGACGGCCCATGCATTTCGCAACCAATCCGGCTGAGCATCTCACCGAAGCGCACCCGCTGAACACTCTGGAGACCAAAGAACGGCTGGAGAGTGACTGGTCTGCGTGGTTCGCCCCTGACCTGCGCTGGCGGGTTGAGAAGTCACCAGTGAACCTGACCCGCATGCGGTTGATGCAGCAACTCTTTCCCATGTCGCAATTCATCGTCGTCTTGCGCCACCCCGAGGCCGTCGCCGCCTCGGTCGCGTCATGGGTCGATGCTCCGGCGCAGAAGTTGATTGACCATTGGATCGCAGCGCAAGCGCAGCTGTTGGGCGACCTGCCTTACCTCCATGCGGCAATGGTGCTGCGTTACGAGGATATCGTCGCCGACGCCCCCCGCTCGCTGCGCCAGATCGCGCGTTTCCTCGATTTGCCGGAGGCGGCCCTCCCCGAGGGGATCGCGGACGGCAACCAGAGCTATGTCGGAGCCACCCGGATGACAGCTTCACAGGCGCGTGACGCCGCCCACTGGGGCTATACGCCGGGGCTTGAGGTCGCCCCATGGCCGGGACTGTTGCAACACCCGCTCAGGGCGGTGCGTGATGCCGTTGCGGCAGCTTGATGCCCTAATCGTTCCCAAACACACCAGTCAACGCACGTTTGACGATGCCCCGCACGCCGGGACGTTTCTCGCGGGCAAAGGGCAGTGGGCGGCAGACTTCAATCGCGGCCACGCCCACCCGCGCGGTCAGCGCGCCATTCACCAGCCCTTCGCCGAAACGACGGCTCAGCTTGGCGACGATGGACCCGCCCAACAGCGGCTCGATCAGGTCATCACCCACCGCCACAGCCCCCGTCGCCACCAGATGCGACAGCACCGCGCGGGTCAGCCGCCATGAGCCAAAGAACCCCGAGCGCCCACCGTAGATCTCCGCAATCCGTCGGATCATCCGTAGGTTGCTGCTGAGTGCTGCGGCCACATCGGCCAAAGCTAAGGGCACCAGCGCCGTCACGGCGGCGACCTGCCGGGCGGCGGCCTCAACCTCGCGGGTGGCGGCGCGGTCTAGCGGGGCCAGAACCTCGCTCTCGGCCAGACCCAGCAACGCTTCTGCATCGAATTGATCGCCCCGCAGTTCGGTCAGCCGATCGCGGCCCCAGCGTGTGTCTTCGCGATGTTTATAAAGCGTCTCAAGCCGATCCGTCACGCTGCGGGCGGCGGACAAATCTTCCTGCGCCAGCGCCTCGCCCGCATCATGGCGCAGCCCGTCCAGCCGCGCGAGCCGCCCAAAGGCCGCCATCTCCCGCAACGACAGTAACAGCAAGACCAGCAAGAACGCCCCAATCAGCAGCGTCATCGCCCAGCCCATCAGCGGGTAACGTGCCATCAGATCGGTTACAAATGTCCAAGCCGCGATCGACACCAGCGCCGTCACCAGCGCTCCCGCCAGCGCCCAGAACAACCGCACCAGCCGCGAAGGTTTGCGTGCCGCAAGCCGCGCGGCGATCTGCATCGCTTGGCCCTTGGGCGGGGGAACATCGGTGTCAAACTCCGGCACCGCGGGCGCATCGGCGACCGAGGGCTGAGGTTTGCTATCTTCCTCAAGATCGAACAGGATCGGTCCGCGGGCCATCAGGCGGCCTCCCTCTGCCAGTGCAATGTCAAATCGGGCAGCCCTTCGTCATTGGCGCTGCCATCGCCGCGCGCGGTTTCGGCAAAACCATGTTGGCGGTAGAAGGCAATGGCCCGCGCGTTGGCTTGAAAGGTCCAGCAGGTCAGCGACTTATGGCGCGACTTTAACGCGATCAACAGGGCCGAGCCGATGCCTTGCCCTCGCGCCGCATAGGACACATAGAGCGCGTCCAACTCGCCCCCCTCACAAGCGGCAAAACCGGTGATTTTGCCTGCTTGCTCGGCTACGGTGACCCAGCCCCGCGCGATCATAGCATCTGCATGGGCGATGTCCTCTGCCGCTGTATGAATGCGCGGCAACCAATTGGTATCGCGCGCAAAATCGCTCATGATGCCGCCTACAGCGCCCGCGTCCAAGGGCTGCGCTGGACGCAGAGTAGCGGGGCGGGTCAACACTTCGCTCATAGTCGGTCCCCGATCAGAAACTCCGCCGCGCGGTCGAGCCGGATATGCGGTGGCCCGTCGCCGGGGCGCAGGTCCAACACCGCCGGCGCAAAACGCATGATCTGGTAATCCGCCCCCAGCCATTCCTGCGCGCCCTGCCGGGCGGGGGTCAGCAAATGCGCCGGGTCTTCGGGCAGTTCACCGGGGTAAAAAGCCGCCTGCCGCCCGCGCGTTTCATCATCGTTCAGCAGCGTGCCGCGCACCACGTCAAGTTGCTCTCCACCATGCGTCATCACGTCTTCGGTCGTGGCCCGCAGGCTGGCAATGGCCATCGCCCGCGTGCCCGCGCCCGCATATTGCGCCCGGTCCCGCGCGTCGCGGATCAGCGCCTGCATGATGCCGCTCAGCCGGGGATGCTGGCTGTGGTGCAGATGATCGGCCTTGGTGGCCGCAAACAGAATTTTCTCAACACGTTTGCCCCGCAGCAAGCTGGTCAGGAAGTTGTTTGTCCCCGGCCGGAACGCGCCCAAGATATCGGCCATGGCGCCCCGCAGGTCTTCGACCGCGCGCGGCCCTTGATGGATCGCGCCAAGCGCGTCGACCAGCACCACCTGTCGATCAATCCGAGAGAAATGATCCCGGAAGAAGGGCTGCACCACCTGTTTCTTATAGGCCTCGAACCGCCGCGCCATCTCGCGGATCAGCGATTTACGCGGTGCCCCGTCGAAGCCCGGCAGCGGCGCGAAGGTCAACACCGGCGATCCGGCCAGATCACCGGGCAGCAGAAACCGCCCCGGCGTGCAGTCGGAATAGCCATTGGCGCGGGCAGTTTGCAGGTAGACGGCAAAGCTGTCGGCAAGCCTGCGAGCGGTGGTTTCTTCTAGCTCGGCATGGGGATCGGTCTGCTCGGCCAGCGCGCGGTAGCCCGCCGCCTCCTCACGCGAGGCGATACGCTCAATCACCTGTGCAGACCATTCAGCGTAGGTGACATCCATCAACGCCAGATCGAGCAGCCATTCGCCGGGGTAATCCACGATATCCAGATGCAGCGTGCGCGGCCCTTGCAGCCCAGCCAGCAACCCATTGGGCCGCACTTTGAGCGACAGCCGCAGTTCCGAAATCGCCCGCGTGCTTTCTGGCCAATGCGGCGTCTTGCCGGTCAGCGCGGCAAGGTGGTTCTCATAGTCAAAACGCGGCACGGTATCGTCGGGCTGGGGCTGCAAAAACGCTGCCTCAATCCGCCCTTCAGAGGCCGCGAGCAGCCCCGGCATCCGCCCCCGGTCCAGCAGGTTCGCCACCAGAGACGTGATGAAAACCGTCTTGCCCGACCGCGCAAGCCCCGTGACCCCAAGCCGGATCACCGGCTCGAAAAACGTCTCGCCCACCGTGTCGGTGACATTCTCAAACTGCCGCCAAATGCCGTCGGCAATGCCTGTGATACCCAAAGCTGCGCCCGTCCCTTTGTCTTTGGGGGTAACATAGGGCTGGCAGCCGGGGATTGCCAGAAGCGCCCGCCCGCGCTAATGCCCCGTCCATGCCCAGATATGCTCTGAAAATCGAATACCACGGCGCGCCGTTTAACGGGTGGCAGCGACAGGTGGACCTGCCCACGGTACAGGGGTTCATTGAGGCCGCCTTGGCCCGATTGGAGCCGCGCGTGCATTCCATTGCCGCTGCGGGGCGCACCGATACCGGTGTGCATGGTCTGGGCCAAGTCGCCCATTGCGATATGGAGCGTGACTGGTCACCGTTTCGGCTGGGCGAGGCGCTGAACTACCACCTGAAACCGCATCCCATTGCGATCACCGATTGTGTGTTGGCCCCTGAGGATTTCCACGCGCGCTTCTCGGCACTGGAACGGCGCTATCACTTCCGCATCCTTTCGCGCCGCGCCCCGGCGGTGCATCAGGCAGGGTTGGTTTGGCAGATCAAACATCCCTTGGATGTCGAAGCAATGCAGGCCGCGGCGGATCTCTTGGTGGGCAAACACGACTTTACCACGTTCCGCTCGACCATCTGTCAGGCAGAGAGCCCGGTAAAGACCTTGGACCGGTTATCGGTGAGCGAAGTCGAGACAGCTTCGGGCAAGGAGTATCACTTCGACGTGCGCGCGCGGTCGTTTTTGCACAATCAAGTGCGCAGCTTTGTGGGCACGTTGGAGCGCGTAGGGGCCGGGTCATGGAGCGTGGCGGACATGGGTGCGGCGCTTGCGGCGCGCGACCGTGCGGCCTGCGGGCCGGTTTGCCCGCCGCAAGGGCTGTACTTGGCGCATGTGAGCTATCCGGTGGACCCATTTGCCAAGACGTGACGAGGACCATCGCCTGCCCGCGGGGTGGCAACCTTAACGTCTATCCGTGCCACTTTATGGTGCAGCCGTAGGTGAGCTCTTAATAGTGTTCCGCCCGTTGCTAAATCGCCTTCCCGTCCGGGCGGGCAGGCGATGGTCCGGTGCCTTCGGCTTGAGCCCGGACCTTTCAGCGCCCTTACGGTAGCGGATTCCACGTCCCGTGAAACTTGCCCTCTTCGCCGTCCCGCTCGAACCCATGTGCACCAAAGAAATCCCGCTGCGCTTGGATCATATTCGCCGTCCCGCGCGCTCGGCGCATGCTGTCATACCAAGCCAGTGCCGCCGAAAGTGCCGGCAAGGCGACGCCCAAAAGAGCCCCTGCGGCCACAACACGGCGCAGCGCCGGTATACTGTCTTCCAGCCGTTTGCGCATCGCGGGCGCGAGGATCAAATGCCCGCCCGGCAAGTCGCCACGGAAGGCATCGGCGAATTCATCCAAAAGCGCCGAGCGGATGATACAGCCCGCACGCCAAATTTCAGAAATACGCGCCATATCGAGCGACCATTCAAACTCCTCTGACCCCGCGCTGAGGATCCGGAACCCCTGAGCGTGGCCGATGATCCGCCCGGCCAAAAGCGCCAATTCCAGATCATCCGCCTCAGGCAGAGGGGCGTCTTGCACGCCCTCGGGCAACAGCGGCTCGGCCAACTCACGCACCGCCTTCTCGCTCGACCAGCCGCGCGCGCCGACGGCGGCCTCAATAGTATTGGCCGACTGCCCCATTTTAAGCGCTTCGATCAGCGTCCAGCGGCCTGTACCCTTCTGCCCCGCCTGATCGCGTATCACATCGACCATGGGCGTGCCGGTCTGCGTGTCGACCGACAAAAGTGCTGCGGCCGAAACCTCGATCAAGTAAGAGCTCAGCGGCCCCTTCTGCCAATCGGCAAAGAGGTTGCCGATCTCCACCGCGCCCTGCCCGCCTGCATCGCGCAGCAACCCGTAGACTTCGGCGATCATCTGCATGTCGGCGTATTCGATACCATTGTGCACCGTCTTGACGAAATGCCCTGCCCCGTCGGGGCCAAGGTGGGCCACGCAAGGCGAGCCTTCGAACCGCGCGGCGATCGCTTCGGCCATCGGCTGGAACTGCTGCCAAGAATGTGCGCTGCCGCCGACCATCATCGACGGGCCGTTGCGTGCCCCGGCTTCACCGCCTGATACGCCCATGCCGACAAAATGCAGCCCCGAGCCTTCCAGTTCCGCACTGCGGCGGCGGGTGTCGTGAAAGTCGGCATTGCCGCCATCGATCAGCGTATCGCCCTCATCAAGCAGCGGTTTGATCGCTTCGATCATCGCATCCACAGGCGCACCGGATGGGATCATAAAAAGGATGCTACGCGGGCGGGCAATGGCGGCGACGAACGCTTCAAGCTGCTTTGCCCCGATCAGACGCTCGGCCAATGGCCCCGCCTCATCAAGGAAGGGCGCGATCCATTCGGCCTCGCGGTTGCTTACCGCCACGGTAAATCGATTGTCGGCCAGATTCAGCGCCAGGGCCGAACCCATGGTGCCCAGTCCGTAGACCCCGATATCGGCGCCCGGCCCCCGTGCCACGTTTCCGTCCGCCTGCGTGCCAGTTGCCATATCGTTTATGCCTCATCTTTAGCCGGTCAGGCTGCCATGCCCGCCGATCCGGCTTGCCACAGTTTGATTTGCGATTGGGAACACTATATAATGTGCTCATAACAAGAAAAACACCCGACCGAGGCATAGTTCTGTAATGACACAAGTATTTAGACGCGCATGGGAGGATATGGTCCTTCCTATTTTCAAACGCCCCCGCCGGGTGCAAGTTGCCGCCCTTTGCTATCGCGACACAGAGGCGGGCAAAAAGGTGCTGCTGATTACCAGCCGTGACACGGGCCGCTGGATCCTGCCCAAAGGCTGGCCAATTGACGGGCTGGACGGCTCTGGTGCCGCGCTGCAAGAGGCCTGGGAAGAAGCCGGGGTCACCGAAGCGGATATCGAATCCGATCCGATGGGCATTTTTGACTATGACAAAGGCCTTGGCGAAGGCTTGACCGTGCCCGTAACCACACAGGTCTATTTGACCCGTGTGCGCGATCTTAGCGAAGAATATCCCGAAGCGGACATGCGCAAACGTGCGTGGTTCACGCCGCAAGAGGCCTCAGAGCTTGTCGATGAGCCTGATCTTAAAGCGATTTTGGCCGCGTTCCACTGATAGGATTTGGCACCGGACCGCTGTTCGGTGCCCATTTACTTCCCTGCCGCTCGCAGATTCTCCCATATCCAGCATGTTACAATTTTGTGACAGGGTGACTTGCCTCCTTGATGGCCTTATGTCACCCCCCGCTGAATGTAAGGATCTTTGGGAGATCATCTAGGAATGGCAACGGAACCGCAGGGCAGCCAGTGGAAGACACTGGACAAAGACCTCAACCGTATTTCGCAAGTTGAACTGGCCGCGACCTATGTCGCCCGCCCCCTTGTGGCGCCGGGCATCGCGCTCGCCTTTATCGTGGTGGCAGGCGCAGTCGCGGCGGTTTTCTTCGGGCATCAACCCTCAAGCTTTGTCGTCATCGCCGCGGCGGTCTTTGGCGCTTATATGGCGGTGAACATCGGCGCGAATGACGTGGCTAACAATATGGGCCCCGCCGTAGGTGCCAATGCCCTGACCATGGGCGGCGCGATCGTGATCGCCGCCCTTTGCGAGTCCGCGGGGGCGCTCTTGGCGGGAGGGGATGTCGTCTCGACCATCTCTAAAGGGATCATTGATCCAGCCAGTGTGGCCGACACGCGGGTCTTCATTTGGGCGATGATGGCCGCGCTGATCTCTTCCGCGCTTTGGGTGAACCTTGCCACATGGGTCGGCGCGCCGGTGTCGACCACGCATTCGGTCGTGGGCGGCGTGATGGGCGCGGGCATCGCAGCCGCAGGCCTCAGCGCGGTGAACTGGAGTTCCATGAGCATGATCGCCGCAAGCTGGGTGATTTCGCCCGTGCTGGGTGGTGCCGTGGCGGCGATGTTCTTGGCCTTCATCAAGGCGCGCATCCTTTATCAAGACGACAAGATCGCCGCTGCGCGTACATGGGTGCCGGTACTGGTGGGCATAATGGCAGGGGTCTTTGCCGCCTATCTGGCGCTGAAGGGTTTGAAGAAAATCGTCAGCATCGACATGCCGATGGCGCTGATCATCGGCCTTGTGACGGGTTTGGTGGTCTATGCCATCTCCGCGCCGCTGATCCGCCGTGCCTCGGAAGGGATGGAGAACCGCAACCGCTCGGTCAAAACGCTCTTCGGTCTACCGCTGGTGCTCTCGGCAGCGCTTCTCAGCTTTGCCCATGGTGCTAATGACGTGGCCAATGCGGTTGGCCCGCTGGCGGCGATCGTCCATGCGACAGAGTTCGGCGGCTTTGAGGATAAGGTCAGCATCCCGACATGGGTGATGATCATCGGGGCCTTCGGCATCTCCTTTGGTCTGTTCCTGTTCGGGCCGAAACTGATCCGTATGGTCGGCAGCCAGATCACCAAACTGAACCCGATGCGCGCCTATTGTGTGGCGCTTTCGGCGGCGATCACCGTGATCGTGGCAAGCTGGCTGGGCCTACCCGTCTCCTCGACGCATATCGCCGTGGGCGGGGTCTTTGGCGTGGGGTTCTACCGTGAATGGCATATGGAACGGCGCTTGCGCCGTATCGGCGGCCAAACCAACGAAGTGAAACGCATCGCCAAGGAAGAGCGCCGTCGCCGCAAGCTGGTGCGCCGGTCGCATTTCATGACCATCGTCGCCGCGTGGGTGATTACCGTGCCTGCAGCGGCGCTGCTGTCTGGCATCGTCTTTTGGATCTTGAATACCCTCGTGAACTAAGGTCAGGCACGCCTGCGCCTCACCCTTTCCGCTGGTCCTGCCCTGCTGCCATCTCGGCCCGCAGGGCGGTGACCGGCAAATGCGGCAGCCCTTCGCCCGCAAGCTCAGCCCAGCCCAACACCCGCAGCACCATATCCGTCACTGGCGTCGCCCGGCCAAGCGCCTGCCCGCGCCGCTGCACCTCGCCCTGCAGCGCGTCGATCTCGGTCGGGCGGCGTGCGGCAAGGTCTTGCGCCATGGAGGTGCGCGCCTGCGGATCAATCTGCAACATGGCCGAGGCGATGCGTGTGAACAGCGGTGTCGGCAGGCGCAACAGCACCGGAACCAGACGCGCCGGGATTGGCGTGGTCATGGCGGGGCGGATCTTCTCTGCCCGCAAAATGGCGTGCGCCTCGGCCCATTGATCGGCCATCAGCCGCCGCCATGCCCGATCCTGTAACTGGGCCTGCAACGGCAATCCGCTCAGCGCATTCAGCGCGTTGTTGAGGTTCATCAGGAACTTGCCCCACTGCAGGGCCGTGATATCCGCGTGTTCTGTCATCTTCAGCTCGGGGAGCGAGAGCCGCGCCGCCAGATCAGCCGGCCCGCTTTCGATCACCAGATCGCCCGAGCTTGCCCTGTGGTAGCACCCCTGCCCCATCGCCACGACGTTGAAAGTCACCAACCCCGCCCGCAGATCATGCTGCGGCAGGTGCTGGGCGAGGATCGCGCGGTTGCCCATGCCGTTTTGCAGGCTAATGACCTGCACGCCCTGTGCCGTGTGGCGGGCGATAAGCCGGGCCATGTTTTCGGTATCGCGCGATTTGACCGTGACCAGCACGATATCGGCATCGCGTAGGCAGGTCTCATCACTCGCGAGGGTCAGATCATCCGGCGACAGGTTGCGGGCCATCCCGCCAAAGTCCGTCAGGGTCAGCCCATGGGTGCGGATTTCGGCCTGAATGCGGGGTCGGGCCAGCAGGGTCACGGAATGCCCCGCCCCGGCCAGCAGCCCGCCGATGAAACAGCCGATCGCCCCCGCGCCCGCGACAACGATGCGGGGGCCGTCGCTCATGCGCCCAGACACCAGCGCATGACGGCTTTCTGTGCATGCAGACGGTTTTCGGCCTCGTCAAAGATCACCGAATGCGGCCCGTCCATGACCGAGCTTGTCGCCTCATCATCGCGGTGCGCGGGCAGGCAGTGCATAAAGAGCGCGTCAGGCTTGGCCAACGACATCAGCGCGTCATTCACCTGATAGCCGCGCAGCTGGTTGTGACGCCGCTCGCGGGCCGATTGCGGATCATGCATGCTGACCCAAGTGTCAGTGACCACCAGATCGGCGCCCTCCACAGCCTTCTGTGGGTCGCGCTCGATCGTATAAAGGCCATCAAGCGCCGCTTCCGGGTCCAGCGTCTGCGGCCCGGTAAAGACCAGCTCGAAGTCGAACTGTTTGGCCGCATGGGCAAAGCTCGCGAAGACGTTGTTGCCGTCGCCTGACCAGACCACCTTGCGCCCCTTGATCGGGCCACGATGTTCCTCGAAAGTCTGAATGTCCGCCATGATCTGACAGGGGTGCGTGCGGTTGGTCAGCCCGTTGATCACCGGCACGGTGGCGTATTCGGCCATTTCCAGCAGGGTCTGCTCTTCGAAAGTGCGGATCATGATCATATCTACATAACGTGACAGCACGCGGGCGGTGTCGGCGATGGTCTCGCCATGGCCAAGCTGCATGTCGGCTCCCGAGAGCACCATTGTCTGCCCGCCCATCTGCCGCACGCCCACGTCAAAGGACACGCGCGTCCGGGTCGACGGCTTTTCGAAAATCAGCGCGACCATATGGTCCTTTAGCGGCTGTTCTTCATCCGGCGCACCACGCGGACGGCCATTGCGCGCGGCTTTCATGGCGGCTGCATTGTCGATGATCTGCCGCAAATCAGCGGGGTCAGTTTGGTGGATATCAAGAAAATGGTTCATCTGTCGTCTCTGTCTTGCGGGTAACGGGAGCATTTGCCCCGATGCCCGAGGAATATTTTAGGCGAATGGCGCTTAGGCCGGGGTGAGATCACGCGCGATGGCGTCAAGGCGGGTCACGGCCTCGGCAATCTCATCGTCGGAAATGGTCAGCGGCGGCAACAGGCGGATTACGTTGTCGGCGGCGGGCACGGTGATCAGCGCATTGGCATAGCCCGCAGCGACCACATCTGCGTTCACCACCTTACACTTCAGCCCCAGCATCAGCCCCGTGCCGCGCACCTCTTCAAAGACCTCGGGATGCTCCGCCACCAACCCCTCAAGGCGCTGACGCATCAGCCTGGCCTTGCGGTTCACTTCGGCCAAAAACGCATCATCCGCCACCACATCCAGCACCGCACAGCCCACGGCGCAGCCCAGCGGGTTGCCGCCATAGGTCGATCCGTGGGTGCCTGCGGTCATGCCTGAAGCGGCTTTCTCAGTCGCCAACACAGCACCCAGCGGGAAGCCCCCGCCAATGCCCTTGGCGACCATCATGATATCGGGCGTCACCCCGGCCCATTCATGGGCAAAGAGCCGTCCGGTCCGGCCTACGCCGCATTGCACCTCGTCAAAGATCAAAAGCAGCCCGTGCTGATCACAAAGCGCGCGCATCTGCTGCAATTCCGCGTCAGGCACAGCGCGGATACCGCCCTCGCCCTGCACCGGCTCGACCATGATGGCGGCGGTCTTGTCGGTGATAGCGGCATTCAGTGCTTCGCTATCGCCTAGGTCAAGATGCACGAAACCCGGCAGCAACGGGCCGAAACCCTTGGTCATCTTCTCAGACCCCGCCGCCGCGATCCCAGCAGAGGAGCGTCCGTGGAACGAGCCGCTAAAGGTGATGATTTCAACCCGCTCAGGTTGGCCCGCGTCATAGAAATACTTGCGCGCCATCTTCACGGCCAACTCGCAAGCCTCGGTGCCCGAGTTACAGAAAAACGCCGTGTCGGCAAAGGTTTCAGCAACCAACCGATCCGCCAGCGCCTCTTGCTGCGGGATATGGTAGAGGTTGGACGTATGCCAGAGCGCCTGCGCCTGATCAGTCAGCGCCTTAACAAGCGCCGGATGCGCATGACCAAGCGCGTTCACTGCGATCCCCGCCCCAAGGTCGAGAAAACGTCGCCCATCCGCTTCGATCAGCCAAGTGCCTTCGCCTTTGACAAAGGTCAAAGGGGCGCGGTTATAGGTCGGCAGAACGGAAGCGATCATCTGTTTGTCCTTGAAAGAGGGCCATGTCACGCCGGTAAAAGGGCATGGGGTTAGCGCAGGGTCAATGGGATTTGGTTGTTTTTGAAAGGGTGCAGCATGCTTGCTGCCAGATCAGGCCATCACGCCGCCCCCTGAAGGGCTGCGGGCTTATCGAACGAAGCGTCGTCGGATGGAATATGTGGCACATTTGATCATGGCCCTTGCATAGCCGCCCTTCATCCCCCACGTAAAGCCCCAATCGCAGCGCGCCGCCCGCTTTCGGGATCGGCGCTTGCACCTGCGGCCCCAGAAGATAAAATGGGGGCCGATACACTGACAAAGCGGTCCGGGCTATGGGGCCGCTTTTTAACTGGGGAACCCCGTATGTCCTGGACTGATGAGCGCGTAGAAACACTGAAAAAGATGTGGGGCGAAGGCCAGTCCGCCAGCCAGATCGCGAAAGAACTGGGCGGGGTGACGCGCAACGCCGTGATCGGCAAGGTGCACCGTCTGGGCCTGTCGAACCGCACTGCCGGTGCGCCCGCTGCTGCTGCAACGGCCAAGCCGGAGCCTAAGGCCAAGCCTGCGGCCCCCAAGGCCGAGGCCAAGCCAAAGCCCGCTGCCAAAGCCGCGCCTGAGCCTGAGGTTGCCCCCGAAGCAGAAGAGCCCGCCGCAGCCCCGGCGCCCAAGCCCAACCTGCCCGCGCGTAAGCAGATCATCCCCGCAGGCCAGCCACTGCCGCCGCAGCCTTCGGCCAATGAGATCAGCCCCGAAGCGCTGGCCAAAGTCAGCGAAGTCGAAAAAAAGGCTAAGAAGATCGGCCTGATGGAACTGACCGAGCGGACCTGCAAATGGCCCGTGGGTGACCCGGCGACAGATGATTTCTGGTTCTGTGGTCTGCCCGTGCAGCAGGGCAAACCCTATTGCGAAGCCCATGTCGGCGTAGCGTTCCAGCCGATGAGCGCGCGGCGCGACCGCCGCCGCTAAGACCGGCTTCTTGAAATGAGAAAAGGCGGGTGGGTGTGAAAACCCCGCCCGCCTTTTTCTTTGCCCAGTGAAAAGATCAACGCAGTTTCGGCGGTTTCGCCGGATCGCTCCCCGGTGCCATACGCGGCGTATTCTGCAAGGGCTCCATCTGAGGCAGGTCAAAGCGCAGACCGACGCGGGCAAGTTTCTCCACCACCGCATCATTGGGGCCGAAAAAGCCTACGTCCATCGCGCCTGCCTCAATGCCCGAAAAGGTCAACGCCTCGGACGCCGCCCGCACAAGCGCATCCTGCGCGCGGGGGATCGCCCCGACGAAGGCCAGAAGATGCCCGCGCCCGCCGCCGGTATATTCGACCCCCACAAGGAACGCGCCTGCCGCCATGCCGGTGGCCGTCGCCAATTTTGCATCAATCGCGGCGATCAGCGTATCGGGCAGGCCCTGAGGCGGGAACACCCGGTCGATGCTTGCCTCCACCTCGCCCGGCGCATGGGCCAAGGTGCTGCGCAGCCAGTCCATCGCCTCGGCAGGCAACAGGATTTCCGACGGGGCCACACCGATGTTCACCGCCATGCCCAAGGGCTGCCCTTCCAACATCGCGGCAATCGCCCGGCCTGAAAGCGCCACATACGGGGACGCCTCCCCCACATGGGCCGAAAGCCGCGCGGCGCGGTCGAAGACCATGACATAGCTCTCTTCAAACAACACCGGGCTGATCTGATCGCCCTGCGGCTCATCCTCCAACAGCATGAAAAGCTCAACATCCGCGATACGCTCGTAAAAGCGCAGGCGGGCGGCGTCGTCTTCGGGGGCGGCCATCATCGCGGCATGGGCTTGGTCCAGCGGGGTCGGCTCAATCAGCCGGGCTGTCTTGGGGTCAGTTTGGGGCTCGGTCATTCATCACCTCGGACACGGCGGCGCGCAGACGGGGGAGGACCTCTTCCGCGAACCAGGGATTCTTGTTCAACCATCCGGTATTGCGCCAAGACGGATGAGGCAAGGCAAAGACCCCCTGCGGATGATCGCGCCAGCCCGCCACGGCCTCGGTCACATTGCGAAATCCGGGCAGGTGATATTTCATCGCATAGGCCCCGATCAACACCGTAAGCCGCAAATCCGGCAGCATCTCCAACACCGGTTCGCGCCAAGTCTGCGCACAAATGCGCGGCGGCGGCAGGTCACTGCCCTTGGTGTCATAGCCCGGAAAACAAAACCCCATCGGCACGATCGCCACCCGGCTGCGGTCGTAGAATGTGGCCTCATCCAACCCCAGCCAGTCGCGCAGACGGGTGCCGGACATGTCCCAAAACGGCTTGCCCGCCTCATGCACGCGTTTGCCAGGCGCTTGGCTGGCGATCAGCAGCCGCGCGCCGGGTTTGAACCAGACAATGGGCCGCGGGCGATGCTGTGTCGCCGTCACGGCAAACCGCTCGGCACAAAGGCGGCAGGCCGCTAGATCATCTCGGATATCCTTCATAAGCAGGAGATAGGCAAAAGGGCCGAAAGATAAAGGGGGCGCCTCAGGTCACTTCAACATCTATCGAAATAAATCTTGCATTGGGCTAACATTTCGATATTTCTAGAATCATGAAACAAGAATCTGCAACCCCCGCCCTCACCCTCGCCGCCAGCAGCTTTGCCGCGCTTGGATCAGAACAACGCCTGTTGGTGCTGCGCACGCTGGTGCGCGCCGGATCAGCGGGGTTAAGCATCGGCACGCTGGGCGAACGCACTGGCGTCACAGGCTCAACCCTGACGCACCATTTGAAACTTTTGGCCTCTGCCGGACTGGTGAAACAGGAAAAACAAGGCCGCAGCACGATCTGCGCCGCCGTCGCCTATGAAGAAGTCCGGGCGCTGGCGAATTTTCTGCTCACCGAATGCTGCGCGGACGCGATCAACGAATGTACGGAGCATGACCATGGCTGACACTACGCAATCCCTCCCCGCCCTACACCGATTGGCGTTTTTCAAAAGCGCATGGGGCATCACACTGGCCATTTTGGCCCTCATTGCCCTGTTGGATCCGCCGCAAGCCGTGCCGACCGTCATCTTCGCCGCCGAAGCCCTTTTGGGCACGGCCCCTTTTATCGCCTTCGCGGTGCTGGCCGTGGCCTACCTGAAAGCCAGCGGCGCCGAGAGCCTGCTCGCCCGCGCCTTTGAGGGGAACCCCGCACGGATGGTTGTCATGGCAGCAGCACTTGGCGGGCTGTCTCCCTTTTGCAGCTGCGAAGTGATCCCCTTTATTGCCGCCCTTCTCGCTGTCGGGGCCCCGCTGGGTGCGGTCATGGCCTTTTGGCTGGCCTCCCCGCTGATGGACCCGGCGATGTTCGCGATTACCTCTGGCACGCTCGGCTTTGATTTCGCCGTGGCGAAAACCATCGCAGCACTTGGCGTCGGCATGTTCGGTGGCTTTACCGTATTGGCTCTATCGCGGACCCCGCTTTTTAACGATCCGCTGCGCGCCCAGCCCGCGAAAGGAAGCTGCTGTTCGTCGGCCAAACCCTTTTCCGGCGCGCCGGTCTGGAAATTTTGGCAAGAGCCCGAGCGCCGCGCGAGTTTTAATGATACAGCGTTGACCAATGCGCTGTTCCTCGTGAAATGGCTGACCCTCGCCTATGTGGTCGAAGCCCTCATGCTGACCTATGTACCCGCAGAATGGATCGCCAACGTCTTGGGAGGCACCGGAGTCATGCCGATCATCCTCGGCGCTTTGGTGGGGGCGCCGGCCTATCTCAACGGCTATGCCGCCGTGCCACTGATCGACGCGCTGCTGGCCCAAGGCATGACCCAAGGCGCGGCCATGTCCTTTGTCATCGCAGGCGGAGTAAGCTGCATCCCGGCGGCCATCGCTGTCTGGGCGCTGGTCAAACCGCATATTTTTGCGGCCTATCTCGGTTTTGCCTTTGTTGGTGCCATCTTCGCGGGCATGGCTTGGCAATGGATGGCATAATGGGGCACGGACATCATCACCACGTTGATCCCGAAAGCGGCGACGGCAAGGTCGCCGCCGCCGTGGGGATCAACATCATCCTGACGGTGGCCCAAGTCATCGGCGGGATCGTGGCGGGCAGCCTGTCGCTCATTGCTGATGCCCTGCATAATTTCAGCGATGCCGTCGCGCTGATCATCGCCTTTGCTGCGCGCAAGATCGCTCGCCGCCCGGCGGATGCGCAAATGACCTTTGGCTATGGCAGGATCGAGGCGGTGGCCGCATTGGTCAATTACACGACCCTGATCGTGATCGGCCTCTATCTTGTCTATGAAGCCGTGCTGCGGTTCTATGATCCCTCCCCCGTCGCCGGGTGGATTATTGTTATCGTCGCAGGTATCGCGCTGCTGGTCGATCTGGGCACGGCGGCGCTGACCTACCGCCTGTCGAAGTCCAGCGTGAACATCCGGGCCGCCTTTTTGCACAATCTGGCGGATGCGCTCGGCTCAGTCGCCGTGATCGTGGCGGGCAGCGCCGTGATTCTCTTTGGCTGGCATTGGGTCGATCCGGCGGCGACGCTGCTCATCGCGGGCTATATCCTCTGGCAATCCTTCACCGAAATGCCGGGCGTTGTGCGTATCCTGATGCTGGGCAGCCCGCCCGACATCGATGCCCATGCGGTGATCGCTACGATCAAAGACATTCCCGGCGTCGCCTCTGTTCACCATCTTCATCTTTGGATGATGGATGAACATGCCGCGGCGGTGGATGCCCATGTGGTGCTGACGGCAGAAACTCAAGCTCCGCCTGCCGAGACCCGGGACCAGATCAAAGCGGTGCTGGCAGAACGCTACCACCTGCACCACAGCACGCTGGAAATGGAAAACGCACAGCAGTTCTGCGCGGAAGCGAAGGTCATCGGGCACTAATGACGGGCCGGGCCGCCGCGAACCTAGGCTGCGGCCCGATCCCCGGAGGGTTTCTGGGGCTCTTCATCGCCAATCGGCCCATCCCCGTTGACCATATCTTTGACATGTATCCCATGCGCCAACTCGCGCCCGGACCCATTGCCCAACGGCATATCGATATAAAACGTCGTGCCGGGGCCCGCGTTTTTGAAGTAGTCGATCTGACCGCCCAAGGCTTCGATGATCCGCTTGGAGATGTTCATGCCCAGACCGGTGCCACCCACGGCGCGCTGGTCAGACGAGTCGATCTGCGAGAATTCGTCAAAGACCTTCTCCCGTTCGGATTCCGCAAGGCCGATCCCCTCGTCGATCACGCTGATCCGCACCTTGTCATCATGTTTGACGGAGGTGACCTTCACCGTTGACCCCGCGGGCGAGAATTTGGCCGCGTTGGACAGAAGGTTGGACATCACCTGCTGCAGGCGCTTTTCATCCGTGGCAATGCCCGCCGCATCCGAGGGCCTCGCATAGCGCAGCGTCACGCCGAGGTTGCTCGCAAAGGATTGATTAAGCTCAATCGCGTCTTCGATAATCGTCTGCACCTCAAGCGGTTCGATGTCGAAGCTCACCTTACCTGCCTCGAATTTTTGCAGGTCGAGGATTTCATTGATGATCGACGTCAGCCGCGCCGAATTGCGCTGTGCTATCTTCAGAACCTTCTCCATCTGAGGGGTCATTTCGCCCAAAACCCCGGCGCAGGCCATATCAAGCGACCCTTTGATCGATGTCATCGGGGTGCGCAGCTCGTGACTGATGGTCGAGACGAACTCGGTCTTTACCTTGAAAGCGATCTTGGTTTTCTCATGCTCGGCCTTCAGTTCTTCTAACTGCCTTAGGTTGGTGCGGTACATCTTCATGAAGATGCGCGAGCAATCGACGATAAAGTAGAGCACGAAAACAACGGTAAACAACTGGGTCCAAAGTTCGGATTCAATGCTGGCCCCGGTGCGTACGATGTCCCAGATCGGGATGAACAGGAAGGTCGCGCCATAGATTGCCAACCGCAGCATCAGCACCGGCAGAATGTGATGGTTGTTCATCGAAGCGAAAAGCGCTGCCGCGAAGAGGAAGAACAGCGGCAGGAAATGCGTCGTTGCCCCCTGCTGAAGCGCAATCCCAAGCGCGAAATAGCTGATCACCCCGGCGCTGAGCACTGTCCCGATATAGATCCGGTTCATGAACAACCGCGCCAAACGGGGGCTGCGCCCGCGCCAACGGGTGATGCGTAAGAAGAGAAGGTAGTCAAAGGCTTCAGAAATCGCGATCAGGATCAGGGTCGTGATCGACAGCCAAAGCTCATAGTAAAAAGCTGACAGGCATATCGCCGCCGCAAAGATCATTTGCCGCTGCCAAAACAGGCTGACGCCGACTTGGGAGTAGTCGCGCATCTGCTGCACCTTAGTGGCGTCTGCCAGATGCGGCATATGTGTCGGCCCGTATGTTACGTTTTCCTGCGACATCGCTCTCGTTTTTCTTCGGTCGGCTGCTCGAATCCCGGCGTTCTGCCGCTGTGGAACGCCCTCACATGTTGCATTTCGGCATCGAAGCACATGTTAGACGCGATCATCGTCCATTCTACACACGGAAATGGGACATAAGTGTGGCCATTTCATGCAACTGGAGGTTAGCCTGCTGACAAGAGGTATTTTTACAGCGATTTTTGAGGCCCGATATGAGTCTGCAAGGACGGAACTTTAGCGGTAAATCTTGGCAGGATGTTCTCCCCGAACTGACACCACAGGACGCTAAAGCATTAGAAATTAAGAATAACCGTTTTCCGCGCAAACTCCTTGGTCCAAAGGCCGCTGAACCGGATCCTTACAGCCCAGAGGCCCTCGCCCGGGCCAATCCCTACATGCGTGCCACAACTTTGTCGTTTTTGAACATGCATCAGCACGGTGAATTATTCGTAAATTTCTTACGGGCCCGGCGGCGAATCTTCATTGATGACAAGCAATGGGATCTCCCTCAGGTTGATGGGATGGAGTTCGATCAATACGACACCCCCCGCGCCCGCTGGATCGTCCTGCATGAGTATGGCGAGGTCATGGGCGGCGTGCGCTTGATGCCCACCACCTCGACCTGCGCGCAATACAGCTACATGCTGCGCGATGCGCAGCTGGGTATGCTCCCCGACATCCCGCAAGACGTGCTATTTTTCAAAGCACCCGTGCGCGGTGACATTTGGGAAGCCACCCGCCTGTTCCTCACCAACGCCGTCCCTGCTCAGCGCCGCATAGCCGTGCAGCGTATGCTTATGAACCAAATGGCCGGTGCCGCCTACGCCATGGGCGCGAGCCACGTTCTGGGCATCGTGCCTGCCACCTTTAGCCGCTGGATGACACGGCTTGGCCTGATGAGCGCCGTGCCCGTGGGACCGGTGCAAAGCATTGACGGCGACCGCACGCAGGCCGCCTTGATGAACGTCAGCTACATCGGAGAGATGGCCCCGACCGAAAGCACTCACACGTTGCACTAACTTCCTGCGCGGTGACGCAAGCTGGGCTTGCCCCTTATGGCCCCCGTTCCAAGGGCCTGCTTGGGCCGCATCTCAAGCGCCCGCAGCCTATCCCAAACCATATTTCTCAGCGGGCTTTGCCTGTATTTCGACATATTGTGGTCAAATTCGGTGAATAGACGGTTAAGATACCTCTGATACAAGAGGCGCCGAGAGGCCGCGCTCAGCGAAACCGGAGCAGGGAATGCTGGAATTTGAAAATGTGTCCAAATCTTTTTGGACGGGATCCCAGCACAAGGTCATTCTTGACCGGGTGTCTTTTCGCGTGGAACTTGGCCACTCTTTGGGCGTTCTGGCCCCCAATGGGACGGGCAAGACGACGCTGATCAACATGATGGCCGGACTTGAAAAACCCGATGAGGGCGAGATCAGGCGCGGCTGTAACATCTCGTTTCCATTGGGCTTTATGGGCGGCGTGGTCAACAAGGTCTCGGCTATGGAGAACGCGCGCTATATCGCGCGGCTCTATGGGTTGGACCCGGACTACGTCGAAAGCTTCTGCCGTTGGCTTTGTGGTCTGGGAGAATACTTCGATCAACCGATTGGCACTTATTCTGCCGGGATGCGGGCGCGGTTCTCTTTCGCGCTGATGTTGGCGCTGGATTTTGATATCTATCTGATTGACGAAGGCATGCCGGGCACGACAGACGTGGAGTTTAACCGCAAGGCGGGCGATATTCTGAAAGAACGGCTGCGGACCACGACGATTATCATCGTTTCGCATCAGGCCCATACGCTCGAAAAGTTCGCCCGCTCCGCCGCTGTCCTTTTGGATGGTAAGTTACATATGTTCGACACCTTGGAAGAAGCGAAACAGCTCTATGACTACGAAACCCAAGGCTAGAAAATTCCGCATCCGCAAGGCGCCGCCGCCTTCGGCCTCCAGCGCTTTGCCGAGTAGCACTGCGAAAGCGCAGGCAGCCCCGCGTGAGGCCGAAAAAGCCGAGAGAACGGCCAAGCTGCGCGCTGTGGCCGATGCGACGCAGGTGGAACCTTCCCACAGCAAGGAAGCCTTGGAACATGCCGCGCGCAGCGGCAAGACCCCCAATGCTGAGAGCGCGCGCAGTGGTGAAGTGTCTTCTGCCAATGAAGTTTCCGCCGAGCAGGACATCGACGCGATCCGCCGCGAAGGGCTGACAGGTCGCCAATTGCGCATGGCGCGCCGGGTGGCGCAAAAACATGGGCTGGCGCCCACTTCGGACTTCGATGCAGTGCGGCTTTTGCGCGCAAAGGGGATCGACCCGTTTCAACGGTCAAACATGCTGGAACTCGTGGTGCCGCAGTCAGGCGATCAGGGCGGCAGCGGTTTGCCCGCCACCCGTGGAGAGCCCGGTGGCCCAAAGGTGCAACTGCCGCAGACCACCCCGCGCAACCCTCGCGGCCTGCCCTCGACCGATGTCAGCCCCGCCGAGCGCCGCCAGCGCGAGATCTCCGACATTCAGCGCGACATCACCCGCCGCCGCCGCCGCAAAGCGGCCATGCTGCTGGTCCGGTTGGCGTTCTTCGTCATGCTGCCGACCTTTGCGGCGGGCTATTACTTTTACAAGATCGCCACGCCGATGTATGCCACCGACAGCCAGTTCCTGATCATTCAGAACGAAGGCGGCGGCGGTTCCAGCCCCTTTGGCGGGCTGCTGCCCACGCAATTCGCCAATAGCGCCGACAGCATTGCCACACAGGCCTATCTGCAATCCAAGGATGCCATGCTACGCCTTGATGAAGATGCCGGTTTCCGCACGCATTTTGCGGACCCTGAGATTGACCCGATCCAACGCCTGACCGAAAATCCGACCAACGAAGAGGCCTATAAAGCCTACAAGAAAAACGTCAAAATCGGATATGACCCAACCGAAGGCGTGATCCGGATGGAGGTTATCGCCGCCGATCCGGAGATCTCGGAAGAATTTTCGAAACGCCTGCTCACCTATGCCGAGGAACGGGTCAACGACCTGAGTAAGCAAAAGCGCGAAGACGGCATGCGTGACGCGCGTGAAGGCTATGAAACCGCTCTGGCGAACCGCCGCGCGGCACAGGAGGCTTTGATCAAGCTGCAGGTTGACAACAACGTCGACCCCGAGGCGATGATCGCTTCGATCCGCACTCAGATTACCAATTACGAAACACTGCTGATTGAGAAGGAACTCGAACTCGCCGCCCTGCTCGACAACCAACGCCCGAACCAAGCCAAGGTCGACGGCGCGCGGGGCGACGTGCGCCGGCTGCGCGAACAGCTGACCAAGCTGCGCGAGCGGATGACCGCTGCCAATGAAGGCGAAAACTCGCTGGCGCAGCAGGCGGTCACAGCGCAGCTTGCACAGGCCGATTTGGCCGCCGCTGACATGGTGCTGCAAAGCGCGCAAACCGCAATGGATCAAGCCCGAACCGAGGCCGGGCGGCAGGTCCGCTACCTCACTGTGGCGGTCAATCCCGTGGCCCCGGATGAGGCCACCTACCCCCGCAAGTTCGAAAACACGATATTGGCTTTCCTTATCTTTGCAGGCATCTACCTGATGCTGTCCCTGACGGCGTCCATTCTAAGAGAACAGGTAACTTCATGACCCAGCTGCGCATCGGAAATCTGACAGTCGGCAACGACCGCCCTCTCACCGTGATCGCTGGCCCCTGCCAGTTAGAGAGCGAAGATCACGCGCAGATGATCGCGGGCGTGCTGAAGGAAGCCTGTGACGCGGCTGGCGCGCAGTTCATCTTCAAAGCCAGCTACGACAAGGCCAACCGCACTTCCCTCTCGGGCAAGCGCGGTTTGGGCATCGAAAAAGGTCTTCAGGTGTTGCAATCTGTGGCCCGTGCCAATGACGTGCCAGTGCTAACGGATGTGCACAACGAGGCGCAATGCGCGCAGGCCGGGAAAGTGGTCGATGTGCTGCAAATCCCCGCCTTCCTCTGCCGTCAAACCGACATCCTGCTGGCCGCGGGCGAAACAGGCAAGGCCGTCAACGTCAAAAAGGGTCAGTTCCTTGCCCCTTGGGAAATGCAGAACATCGTCGACAAGATCGAAAGCACCGGCAACAAGAACATCCTACTGACCGAGCGGGGCACGACATTCGGCTATAACACATTGGTGGCCGACATGCGCAGCCTGCCACAGATGGCCCAGACCGGCTACCCGGTGGTCATGGACGCAACCCATTCAGTCGCCCAACCCGGCGGCAAGGGTGGATCCTCAGGCGGCCAGCGCGAGTTTGCCCCGGTCATGGCCCGTGCAGCAGCCTCCATCGGCGTCGCCGCGATCTTTATGGAGACGCATGAAGACCCCGACACCGCGCCCAGTGATGGGCCGAATATGATCTACCTCGACCAGATGCCGGGGCTGATCAACCTGCTGATGCAATTTGATGCGCTGGCAAAAAGCCATCCGCTGACTTTCTAAATTTATCCCAAAAAGCGAGTATTTGACGTGAGCAAACCGGCCTCCACCGTGACCCCAAACACTTGGGAATTTCTCCGTGATGCGATGATCACTCCGACAGGTTTCCGGGAGTACGACGCGCGTTGGAAATACCCCGACGACATTAACCTGCCCGGCATCACCGCACTTGGCCTTGGGTTGGGCACGCAGATGCACGCGCGCGGGATTGAGCCGGTCATCGCCGTGGGTAATGATTATCGCGACTATTCTCTGTCGATCAAAAACGCGCTGATGCTGGGGCTGATGCAGGCCGGGATCACGGTCAAAGACATCGGCCCCGCCCTGTCGCCCATGGCCTATTTCGCGCAATTCCATCTCAATGCGCCCGCCGTTGCGATGGTCACCGCCAGCCATAACCCGAACGGCTGGACCGGCGTTAAGATGGGTTTTGAGCGCCCCCTGACCCATGGCCCAGATGAGATGGCCGAGCTGCGCGACATCGTGCTGAATGGCCGCGGAGAGCGGCGTCCGGGTGGTGCCTATGAGTTCGTTGACGGCGTGCGTGAGGCCTATCTTGACGACCTCGTGGGAGACTTCAAAATGTCCCGCAAGCTGAAGGTCGTCTGCGCTACTGGCAACGGCACCGCCTCGGCCTTCGCACCCGAGCTGTTCCGCCGTCTGGGCGTCGAAGTCGTCGATAGCCACAACACGCTCGATTACACCTTCCCCCATTACAACCCGAACCCTGAAGCCATGGAGATGCTGCACGACATGGCCGACAGCGTCCGGGCCTCTGGCGCTGATTTCGCGCTAGGCTTTGACGGTGACGGCGACCGTTGCGGCGTGGTGGACGATGAGGGCGAAGAGATCTTCGCGGACAAGATGGGCGTCATCATGGCCCGCGATCTGGTGAAGCTCTACCCTAACAGCACCTTCGTCGCGGATGTGAAATCGACCGGCCTCTTCGCCTCTGACCCTGAGTTGCAAAAGCATGGGGCCAAAGCCGACTACTGGAAAACAGGCCACAGCCACATGAAACGCCGCGTCAAAGAATTGGGCGCGCTGGCGGGCTTTGAGAAATCCGGCCACTACTTCCTCGCCGAGCCGATTGGTCGCGGCTATGACTGCGGCATGCGCGTCGCGGTGGAAATCTGCAAGCTGATGGACCGCAACCCCGACATGTCCATGTCCGACCTGCGCCGCGCCCTGCCCCAGACCTGGGCCACACCCACCATGTCGCCCTATGCCTCGGACACCGAAAAATACGACATCCTTGATCGTCTGGTTCAAAAACTGGTCGCCAAGGCAGAGGCCGGAGACAAAATCGGCGGGCGCGCGATCGCCGAGGTGATTACGGTAAACGGTGCGCGGGTTATGCTCGACAATGGCGGCTGGGGCCTCGTGCGGGCCTCTTCGAACACGCCTAACTTGGTGGTCGTCTGCGAAAGCCCCGACTCTGAAGCTGAAATGCGCGCCATCTTCGCCGATATCGATGCCGTGATCCGGACCGAGCCGGGCGTGGGCGATTACGATCAGTCTATCTGATCGCACCATTCTAGGACAAAAAAGACAAAGGTCCGGGGCAATGCCACCGGGCCTTTTTTCGTTGAGAGCGGGGAGGAGTTACTTCAACGCCGCTTCGCAAAAGGCGCGCATCCGCTGCGGATCCTTCACGCCCGGCGCGCTTTCCACGCCTGACGAAACATCGACCTGCCGCGCTCCGGTGAGGGCAATCGCCTCTCCGACATTGTCCGCGTTCAAGCCGCCTGCGAGCATCCAAGGCTTCGGCCAGCGTCGACCCGCGATCAGCCGCCAGTCGAAGGCCAGCCCGTTCCCGCCCGGCAGCACTGCGTCCTTAGGCGGTTTGGCGTCTACTAGAAGCTGATCTGCCACGGTCACATAGTCGTTCAGCGCGGCCAAGTCGTCCCGATCGGCAACGCCAATGGCTTTCATCACCGGCAAACCATAGCGGGCCTTCACCTCAGCCACCCGGGCCGGGCTTTCGCTGCCGTGAAGCTGTAGCATGTCGAGAAAGGGTACGGCTGCGAGCAACGTATCCAGCGCCGCATCATCCGCATTAACGGTCAGCGCAACTTTGCAGATGCCATCCGGCACCGCCTCTGTCATATGCGCTGCCGCCTCCAGCGATAGATCCCGAGGCGACTTCTCGAAAAAGACGAACCCCAACGTACGCGCCCCGGCCAAAAGGGCCGCAGGCACATCGGCGGGGTCGGTCAAACCGCAGATTTTAACATTGATATTCTCAGGCATATGAGGGGATTAGCCTGCTTCGTCCAGCAGCGCCAGAACCTCGTCTTTGCCCTGATGCTTCTCTGCCTTGAGGCGGATGACTTCCCGCTCCAACCGGCGCCGCTCGCGGGCCTGACGGGCCAGTTCGGCGCGGTGACCATGCTCGCGGATCCATTCCCAAACGAAGCCAACCAGCAGGCCCACGATGATCCCACCAAGGATCACGATAAAGAGCGGCAGTTGCACCGATGGGTTTACCGCGAACCACCCTGAGATTTCGGTCGGAAGCACCTGGAGCGTTACGATATTGCGGTTTGCCAAGGCAACAGAAACCAGCGCCACCGCGAAGAGCGCGATGCAGGCGTAACGGATATAACGCATCAGCTTTTCCCGTTCAGGCGGTCGCGCAGCAGCTTGCCAGTCTTAAAGAAGGGCACATGTTTTTCTTCGACATTCACTGTCTCACCGGTGCGTGGATTACGGCCCACCCGGGCATCGCGCTTTTTCACTGAGAACGCGCCGAAACCGCGCAGTTCGACACGATCACCGCGCGACATGGCGCCCGTGATCTCATCGAAGACGGTGTTTACGATCCGCTCAACATCACGCTGATAAAGATGCGGATTGTCGTCAGCGATCTTCTGGATCAGTTCCGACCGGATCATGGCACGTCCCCCGAGAATTTATTGATGTCTTACGCGACTATAGGAAATAACGCTCCACTCGGGAAGGTGTTCCGATTGCGCTGCGATAGATTTTTCGCAGCGAAACCCCTGTTTTATCGGCTTTTTTCCGCCGCTGCCCTCCCAGAAAAGCCTTAAGGCGCAAGGCAATGGCTCCTTCGCCTCAAGACACCGCCCCGATTCGAGCGGCCCCCGAGAACAGCAAAAGGCCCCGCATGTTGCAATGCGGGGCCTTCGTTAACGTGACACATTCAACGTGGAATGTGCTTACTCGTCGTCGCCCTTCAGCGCCGCACCAAGGATGTCGCCCAAGCTCGCGCCGGAGTCGGAGGAACCGTACTGCTGTACCGCCTCTTTCTCTTCTGCGATCTCACGCGCCTTGATCGAAACGCCCAGACGGTGTGCCTTGGCATCGACATTGGTGATGCGCACGTCGACCTTGTCACCGACCGAGAAACGCTCAGGGCGCTGTTCGGCACGGTCACGGCTGAGGTCGGAACGACGGATGAAGCTCTTCATGCCTTCGTATTCGACTTCGATGCCACCTTCTTCGATGGAGGTCACGTTCACAGTCACGATCGAGCCGCGCTTCACGCCGCCAACCGCTTCAGCGAACTTGTCACCGCCGACGTTCTTGATCGAGAGCGAGATACGCTCTTTCTCAACGTCGACTTCGGAGACAACGGCCTGAACCACGTCACCTTTGCGGTAGTCCTGGATCGCCTCTTCGCCGCGCTGGTCCCAGCTGAGGTCGGAGAGGTGAACCATGCCGTCGATGTCGCCCGGCAGGCCAACGAACAGACCGAATTCGGTGATGTTCTTGACTTCGCCCTCGACTTCGGTGCCCTCGGGGTGTGTTTCAGCGAACACTTCCCATGGGTTGCGCATGGTCTGCTTGAGACCAAGGGAAACACGGCGCTTGGCACCGTCGATTTCCAGCACCATGACTTCAACTTCTTGCGAAGTGGACACGATCTTGCCGGGGTGCACGTTCTTTTTGGTCCAAGACATCTCGGACACGTGAACGAGACCTTCGACACCCGGCTCCAGCTCGACGAACGCGCCGTAGTCGGTGATGTTGGTCACGCGGCCAGTGTGCACCGACTCGAGCGGGTACTTGGCGCCAACCAGATCCCACGGATCTTCCTGCAGCTGCTTCATGCCGAGGCTGATGCGGTGGGTCTCTTTGTTGATCTTGATGACCTGAACCTTGATGGTCTCGCCAATCGCCAAGATCTCGGACGGGTGGTTGACCCGACGCCATGCCATGTCGGTGACGTGCAAGAGGCCGTCAACGCCGCCAAGGTCAACAAACGCACCGTATTCGGTGATGTTCTTGACCACACCATCGACGGTCTGACCTTCGGTCAGGTTGCCAATGACTTCGGCACGCTGTTCGGCGCGGGACTCTTCGAGGATCGCACGGCGCGAAACCACGATGTTGCCACGACGGCGGTCCATCTTGAGGATCTGGAACGGCTGCTTGAGACCCATGAGCGGGCCCGCGTCGCGCACGGGGCGGACGTCGACTTGGCTGCCGGGCAGGAACGCAACTGCGCCGCCGAGGTCGACGGTGAAGCCACCTTTGACACGGCCAAAGATCGCGCCTTCGACACGCTCTTCTGCGGCATAGGCTTTTTCCAGACGATCCCAGGCTTCCTCACGGCGGGCCATTTCGCGGCTGATGACAGCTTCGCCACGCGCGTTTTCGACTTGGCGAAGGAAAACTTCGACTTCGTCGCCAACTTCGATTTTGGGGGATTCGCCGGGATCAGCAAATTCTTTGAGCTCAACGCGGCCTTCCATTTTGTAGCCGACGTCGATGATGGCTTGGCCCGCTTCGACAGCGATCACCTTGCCTTTGACGACTGTGCCCTCTTGGGGCGTGTCCATTTCGAAGCTTTCGTTCAGAAGCGCTTCGAATTCGTCCATTGCTTTAGTCATGTAGCTTTTCGTATCCTTATCAAATGTTTCTGGCCGTGCGGTTGTCTCCGCCGGTCTGGAGTTGCAATTGGTCGTCGTGGTGGCACTGTGCAGAAAGCGCCGGAGAAACTCCGAAGCAAAGGCACAGCGGTGAACCCGCAGCCGAACGCAAACAAAAGAGGGCCGGTTGGTACCGACCCTGCCCGTTATATCGCGCCCGAAGCTGTAACCGCCCCTTAGACAGGGCGCGTATAGGCTAATTTTATCGCTCCTGCAAGGGCTATGCGTGCGTATGGCGGGTGATATGCAGAGGTCTGCTGGCTGCGACTGATGCGGGATGTGGTGAAAATAGAGGGTGCGTGGAACGGTTCACGGAAGCGGGCAAGACTGACAGGGTACGCTCCACCCGGCTTGTCACCAAGCGCGCTCCACGACGCCTTGAGGGAACAGCTCTCATGACAGCCGCAGCCCCCCCCTGCCCTCACCCGATCGCCTGACCGAATAGACGGGACTGCCATCTACCGACGTGCGACCAAACCTGCTCCGCGCCGCCCGAGAGTGCGCAAACACTTCCCCCATGACCGCCGCGGAACCTCCTGTACTTCAGCCGACCGACCCGCCCCATCCGGCACCCAGACCCGGTGTCGGCTTGGGCAAATCAGCGAGATCGCCTTCGGCAAGTTCGCTGCCTTGGAAGCTGGCCAGATCCTCGACAAACTCCCACAGGCGCAAGAAAGTATAGTCGACCTTGGCCAGTTCTTCCGCCACCAGTGCCGGGTTCGACCGATCGAGTGCGCGTAAGTCCCGCATTAAGTCACCAACCATAGGCTTGATCTCCTGCGCGCATTCCTCGGAAAACCGCCGCAGGACACTTTGAACCTCAGAGCGTTTCTGCTCCTGCGTGGTAATGCCAAGTTGCAGCGCCGTCTTTTGCAAGGCGTTAAAGGCCGAGCGCCGCAAAGTGCTTTGCGAAAGCTCATCCTTGGCGATGTAATCACTACACCCGCCTCGCAGCGCTTCGATTGCTACATCGGTTTGATCCGTCCCGGTGACCATCACGGTTGCCACGGCGCCGTTCTGCGAATGGGTCCGGATCATCTGCAGCCCACGCAGCCCGTCCCCATCGGGAAGGTTGTAATCCAACAGGATCAGGTCAAATGCCCCCTCATCCAACTGCTGAGCGAGCGCGGCGAGGCTCTCTGCCTCAAACATCCGGATGGGAAAGTCGAGCCCACCGCAAAGCCGTTTGATCCGCATCCGGTCAAAACGCTGATCGTCCACGATCAGGATACGCACCGCAGTGCCCGGCGCAGCCCTGCCGTCTGCCGCATCGCTCGCGCCGGTCTCTTGCCTTGCCACGCTCATCAGCCGTCCCCCTGCATTGCCCCGACATCTAGGCGCATGGAGCCTAACAAATGATTAACCCCCACCTAATCGCCGCCGCTCCTGCAGAGGAATGTTGCGGTGACGCGGCGGGGCCGCTACATGAGCCGCCATGAGTGAAACAGAACGCCCCCGCCGCAACTTCTATGGCCGCCTCAAAGGCAAATCCCTCAAGAAGTCGCAAAAGACCTATATCGACGAAGACCTCGACGCGCTGTCGCCGGGGGCCGTTGATTGGGAGAGCAATCCCGACCGTACACCGCTGGACCTCGAAACGCTGTTTGGCGGGCGTAAGGTCTGGCTCGAAATCGGCTTTGGCGGTGGTGAGCATTTGGTGCATCAGGCGGGGCAGAACCCCGACGTGGGCATCATCGGCTGCGAGCCCTACATCAACGGCGTCGCCATGTTGCTGGGGAAAATCCGGCGGGCGGGCGTGGATAACCTCGCGATCCACCCCGGTGACGTGCGCGATATGTTCGATGTGCTGCCCGAAGCCTCCATCGACCGGGCGTTCCTGCTCTACCCCGACCCTTGGCCAAAAACCCGCCACCACCGCCGCCGCTTTGTCACGCCCGAGCATCTGGAGCCACTGGCCCGCGTGTTGAAACCCGGCGCGATCTTCCGCGTGGCGACCGATATCGAAGACTACGTCCGCCAGACCCTCGAACAGGTGCCACAACACGGGTTTGACTGGCTGGCCGAAGGGCCGGACGACTGGCGCGCGCCGTGGGACGATTGGATTTCGACCCGCTATGAGCAGAAAGCACTGCGCGAGGGGCGCACCCCGCATTACCTGACCTTCCGCAAACGCTGAGTCCGAACGCCTGATACCACCCTGATTACAATCCATTGCACGCGCGGCGATGGACGCTGCCGCCGGCCTGCGATAATAGGGGCCTCAAGCAGATTAGAGGTACCTCATGTCCAGTCACGGCAGCCCCATTCCCATGTTATCGCGCGCCTGCGGGCCGCTTAGCGGCACCGCCGAGGTGCCCGGCGACAAGTCGATCTCACACCGCAGCCTGATCCTTGGCGCCATGGCCGTGGGCGAGACCACGATCACCGGGCTTTTGGAAGGGCAAGACGTGCTCGACACCGCCAAGGCGATGCGGGCTTTCGGGGCCGAGGTGATTGACCACGGCGGCGGCTCTTATTCCGTGCACGGCGTTGGCGTCGGCGGCTTTGCTGAGCCGGATAATGTGATCGATTGCGGCAATTCCGGTACCGGCGTGCGCCTGCTGATGGGGGCCATGGCCACCTCTCCGATCTCGGTCACCTTCACCGGCGACGCCAGCCTCAACAGCCGCCCGATGGCGCGGGTAACCGACCCGTTGGCGTTATTTGGCACGCAATCTGTAGGCCGCGCCGGGGGCCGCTTGCCGATGACCCTTGTGGGCGCGGCTGAGCCTGTGCCGGTGCGCTATACTGTCCCGGTCCCTTCCGCACAGGTTAAATCCGCCGTGCTACTAGCCGGGCTGAATGCCCCCGGCAAAACCGTGGTGATCGAGGCCGAAGCCACCCGCGATCATACCGAGCGGATGCTGGCAGGCTTCGGTGCCGAGATCACGGTCGAAGAAACGGACGAAGGCCGCGTCATCACCCTGACCGGCCAGCCCGAGTTGAAACCGCAACATATCGACGTGCCGCGCGACCCCTCCTCTGCCGCCTTCCCCGTTTGCGCGGCGCTGATCGTCCCCGGATCGGACGTACTTGTCCCCGGCATCGGGCTGAACCCCACGCGGGCGGGGCTGTTCACAACCCTGCGCGAGATGGGCGCGGATCTGACCTACGAAAACGAGCGGACCGAGGGCGGCGAGCCTGTGGCTGACCTGCGCGCGAAATTCTCCCCCAATCTTTATGGCATCGAAGTTCCGCCCGCGCGCGCGGCAAGCATGATCGACGAATACCCCGTGCTCTCGGTCGTGGCGGCCTGTGCGACGGGCGACACCTTGATGCGCGGCGTCAAGGAATTGCGGGTCAAGGAAAGCGACCGGATCGAGGCCATGGCCAGCGGGCTGCGCGCCAATGGGGTCGAGGTCGAAGACGGGCCGGATTGGTGGATCGTCAAAGGGTTGGGCCACGGCAATATCCCCGGGGGTGCGACCTGCCAAAGCCATCTCGACCACCGCATCGCCATGTCGTTCTTGATCCTCGGCATGGTCGCGCAACAGCCGGTGAAGGTGGATGACGGCGGCCCCATCGCCACGTCTTTCCCGATTTTCGAGCCTCTAATGGCGTCTTTGGGGGCACAGGTCGAACGGCTGCCTGCGTGACAGGGGAAAGGCTCATTTGGCTCAGCTTTTGTTCCGCGTTGGCCTTTGCCGCCCTTGCGGGCTTTGCCGAAACCCAGTTGCGCGCGGCGGGCATGGGGGTCTTGGACGGGCGGCTTTGGGGCTATGATCTGGCCGAGGCACGCGCCTATCTCGCCGCTCTCAGGCCGCGCCAAACCGCACTTTACCTCGGCCAGTTTCGACTGGCTGACACGGCCTTCCCCGCGCTTCTGGCGCTGGCATTGCTGCTGTGGTTTCGGCGCTGGTGTGCAGGCGGGCTTCGGCTGGCGCTGACGCTAGCTGTCGCACTCTACCTCGGGGCGGATTACACCGAGAATATGCTGATCGCGCGGCTGGTTGAACTGGGGCCAGAACGGTTGACTGAACAAGCGGTTGCGACCGCCAGCCTGTTTACGCAGGTAAAGTGGACAATACTGGCCGCCTGTTTCGGAGCAGCCCTGTTACTTGGCCTGCGGGCGCGCAACGAAAGGAATGTGCAATGACGAAGAGTACAAATGGCGGCATGACCGTGGCCATCGACGGCCCTGCGGCAGCGGGCAAAGGCACGGTCGCCAAGGCCGTCGCAGCGCATTTCGGATTTGCGCATCTCGACACCGGGCTTTTGTACCGCGCGGTGGCTGCGAAAACCCTCACGGGGATGGACCCCGAAAAGGCCGCACAGACGCTCGCCCCTGTCGATCTCGAAGACCCCAGCCTGCGCAATCCGGACGTGGCGCAGGAAGCCAGCAAAGTGGCCGTGATCCCAGCGGTGCGCGCCGCCCTCGTGCGGTTCCAACGCAGCTTTGCCGCCCGCGCGGGCGGTGCGGTGCTGGACGGTCGCGACATCGGCACAGTGATCTGCCCCGATGCGCCGGTGAAACTTTTCATCACCGCTAGCCCCGAAGTGCGCGCAGAGCGCCGCTTTGCCGAGCTTTCGAGCAAGGGAATTGAGATCTCTTATGAAACCGTCTTGGAAGACGTCAAACAGCGCGACCTGCGCGACATGAGCCGCGACCAAGCACCACTGAAACCCGCAGCGGATGCCAAGCAGATCGACACGACTGAAATGGCGATTGAAGATGCGGTAGCCGCTGCAGTGGCTTTGGTCGAGGCCAAGTTGGCCGACCGGGGGTAAATGCCGCCAATACTAAAGAGAGGACGCGACTGCAGCCTCAGTATTCTGCAGTACGGATAAGCGTTTAAGGCCTCGAAGTGCAGCGTAAGCTTCGAGCCTTCCCCTACCACAGGCTGCACCACAATACTCATGTCAGACGATACCACTTTACAGTCTGAAATGCCTGTGGCTGCCTAGACCAAAGATCGGAAAGGTATTCTCATGGATTTTCAGATTTGGTTGGCGTTCGTTGCGGCCTCGATCGCTCTTTTGCTCATTCCCGGGCCGACAGTATTGCTCGTTCTCAGCTATGCTATCTGCCAGGGGAAACGGGTCGCTATTGCGACGGTAGGCGGCGTGGCGCTTGGCGACTTCATTGCAATGTCAGCTTCGCTCGCTGGTCTGGGAGCTTTGGTTCTGGCGTCCGCCACACTCTTTACCGTTCTGAAATGGGTCGGGGCCTTATATCTCATTTATTTGGGCATTAAGCTCTTTCGAGGCGCATCTACCGCCTCCCTCGGCGATCTGGAAGAGTCATCTGAAACCAGCGCATTGAGCGTCTTTGGACATGTCACAGCTGTAACCGCCCTTAATCCAAAATCCATTGTTTTTTTCATCGCGTTCGTCCCACAATTCGTTGCCGTGGACAGCCCGCTCTTGCCTCAGTTTGCCATACTCGTCGTTACCTTCGTCGGTCTCGCTGCAATTAATGCACTTGCCTATGCGCTGCTAGCGGACAAGCTGCGGGCCAAAATCGCACGACCATCGGTGTTGGCTTGGTTTTCCCGTCTCGGCGGCACTGCCCTTATTGCAATGGGTGTCGCGACGGCTGCATTCAAACGAGTGTAATGAACCTCATCTAAGGTCGGATTTGTCCACCCGTTCGCCCTCAAGCCAAGCGCCCGAAGATATCTTCAGGCGCTTAGCTGGACATAGTATCATCCCTACAAGGAGTCCGGCCAAGGGTTGCACCACGCTCCGCAACGGCCTAGGGCGCAACCGTCCCGTTATCTCTACACTGCCGCCTTCAGCTGATCGACCAGATCACGGCGCTCCCAGCTAAAACCGCCATCCGCATCCGGCGCCCGGCCAAAGTGGCCATAGGCCGCGGTGCGCTGGTAGATCGGTTTGTTCAGTTGCAGATGCTCACGGATGCCGCGCGGGGTCAGATCGATAATCTGGCGGATCGCCTTTTCAATCGCCGCGTCATGCACATCACCGGTGCCGTGGGTGTCGCAATAGATCGACAGAGGCTCGCTCACGCCAATCGCATAGCTAAGCTGGATGGTGCATTTTTGCGCCATCCCCGCCGCCACGACGTTCTTTGCCAGATAGCGCGCCACATAAGCCGCTGAGCGGTCCACTTTTGTCGGGTCTTTGCCCGAAAACGCACCGCCGCCGTGCGGGGCCGCGCCGCCATAGGTGTCTACGATGATCTTGCGGCCCGTAAGGCCCGCGTCGCCATCCGGCCCGCCGATGACGAAAACCCCGGTGGGGTTCACGTGCCAAACGGTCTCATCGTCGATCCACCCTTCAGGTAGGACTTCGCGGATGTAGGGCTCGACGATGTCGCGGATGTCGGCGCTGGTCTGGCGCTCGCTTTCGTGCTGGGTCGACAGCACGATGGAACTGACCCCTACGGGTTTGCCATTCTCATAGCGTACCGACAGCTGGCTCTTGGCGTCGGGCCGCAGGGTCGGCTCGGTGCCATTCTTGCGGACCTCGGCGAGACGGCGCAGCACCGCGTGGGCGTAGTGGATCGGTGCGGGCATCAGCTCAGGCGTCTCGTCGGTAGCAAAACCAAACATGATCCCTTGGTCGCCTGCGCCCTCTTCCTTGCCGTCAGCCGCGTCGACACCTTGGGCGATATGCGCCGACTGCGGGTGCAGCAGATTGGTGATCTCACACGTCGCGTGGTGGAACTCTTCCTGCTCATAACCGATGTCTTTGATGCAGGCGCGGGCGATGTCTTCGACCTTGCTAAGATACTCGTCAAGCTTGGTCTTGTTGGCCAGGCCGACCTCCCCGCCGATCACGACGCGGTTGGTGGTGGCAAAGGTCTCGGCGGCGACCCGTGCTTCGGGTTCCTCGCTGATGAAAGCGTCGAGGATGGCGTCGGAAATCCGGTCGCAGACCTTATCCGGGTGCCCCTCGGAAACGGATTCCGAAGTGAAAGTATAGTTCTGACGGGACATGTAGTGCTCCAATAAAAATTACGCACCACGTCAGGAAGCCGTTGTGATGCTCTGCCATCGGCTTAGACAACCGCTGGTGGATGGTCAATCGGCATTCCCGGGCCTGCGGCGGCGGGCCACAGCAAGCCCCGCAAGACAGAGCGTAATGAGCACAGTAAGCGGCAAATCTCCGCTGCGGCTATAGAGTGTGGGCGGCAGTGGTGCGGGCAGTGGCGCGTCGATAAACCCTTCGGTGTTCAATGTCAGTGATGCGGTCACCCGTCCCTGCGGGTCGATCATCGCCGAGATACCGGTATTGGCCGCACGGGCCATAGGCAGCCCCTGCTCAATCGCGCGCATCCGCGCTTGGGCCAGATGCTGGCGCGGGCCTGCGGCCTTGCCGAACCACGCGTCATTGGTGACCTGCATCAAGAACGCAGGCCGCACCGGGGCGGCGTTCACGTCATGAGCAAAGACGGCCTCATAGCAGATCAGCGGCAATGCGGAGCCGAGCGGCCCCAGATCCAAAACCTGCGCGCCCGGTCCGCTGGAAAAACCGTTGCCCTCCTGCGCGGCGAGCCCGTGGATCCCGAAACGCGCCATCAGATCGCCCATGGGCATATATTCCCCAAAGGGCACGAGGTGATGTTTGTCATAAAGCTGATCGACAGCGCCATTGGCATCCAACACCACCAGCGAATTGTAATAGCGCATGTTAGACCGGCGCTGCACACCCAGCACCACCGGAACGTCAGAAGCCGCACCGATGTCGGCCAGCGCACTGCCCGCCATATCCAACGCCCATGGGATCGCGGTTTCGGGCCAGATCACCAGATCGGGCGCTAGGCTCTCGTCTTTTGGCGCGGCGGCGGTGTAATCCAGTTGCCGTGTGAAAAAGAATTCGAATGTGTCCGCGTTCCATTTCTGCCGCTGCGTCGCATTGGGCTGGACCAAGCGCACCACCTGATCGGTCAACACCGCAGGCGGCGTTTGCGGCGGCAACAGCAGGAGCAGAACGGTCGACAGCGCCAATGTCCCCTGCCCCAAACGCAGCGCCAAAGGCCCCCGCAGCAACAGGATCGCGGCGATGGCAAAGAGCCAGAGGTTCAGCGCATAGGGGCCAACCCAAGCCAAACCCTGACCGGCCATCACGCCGACCAGCGCCTGCGCGGGCATAGCCCATGGAAAGCCGGTAAAAATATAGGCACGCAGCAGCTCTACCGCAGCCCAAGTCAACGCAAGTGCGAGTCCGCGCTTCGGCGCGATCCAACGGGCGAGGCCGAAGGCCAGCCCCCAGAACAGCGCCATGCCTGCCGCCAGCAAGATCAGCGCAAAGGGCGCCATCCAGCCATGACGCTCCACATCGACCATAAAGGGCGACACGATCCATTGCAGCGCGTGCAGGAAATAGCCAAAGCCAAAGCCCCAGCCCAACAGCGCCGCTCGAAATGGGCTGCCCGATTGGGCACGGTAAAACCAAAATGCCGCCACCAGCCCGGCAAAGAGCAAAAGCGGCAGTTCATAGGGCGCTTGCCCGAAGGCTGCGATGGCGCCGGCGATCGGAGCCAGCAACACCCGGCCCCGCATCGCCAGCTGCTGCATCATCCCCCGGCCCCTTGGGTGCGGACCCGTAAGCGTTTGATGCGACGCGGATCGGCGTCGATTACCTCAAACTCAGGGCCGTCGGGGTGCAAAACCACCTCGCCGCGCGCCGGAACCCGGCCCGACAGCATGAAGACCAACCCGCCAAGCGTGTCGATCTCCTCTTCATCCACCGTCTCATGGTCGGTCAACGAATGGCCAATCTCAGCCTCAAAATCGCCCAGCGGTGTCTTGGCCAGCGCCAGATAGGTGCCGGGTTTTTCAACCGTCCAGTAGGTGCCCTCGTCAACGTCATGTTCGTCTTCGATTTCACCTATGACCTGTTCGATCAGGTCTTCGATGGTGACCAGCCCATCAACACCACCATATTCATCGATCACCAAGGCCATATGCCGCCGCTCGGCCTGCATTTTGGTCAGCAGCACACCGATGGTCATAGACGGCGGCACATAGACCAAGGGACGCAGCATGGCGCGCAGATCGAACTTGGTGTTTTTACCGTTAAAACCGTGGTTTAGCGCGAGGTCTTTCAGGTGGACCATGCCCACGGGCGTGTCCAAGGTGCCGTCGTAAACCGGCAAGCGGGTCATCCCGCTTTCCTTGAATACCGCCACCAGCTCATCCAGCGTGGCGCTAACCGGCACGGCGGTAATATCCGCCTTGGGCACGGCCACGTCATCGACCCGCATTCGACGCAGGTTGATCATGCCATGGCCCGTGGGCCGCTCGGCCTCTGCCGATGCCTCGGGGGTGTCATCCTCGCTGTCCGATGGGCTCAGCGCCTCGAACACCCGAGAAAAGAAATTGCCGGTGCGCATCGCGCCATCGTCCGGCAGCTCGTGTCTGTCTTCATCCGCAAGCGCGCTCTGCGCCGCCTCAGATGATCCGTCTGTATCGCCCATTGGGTCCCGTCTGTGTTGCAAAGCCCCTTAAGGCCCATTTTCCTTATATGGGTCATCATAACCCATTTTGCCAAGTATTTCGCGCTCCAACCCTTCCATCAACGTCGCGTCGGGGTCATTTTCATGGTCATAGCCCAGAAGATGCAACAGCCCGTGTACAATCAGATGGGTTACATGCGCGGCCAGAGGCTTGTCTGCAGCTTTAGCTTCGGCGGCACAGGTCTCATAGGCCAAAGCGATGTCGCCCAGTTCGAGCATTCCGTCAATGCCGGAGGCGACAGGCAGCGGATCGCCGCCCGGGGTGACGGCACCCCGTTCCACTGCGGGCCAGCTCAGCACATTGGTCGCTCGCGCCTTGCCGCGAAAGTCTTCGTTCAGCGCGGCGATACGTGTGTCATCACAGGCCAGCAGGGTCATCTCCGCCGCCTCGGCATCAAGATCGAGGTGAGTTAAAGTGGCCTGTGCCGCCGCATGAGCGAGCGGTTCAAGGTCGACCGCGTTCCAGCGGTCGTCCTCAATCACGATGTCGAAGTCGTCCAGCATCACATCAAGCGGCACCGCTATCCGCCTCATAAGCCTCAATAATCGCGGCCACGAGCGGGTGGCGCACCACGTCTTTGGAGGTGAAGTAGTTAAAGCTGATGCTGGGGATCGTTTTCAGCAAACGCTCTGCATCCTGAAGCCCCGACTGCACCCCACGCGGCAGGTCGATCTGCGTCCGGTCGCCTGTAATGACCATGCGCGAGTTTTGGCCAAGACGTGTCAGGAACATTTTCATCTGCATCGACGTGGCGTTTTGCGCCTCATCCAGCACGACGAAGGCATTCGACAGCGTCCGCCCCCTCATAAAGGCGAGCGGCGCGATCTCAATGCGCTTTTCTTCCAGCAGCTTCGCCAATTGCTTGCCCGGCAGGAAATCATTCAGCGCGTCATAGAGCGGCTGCATGTAGGGGTCGACCTTGTCCTTCATGTCACCGGGCAGATAGCCCAGCTTCTCGCCTGCCTCGACCGCGGGGCGCGACAGAATGATCCGGTCCACATGGCCGCCGATGAACATCGACACGCCCACCGCCACCGCCAAATAGGTCTTGCCGGTGCCCGCAGGGCCGATGCCAAAGGCCAATTCATTGTCGAACAGCGATTGCACATAAGCCTTCTGCGCATCGGTGCGCGGCTCCACCCGTTTCTTGCGGGTCTGGATTTCGATCGCGTCGCCCATCGGCATTTCCAACTGGTCGCCCTGACGCACGCCAGTGCCCGCGCTGGAATTGCCCATGCGCAACATGCCGTCCACATCCGCAGGCTCAACCGAGCGCCCGCTTTCTAGCCGCACATAAAGCGCGTTCAGCAGGCTTTCTGCTTTCTCGACGGCCTCGCCCTCACCTAAGATCTGCAGGTGATTGCCGCGCCGGATGATCTGCACCTCGAGCGATTTCTCAATGGCGGCCAGATGCGCGTCATAGGCCCCGCAGAGGTCGATCAAAAGGCGGTTATCGGGAAACTCCACCACCCGTTCGGCCGCGGTTTCCGGTGTCATCAGATCAGTTGAAGGCAATGCGCGTATCCTTTGTGAAGCACTAAATATTGAGATAGTCAGGCAGGCAGCATTTACCAACCCGTAATGACAAAAAGGGCCGAAGCGCAATGCGCTCCGGCCCGAGGTGTTTGATATGGCCCGCCAAGGTCAGTTCGGGTCTTTGATGTTGGAGCCGCCCTTGAAATCTCCGACCGTATGGGTTGGAGGGGCCACGCCCGAACAGACCGGCTTGCCGAATTTATCCAGCCGTGCCGACAGATAGCCCTCGACCCCGTCGTCGATGATCCAGTGGTCGCAGCCGTTGGGATCGACCCAGATGCCCGCCTGAAGCTGGCTCAAATGCTTTTTGTCGATGCCCCGGTCAAAGGTCTTGTCCGAAGGGTAACCCCGGCCCAAACCGCCTTCGTAATCGGTACAGGCTGACAGGCCGACGGCGCAGGCGGTGACCATGAGAAGTTTCGTCTTAATCACTTTTTCGGTCCCTTCAGCGGATGCAGATAATTTCGACACGGCGGTTTTTGGCCATGTTCGCAGCGGAATTGTTCGGCGCAGCAGGCATCCGTTCGCCATAGCCACGCACATCAGCGATACGCGCTCCAACCTGATTGGCGACATGCGCCACGGCATTGGCGCGATTGTAGGAAAGACGCATGTTATAGGCGTCCGAGGCACGGCTGTCGGTATGGCCGGTGATGATGTAGGACACCGCACCGGTCGACTGGAAGAAATTCGCCAAACGCGCACGGCCCTGAGCGGAGATATTGTATTTGTCGGTGGCAAAGAACTGGTCCGCCTCCATCACACCGCAGACATCTCCCCGGCGGCAGACCGGAATGCCCTGACGGGTCGTATGTGGGGTCATATACCCTTCGGCCCCGTCATCCATGACCCAATGCTCACAGCCATCGGGGTCAACCCAGATGGTTGGCGTGTAAACGCCCTTGTCGCGGCCCTGTTGCGAGCGTGTCTGCGCATCGGCCGAAGTGCTGACCACAGTGAGCGCAGCTGCCATCGTCAGGCAGGCCGCGGCGCGCAGTGCTTTGGAAATAGTGGGTCCCACAGCTTTTGTCCTTATTCTAATTTCTGGCAAATGCGGCCCCTCCCCGGACCCGCGTCTACATAATATACGGTTAGGTTAGGTAAAATTCCGCCTGCTGTGAAGCTGTGAAATCAACATTTTGTGGCTAAGAGCGTTCGAGTTACAACGAATCTATCGTCACAGTCGTACAGAGATGGTGGTCGAAGCCGATGTGCTGGCCTGCGCATCCAAACGCCCAAACCGCCGATTGAACAGCACTCTGGCGACAATCCCCCGCAAGCCCCTGAGATTGTCCTCCCTCGCCTGACAGTGCCTTCGAATCTTCTTGAAATACACACGCTTGGGCCTAAGCCTCTATTCATCGGATCGCGAGGGTGGGACTTCGCGCGGCTTTGCCGATCTTGAACGACGCTGCAATGATATTTGGGGGACCAACTCATGATGAAAACAATACTCGCCACCGCCGTCACTGGCCTGCTTGCAATGCCCGCTTTTGCCGGAGGGGTAAAATACGCCTATCACAACCAAGGCACGGCACATCCTACAGGCAACGTGATCCACGTCAGCTGCTACCGCGGTCCGTGGAAAGACGTGATCTGGGACCGGCCAAACTCGGTCTTCGTGGATAGCCTCGTGGCCGTGGGCTACGATTTCTCGACCGCCCATGCGGTCGCCGAGCGTGTTTGCCGGGATCACACGCTGGTGGGTAACCCCGAGGGGCTGAAAGCGACGATGACACGGATCTTTGCGGATGCCGCGTCGCACCGCAAGCACAACTACTGATAAGCGCAAGGGTGCGCGGCAACGCGCACCCGGCAAGCTCCGGGCCAGAACTGACCGTCAGACCTGAACAGCAGCCAATGAGTTCGTTTTGGCCTCTGTCACCCGTACGCGCTGGATATCACCAATCGCCGCCGTGCAGTTCTCAATATGCACTGCATGCAGATACTCTGACTTGCCGAGCATCTGACCGGGCAAGCGGCCCTTCTTCTCAACCAGAACCGACACCTCGCGCCCCACCATCGACTGCTGGATTTCGCGTTGGTGCTGGGTGATCAATCCTTGCAGCCGTTGCAGCCGGTCGTCGGCCACGGCTGGATCGACCAGCGGACGCTCTGCCGCAGGCGTGCCGGGGCGGGTGGAGTATTTGAACGAATAGGCATAGCCGTAGCGCACCTGCCGGACGAGCTCCATCGTGGCCTCAAAATCGGCATCGCTTTCCTCGGGGAAGCCGACGATAAAATCGCCCGATAGCACGATGTCAGGCCGCGCTTCGCGGATGCGTTCCAGCAGTTTAAGATAGCTTTCGGCGGTATGGCTGCGGTTCATCCGTTTCAGGATATGATCGCTGCCGGACTGCACCGGCAAGTGCAGGTAAGGCATCAGTTCGGGCACCTCACCATGCGCCGCGATCAGATCGTCACCCATGTCGTTAGGGTGGCTGGTGGTGTAGCGAATACGTTCCAGCCCGTCGATCTTGGCGAGCGCGCGGATCAGACCGGCCAGCGTCATGCCACCGTGGTAGGCGTTCACGTTCTGGCCCAGCAAAGTGACTTCGCGCACGCCGCGCTCGACCAGATCGCGGGCCTCCTCCAACACCTTTTCGGCGGGGCGGGAAACTTCGGCCCCGCGGGTATAGGGCACAACGCAGAAGGCGCAGAACTTGTCGCAGCCCTCTTGCACGGTCAGGAAAGCCGCGGGGGCGCGTTTCGCTTTGGGACGGCTCTTGAGGTGGTCGAATTTGTCTTCCGCCGGGAAATCGGTGTCCAGCGCGCTTTGCCCGCTGCGCACCTTCGCTTCCATTTCTGGCAGACGGTGATAGCTTTGCGGGCCAACCACCAGATCGACGGCGGGCTGACGGCGCATGATCTCTTCGCCCTCGGCCTGCGCCACGCAGCCCGCCACACCGATCTTCAGATCGGGCCGCGCGTCTTTCAACGGCTTCAGACGGCCCAGTTCGGAATAAACCTTCTCCGCCGCTTTCTCGCGGATGTGGCAGGTGTTAAGCAGGATCATATCCGCATCATCGGCCCGGTCGGTCGTGACATAGCCCTGACCGCCCAGGCTTTCGGCCATGCGTTCGCTGTCATAGACGTTCATCTGGCAACCATAGGTCTTGATGAACAGCTTTTTCGGTTGTGTCATGGCGGGCATCCAAGGGCTTTGGCAGATTTTGGGTAGATGGCGTCGTCTAGCAGTGGCAGCCGCGTCTTGCAATGGACCCGGAATTGACCGACCTTGCGCCACGGAAATTCCAGCGGGGGCCTATGCGGTATCGCGATCTCGATCATCTTATCAATGAGGCGCAGGCGGCGCTAAATGCAGGTCCCATCGCCATGATCGTGGTCGAAGATGAGGTAGAGATCGACACCACCCTCCGCCACCACCTGCAAGCGGGCTTTGACAGTGTATTGGCGCTGATGCCCGCCGCCTTTGAGCTGCCCCGCGATTTACAAGAAAGCGTGCTGCGTGTGGACTACGACACCACCGCCGAAGGCGCGTTGGAGCAGGCGGTAAACCGGATGATCGCGGCGGTACCGGGGCAGTGGCTTTATTACTGCTACAACGCCGAATATCTGTTTCACCCCTTCAGCGAGACGCGCAACATAAAGGAACTGCTGGCGTTTCACAGCGAAGAGCGACGCGATGCGCTGCTCGGCTATGTGGTCGACCTCTACGCGCTGGACCTTAAGCGGCACCCCAATGCAGTGTCATTGGATCAGGCGCATCTGGACCGCTCGGGCTATTACGCGCTGGCACGCAAGGATGCGGCCCGGCAGGGGCACCCTAAGGAACGGCAGCTTGATTTCTTTGGCGGACTGCGTTGGCGGTTCGAAGAGCACGTCCCCGTGCAAAGCCGCAAGATCGACCGTATCCCGCTGTTTCGCGCCAAGCCGGGGCTGGTGTTGCGCGGCGATCACACGTTCAATGATGAGGAATACAACACCTACGCCTGTAAATGGCATCACAATGTCACCGCCGCTATCTGCTCTTTCCGCACGGCCAAGGCACTGAAGTCCAATCCCGGCAGCCGCTATGATATAACCACATTCCAGTGGCACAACTCAGAGCCGTTCGAATGGCATTCCCGGCAGTTGATGGACCTGGGTTTGATGGAGCCGGGCCAATGGTTTTGAACCACCCAGCACGCCACTGTTCCGCCGGTAGACAACTGAGGCATCGCCCTCCCTCCCCCCGCAGGGCGAGTTAGCAACACTTCACCAGCCGGGCGCCAAAGCCTAGAGCGACCGCTTCGCCCCCCGCGACAATTGATCGCCCGAAAGAGAGGGCGACACCCTCTGCATTGCGCATGCACTGACCCGCCGATGCCAACCCCTTTCCCAAAACCCACTTGCACTCACCCGCTTTACTCCTATGACGGAAGGCAGCCACAACGGGAGGGTCCGATGGCCGTCAACATGCTCGACACATTCATCAAACCGATGCACCGCGAGGGCATCAAATTCGTGGCAATCTTCGCCGCCATCACGCTGGTGCTCTTCGCCATCGAAGAAGTGCTGGGCTGGATCGGCGTCGGGTTGACCGTTTGGTGCTACTATTTTTTCCGCGATCCTGAGCGTGTGACCCCTGACCGGCCCGACCTCATCGTCAGTCCCGCCGATGGGATCGTCTCGCTGATCGAACCTGCCGTGCCGCCTGCCGAACTGGGCATGCCGGATGTGCCGCTGACCCGCGTCAGCGTCTTCATGAGCGTGTTCAACTGCCACATCAACCGCGCCCCCGTCGCGGGCAAGGTGCAGGCCGTGGCCTACCGCCCAGGCAAATTCTTTAACGCCTCGCTCGACAAGGCCAGCGCCGACAATGAGCGTAACAGTCTGTGCATCCGTATGGACGATGGGCGTGATCTGGCGGTGGTGCAGATCGCTGGCCTCGTCGCGCGGCGCATTGTCTGTTTCGTAAAATCCGGTGACGCGCTGGAAACCGGCGAACGCTTTGGCTTGATCCGCTTCGGCTCGCGGCTAGATGTTTACCTGCCCGAAGGCGTGGACCCAATGGTCAGCATCGGGCAAACCATGGTCGCCGGGGAAACCGTGCTGGCCGAGTTGAAACAGCCGGTGATCGACACCGCCCCCCTCTAGGATAGACCCCATGCGCCCCCCTTCTGAAAAGACCGGCGCAGACCTTGCGCTGATCCAGTTGCTTCCCAATGCTCTGACGATCACTGCGATCTGTGCAGGGCTTTCAGCGATCAGGTTTGGGGTGCAGGGCAATTATGTGCTGGCCGTGCAACTGATCCTTCTGGCCTGCGTGCTGGATGGTTTGGACGGGCGGCTGGCACGGCTGTTGCGCTCATCCAGCCCGATGGGCGCTGAGTTGGACTCACTGGCCGATTTCCTGAACTTCGGCGTGGCCCCGCCGCTGATCCTCTATTTCTGGGCGCTGCAAGATATGCGCAGCGCGGCATGGATTTCCGTGCTGATCTATGCGGTCTGTTGCGTGGTGCGGCTTGCGCGCTTCAACGTGAACGACAAGGCCGAGGCCGAGAAGGCCAAGAATGGCGACGCTGTGGGCGAGAGCGGCTCGTTTTTCACTGGCATCCCCTCCCCGGCGGGCGCGCTGTTGGTGCTGCTGCCGATGACCGCCTCTTTTGCCTTTCACAATCGGCCCATCGTGCCGGATTGGTTAATTTGCCTGCATATGGTGCTCATCGGCTTTCTGATGATCAGCCGCATTCCCACGTGGTCCTTCAAGACCACCAAAGTCTCCCGCCGCCATGTGAAGTACCTGCTGGTGGGCGTGGCGATTTTTGCCGCAGCGCTGGCGACCTATGCTTGGACCACGCTTGTCGTGCTCTGCGTGGCCTATATCGGCATGGTGATCTGGGGCCTGCTGCGGGCAAGGAAAACGAATAAAACCAAAAGGATTTAAGATGGATATCAAGGCGGTTGAGACATCCTATGCCCGCTGGGCGCCAATTTACGACAAGACCTTTGGCGCGCTGACCAGCGGCGGTCGCCGTCATGTCGTTGCCCATATCAACAAGGGCAGCGGATCGGTCCTTGAAGTGGGCGTCGGTACTGGCCTGTCCCTGCCTCACTACGCGCCGCATCTGTCGGTCACCGGGATTGATTTCAGTGACGAGATGCTCGCCAAAGCCCGTCAGCGGGTCACTCGCGAAGGGCTAAAGCATGTGGCCGACCTGCGCCAAATGGATGCCCGCAACCTCGACTTCCCCGACGCCAGCTTTGACACCATTGCCGCCATGCATGTCCTTTCGGTCGTGCCCGAGCCGGAACGTGTCATGGAAGAGATTGCCCGCGTGTTAAAGCCAGGCGGTCAGGTGGTGATCGCAAACCACTTCATGCGCACCACAGGTGTGCTCGGTTTCCTAGAGAAGGTCTCCGCCCCTTTTGCCAATACGCTCGGCTGGCATTCGGATTTTGAGATGGAAACCGTATTGCAGCAAGATGCGCTGCAGCTTGAAGACGAACGCGCCTTGCCACCGATGGGCATGATGACATTTCTGGTGCTGCGCAAACGCGGCTAAGCCGCGCCCTGCGGTGGGGTGCAATGCCCCGCCGCCTAAGACTTCCGGCGCAGGCGGATTACCACATCAACCGAAGCAATCTCGGCCCCCTCAGGCGCGTCGGGAAGCTGCGCGATCACCAATTGCTCTGAGGGCGCGTCTGTCAGCTTGCTGTCGTCTTCCCAGAAAAAATGCGGGTGGTCGTGGGTGTTGGTGTCGAAATAGCTTTTGGAGCCATCAACGGTCACTTCCTGCAGCAGCCCGGCATCGCAGAACGCCCGCAGCGTGTTGTAGACCGTTGCAAGCGACACGGCTTCGCCCTGCCCCTTGGCCGCCTCAAACAGGCTTTCGGCCGTTACATGACGGTCTTGACCATCGCCCACCAGCAGGCTTGCCAGCGTGACACGTTGGCGTGTGGGGCGTAGTCCGGCCTGCGCCAGCCAGCGCGTCCCGACCTCTTGTTCCTGTTCGGACATCAGTTTCCTGCCTTTCAGAGCCATATAAAGGATGAAATCCCCGGTTTTCAATTGAAAACCTCGCGCCAATCGTCGCAGCTGCCCTTGCGCGGCCCTTGCAGCACGCGGTGACGCGGTGCTAAACGGGGCCGGTGTTATAACAGAGCAGCAGGAGAGCCGCAGGATGGCCGACTACCCCACGAGTTTCGACAAGGATGATCTGCTGAAATGCGCCCGCGGCGAGCTTTTCGGCCCCGGTAACGCGCAGCTTCCCGCCCCGCCGATGCTCATGATGGACCGGATCACCGATGTCTCGGCCGACGGTGGTGCCCATGGCAAGGGCCATATCACCGCCGAATTCGACATCACCCCGGACCTGTGGTTTTTCGAATGCCACTTCCCCGGCAATCCGATCATGCCCGGCTGTCTGGGCCTTGACGGTCTGTGGCAACTGACCGGTTTCAACCTCGGCTGGCGTGGCTGGCAGGGGCGCGGCTATGCGCTCGGCGTGGGCGAAGTGAAACTGACCGGCATGGTGCGCCCTGACCGCAAGATGCTGACCTATAAAATTGATTTCACCAAAGCGATCCAAACCCGCCGCCTGACGATGGGTGTGGCCGATGGCATTGTCGAAGCCGATGGCGAGGTGATCTATCAGGTAAAAGACATGAAAGTGGCGCTGAGCGAAAGCTGAGCCAACCGACTTTCTGGAATACAAAGGGGGCCGCGCGGCCCCCTTTTGCGTTTTGATGCGCCCTTAGAGGGTCTGCATTTCCTGAACCTTGCCATCGTGACGATCCGTCACCGCCGCTTCAGCCAGCACGGCGGCCACATCGGCGCGCCGCGCTTCGCCTTCTTGGTCGACACCCTCACCCAAATTTATCGCGTTGGTTTTAGGATCATCGGTCAGCGCCACCGGGCGCAGGATAGAATAGGTCAGACCCGAGGCGATCAGATGCTCATCCGCCGCCTGTTTGGCTTTGAGGTAATGGGTCATCTCCGTATCCTCGGGCGGGTTATCCGCACCCACGGAACTCAGCATAACAAAGCGATCTACATTGGCTTTACGCGCCAGATCGACCAGATGCTGCGCACCTTCACGGTCGACCTTTTCAGTCATCTCCGGCCCAGTGCTGCCGCCTGAGCCAGCGGCGAAGACCACCACATCCACATCATCACAAACGCCCGCCTGCAAATTGGTTAGATCGCCCTTCCGCAGCGCGGTGCCTTCGGGCAGCACCGAGGTGTCAGAGCCGTCGCGTACCAGCGCGATCGGATTGGCCCCACGGTCTTTCAACTCACTGATGAGCAAGTGCCCAGTTTTGCCAGTCGCACCGGCAACGAGTACATTCATAGTCATCCAGAACCTCTTGGAATTGATTGTAAAACCGATGAACGGCGGAAAAGGCCGCTCATCAGTTGCCGTTTAGGACGGCAGGAAGATTGACTTGGCGTTGACGAATTCTTTCATGCCAAAGCCACCGTGTTCACGGCCGTAGCCGGAGTTTTTCACCCCACCGAAGGGCATATTCGGATCGGCTGCGCCGAAGTTGTTGATCCGCACCATGCCGGTGTCGAATTCGTCGCGTGCCAGTCGCAAGGCGTGCTCTTCGTCGGTACAAAAGATACCGCCGCCGAGACCATAGCGGCTGTCATTGGCGATACGCATCGCGTCTTCGTCATCCTTCGCCCGGATGACCGAAGCGACGGGGCCGAAGATCTCATCGTCATAGGCTGGCATGCCCGGTGTGACCTCGGCCAGAACCGTCGCCGGATAATAGGCACCGGTCCGGTCTGGCGCTTCGCCCCCGCAGAGGACTTTGGCCCCCTTCTTAACGCTCTCTTTTACCTGATCGCGCACGGTTTCGAACTGCTCTTGGCTCGACAGCGGCCCGAGTTTCGTGTCGTCATCCATCGGATCGCCCATCGGGATCGCCTTCATCGCCTCTACATAGGCGCTGACAAATGCGTCGTAATTCTTCTCGGTCACGATAAAGCGCTTGGCCGAGACACAGGTCTGACCGTTGTTATAGAGCCGTCCCATGGTCGAAAATTTCACCGCTGTCTCGATGTCGGCATCCTCTAGCACGAGATAGGCGTCATTGGACCCCAGTTCGAGTACGGATTTCTTCAAATGTTTCGCGGCTTCGGCCCCGATGTGGCTACCTGCGCTGTCCGAGCCGGTCATCGTAACGCCACGCACCAACTTATGAGCAATCAGCTTGTCCGATGTATCGTGGTCGATAACGATCACGTTAAACAGATCCTTCGGCAGACCTGCCTCTTCGCACAGCTCTTTCAGGCGCAGCCCGCTGCCGGTGCAGATTTCCGCGTGTTTCAGCACGCAGCCATTGCCGGTCATCAGGTTCGCTGCCAGCACCCGCACGGGCTGATAAAGCGGGAAGTTCCACGGCTGGATCTGATAGATCACGCCAATGGGCTGGTAGGTCACGACCCCTCGTTTTTTGCCGCCCTCGTGTTTGCGCTCTTCGTCCTTTAGCATCTCAGGGCCGTTCTCAGCCGTATATTCAAAGATCTGCGCACAGAGTTCGACTTCAGTGAGCCCATCTTTGTAGAGCTTGCCAACTTCGCGGGTCATCAGCTCTGACAGGCTTTCTTTATTCTCGCGCAGCTTTTCGGCGATCTTTTTGAGATAGGGCGCGCGTTCGGCGTGTGTCAGTTTGCGCCACTCTTTGAAAGCTTCATGAGTGGCCTCGACCGCTTGGGTCGCATCGGCTTCGGACATCACTGTATAGGTGTCGAGCACTTCTTCCGTGGCGGGGTTTACAGTTTTTATCTCGGGCATTCTGATCTCCTTTATGTCTCACCAAGCCAACACCCCCTGCCGCGGGGCTGTTCCATCACAGAACCTTGACCGCGAACTTCACGCCCGCAGGCCCGGCAAACCGCTTGCGCCGTATGGGCGTGGTAGCATACACCGGGGCTGCAAAATCAAAGGAGTGCTGCCCATGCGCCGCGTCGTCGTCACAGGGTTGGGGATTGTCTCATCCATCGGAAATAACGCCGAAGAAGTGCTTGAAGCACTGAGAAACGGCACATCCGGGATCGAAGCCAGCCCGGAGATGGCAGAGCACGGGTTCCGCAGCCGCGTGGCCGGGACGCTCAAGATCAATCTGGCCGATCACATTGACAAGCGCACCCTGCGTTTCATGGGTCCGGGCGCGGGCTATGCCTATGTCGCCATGGATCAGGCGATCAAGGATGCGGGATTGAGTGGAGAGCAGATCAGCAACCCGCGCACCGGTCTGGTGGCAGGCTCGGGCGGGCCGTCGACAAGCGCCATGTTCGCCGCGCATAACATCGTCAAGGACACCGGGGCCACCAAGCGGATCGGGCCTTTTGCGGTGCCGAAGTGCATGTCCTCGACCGTCAGCGCGAACCTCTCGACCGCTTTCAAGATCAAGGGCATCAACTATTCCATCACCTCGGCCTGCTCCACTTCGCTGCATTGCATCGGCAACGCGGCTGAACAGATCATGTTGGGCAAGCAGGACGTGATGTTTGCGGGCGGCGGCGAAGAACTGGACTGGACGCTGTCCTGCCTCTTTGACGCGATGGGCGCGATGTCGTCCAAATATAACGACGCGCCCGAGACGGCGAGCCGCGCCTTTGACGCGGACCGCGATGGTTTTGTGATCTCCGGCGGCGGCGGCATGCTGGTGCTTGAAGACCTTGAGCATGCGCTGGCGCGCGGAGCGAAAATTTATGCCGAGGTGACCGGCTATGCCGCCACCAGCGACGGGCATGACATGGTGGCCCCGTCCGGTGAGGGCGGCGAGCGTGCGATGCGTCTGGCGCTGGAGACTCTGCCCGAGGGCCGCAAGGTGGGCTATATCAACGCCCATGGCACCTCGACCCCCGTCGGCGACGTGGGCGAGATCGAAGCGGTGCGCCGGGTCTTCGGCAAAGGCAGCACGCCACCGGTGAGTTCTACCAAGTCGATGACCGGCCACGCGCAGGGCGCTGCGGGGGCGCTGGAGGCGATCTTCTCGCTGCTGATGCTGGACAATGATTTCATCGCACGGTCGATCAATGTGCAAAACCTCGACCCGGCGCTTGATCCGTCGGAAATCGCGCTTGAGCGGGTGGATAATGCGGGGCTCGATTCCGTCATGACCAACTCCTTCGGGTTTGGTGGCACCAATGGATCGATGATCCTGTCGAAGTATAAAGGCTGAGGGCGCGTTATGTCAGGATTGCTTGCAGGAAAACGCGGCCTCATCATGGGTGTGGCCAATGAACGCTCCATCGCTTGGGGCATCGCCAAGGCGATGGCCGAGGCCGGGGCCGAACTGGCCTTCACCTATCAGGGCGAGGCCTTTGGCAAGCGTCTTGAGCCGCTGGCGCAGAGTGTCGGGTCCGACTTCATGGTCGATGTCGATGTAACCGATGACGCCTCGCTCGACCGCGCCTTCGAGGAGTTGGGCGCGCGCTGGCCGACGATTGACTTCGTCGTGCATGCCATTGCTTTCTCGGACAAATCCGAGTTGACGGGGCGGTTTCTGAACACCAGCCGGGCGAACTTTAAGAACTCGATGGACATCTCGGCCTATTCCTTCATCGACGTGGCGCGCCGGGCGCATCCGTTGATGGTGGAGAACGGCGGCACCTTGTTGACCCTGACTTATATGGGCTCGAACCGAGTGACGCCGAATTACAATGTGATGGGCGTGGCCAAGGCGGCGTTGGAAAGTGCGACGCGCTATCTGGCGAATGATCTGGGGCCGGAGGGGATCCGTGTGAACGCGATTTCGCCGGGGCCGATGAAGACGCTTGCGGGGGCCGCAATTGGCGGGGCGCGCAAGACGTATAAGCATACGGATCAGAATGCACCTTTGCGGTCGAATGCGACGTTGGAGGCCGTTGGTGGCACGGCGGTCTATCTGGCGTCTGATGCGGGCGCTTGCACGACGGGGGAGATCGTCCGCGTTGATGGTGGTTTCCACGTGTTGGGGATGCCGCAGGCGGATCACCTGTAAGTCTAGAACTAAGGGCCATCGCCTGCCCGTGGGGTGGCGATGGCAACGTGGCTTTGTGCCACCTTATGGTGCAGCCTTTGGACGACTTCGAAGGCTCCCGCCCAGCCTCACCAAATCGCCAGCCCGCCGGGACGGGCAGGCGATGGCCCGGCGCCTGCGGCTTGATTCCGGGCTGGGGTGGTATCCTTTATCGCAGCACATCCGTCTGCCAGAGCCAGATTTTCATCCCCCCATGCGCTATCGCCGGCCCCTGCGGCTTCCACGGCAGCCCTGTCGCCCGCGCCAAGGGCGGCTCTGACGTCACCAGCCCCACACGCCAACCCCGGAACCGCGTTTTCAGTGTTTCACCCAGCGTCCCATAGAGCGGATAAAGCAGCTTCTTATTCCCGATCCGCCCGCCATAAGGCGGGTTCACGATCACCAGACCGGGCGGGCCTTCGGGCGGCTGCACCTCCCCTGCCCCGTGACAGGCGAAATGACACCACGCCCCCACACCCGCACGCTCGGCGTTGGCCGTGCTCATTCGGATCGCGCCTGCGTCCCGATCCGAGCCGTAGAACCGCGCCGACGGGGGCGATACATCCCCACCGCTGCGCAACTGCTCCCAAACCCCGGCATTAAAGCTCGCCAATTCCTCGAAAGCAAAGCTCCGACTGCGCCCCGGCTTCAACCCCGCCGCAATCTCCGCTGCTTCGATCAAAAACGTCCCCGAGCCACACATCGGATCAACAACCGGCTCCCCCGGCGCATAGCCGCACGACCGCAGCATCAGCGCCGTCATATTCTCGCGCATCGGCGCCTTGCCCACGGCTTCCTTATGCCCGCGCTTGTGGAGCGCCTCGCCAGAAGTATCGATGCTGAACATCACGGCGTTATCGTCAATCCGCACCTTCAACACCAAGGCCGCCTCGGCATCTACCGTGATCCCGTGGCTTTCGCGCAGGGCTGTCTCGACCCGCTGCTGCGCCGCCCCGGCGTGGTAAATCTTCGACGCCTTGCACGTCACCTGCACCTTCACCGGCACATCGGCACGCAGCACGTCACCAAAGGGAAACTTGCGGCAGCGCTTGTCCAACTGCGCCAGATGGAAGGCCATAAACCCGCCGATCCGCGCCAGCACCCGGCCCGCGCCGCGCAGCTCTAGGTTCGCGCGCCAGACCTCGGGCCAACTGCCCTGAACGGTCACGCCACCGGGCTGGGCCTGCGCTTTGGCAAAGCCTTTTTCCTGCGCCTCGGCGCAGAGCAAATCCTCAAGCCCGGGCGGGCAGACAAGGAAAATCTCGAATGTATCTGGGGTATCCATGGCCCCTGCATAAGCGCCTGCGCGGCGCGGTGCGAGGGGAAAAAGACGCGCATCGCGTCTTCTAGGCCCACCGGGGAGGCATCCCCCCCGGCAGGCAATGTCAGATCGCTCAGGCGATTTTGACCAGTTCGATATCGAACTGCAGGTCTTTGCCCGCCAGCGGGTGGTTGGCGTCGAGCGTCACGGTGGTCTCGTCCACTTCCACGACGGTCACGGGCAGCGCCTGACCTTCGGGCGTCTGCATCTGCAACTGCGTACCGGGATCAAGCGGGATGTCCGCTGGGATACCGTCGCGCGGCACCGACTGGCGCATCTCAGGGTTCACCGGGCCGTAGGCTTCTTCGCTGGGCACCTGAACGACCTTCTTGTCGCCTTCGGTCATGCCGGGCAGCGCGCTGTCGAGACCGGGGATGATCTGACCCGAACCCACAACGAATTCCAGCGGGTCACGACCCTCAGAACTGTCAAAAGTGGTGCCGTCTTGTAGCGTGCCGGTATAGTGAATCTGTACTGTGTCGCCGGATTTGACCTCAGCCATTGTCGTCTCCAATTTGTCAGGGGAAAAGGGAAGGAGGCCGCGTATCTGCGCGGGTGCTCCAAATTCCGCGACAGCATGAAGATTGTGCGCCTGAGAGTAAACCCCCAGTCCTGGCCGATTGGGGAATTCGCCCCTTTTCGCCGCTGCGCCTGCGTGCAACTGTGCCGCGACATGGAAAGGGAGAGCCAGTCAGATGCCTATCACCACCTGCGTTTTCGACGCCTATGGGACCCTGTTCGACGTGGCCGCCGCCGCCCGCGAAGCGGCCAAAGAGCCAGCCTTTGACGCCATCGCCGACACATGGCCGCAACTGGCAGAACACTGGCGCCTCAAGCAGTTGCAATATTCATGGCTCCGCGCCGTAACCGGGGCGCATGATGATTTTTGGCAGGTCACCCAAGAGGGACTCGACTGGTCGCTGGAGAAATTGGGCGTGGCCGATGACCCTGCTCTACGCGAGCGTTTGCTGGCGCTTTATTGGGAACTTCAGGCCTTCGCGGAAGTCCCCGCCATGCTGCGCGCGCTGAAAGACGGCGGCCTGAACACTGCGATCCTGTCGAACGGCTCGCCTGCGATGTTGGACGGCGCTGTGCAATCGGCGGGAATCAGTGATCTCTTGGATGTGTCGCTCTCGGTCGAAAGCGTTGGCGTCTTCAAACCGCACGCTTCGGTTTATGATTTGGTCGGAGAGCACTACGGCTGCGCTAAGGATGAAGTGCTGTTCGTCTCGTCCAACGGTTGGGACGCGGCGGCGGCGACGGGCTATGGGTTCACCACCGCATGGGTGAACCGGGGCGGCGATCCGGTGGACAGGCTGCCATGGAAACCTGCGCATCAGTTGCGAGACCTCAGCGGCATCCCTGCACTGGCGGGCCTCTGATGGCACGTTTCACCACCTCCGACGGGCTGTCGCTGTATTACACGGATGAAGGAGACGGGCTGCCGATCCTCTGCCTTGCGGGCCTCACCCGCACCGGGGCGGATTTCGACTACCTCGCCCCGCATCTGTCCGAACATCGCTTGATCCGCATGGATTACCGGGGCCGAGGACGCTCGGACTTTGACAAGAATTGGAAGAATTACGCGCTGCCAGTCGAATGCCGCGACGTGCTGGAACTGCTGGCGCATCTGGAGTTGGAGCAGGTCGCCATCATCGGCACCTCGCGCGGCGGGCTTAACGCGATGGGGCTGGCGATGGTCGCCCATGACCACCTGCTGGGCGTGGCGCTGAATGACGTCGGGCCCGAGCTTGACGCCAAGGGCATCGAGTTCATCATGGGCTATCTGGGCCGCAACCCCGCCGCCAAGACCTATGAAGAGGCCGCCGCCGCGATGGCCCGTGCCTTCCCCGAGTTTCGCGGCGTACCAGAAAGCCGCTGGCTGGAAGAGGTGCAACGTCATTACACGGCGACCGAAGACGGGTTAAGGATCACCTACGACCCGCACCTGCGCGACGCGGTTGCCACCGCAGGCCAGCCGACGCCCGATCTATGGCCGTTTTTCGACGCCCTTCAAGGCCTGCCACTGGCTGCGATCAGGGGCGCAAACTCGACCTTACTGAGCCGCGAAACGCTGATGCAAATGCAGGCGCGGCGGCCTGACATGATCACTGCCGAAGTACCGGATCGCGGTCACGTGCCGTTTCTCGACGAACCCGAGGCGCTGGCCGCGCTGCACGAATGGATAGGACAATTGCAATGAACATCGACATGATCCGCGCCTCTGCCGCCCGCGCAGAGGGCCATGTGCGGCGCACGCCCCTGCTGAACTCGCATTTTTTGGATGAGATCGCAGGCCGTCGCGTCTGGATCAAACCGGAGTGCCTGCAACATACCGGCAGCTTCAAGTTTCGCGGTGCATGGTCGGCGCTGTCAGCACTTGCACCAGAGGCGCGTGCCAAGGGTGTCATCGCCTATTCCAGCGGCAACCACGCGCAGGGCGTGGCGCTGGCGTCGAAAATGCACGGTGCACCCGCCGTAATTATCATGCCCAAAGACAGCCCGCGCCTGAAGATCGCCAACACCCGAGCCTATGGGGCCGAGGTCGTACTCTATGACCGCGCGGGGGAAAGCCGCGAAGAGATTGGCGCGAAACTGGCGGAGGAGCGCGGCCTGACACTGATCAAACCCTATGACGAGCCGCAGGTGATCGCGGGCCAAGGCACCACGGGGCTGGAAATTGCGCAGCAGGCAGCCGAGGCCGGGATCGAGAACGCTGATGTGATTGTCTGCTGTGGCGGTGGCGGTCTGACCTCCGGCATCGCGCTGGCGCTAGAGGCCGAGGCCCCCACCCTCCGCGTGCGCCCGGCGGAGCCGGAAGGCTTTGACGATGCCACGCGATCACTGGCGCAAGGCAAGATCGTGGGCAACGACCGGCCCCTCGGATCGATCTGCGATGCCATCGTGACGCCTCAGCCGGGTGATCTTACCTTTCCGATCATGCAGCGGCTCGCCGGCCCCGGATTGGTGGTGAGTGACGATGAGGCTTTGCAGGCGATGGCGCAGGCCTTCAACCGGCTGAAACTGGTGACTGAACCGGGCGGCGCGGTGGCGCTGGCGGCAGCGTTGTTCCGTGGGGATGAGATTGAGGGGGACGACGTGATCGTCACGATCTCTGGCGGGAATGTTGACGCGGACATGTTTGCGCGGGCCTTGCAGACGCTGAGATAAGAGCGAGGGCAGCGCCGCCCCTGGAGAGGGGGCAGGTCGGCGAGGCCCGACCTATGGGGGCGGAACTGTTCTAAAGCCTCCTGTCTTTGACCTTCTATCTTCGCACGATATGATGGCAATCAGCGCGCCATAAGGAGATACCCCATGCAGATATTCGACAGCGGCGAGGTGCAACTCCACTACCGCGTTGACGGACCGGAAGATGGCGCGCCCGTTGTCTTTGCCAATTCGCTTGGCACCGACTTGCGCCTGTGGGATCCGATCCTGCCGCTGCTCGCCCCCGGCCTGCGCATCATTCGCTTTGACAAACGCGGCCACGGTCTGTCGTCCTGCCCGCCTGCGCCCTATTCTATGGGCTCGCTGATCACCGATACCGAACGCCTGCTCGACCACCTCAACGTTCGCGACTGCGTTTTTGTCGGCCTGTCGATTGGCGGCATGATTGCGCAGGGACTGGCTGTCAAACGCCTCGACATGATCCGCGCGCTGGTGCTGAGCAACACCGCCACCAAGATCGGCAACCGGGACATCTGGGCTGAGCGGATCGCGGCGGTGGAACAGGGCGGCATCGAGAGCCTTGCAGATGCGGTAATGGAGCGCTGGTTCTCGGCACATTTCCGCGCCACGCCGGAACTGGCGCTGTGGCGCAACATGCTCACCCGCCAGCCCGACGCGGGCTATGCGGGCTGTTCGGCGGCGATCTCGCACAGTGATTTCATGACCCCGACATCCGGCCTGCGCCTGCCCGCGCTTGGCATCGCAGGGTCCGAGGACGGCTCCACCCCGCCCGATCTGGTGCGCGAGCTGATGGACCTGATCCCGGCCTCCAAGTTCAAGCTGATCCGCCGTGCCGGGCACCTGCCTTGCGTCGAGCAACCGCAAGAATACGCCGAGATACTGAACGATTTCCTCGTCAGTACTGGCCATATCCCTAAGCAGAAGGGCTAAACATGGCCGCCAGTGTTTTTGACAGCACCCTTTACGCGCGCCTTTTCGACTGTGGCGAGGCTGGGCGGCTTTTCACTGACAGCGCCGCCGTGCGTGCTATGCTGCTGGTCGAAGGGGCGCTGGCTAAGGTGCAAGGGGCCCAAGGCGTGATCCCCGAACTCAGCGCCGCCGCGATCCACCGCGCTAGCCTCGAGATCCGCGTCGATCCCGGTTCGCTGGCCGAGGCGACGGGGCAAAACGGCGTCAGCGTGCCCGCCCTGCTCGACCAGTTCCGCTCAGAAATGCAGGCGCCTGAACACGCGCAATACGTCCACTGGGGCGCCACCTCGCAGGATATCATCGACACCGCACTGATGTTGCGCCTGCGCCAAGCCCTGTTACTGGCCGAGACGGATCTGCGTGAGATTATCAAGACGCTGGCCAAAGCCGCCAAGGACCACGCGCATTTGCCCATGCCCGCACGCACCTATGGCCAGCATGCCACGCCCACATCTTTCGGAGCGGTACTGGCGGAATGGGGCATGCCGCTGATGGATGCGCTTGAGGCGCTGCCTGACCTGCGCAGGTCAACGCTTTGGGTGTCACTCTCAGGTGCGGCAGGCACGGCTTCGGCCCTTGGCCCCGACCCGGCGAAAACCCGTGCCGACCTCGCCCGCGCACTCGGGCTGAATGATCCCAAACGCAGCTGGCATAGCGATCGCAGCCCGATCCTGCGCATCGTCGACTGGCAAGGCCGTGTCATGGCGGCACTGGCGCATTTGGGTTACGCGCTGTTGGGGCTGACCAACAGCGACACGCAGGAACTGGCACTTGGGGTGACAGGTGCCTCATCCACCATGCCCCAAAAACAAAACCCGGTGTCGCCTTCGGCGCTGGTGGCATTGAACCACCAGCACGGCGGTCTGCGTGCGACGTTGCAGGCAGCATCGGCGCATCAACATCAGCGCGATGGCGGGGCGTGGTTTGCCGAATGGCTGGCGCTGCCGCAAATCTGCCTCGGGACCGCCTCAGCGTTGCAACATGCCAAAAGGCTCAGCGCCGGGATCACCCCGCATCCGCTGCAAATGCATCACGCGCTTGAGGCCGGTCTGGGTCTGATCCACGCCGAAGCACTAAGCTTTGCGCTGGCCGAAAAGATGCCCCGCTGCGAGGCGCAGCGCGTCACCAAGGCGCTCTGCCTTGACGCGCTGGACAAACGCGTGCCGCTGGCCGATCTGGCGCGTGCGGATTATCCCGATCTGCCGCCCGACCTCTTCCGCGCGGAGGCCCAGCTTGGCCAAGCCCCCGCCGACGCCCTTGCCTTTGCCACCCGCGCGGACCACATCTGACCGGATGCCGCTGCCGCTGATCTTTATTCTTCTGACGGTGATGATTGATGCCATGGGCGTTGGTCTGATCCTGCCGGTGATGCCTGATCTGATCCGCGAAGTGCGGGGTGGTGGGCTGAGCGATGCCGCCCTATGGGGCGGGGTTCTGGCCACCGGCTTTGCCGCGATGCAGTTCCTATTCGGCCCTGTTCTGGGTGGGCTTTCCGACCGCTTTGGCCGCCGCCCGGTCTTGCTGCTGGCGCTGGTGGTGATGACCTTGGATTATGGCGTTATGGCGTTGGCGGGCAGCATCTGGTTGCTGTTGATCGGACGACTGGTGGGCGGTGTGACGGCGGCAACACATGCCACTGCCTCGGCCTATATGGCCGATATTTCTTCTACACAGGACCGCGCTGCGCGGTTTGGGTTGATTGGTGCGGCCTTTGGTGCGGGTTTTGTTCTTGGGCCGTTGATGGGCGGTATACTTGGCGAATATGGTACCCGCGCGCCCTTCTGGGCAGCGGCGATGCTGGCGGCAGGCAATGCCGCCCTCGGCTGGGCAGTTCTGCGCGAGACCCTGCCGCGAAAGCAGCGCCGCGCCTTCGACTGGCGCCGCGCCAACCCGCTGGGCGCGTTGCGCGCCCTTGGACGTCTGCCGGGCATTGGTCGCATGCTCATTGTCTATTTCATCTACCATGTGGGCTTTGCCGCATACCCGGCGGTCTGGGCCTATTTCGGCGTAGAGCGTTTCGGCTGGTCGCCCACGATGATCGGCGTCTCGCTTGGCCTTTTCGGTGTGCAGATGGCGCTGGTCCAAGGTGCGTTAATCGGCCCGGTGATCCGCCGCCTTGGCGCGCGGGGCACGGTGATCTTGGGCCACCTCTTTGCCCTTGCCGCCTTTGCTGCGCTCACCTTGTTGACCTCAGGCACTTGGGCGCTGATCATGACCCCGCTTGCCGCGCTGGCTGGTGTGATCCCCCCGGCGCTGCAGGGCATCATGTCGGCCCGCGTCAGCGCCGATGCCCAAGGCGAGTTGCATGGCGCGCTAAGCTCTTCGACCGCCTTGGCAATGATCATCTCTCCCCTGACGATGACGGCGGTCTTCGCCTATTTCACCGCACCCGGCGCCGCCCTCTACCTGCCCGGTGCGCCCTTTCTGCTGGCGCTTTTGCTGACCCTTGGCGGGCTGGTGATCTTTGTCAGCCGTCCTACCCCTACGTCACAGGGCGGCACTTCGCCGCGTTGAGCGGCTTCCCCGGCTTGCACCCCCGGCCCATCCGGGTCAGGCTGCTGGAAATCAAGTGAAAGGGACAGGCCATTGCAAACCATAAAAGCCGCCGTCTGCCATGCCTTTGAGAAGCCACTGAGCGTCGAAGACATCCGCCTGCGCGCACCGCTACCGGGTGAGGTCGAAGTGAGTTTGGATGCCGTGGCGATCTGCCACTCCGACATTTCTTTCGCCGAGGGCGGATGGGGCGGCGCCCTGCCTGCCGTCTACGGTCACGAAGCCGCAGGCCGCGTCAGCGCGGTGGGGCCGAATGTACAGGGCCTTGCCGAGGGCGACAGCGTGGTGGTGACCCTGATCCGCGCCTGCGGAAGCTGCCCCAACTGCGCCTCGGGCCGGCCAACGATCTGCGAAACACCGCAGCCCCCCGAAGGGCCGCTGCAAACCGTAGACGGGGCACCGCTTTATCAGGCGATGAGCACCGGCGGTTTTGCGGAAAAGGTGGTGGTAGACCGCTCGCAGGTCGTGAAAATCTCGCATGACATCCCCAAAGAGGCCGCTTGCTTGATCGCCTGTGGTGTGATCACCGGTGTCGGCGCTGTGGTCAATGCAGCGGGGCTGCGCGCGGGCCAAGATGTGGTGGTGATCGGCGCAGGCGGCGTCGGGTTGAACGCTATCCAAGGCGCGCGCATCGCTGGCGCACGACGGATTGTGGCGGTCGATATGACCGAAGACAAACTTGCCATCGCCCGCGAATTCGGCGCGACCGACACGGTGCTGGCGACCGAGGCCAAGCCATGGCGTGCGGCACTCAAAGCCATGGGGCGTGGGGCGGATGCCGTGATCGTCACCGTGGGCGCGATCCCCGCCTATGAAACCGCGCCGCGCTACCTTGCCGCCGGGGGCCGGGTGATCATGGTCGGCATGCCCCATAGCGGTGCAAGCGCCAGCTATGAACCGGTGGTCCTTGCGGCCCTGGGGCAAGGCATGGTCGGCTCGAAAATGGGCGATGTGGTGATCCAGCGGGATATCCCGTGGATGGTTGACCTCTATCTTCAGGGCCGTCTGCAACTCGACAGCCTGATCTCCGGGCGCTGGCGGCTGGATCAGATCAACGAGGCGATTGCCGACACCAAGACCGGTGCCGCGCGGCGCAATGTGATCCTGTTCAATCAACCCTAGGTCAGCGTTCCGGCAGATCGCCAATCAGAATGGCGCGGAAATCATTCACATTGGTCCCGGTGGGGCCGGTGTGAAACAGGGCATCTATCGCCTCGAACGCCCCGAAGGCATCGTTGCACTGCAACGCGCTGCGCGGGTCCACCCCTGCCGCGCGCATCGCGGCTGCCGTGTTGCCGTCGACAAATGCGCCCGCATTGTCCTCTGACCCGTCGATACCATCGGTGTCTGCTGCTAGGGCGGTGAGCACGTCCAGCCCCTCGACAGCCAGCGCCAAGGAAAGCGCAAATTCGCTGTTGCGTCCGCCGCGTCCCTTATGGCGCAGGGTCACCGTCGTCTCACCGCCCGAGAGCAGCACCAGTGGCGCAGGATGGGGAAAGCCGCTTTCCTGCGCCTGCCGGGCAAGGGCGGCATGCACCAGCGCCACCTCCCGCGCCTCGCCCTCGATCGCGTCTGAGAGAACCCACGCGTTCACCCCTCGCGCGCGGGCCGCCTCGGCAGCGGCGGCGAGCGATAGGCCCGCAGAGGCAATGATATGCGTGGTCGTGTTGCTGGGCGCGTCTTGCGCAGGCTGCTGCGCGGCTTCCCGTAAAAACGCCATGCAACGAGACGGCAATTCCAGCCCACGCGCCGCAACCTCCTCCAACACCTGTGCCGCAGACCGCCGCCCCGGCACCGTGGGGCCAGAGGCGACGGCACCGGGATCATCCCCCGGCACATCCGAGACGACAAGGCTCACCACCTGCGCAGGATAGGCCAGCTCCGCCAGCCGCCCGCCGTTGACCGTGCTGAACTGCTTGCGAATGTCGTTCATGACAGAGATCGGCGCGCCGGAGGCTAGAAGCGCAGAGTTCAGGGCCTGCAAATTCTCCAGCGTCAGCCCCTCGGGTGGGGCGGGCAGAAGCGACGAGCCACCGCCGCAAATCAGCGCGATTACCTGATCCTCTGGCCCTAGCCCCTGCACTGCGTCCTGCAAGGCCCGCGCTGCCTCTACCCCGGCCTGATCGGGCACCGGATGGGCGGCTTCCAGCACCTTGATCCGCTCACAGATCGCGCCGTAGCCATAGCGCGTGACCACGACACCTTCATAGGGATGCGGCCAGAACACCTCAAAGGCCTGCGCCAATTGCGCCGCTCCTTTGCCTGCGCCGATCACCACCGTGCGGCCCTTGGGCGGCGGCGGCAGCCTGTCCTTCAAGATTTGCCGCGGATCGGCGGCAGCGACGGCGGTGTCGAACAGCTCGGCCAAGAACTGGCGTTTTGGATCATTGAGGTTGGACATAGGGCACTCCGGCTGCTGCGGCGATCATGGCGGCGCGGATCCTGCTGTCAATCCGGCAGGGACCGGTCTTGATGCACAAACAGACAGTTGCGCGCACCCAGCAGGCCAAAGTCGGGGTCATTGCACAGGCCCAAGGGCAGCGCCTCGCGCCATTTGCTGTGCCGCCCGCCCGCGTTGAAGGCGGCGAGAAAGGCATCGTCAAAAATCCACGCGTTCTGCTGTGCCACGCCACCGGTCACGAAAACCCCGCCACGCGCGCCCAAGATCAAGCCCAGATCCCCTGCAACCCCGCCGAGATACTGCGCCATCAAGGCAACCGCGCAAGAGGCGCTCATGTCCTCCTTGGCCTTGGCCGCCGCGAAAATGGCCGCCGCCCCGTCAAGCCTGGCCGCTTCGCCCCTGACATTCGCGATGGCGCGATACCAATGAGGCATCCCGGTACCCGACAGGATCGCCTCGGCCTCAACTGCCAAGGCCTCGCCCATCTGCACCTCAGGCCAAAGCGCGATCAGAGCCTCGAAGTAGGCCACTTCCTCGGCGCTATGAGGGGTAAGCCGCAGATGCCCCCCCTCGCCCGGCACCGCCGTGGGCCGCGTACCTTGCCAAACCAAAGATCCCACGCCCAAGCCCGTCCCCGGCCCGATGATCACCCGCGCCCCCGGCTGCGGCGCGGGGCCGCCCTGAAGAAAGGTCACCTTTGCCGCGTCCAGCGTGGCCAAGGACCACGCCGCCGCCTCGAAGTCGTTGAGGAGCAGCACGTCGGAACGTGCGATCTTGCAGGCCCGCGCCAGATCACCACGCGAGATTGTGCGGTTGGCGTTGGTCATGCGAACTTGGTCGTCGACCACCACCCCGGCCACCGCGACAACCATACCGTCGGGGGGGCTGCCCATTTCTGCACAAAGCGCGGCACAGGCATCGGGCAGGGTCGTTTGACCTTCGGTGGAGTGCTCGCTTCGGCGCAATACGGCGCCTGTACTACCCATCGCAGCCAGACGCAGGTTGGTGCCGCCGATGTCACCTACAAGATACCACATATGTCTGCCCCAACCCGTTTGATTTCGGTGCAGGATGGCCCGCCTGCGCGACCAAGGTCAAACAACAAAAGACCCGCAAGCCGAGGCTTCCGGGTCTTGGTAACTCGTGCTGTCGATGTCGGTCAATCAGGCGCAACCGGCACAGTGGCCGTATCGTCGCCCTCAATCGCGGTACCGTCGTCGACGATCACCTCGTCTTCGGTGCCGGGGGCGGTCGCGACTTCTTCGCCGGTCCAGAAAACAATGATGCCGATGCCGAAAATCACGACGATCGCCATGCCGATCAACGGCCATTTGTGACGGCTTTCCTGCTTTTTCAGATTTGTGTCTGGTGGACTCATGATCCGCTCCCTTTCGCTGGCTTCGGGCTGTGCCGCGCAACACCACGCCGCGCGCGGCCCTTGTTACAGGGCCAACCCGGCGGACCGTGCCAAAGTTCCCGGAGCCTGGAAGGTTTCACAAAAGCGCCATCAACTCCGCCATCGCCCGGCGATAGCCCGCTACGATCTCATCGCGCTGCCGGTGCCGTCCGCCCGACACGACGTGGCGACCGGCGGACCATAGATCGGTCACCACCCGGTCTTTGGCGGCGAAGGCCAGACCGTCGAGCAGTTGATCCGGACGCAGAGCACAAAGCGCCGGGTCTTGGCTGTCGATGGCCGTAAGATCCGCCCATTCGCCCACCGCAATCTCGCCACGCCCCCGGCCAAGTGCCTGCGCCCCGCCGCGGGCGGCTCCGGTATAAAGTGCCTCACCGACCGAGCCTTCGCCCGCCACCATTACATTGCGCGCCAGATCGCGCAGCCTTTGTGAATATTCCAAGGTCCGCATCTCTTCTGTTAGAGAAATCAACACGTTGGAATCCGACCCGATGCCAAACCGCCCCCCGGCGGCGAGGTAGCCCGGCCCGTTGAATGGCCCATCGCCCAAGTTCGCCTCCGTCACCGGGCACAACCCCGCGACCGCGCCGGAACGGGCCAAAGCATTGGTTTCGGCTTCGGTCATATGGGTCGCATGGATCAGACACCATCTCTCTTTCACTTCGGCATTTGCCAGCAACCATTCCACCGGACGCGCGCCTAGCCAGTCGGAAACGTCGGCAACCTCTTTAGGCTGTTCGGCGATGTGGATATGCGTCGGCACATCGGGATGTGCCTGAATCACGTCTGCCAGTTCCGCCGGAGCCGTAGCCCGCAGCGAATGCGGCGCGATGCCCACGCGGCAGTCGTTGGGCAGGTTGCCCACCGCATGCTGCGCCCGCTCAACCAGCGCGTTGAACCGGTCCACTCCGTTGCCAAAACGCGCCTGCCCCGGCTGCAATGGCACCTGCCCCGCGCCGCCATAGGTATAGAGCACTGGCAGATGGGTCAGGCCGATCCCGGTTTGCGCCGCCGCTGCCGCGATCCGGGCCGAAAGCTCCCCCAAATCGTCATAGGGCGTGCCGTCGGGCTGGTGGTGGAGATAATGAAACTCGCCCACGCTGGCATAGCCCGCTTCTTGCATCTCAAGGAAAACAAAAGCGGCAATGGCTTCGATATGCGTGGGCGTGAGATGGGCGGTGAAGCGATACATCAGATCGCGCCACGTCCAGAAACTGTCTTTGCCGGCCATGCGCGTCTCGGTCATCCCGGCCATGGCGCGTTGAAAGCTATGGCTGTGCAGGTTGGCGAGCGCGGGCAGCAGGGTATCGACGCGAGTGTCATCAGGACGCGGCGACTGCGCCGTTTCAACCTGAGCGATCCGCCCCTCGGCAACCGTAATCCGAACGTCACGGGCCCAGCCCTGCGGCAGTTTTGCGTGTTTGGCGAAAATCATTTGACGGCCTTTCGGTTTTTTATGTATAGACATATAGCAATTAAAAACGCGTTAGGAAAGTGAAACCTTAGGAGGAGGCGATAGAGATGACAGAGCATGACCGGGTCTTGATCGACCTTACCGCAGTGACGTTAGAGGGCGCAGAACCCTATGGATTGGTTGAGGACGCGGCGATTGCGATTGCCGGTAGCAAGATCGCATGGGTCGGCCCGCGCGCTGACCTGCCACGCGCCTACCGAGACCAGCCGACAGAATCGCTCGGCCACCGCCTCGTCACCCCCGGTCTGATCGACTGCCACACCCATATCGTCCACGGCGGCGACCGCGCGCGCGAGTTCGAAATGCGCCTTGAGGGGGCGAGCTACGAAGACATCGCCCGCGCCGGGGGCGGCATCGTTTCAACGGTCACCGCGACCCGCGCCGCCAGTGAGGCCGACCTGCTGGCCGATGCCCTGCGCCGCGTCGATGTGCTGATTGCCGAAGGCGTCACGGGGATCGAGATCAAATCCGGTTACGGTCTGGATATCGACACCGAGCTGCGCATGCTCCGCAGCGCCCGCGCCGTGGGCCACCAGCGCCCGATCCGGGTGCGCACCACCTTCCTCGGCGCCCATGCCACGCCTGCCGAATACGCAGGACGTGACGACGCCTATATCGACGAGGTCTGCATCCCCGCCCTGCGTGCCGCCCATGCCGAAGGGCTGGTCGATGCGGTCGATGGGTTCTGTGAGGGCATTGCCTTTCAGCCCGCCCAGATCGCGCGGGTCTTTGACGTGGCGCAGGAACTGGGCCTGCCCGTCAAACTCCATGCCGAGCAGCTGTCAAACCTCGGCGGCGCAAAACTCGCGGCCTCCTATGGCGCGCTCTCGGCGGATCATATCGAATACCTTGACGAAGACGGCGTGAAAGCGATGGCTGAGGCGGGCACCGTCGCGGTCATCCTGCCCGGTGCTTTCTACACTTTACGCGAAACCCAAGCGCCCCCAATTGACCTGCTGCGCAAACACAGAGTGCCGATGGCGCTGGCGACGGATATAAACCCCGGGTCTTCGCCGCTGAACTCGCTGCTGCTGACGCTCAACATGGGCTGCACCCTGTTCCGCATGACACCCGAAGAGGCGCTGCGCGGTGCCACGCAGCACGCCGCCCGCGCGCTTGGGCTGGACGATTGCGCCATGATCCGCCCCGGCCTGTGCGCCGACCTCGCGGTCTGGAACATCAAACACCCGGCCGAGCTTGCCTATCGCATCGGCTTCAACCCGCTACATTCTCGCATTTTCGGAGGCCAATCGTGACCACCTTGACCCTCACCCCCGGCGCCGCCACTTTGGACGACCTGGCCCGCGTCTACCGCGAAGAGGCTTCGGTAAAGCTAGACCCCGCCTGCCGCCCGGCAATTGAACTGGCCCATGCGCGCATCGCCAAAGCGGTGGCGGGCGCGGATGCCGTCTACGGCGTGAACACCGGCTTCGGCAAACTCGCCTCGGTCAAGATCGCCTCGGAAGACACGGCCACGCTGCAACGCAACCTGATTCTGTCGCACTGCTGCGGCGTCGGCCCGGCGATCCCGCGCGGCCATGCGCGGCTCCTGATGGCGCTGAAACTGCTGAGCCTTGGGCGCGGTGCCTCGGGCGTGCGGCTTGAGGTCGTGGACCTGATCGAAGCCATGCTGGACTGTGGCGTGACCCCGGTGATCCCCGCGCAAGGCTCGGTCGGCGCATCGGGCGATCTGGCCCCCTTGGCGCATATGGCCGCTGCGATGATGGGCCACGGCGAGGCAGAGTTTGAGGGCCGCGTCATGACGGGCGGCGAGGCGCTGGCCGCCGCTGGTCTCACCCCGCTAGAGTTCGGGCCGAAAGAAGGGCTGGCGCTGATCAACGGCACGCAATTCTCGACCGCCTTCGCGCTGGCGGGGCTATTTGACGCATGGCGGGCGGCAAATTCAGCGCTGGTGATCTCGGCCCTGTCGACCGATGCCATCATGGGCTCCACCGCGCCACTGCAACCGGAGATCCACGCCCTGCGCGGTCACCGGGGGCAGATTGAGGCGGGCGAGACCATGCGCGCCCTTCTCGACGGCTCGGAAATCCGCGAAAGCCATGTGGCGAATGATGCCCGCGTCCAAGACCCTTACTGCATCCGATGCCAGCCGCAGGTGACCGGGGCGGCGATGGACGTGCTGCGCATGGCCGCCCGCACGCTTGAGGTCGAAGCCAATGCCGCCACCGACAACCCGCTGGTGCTTGTGGGCGCAGACCTGATCGTCTCTGGCGGGAATTTCCATGCCGAACCGGTGGGCTTTGCCGCCGATATGATCGCGCTGGCCGTGGCCGAGATCGGCGCCATCGCGCAGCGCCGCGTGGCGCTGATCGTCGACCCGGTGCTCAGCTTCAACCTGCCGCCCTTCCTGACGCCGAACCCCGGCCTTAACAGCGGCTATATGATCGCCGAGGTCACCACCGCCGCGCTGATGAGCGAGAACAAACACCTCGCCAATCCTTGCGTCACCGACAGCACGCCGACTTCGGCCAACCAAGAGGACCACGTTAGCATGGCCGCCCATGGCGCGCGGCGGTTGGGGCAGATGATCAAGAACCTGAACCGCATCCTCGGGGTGGAACTGCTCTGCGCGGCGCAGGGCATCGACTTCCGTGCGCCGCTGGCCACCAGCGCAACGTTGCAACGTGTGGTATCGCGGGTACGCAAGGATGTGGCGACGCTGAACGAGGACCGCTACCTCGCCCCCGATCTGGAACGCGCGGCGCGGATGGTGGCCGAAGGCGAGATCACCCGCGCGGCCTCCCTCGACATGCCGGAGCTTTCCACATGACCTCTGCTGAGATCACACCCGTCGAGATCACCCGCGGCGACAGCCCCATCGTGCTTGGCCTGCCGCATACCGGCACCGATCTGCCCGACACGGTGCGCCATGACCTGAACCCGCGCGGGCGCGAACTGGCGGATACCGATTGGCATATCCATCACCTTTACGAAGGGTTACTGCCCGGCGCGACCACCGTGCGCGCGACCTTCCACCGCTATGTGATCGACGCCAACCGCGATCCGTCGGGCGCATCGCTCTACCCCGGCCAAAACACCACCGGGCTGGTGCCGCTGACGGATTTCGACGGGCAAGACATTTGGACCACCCCGCCCGACGCAGCCGAAGTTAAGGCCCGCCGCCGAGCATTCCACGCCCCCTATCATGCGGCGCTTGAGGCGGAACTGGCCCGCGTCCGCGACCTGTATGGGGTCGCAATCCTCTATGACTGCCACTCGATCCGCTCGCTGATCCCGTTCCTCTTTGTCGGCCCGCTGCCCGATTTCAACATCGGGACGAACCTCGGCACCACCTGCGCGCCTGAAATCGAAGCGGCTGTTGAAAAGATCTGCGCCGCCGCGCCCGGTTATACCTCGGTCACCAACGGGCGCTTCAAAGGCGGCTGGACCACGCGCCACTATGGCCGCCCCGCCGAAGGGGTCCACGCGATCCAGATGGAACTGGCGCAAAACAGCTACCTCGGCGCCGAGGCGCCGCCTTGGCCCTATGATCCCGACAAAGCCGCGCGACTGCGCGTCCACCTGACCGACATTCTGACAACTCTGGCCGCCCTGGCCCCGACTTTGAAAGGCACAGCATGAGCAATCCGCGCAAGAACACCCGTGACGTCTATCCCGCCACCGGCACCGAGCTTTCGGCGAAAAGCTGGCTCACCGAAGCGCCCCTGCGGATGCTGATGAACAACCTGCACCCCGACGTGGCCGAGAACCCGCATGAGCTGGTCGTCTATGGCGGCATCGGTCGCGCGGCGCGGACGTGGAAGGACTATGACCAGATCGTCGCCTCGCTGCGCGCGCTGGAGGACGACCAGACGCTGCTCGTGCAATCGGGCAAACCCGTGGGTGTCTTCCAAACCCATAAAGACGCGCCCCGCGTGTTGATCGCCAACTCCAACCTCGTGCCGCATTGGGCCAATTGGGATCACTTTAACGAGCTCGATAAAAAGGGTCTGGCGATGTACGGCCAGATGACCGCCGGATCGTGGATCTACATCGGCTCGCAAGGCATCGTGCAGGGCACCTATGAGACCTTTGTCGAAGCAGGGCGCCAACACTATGGCGGCGACCTCAAGGGCAAATGGATCCTCACCGGGGGTTTGGGCGGCATGGGCGGCGCGCAGCCTTTGGCCGCCGTGATGGCCGGGGCCTGCTGTCTGGCGGTCGAGTGTAACCCCGACAGCATCGATTTCCGCCTGCGCACCCGCTACGTCGACGAAAAGACCGACAGCCTTGATGAGGCGCTGGCGATGATCGACCGCTGGACCGCAGCGGGAGAGGCGAAATCCGTGGCCCTCCTGGGCAATGCCGCCGATGTCTTCCCCGAACTGGTGAAACGCGGAGTCCGCCCCGATATCGTGACCGACCAGACCTCGGCCCACGACCCGGTGAACGGCTACCTGCCGCAGGGCTGGACGATGGGCGAATGGCGCGAGAAACGCGAGAGCGATCCCAAAGCGGTTGAAAAAGCCGCCCGCGCTTCGATGAAGGTGCAGGTCAAGGCGATGGTCGATTTCCATGCCGCGGGCATCCCCACGGTCGACTACGGCAACAACATCCGCCAGATGGCGCTGGAGGAAGGGTTGGAGAACGCTTTTAATTTCCCCGGCTTCGTCCCCGCCTACATTCGCCCGTTGTTCTGTCGCGGTGTGGGGCCGTTCCGCTGGGCGGCACTCTCGGGCGATCCAGAGGATATCTACAAGACCGACGCCAAGGTGAAGGAAATCCTGTCCGAAGACACCCATCTGCACAACTGGCTCGACATGGCCCGCGAACGTATCTCGTTCCAAGGTCTGCCTGCACGGATCTGCTGGGTGGGTCTGGGCGTGCGCCACAGGCTGGGGCTGGCCTTCAATGAGATGGTCCGAAATGGCGAGCTGAGCGCGCCGGTGGTGATTGGCCGCGACCATCTCGACAGCGGGTCTGTCGCCTCGCCCAACCGCGAGACGGAGGCGATGAGGGACGGTTCTGACGCTGTGTCGGATTGGCCGCTGCTGAACGCGCTTTTGAACACCGCGTCGGGCGCCACATGGGTGTCGCTGCACCACGGCGGCGGGGTTGGCATGGGCTTCTCGCAACACTCGGGCATGGTGATCTGCTGTGACGGGTCCGAAGACGCCGACCGCCGGATCGAGCGGGTGCTGTGGAACGACCCGGCGACGGGCGTGATGCGCCATGCGGATGCGGGCTATGACGATGCGCTCGATTGCGCGCGCGAACATGGACTGAACCTGCCGGGCATCCTTTGAACGCCATGTGCCGCTGCCCTCGGGCGGCGGCGCATCAATAACGGGTCGTCAGACGGTGACCGGGGCGATAGGACAGCCGCACATAGGTCACCGCCTGCCCCTCCCACCATGTCGACCGCTCGACGGTGAAAACCGGATCGCCCAAGGCGCAGCCGAGGTATTCGCTGAGCGGCTGATCGGCGAGGCCCGCCGAAAGGCTGATCTCTACATCCGAAAAGGGTATCGCCGAGATCAGCCATTCGTTTGGCCCCACGTCCGCAAACGCCTCGCCCCGTGCCTGAGGCAGACAGGCGAGGTTAATAAAACGATCCTCATATTGATAGGGATCGCCATCGGCGTAATGCATGCAGACCAGATGCAACACCTCACCACCCGCGCCCAGTTTCAGCCGCGCGCGGAGCCAGTCCGGCGCAGGCTCAACCGCGTGGCTAACCAGCGAATAGCGATAATCAGCGCCCTTCTCTTCGATCTCTGCCCGGACCAGCGGAATGTCGAAGCGCGCCTGCCGCACCGGGGCCATCCGCACGCGTGTCCCGGCCTTGCGACGGCGTTCGATAAACCCCTCGTCCGCCAATTCGCGCATGGCGCGGTTGACCGTCGCGCGGGCACAGCCATAGGTCTCGGCTAGATCAACCTCATTGGGCACAAGGCTGCCCAGAGGCCATTCGCCCTTGGTGATCTTTGACAGGATGTCGCTTTTAACATCCCGGTAGGTGACTTTCATAAGAACGGCCTTGCTGGGTTCATGACTGTTTTATTAAGCATTACACTAGATCAATCGTCAGCCCAAGCGCCCCCGCGCGCCCCGCCCGGAGAGAAACCGCCTGAGCGCGGGCGCGGGTCTTGCCTCGCCCCGCCTTTGCTGGAAAATTACGCGCCACCTGCCCCCTGATCCAGAAAGGCCGCCCATGCGCGTTCAGCCCCCGAAAATCCGCACCGCCGCCCTGATGCTGGGCCTTGGCCTGCTCGCCGCCTGCGGTGCGAAACAGACCGAGGCGGTCACGGTTCAGGGGGATGAGTTGGAGTGTATGGCCCGCGCGATGTATTTCGAATCCAACCGCTCCAGCCGTGATGGGATGGTCGCCGTAGGGACCGTGGTGTTGAACCGCGTCCACTCCGAAGCCTTCCCTAATACGGTCTGCGGCGTGGTCGGCCAGCCAAACCAATTCGCACCGGGCGTTATGACCAAACCGATGAACGACCGCTCTGCTCCGCTTGCCCGCGCCACGGCGTTGGCGGTGCTTCAGGGCGAGCGTCATCCCAAGGTCACCCGCGCCAAGTTCTTCCACGCCGCGTGGTATAACGCCAACTACAACAACATGCATTATGTGGTGACGGCGGGTGGCAATGCTTTCTACGAAAAGCGCCGCCCGGCCCTCGTGACCACGCCCAACCCGCTGCCCCCGCTTGAAGGTATCACGCCGCTCTGACGCTCACATATAGCCGCGCGCGAGCAGGATCAGCACAAGATAGCGCCCGCCTTTGGCAAGGGTGACGATCAGCAAAAAGCGCCAAAGCGGCTCGCGCAGCATGCCTGCGGCCAAGGTCAGCGGGTCACCAATGATCGGCACCCAACTGGCCAGCAGGCTCCAATAGCCCCAACGCCGATACCAATTCGAGGCGCGGGCCATCTGTTTGCCCGAAAAGGGAAACCAGCGGTGATCGGCAAAATGGCTGAGGTAGCGCCCCAGCAGCCAGTTCACCACCGACCCCAGAACATTGCCTAGCGTCGCCACCAGCCACAGCAGCGCGGTCGCATGGGCACCGGAGTACATCAGCCAAAGAAGCAGCGCTTCGGACTGCGCAGGGATCAGCGTTGCCGCCAGCAGCGCGGCGAAAAACAGGCTCAGCAGGGCCAGCATGTCAGCGGCGCAGGACAGTGAGGGCGAAGAGGTCGGGCATGGCGCGTCAGTAATGACGCCGTAGCGTCAGGGCAAGCCACAGCCGCACCTTTGGAGCGCCGCCTTGGGAGTGCCGGGCGGCTTACTTCGTCAGGATCAATTTCCCCGCCCGGGTGATGCGCAGCGTATAGGTCTGGCCGTCCAACACGATATTGGCCGTTGACCCATTGGGCACCAAGGCACGCGCATCATGCACGGCCTCTTCGACCGGAGGACGGGCGGGCGACGGATCGGGAAGTTTTTGCATCAGGCTCATACTGCTTCCCCTATCCGGCAAGCGCGCTGCAAATCGATGAGATGTTCAAGGCCAAAGCCATCGCAGGGTGCAGGATCATTGCTGCAGAGCGCGATATCGCGCCAGCTGTTGTTGGATTGGGTCTGTAGCCGGGCATGGGCCATTGGCTCGGGCGTGGTCACGGGTGTCCTCACGGGGCGGGCTCCTTTCCTTTGACATCCGGGCTTCCGACGCACGGTGGCTTGGACGGTTGCGGCGTAAAGTCTTTGTCCCCGGAGAAAATACCGGGCTCCCCTAATGGCTACTTAATCTGATTATTTTAGTCAAGTATAGAAAACCCCGACCCGCCCGCTTTACGGGGCTTCGATCTTCTGAATGGCGCGAAAGCCCTCAAACCGGGGCGAGCCTTCATGCAGCTTGCGGGTTTGGCCCGCCCGCGCATGGGACGCACGAAAGGCGTCGCTGGTGGTCCAAGCGCGAAACTGTGCTTCGCTTTCCCAAACGGTATGTGACGCATAGAGGATCGCCCCTTCCTCCTCTGGCCCCTTAAGCATGTGAAAGGACACGAAACCGGGCGTTTCTTTCAGGTGGCTTTCGCGGTTTAGCCAAAGCTCTTCGAAGGCGGCGGCATTCTCGGGCAGTACGGTGAAACGGTTCATGGCAAGATACATGGCCTGTCCTTTAGTTCTTGTTCAGGCCGTTACAGGGGTTTTCCCGTGGAGTTGGTGCAATAACATGGGTCTCGTCAAAAGGCGTGTCCGTCTCTGCCTCAACAAAGCCGATGGCGTGAGTGGTCACCTCGGGCGCCGCTTGGGCGATGAGCGCCGGAATACCCCAATCGGTCCGCGCATGGCCGTTGCCGGTGATCACGGCCACGGGCGGGCCGTAGGTCTCCAACGCCGCAAGTGCAGCCCGCGCGAATGTGGCATCGCGGTAGCGTTGCACGGCGACCATGCCGCCCATCATCTCGCGCGGCATGGCTTCGCAATGGGCTGCGAACTGCAAGTCGATCCGGGCGGCCAGTTGGGCTTCGGGAAGCAGTTGGTCAAGGCCAAAGCGCCGGGCCTCTAGCCCGAAGATTGCAGCCGCCCCGTCCCTATAAACCCTCTGCACCGCATCTCGCGGGGCAGCAGCGCCAATGATCCGCGCCCTGCCCAAGGCGTCAAATATCGGCGCGTAGATGTCGAAGTTTTGCCAGCCGCTTGCCTCCCACGCCTGCGCGATCTGGCTGCGGTCAGCATCGGCCTTGGCGGCTTCCTCGGCGGTGAGCATCTCGAACACCACAGCGGTCGGGCGCAGCGCCTCCAGCGCAGCGGCCTGTTTGATGTGCGCTTGGGGGTTGTCATGCACCTCGCCCAAAATCACGATCTCAGGACCGGGGTCGGCCCCGGCGGGGAGCGCGAGGCAAAGCAAGAAAGCGATCAGGCGCATGGGCGTCCTTTCAGGCAAAAACAAAATGCGGAAGGGTATAGGACCCCGCAGGCGTGCTTATAAGTGTAGCCTGCATCCATCGGCCCGCGACACTGTTTTGTCGGTTATAACCTCTCGCGCGCGGCAGACGTTTAGAAAGGGCGCCTCTATGTCGTTTTGGTCAGGCAGGTCGAAGGTCCATCCGCGCATGGCCCCGACATCAGCGCCTGCAAGTCGCGCGACGGCCCTACCGACGGGATGTCACTTTGGGCAGCCGCACAGTTAATAACCCCAAACAGCCGGGATTATTGGCAGACGGCTGCACGGTTCAGCTTAGGACTTCACCCCTTAAGCGTCCGTCTTCAACTCAGGGTCATTATAGTCGTTCGGATCGAAATCGTCTGGGTCAAACGGGTCTTCATGTTCGGCAATACCACTGACATGGGTGGTGCCGCTTTCCTCGTCAAACACCAGACCATAGTTCGCTTTGCCCTCGCTTTTAAAGCGCCGAAACTCGTGGATGCCTGCGTAGACAAAGACCAGTGTGATCGGCAGCAGAATCAAAAATGCGATAATCTGGGCGTCCATAAATGCGCTCCTCTATATGCTAGTCGGGGGCCGTATCACCGAATTGTGCGCGGGCAGGTGGACTGCGCAGACGGTGATCTGGCCTGAGATAACAAGGTTCGCCCCGCCGGGTCGCGCAGGCGGACCAACTTCGGCCCTATCTGAACCGCCGTGTGAGAGAAAGCATTAAACCAGAAGCGTCGTTCCGCAAGCCCTTATTTATTTGGGCTTTGGAAGGACTTTTATAAAGGTCACCCAGCAATCTGCGCGCGTCTTGTCACCGCTACAAATCCTCTAAGCTGCACAAAAAACAGCACAGACGCAGTGACTTGCCCGCCCGTTCCCGAAAAAGCGCCGCGTTACAAAAGCTTCGTCAAACTTAAACATTCGTGACATTCACCGCTGCGATAGCTCGCCCCGCAAACCCCGGGGGACTTATGCTCGTCATTTCTGAACTGACAAAAACATTCGGCGCAAACACAGCGGTGGCCCGCGCTAATCTGCAGGTCGACAAACCGCAGATGATCGGGATCATCGGCCGCTCCGGCGCGGGGAAATCCACGCTGCTGCGGATGTTAAACCGGCTGACCGATTCCTCTTCGGGGCAGATCCTGTTCCAAAGGCGCGATGTGACCGCCCTGCGCGGCGCCGCCCGGCGCGGCTGGCAGGCAGAATGCGCGATGATCTTTCAGCAGTTCAACCTCGTCCCGCGGATGGATGTGGTGTCGAACGTGCTGCACGGCACGCTCAACCGCCGCTCGACGCTGAGCAGCATTTTCAACCTTTATCCCGATGCTGACATCACCCGCGCCATCGAAATCCTCGACCGTCTGGGCATCGCGCAGCACGCGCCCAAACGGGCCGAGGCGCTTTCCGGCGGGCAGCAACAGCGCGTCGCCATCGCCCGCGCCCTGATGCAAGACCCGCAGATCATTCTGGCCGATGAACCCATCGCCAGCCTCGACCCGATGAACGCACAGGTGGTGATGCAATCGCTACGCCGCATCCACGAGGAAGATGGCCGCATGGTCATCGCCAACCTTCACACGCTGGATACCGCGCGCCGCTACTGCGACCGCGTGGTGGGGATGCGCGACGGCAAGATCGTCTTTGACGGCACGCCCGAGCAACTGACCACCAGCATGGCCCGCGAAATCTACGGTGCGGACAGCAGCTTCTCCGAAGCCGCCACCTCAACCGAGATCGAAACGCTGGACAAGGTGCCAGCCTGACACGACCCGCCCCAAAGGGCATATTTTCAAACTGGAGACGACAAAATGAAGAAGCTCATCGCCGCCGCACTGGCAACCACGGCCCTGACCGGCGCTGCACTGGCTCAATCCGCAGATGTCACCGAATTTCGCATCGGCATCCTCGGCGGGGAAAACGCGCAGGACCGGATGAACTCCTACGAATGTCTGCGCGGCTACACCGAAGAGCGCCTTGGCGTTCCGGCCAAACTCTTTGCCCCTGCCGACTATAACGGCGTTATCCAAGGCTTGCTGGGCGGCACGCTCGACATGGCGTGGCTGGGTGCCTCGGCCTATGCCGCCGTTTACCTGCAAGACCCCGAAGCGGTCGAGCCAGTACTGGTCAAGATCAACCTTGATGGCTCCTATGGCTACCACTCCATCGGCTTCGCGCGCAAAGATGCGGGCATCAACACGCTGGAAGACATGCAGGGCAAGGTCTTTGGCTTTGGCGATCCGAACTCCACCTCCGGCTACCTGATCCCTTCCATCGAAATCCCCCAGACGACCGGTGCCACCATGGAATCCGGCGACTACTTCGGTGAAGTGAAATTCACCGGCGGTCATGAGCAGACCATCGTCGCGGTCAACAACGGTGATGTGGCGGGCGGCGTGACATGGGCCGACGGTCAGGGCAACTGGGAAGACGGCTATAACTCCGGCGCGCTGCGCAAAGCCGTGGACGCGGGCCTCGTCGACATGAATGATCTGGTGGAAATCTGGCGCTCCAAGCCGATCCCCGAAGGCCCGGTCGTGCTGCGCAAAGACCTGCCTGAAGAGGTCAAAGCGACCATGACCCAACTGGTGGATGAGCTGCACGAGATGGATGCCGACTGCGCCTATAGCGTGGCTGCGGGCGAGAGCCTTGGCTTCGATCCGATTGCGCATGACGCCTATGTCTCGATCGTCGAAGCGCGCAAGGCGAAATCCAACTGATCCTTAGGGACGAAAGACATATGGCAGGTCCCGGCAACGATTGTCGGGGCCTGTCGTCATAGGGGGACGACAGATGCACCAGACCACCACCGCGCCACAGATCACAGCGGATTACCTTGCCCATACCCGACAGAAGCGGGTGATGAATATGATCCTGCTGGTCGTTTTCGTGGCCCTGCTGATCGGCGGTTTCGGCACCGCCAATGCCCGCAACGCTGGCGGGTTCTGGAACGGGCTGCCCAATGTCTTTGACTTCCCCGCCGATGTGCTGGGCGAGGCTTGGGAGCGCGCCCATCTGCTGCCCGGCTATTTCGTGAAATACCTCCCCTCTCTCATCGAGACGGTGAACATCGCCGGGGCCGCCACACTGATCGGCGCACTTTTCGCGTTCTTCGCCGCCCTTCTGGCCACCCGTGGCCTTGCCCCCGCGCCATGGCTCGTCGGCCCTCTGCGTCGCCTGCTGGATGTGCTGCGCGCCGTGCCCGAAATTGTCGTCGCCCTCGTCCTGATCTTCCTGCTCGGCGGCGGCCCGGTGCCTGCGATGATCGCCATCGCGCTGCATACCGTGGGCGCGCTTGGCAAACTTTTCTCTGAGGTGAACGAGAACGCCTCCCTCAAACCCGTCGACGGACTTGCCTCTGTCGGGGCGGGCTGGCTGCAACGCATGGTGCTGGGCGTCGTGCCACAGGTCGCGCCCAACTACCTCTCCTACGCGCTGCTGCGGTTCGAGATCAACATCCGCGCCTCGGCCATCCTCGGCTTCGTCGGCGCAGGCGGCATCGGCTATGACCTGCGCAACACGATGTCTTGGGGCCAAGGCAAATTCGACGAGGCGGCGGCGATCTTTTTGCTGCTCTTCGGCACGATCATCATCGTTGACCAAGTCTCAAGCCATTTCCGCAACCGGCTGACCCATGGCCGCGCCTATAAGGACAAGGGAGCCATCCTGTGACCGACCTTACCGCTTCCACCCTCCCCGCTCAGCAGGTCGCCAGCCGCAGCTTCCGCCGCAAGCGGATGGCGAGCCTTGCCGCTCCGGTACTGATCCTTGCCTACCTCACCTACGTCTTCTTTGCCTTCGACGTGGCCGGACTGGGCGATCGCATCAACGTGTCGAACATGAAGACGTTGGTCGCTGACAGTTACAGCTACAAAACCCATGTCGCCCGCGACAATCGCAACGGCGAGATAGAGATCGCCATCGAGGGCGAGCGCAAGGGCCGCTATGCGCCGGGCACCGCCCCCGATTGGGTCACCTTGGGCGAGACGACCCGCGTCGAATTGGGCAACGGCCATACCGTCGAACTGGGGCCAGAGGTGCGCTATGACGTGCCGGGCTACGGGCTAATCACCGCCACACCGGGCAGCAGCGGCGTCAACGCCACCCTGCCCGACGGCCCCCTGCCCGAGTGGATCAACGCCTCGAAAAACCGTCTTGCCGTAACCACGGAGGCAGGCCGCCTCACGATCACCCGCAACCGGGCCGAGGTCTTTCGCTATTTCAACGGGTGGGAGCTGTTCTTCTTCACGCTCGACAGCCCCTATCACGGCATGTCTCCGCTAGAGCTGCTGCGCAGCGGTGAATACGGCGCGATCTGGCAGGACTTCTGGACCAACAAGATGTGGCGTCATGGCGATGTCGCTTGGGCACTGGTCGAGACGGTCCTGATGGCCTTTCTCGGCACCTTTGGCGCGGCGATGATTGCCCTGCCGCTGGGGTTCCTCGCGGCCAAGAACTTCTCTCCGCTTGGCGGTCTGCGCTTCGCCGCACGGCGTCTTTTCGACTTCTTACGCGGCGTCGATGGGCTCATTTGGACCATCGTGCTGTCCCGTGCCTTTGGCCCCGGCCCGCTGACCGGCTCGCTGGCGATCCTGCTAACCGACACCGGCACCTTCGGCAAAATCTTCTCCGAGGCGCTGGAGAATGTGGATGACAAACAGATCGAAGGCATCGCCTCCACCGGGGCAGCCCCCGTACAGCGTTACCGCTTTGGCGTGATCCCCCAGATCACCCCGGTCCTGCTCAGCCAAGTGCTCTACTATCTGGAGTCCAACACCCGCTCTGCCACAATCATCGGCGCGATCACCGGCGGCGGCATCGGCCTGTTGCTGACCCAAGCGATCATCACCCAGAAGGATTGGGAGGAAGTCAGCTATTACATCGTGCTGATCATCCTGATGGTCGTGGCGATGGACAGTTTCTCGGGCTGGCTGCGCCGCAAGCTGATCGCGGGTAATGAGGCGGGCCACTGATGGCTCGTCTTAAACCCGACGCGCCCTTCCTCCACCCGGACTGCGAGGTCACTGACACGCAGTTCGGGCGCTATGTCGAGATCGGGCGCGCCACGCGCCTCGCTCACTCCGAGATCGGCGACTACTCCTATTGCGACCGCTGGTGCGACATCGCCAACACGCAAGTTGGCAAGTTCAGCAATATCGCCGCAAGCGTGCGCATCGGGGCCACGGATCACCCAATGGAAAAGGCCAGCCTGCACCACTTCCACTACCGCGCCGGAGACTACTTCGACGGGGCCGAGGATGACGCCGATTGGTTCGCCCTCCGCCGCAGCCACCGCACGGTGATAGGCCATGACACATGGCTGGGCCACGGCGCGCAGGTCCGGCCCGAGGTGACCATCGGCGCTGGCGCGGTTGTCGCGGGCGGAGCCATCGTCACCCGCGATGTGGCGCCCTATATGATCGTTGCTGGCATCCCCGCCAAACCCCTACGCCGCCGCTTTTCCGAAAGCATCGCCACGCGGATGGAGGAATTGGCGTGGTGGGATTGGCCCCATGACCGGCTGCAAGCATCGCTCAAGGATTTCCAGACCATGCCCGCCGAAGCGTTTTTGGAGAAATACGGCTAGTCGCCGGGGTTGAGGGTCAGCGTCACCCGATCACCCGCGAACCACGTCACCCCGTATTCCACCGGCACGCCCTCGGGGTCCACGTTGATCCCGGCAGAGCGCAGGATCGGCGCGCCTTCGGTCAGCCGCAAATGCAGCGCCTGCGTGGCATTGGCAAGCTTCGCCGTCAGCCGGGTCGAGGCGCGGGTGTAATCCGCCACCCCGCCCTGCGCCAAGGCCGTGGTGACCGAGCGGCTGGCCTCAAGCGCCGCCAACAGGTCGGGGAACCGCGCGGCGGGAAAGATGCTGCGAAAGATCGCGATGGGCTGCTCATCGGCCAGCGAAAGCCCTTCATAGACATGCACCAGCGCCTCCCCATCCAGCCCCAACTGCGCGGCCTCATGGGCCGAGGCCGCGCGGGTCTCCAACGCCAAAATCTCCTTGGCCGGCACCCGCCCCGCCGCCGCAAGGTTCTGATGAAACCGCACCCGTTTGCCGATGGGATAATCCGTGGGCCGCTGCGCCACGAAGACCCCCGCACCCCGACGGCTATAAGTCAGCCCGCTCTCGTTCATATCGCTGATCGCGCGGCGCACCGTATGGCGGTTCACCCCGAAGCGCGCCGCCAATTGCGCCTCAGTCGGAAGCCGATCGCCGGAGCCGTATTTCCCCGTGGCGATATCGTGGGTCAGCGTGGCGGTGATGGTTTTCCAAATCGCAGTACGGACCATGTCGCAGAAGTTTCACATATCCAAGCTTGCGCCAGCAGGAGGCCAGCGGCTAATACTTGTCTAGTTGTATAGTAAGTTAGACAAATGCACAAGGTGTCTAGATGACCGTTGAAACCAAAGAAAAGACCAGCGATCGGCAGGCTTGGATGGGCCTGCTTGCGCGGGCCGAGGCCCGCGATCTCGCCCGGCTTTGGGAGGGCTTCGGCCCCCTGCCCGCTCATGAGGTGCTCCGCGCGCCCGAGATCGGTGGCGTCATGTTGCGGGGCCGGATGGGCGCTGTGGGCGACGCCTTCAACATGGGTGAAATGTCCGTTACGCGCTGTTCCGTGCGGCTGGCGGATGGGCCAGACGGCCACGCCTATGTGCAAGGCCGCAGCCGCGACAAGGCGCTGCAAGCGGCCCTTACGGACGCGCTGATGCAAGGCAATGCGGCGGATGAGGTCCGCGCCAAACTGCTCGACCCGCTGGCCGAGATCGAGAGCCAGCGCCGCGCCAGCCGTGCCGCCAAGGCTGCGGCCACCAAGGTCGACTTTTTCACCATGGTCAGAGGAGAAGACTGATGCAGACCCTATCGCTGACCGGCGGGTTTCGCGACGCGCCCAAAGACGCCGCTTTTGCCTTTCGCGCGGTGATGAACGCCATGGCCAAACCGGGTGAGATCAACAGCGTGACCGGCGCCGAACCGCCTGCGGGCCTGTCCATCGCAGCCGGGGTCGTTTTGCTGACGCTCTGCGATCCCGAAACGCCGCTTTACCTCGCCCCCGGCTTCGACCGGCCCGAATTGCGCGACTGGATCACCTTCCACACCGGCGCGCCCTTCGCCCCCGCAACTGCGGCGCACTTCGCCTTGGGCGCTTGGGACGAGCTGCCGCGCGGCGACTTCCCCCTTGGGACTGCCGCCTACCCCGACCGCTCGGCCACGCTGATCGTTGAGGTGGATGATCTGCGCAGCGATGGCGCGACCCTCACCGGCCCCGGCATCAAAGACAGTGCCGCGCTGTCGCTGCCCGACCGTACGGCCTTCCAGCAAAACGCGGCGCTCTTTCCGCGTGGATTGGATTTCATTTTCACCTGCAGCGACCGTTTGGCGGCGCTGCCCCGAAGCACAAAGGTGTCCTGATGTATGTAGCGGTAAAAGGCGGCGAGCGGGCGATTGACAACGCCCACGCTTGGCTTGCCGAAGAGCGGCGCGGTGACGCAAGCGTGCCGGAACTCAGCGTCGCGCAAATCCGCGAGCAGATGACGCTGGCGGTGAACCGGGTGATGGCCGAAGGCTCGCTCTACGACCCCGACCTCGCCGCGTTGGCGATCAAACAGGCCCGGGGCGATCTGATCGAAGCGGTGTTCCTGATCCGCGCCTATCGCACCACCCTGCCCCGGTTTGGCGCCTCGCGCCCGATGGACACTGGCACCATGGCCTGCGACCGCCGCGTCTCGGCCACCTTCAAGGATGCGCCTGGCGGTCAGGTTTTGGGGCCGACCTTCGACTACACCCACCGGCTGCTGGATTTCAAACTGGCCGCCGATGGTGAGGTGTCGCCCGCGCCTGAGGCGACCGATGCAGAGCCGCCTAAGGACACGCCGCACATCATGGAATTCCTCGACCGCGAAGGGCTGATGCAGCGCGACACGGACAGCAAGACCCCGCCGCGCGACCTGACCCGCGAGCCCTTGGAACTCCCCGCCACCCGCGACCTGCGGCTGCAAGCGCTGACCCGCGGCGACGAGGGCTTCGTCCTCGGCATGGCCTACTCCACGCAGCGCGGCTATGCGCGCAACCACGCTTTCGTCGCGGAACTGCGCATCGGCAAAGTCGCGGTCGAAATGGACATTCCCGAACTCGGCTTCGCCATTGAGATCGGCGAGGTCGAGCTGACCGAATGCGAGACAGTGAACCAATTTGCAGGCTCCAAGACCGAGCCGCCGCAGTTCACCCGTGGCTATGGGATGGTCTTTGGCATGTCCGAGCGCAAGGCGATCTCAATGGCGCTGGTAGACCGGGCCTTGCGTTGGGAGGAGTTGGGCGAAGACAACCTCGGCGCGCCTGCGCAGGATGCGGAATTCGTGCTCTATCACGCCGATAACATCCAGGCGACGGGGTTTTTGGAGCATATCAAACTGCCCCATTACGTCGATTTCCAATCCGAACTCGAACTGATCCGCAAACTGCGCCGCGAGGCGACAGCCGCGGCCCAAGACGTAGCACGGGAGGCCGCGGAATGAGCCCCGCCATGACACAGAGTGACCAAGACAGGCATGAGGACCGGGGCATGAACGACTACAACTTTGCCTATCTGGATGAGCAGACCAAACGGATGATCCGCCGCGCGATCCTGAAAGGGTTGGCGATCCCCGGCTATCAGGTGCCCTTTGCCAGCCGCGAGATGCCGATGCCTTACGGCTGGGGCACTGGCGGGGTGCAGGTCTCCGCCGCGGTGCTGACGCCCGAGGATACCTTCAAGGTGATCGACCAAGGGGCGGATGACACGACCAACGCCGTCTCGATCCGCCGCTTTTTTCAAAAGACCGCCGGGGTCGCCGTGACCGAAGCCACGACCGAGGCCAGCGTCATCCAAACCCGGCACCGCATCCCCGAAGCCGCGCTGCGCGAAGATCAGGTGCTGGTCTATCAGGTGCCAATCCCCGAACCGCTGCGTTTTCTTGAGTCTTCGGAGGTCGAGACCCGCAAGATGCACGAGCTGGAGGAATACGGGCTGATGCATGTGAAGCTCTACGAAGACATCGCCCAACATGGTGCGATCGCCACGGCCTATGCCTATCCGGTCAAGGTCGAGGGGCGCTATGTGATGGACCCGTCGCCGATCCCCAAATTCGACAATCCGAAACTGGAAATGGCCGCGATCCAACTCTTCGGCGCAGGGCGTGAGCAGCGGATCTATGCGCTGCCGCCCTATACGCAGGTCGTCTCGCTGGATTTCGAGGATTACCCCTTTGAGGCGAGCAAGGCCGACCATCCCTGCGGCCTCTGCGGGGCCGAAGACAGCTATCTGGATGAGTTGATCGTCGATGACGCAGGGGGGCGCTTGTTCATGTGCTCCGACACCGATTATTGCGCGGCCCGTCAGGCCGCCGGGCATCGCGGCGCGGATGCGGCCCCTGTGTTGGAGGGCATGGCATGACTCCTTTGCTGCAAGTTGAAAACATCGCGAAATTCTATGGCGCGCGGATAGGCTGCACTGATGTCAGCTTTGATCTCTACCCCGGTGAGGTCATGGGCATCGTCGGCGAGAGCGGCTCGGGCAAGTCGACGCTGCTGAACACGCTGGCAGGACATCTCACGCCGGATCGCGGGGCGGTGCGTTTCGACACCCGCGCCGATGGGCTGCGCGACACAGTGACGATGAGCGAGCCGGAGCGCCGGATGCTGTCGCGCACCGATTGGGCCTTTGTCCACCAGCACGCGCGCGACGGGCTGCGCATGAACGTCAGCGCAGGCGGCAATGTGGGCGAGCGGCTGATGGCCGTGGGCGCACGGCACTACGGCGACATCCGCGCCAGCGCCACCGATTGGCTGGGCCGGGTGGAGATCAACGAAGACCGGATCGACGACCGGCCTTCGGCCTTCTCTGGCGGGATGCAGCAGCGCTTGCAGATTGCCCGCAACCTCGTGACCGGGCCACGATTGGTTTTCATGGACGAACCCACCGGCGGGCTGGACGTAAGCGTTCAGGCACGACTGCTCGACCTGCTGCGCGGTCTGGTGCGCGAGATGGGGCTGAGCGCCATTATCGTGACCCATGATCTGGCGGTGGTGCGGCTGCTGGCGGATCGGCTGATGGTGATGAAAGACGGCCATGTGGTGGAAACCGGACTGACCGATCAAGTCTTGGACGACCCGCAGCATGGCTATACCCAGCTTTTGGTCTCTAGCGTGCTACAGGTGTAATCATGCAAGAAAAACCATTCAATTTCAAAGTTATACTAAACAAGGCTAAACCATGATACGCGTTGAACATGTGAGCAAATCCTTCACCCTGCACAATCAGGGTGCGGCGGTGATCCCGGTGATGCGCGGCGGTGAATTGACCGTGGCGCGGGGCGAATGCGTGGCGCTGACCGGGGCGTCGGGGGCCGGGAAATCAACGCTGATGCGGATGATCTATGGCAATTACCTGACCGCCTCGGGCCGGGTCATGGTGGGCGATCTGGATGTCGCCCGCGCCGCCCCGCGTGAGATACTGGAGTTGCGCCGCCATGTGCTGGGCTATGTCAGCCAGTTCCTGCGTGTCGTGCCGCGGGTGGCGACGCTGGATGTGGTGGCCGAACCCCTGCGCGCGGTGGGTAGCAACGAAGCCGACGCACGGACGCGGGCCGGAGAACTGCTGGCGCAGCTCAACATCCCCGAACGCCTCTGGCAGCTCAGCCCCACGACCTTTTCAGGCGGGGAGCAGCAGCGGGTGAACATCGCGCGCGGCTTTGCGCATCCCTATCCCGTCCTGCTGCTGGATGAGCCGACGGCGAGCCTTGATGCCACCAACCGCGCCACCGTGCTGGCGCTGATCGAAGAGGCCAAAGCCCGCGGCACGGCGATCTTGGGTATTTTCCATGATGAGGCCGCCCGCGATCAAATCTGCGACCGCGAAGTGGACGTGACCCGTTTCACCCCCGGATTGGCCGCATGAGCGGGCGTTTTATCGCAGTCGTAGGCCCCTCCGGCGTCGGCAAGGATAGTGTAATGGAAGGACTGGCGGAAACCCTGCCCGACCTCTTCCTCGCCCGCCGCGCCATCACCCGGCCCGGTGAGGCCGGAGGCGAGGATTTCGAAGGGATCAGCGAGGAGGAGTTTCTGCGGCTCGAAGCAAATGGCGCCTTTGCCCTGAGTTGGGCCGCGCATGGGCTGCACTACGGCATTCCCATCGCCGTCGAGACGGCGCTGGCCGAGGGACGCGATGTGCTCGCCAACCTCTCACGCGGGGTGCTGACCGAGGCAAAACTACGGTTTGCGCGGTTCGAGGTGCTGTCGCTGAGCGCCTCCCCTCAAGTCTTGGCCGCGCGGCTGCGGGGCCGTGGGCGCGAGACGGAGGAGGAGATCACCGCCCGTCTGGCACGGGCCGAGCGCGCCCTGCCCGATCATATTGCGGCGATGGAGATTGAGAACTCCGGCCCTTTGGAGCAAACCGTGGCGCAGGCGCAGGCGGCACTTTACCCCGAGAGGGCGGCGCGGTGAACCTCATGGAACATACCGTCTTTGGCTTGCCCCACCAGCGTCAGGCTGCTCAGCACAAAGGGCTGTGGCAGATGCGGCGTGATGTAGGGATCAAGCGCTGCGGTGACCTGCGGCAGATCGGCTTTGGGCAGCTTGCTGGTGAGGGTAATGTGGAAGCGGAAAGCGTCCATGACGTAGGGATAGCCCCATTGGATGAGGTTCGCCTCTTGTGCAGGTGTCAAATTGGCCTGACGCCTGCGGGCCAGATCGGCCTCGGTCGGCGGCGCGCGAAACATGTCGAGGCCCCGCACCACTTCGGCGGCCATAGCGTTCAGCGCGGCGGTGTCGCCTTCTGGGGTCAGTGCCAAAAAGCGGCCCAGCGGGGTGAGCGCCACCCCATCGAGCGTGACCGGCGCAAGCCTCGTGCAAAGCACCTCAAACGCGGCCTGCAATCCATCAGCCGATGCGCCTTCGGCCAAAACGAAGGGCGGTTTGATCGTCGCATGCAGCCCGTATTTGCGCGGCGTTTCGGTCAGGGCGGCCACGTCAAGCCCGGCCACATCCGGATGCGCCACGGTGCGCCCGCGCGCCAGATCCCAACCCAGCCAAGCGGCTCCGGCCTCGGCCAGACTGCCCTGCGGCGTAAAATAGATCGCATAGCGGTCGAACTTCATTCATCTTCTCCCTGCATCCAAAGATGCGCAACAAGCGTGACGTTCACATGACAAAAGAAACCATTCTCGCCAATGCCAAAATCATCCTGCCCGATGCGGTGATCCCCGGCAGCGTCGTGCTGCGTGACGGGGTGATCGCCGATATCGCGGAAGGCACCGCCCTGCCCAAAGGAGCGGTCGATTGCGAGGGCGGCTACCTCGCCCCCGGGCTGGTCGAACTCCACACCGATAACCTTGAGCGCCACATGAAGCCGCGCCCCAAGGTCGACTGGCCGCACCGCGCGGCGATCATCGCACATGACCGCGAGCTGGCAGGCACCGGGATCACCACGGTTTTCGACGCGATCCGGGTCGGGTCGATCCTCTCGGATGAGGGGCGCAAACGCTACGGGAAATACGCCCGCGACATGGCCGATGAAATTCTGATGATGCGCGACAGCGGGGCGCTGGCGATCAGCCACCATATCCACCTGCGCGCCGAAATCTGTTCGGAAACTTTAGAGGAGGAACTGGCCGAGTTCGGCCCCGACGACAAGGTCGGCATCGTCAGCCTGATGGACCATACGCCGGGCCAGCGCCAGTTCCGCGATGTGCAAAAGTTCGAGGATTACGTCTGCGGCAAGAACGGTCTGCCCCGTGAGGATTTCGGCGATTACGTCACCTTCCTGCATGGGCTGCAAGAACGGCTGGGCGCGAAACATGAGGCGGCAGCGGTGGCAGCAGCCGCGCATTACGGCGCGGCGCTGGCCAGCCATGATGACACCACGGCCGAGCAGGTCGCGACCAGCCACGCCCACGGCGTGCGCTTGGCCGAATTCCCCACCACCCGCGAGGCGGCAGAGGCTTGTCACACCCAAAACATCGCCACGATCATGGGCGCGCCCAACCTCGTGCGCGGCGGGTCGCACTCGGGCAATGTGGCGGCGCGGGACTTGGCGGAACTGGACCTGCTCGACATTCTGTCGTCTGACTATGTCCCCGCCGCCCTGCTGTTGGGCGCCGTGCAATTGGGCCATCTGTGGGGCGATATGGCGCGGGGGCTGGCGACCGTCACCCGCACGCCTGCCCATCACGTAGGGCTGACCGACCGGGGCGAGATTGCCTTGGGTGCGCGGGCCGATCTGATCCAATTCGAGGTCATGAAGGACGCGCCGATCCTGCGGTCGGTCTATGCCATGGGCAACCGCGTGGCGTAAACGAGCTGCCATTTATTAACTGTGCATCCGCCGAACTTGGCGGGTGTGCCCCCGTCTCTGCGCCGCCTTTGCTGCGCAAAAACCCGCCCCTGCAAAGAATGTGGCTTTTTGCGCTGGTCTTACCGCTTCATAAAGCTAGATAACGCCTACTCTGCGTCTTGCAGATAGATTTCAGCCGGTTATCGGGACCGACAAATTTGAGGGAAGCGGTGCAAGAAGCATTTAGATTGGCCAGCGATCGTCTTGGACAAATCGTCGAAGACGCGGCAAGCGAAGTTTACCTGTTCTCAGCCGAAGACTTCACCTTCACCCTCGTCAACCGGGGCGCGCGCGAGAACCTTGGCTATTCCATGGATGAACTGCGCAGCATGGTGGCATGGGACATCAAGCCCGAACTGTCGGCGGATGCCTTTCTTGACCTTGTACAGCCACTGCTTCGCGGCGAGAAGACGACCCTTGAATATGAGACGGTCCACCAGCGCAAGGACGGCTCGCGTTATAGCGTTCTGACCCATTTGCAGCTGATCATCACCGAGGGTGAGAAGGTTTTCTACGCCGCGATACAGGACATCACCAAACAAAAAGAGACCAACGCGGCGCTGACCAAGGCCTCTACCCGGCTAGATGCGATCCTGAGCAATACCACCATGGCCATCTTCATGATGGACGACCAGCAGCAATGCGTCTTTATGAATCGTGCGGCTGAAGAGCTGACTGGCTATAAATTCGAGGAGACCGCCGGCAGACCGCTGCATGACGTGATCCACCACACCCATCCCGACGGGCGGCATTTCCCGATTGAAGACTGCGCCATCGACCGCGCTTTCCCGGAAAACCACCAGACCCAGGGCGAGGAAACTTTCGTTCACAAGGACGGCAGCTTCTATCCCGTGGGCTTTACCGCATCGCCGATGAAGAACGAGGCGGGCAAGACCGTAGGCACGGTGATCGAGGTCCGCGACCTGCGCGAAGAGCTGCGTGCGCGCAACGCTGAGATTGAGTTCAACAATGCGCTCAAGATTAAGATCGAAGAGGCCATGGCTGAACGGGATCGGCTTGAGGCGCAGTTGGTTCAGGCCCAGAAGATGGAGGCCGTAGGCCAACTTACGGGCGGCATCGCGCATGATTTCAACAACCTGCTCCAAGTGGTGGGCAGCAACCTTCAGCTGTTATCGAAAGAACTGGCTGAGGGCGACGCCAAGCGGCGGTTTGTCGACAACGCCATGGCGGGCGTATCCCGCGGGGCGAAGCTGACCGCGCAGTTGCTGGCTTTCGGTCGGCAGCAGCCGCTTGAGCCGAAGCCGCAGAACCTTGGCCGTTTGGTGCGGGGCATGGACGACATGCTGCGCCGCACTTTAGGCGAAGGCATCGAGGTCGAGACTGTGATCTCGGGCGGGCTGTGGAACTGTCTCGTCGATCCGGCACAACTGGAAAACGTGATCCTGAACCTTGCGATCAACGCCCGCGATGCGATGGCGCATCACGGCAAGCTGACGATTGAGGTGGGCAACGCGGCCCTTGATGACGCCTATGCGCGCAGCCAGCCCAATGTGACACCCGGACAATATGTCATGTTGGCGATCACCGATACCGGTTCTGGCATCGCGCCGGAGATTATGGAGAAGGTGTTTGACCCCTTCTTCACCACGAAGGAGACTGGTGAGGGCACAGGACTAGGCCTCAGCATGGTCTACGGCTTTATCAAGCAATCCGGCGGGCATATCAAACTTTACAGCGAAGAGGCTCAGGGCACGACCGTAAGGGTCTATCTGCCCCGCACGCAGCGCAAGGAAGAAAGCGCGCCACAGACTGCCGCCACTGAGACGCCCATCGGCAGCGGTGAGGTGATCCTTGTGGTCGAAGACGACGCCGCCGTGCGCGAAACCGCCGTCGATCTGCTGCGCGATCTGGGCTATGCCGTGCTTACGGCTGAAAACGCCGACAGCGCCTTGGCAATTGTCAAAAGCGGGGTGAAGATCAACCTGCTCTTTACCGACGTGGTCATGCCCGGCAAGGTCCGCAGCCCCGAGCTTGCCCGTGAAACCAAGGCACATTTGCCGAATGTGGGCGTGCTCTTTACCTCGGGCTACACGCAAAATGCCATCGTCCACGCCGGGCGACTGGACGAAGGAGTTGATCTGCTCAGCAAACCCTATACCCGCGAACGACTGGCGCTGAAAATCCATGAGATTCTGACCCGTCATTCCGAGACCACCCACATGGCGCGCGAAGCAGAGCAGGCCCCGGCCAGTGATGCGCCGAAGATTCTGTTGGTCGAAGACGACGCGCTGATCTGTATGGCCACCTCAGACATGCTCGCCGATCTGGGCTATGCTGTCACAGAAGCCGACAGTGTCGCCGCCGCCGAGCGCTGCCTTGCGGCGGAGCGGTTTGACCTGATGTTCACCGATCTCGGCCTGCCCGACGGCTCTGGCATGGATTTGGTGCAGCATGTCACGCAACTGCGGCCCGAGATTGCCGTTATCATCGCATCGGGGGCCGATCCGCGGGAATATGCCAAAGGCGAAACCGAGGCCACACGCTATGTTAGCTTGATGAAACCCTATGATGAGCATTCCCTGAAACGCGCCTTGGAGCAGTGTAGGGAAACGGCAGGATAAGGCGGCTAGGATCAGCCCGGTTTTCGATCTATGACGTGAGAAAACAAAAGAGAGGCAGATCATGCGCAGCATTACATTCGCAGCAGTTTCCACCCTTATCTTCGTCGCAGGTTGCGCAGGCATCGCCGCCGACCAAGTGATGGTTCACCGCACCGGGCCAAACGAGCTTTTGAAGCTGCGTTCCGGGCCGGGGCTTGATTTCGGGGTCATCATGGGCCTGCCCGATGGCACCGTCCTGAACCGCCGCGATTGTGTGACCGAGATTGGCCAGCTTTGGTGCCGGGTATCTCTGGCCGATGCGCCCGAGGTGCAAGGCTATGTCTCGGCGGATTATATCTCAGACATCTGAACGATAGGTCAGATTGAGGGTGGCGCGTTTGGAGCGCCGCCCATTCCGCCGACACGGTGGCCCCGCCCGCATGGGCATTCCTAAAAACTTGCCCCCAGCGTCCCTTCGCCGTTCCGGCGAAGAAATCGCCCCCCGTCCGGCACATGGGTCGATTTACTCTAAGTTCACTCTATCTCAGGCCTTCACACCCTTCGTGAAAGCCACTGAAGTCTCTCAAGAGTTAGGACAAATATGTGCCGCTTCCTCGCCTATATCGGACCTGAACTGCCAATCGAGGCGCTGCTCCTTGCCCCTGAGAACAGCCTGCTGAACCAAAGCCTTGATCCGGAACTGCACCCAAGCCTGCAACTGGCCGGTTGGGGCTTTGCCGCATGGAGCGGGCATTTGCTGAAGCCCGACGCGCCGTTGCTCTATCACCGGCCAAAGGCGGCCTTTCACGACGACAACGCCAAGACCCTAATCCCCAGCCTGCAGGCCCATACGATGCTCTCGCATATCCGCGCGGCCTCTTATGACGCCAGCGTCGTGCAGGCCGATGAGAACTGCCACCCGTTTTCCTTTGAGCATACCCCTTGGATCATCGCCCAGAACGGTGCCCTGCCCCATTGGCGGCAGTTGCAGCGCGAACTTCTGACCCATTGCAAAGATAAATACCTCACCCAGATGCGCGGCACGACGGATACGGAATTTCTCTATGTGCTGCTGCTGTCCCTCTTGGAAGACGACAGTGATGAGGAGGTGAAGCGCGGGTTTGAGAAGATGCTGAAACTGATCTGCGAGGCGGCTCGCAAGCTTGATCTTGCGGCGCTGACCAAGCTCAAGATCGCACTCGTCAGTTCGGATCGGATCATCGGCGTGAACTATGGCTGCGGCCATGAGGGCGAAACCGATGTGACCGGTGATTGGAAGAAGCTGCGGGATGAGGACTTGCCCCTCTCCATGCTGCTTGAACCCGTCTATGTGTTGACGGGCGCAAATTTTCAGGACTATGAAGGGTCGTACGAGGTCGACGCATGCCCCGAGGGGGAGGCGACATCGGCAATTTTTGCCTCCGAGCCGCTGACCGAAGACGGGGATGAATGGCTGAGCATCAGCTTTGGCGAGATCGTGTTTCTGGAGCGGAAAGACGGGCGTATCGCCAAAACGGTCAGCAAGCTCGACGTCTGACCGCCGCCCCTGCCCCCAGCCGATAGGAGCCCCCATGACAGATCGTTTCGACAGTTTTGCCGCCCTTTCGGCCAAGATGAAGCCAGATGTCGATTACCGCATACGCGCCGAGGATCGGGGCAGCGCTGTGATCCTGCTTGCCCCACATGGCGGCACGGTTGAGCCTGAGACGAGCCTGATCGCCGAGGCCATCGCGGGGCGCGACTATTCCTATTACCTGTTTGAGGCGCTGAAAGCCGGGGCGCATGGGGATTTCCACATCACCTCGCACCGCTTTGATGAGCCGCAGGCGCTGGAACTTGTGGCAAACGCGCAGGTCGCCGTGGCGATCCACGGGCGCAAAGATGATGGCACCGAGACCGTCTGGCTTGGGGGACGCGCCGAGGCCCTGCGCGACGCGATCGGCGCGGCCCTGCGTGAGGCGGGGTTTGAGGCGGCGCTAAACACCACCCTGCCGGGCGTGCATGAGACGAACATCTGCAACCGAACCCGCTCTGGCGAGGGGGTGCAGCTTGAACTGCCCCGGTCGCTCAGGCGAATGTTGGCGGAAGATGCCGCGCTTCTTGAGGCGTTTTGTCTGGCGGTGCGCAGGGCGCTTTAGCTGAGGCGGCAAGCCCAGAGCGGGCCTGCCATTTCTCAGTTCCGTTTCTGGAACAGGATTACCCTGCAGCACCAAATAATGACGCGCCTAGCATGAACAGCGGCGACACGGCGTGGAGCAGCGGGCTCGACCCTTCTTTCAGCGGATCGAACATCGCAGTTGCTAATGACGTCTTCGGGCCAACGCGCAGCAGCATTGTGTTCAGCTATGCGAGCTTAATCGGAAACAGCGGTGCCGACTTCTTAGCCGACGGACATAGTGCCTTGTAGAAACGTCGAAAATTGCACCACGTTCACGACGCATTTATCCTCCGCAACCAAGTCGCAAACCGTCAATCCTTGCCCCTGCAAAGCGTGAGTTCAAGTTACCGCAGCCTCAATTTTGGAAACCTTATCCAAGGCCACTGCCAGCGTCGTCGAACTGAACGATGCTTTCGCGTCACAGGGCCTCGCCACCTTGCGCGATTTGGGCATCGCAGACGACGGTCCACGGGTGACCCCAACGGCGGCGCAATCAGCCTTGGCCACCCCTTGGGCATGTCAGGGGCCAGGATCACCGGCACGGCCATGCTGGAGTTGAAACCCGGCGAGAAGTCCCTTTCCACGATGTGCATCGGCGTCGGCCAAGGGATTGCCATCGCATTGGAGGCCGTCTGAACCGCTGGCCGTAGTGTGGGGATAGGACTCACTCTGTTGCGCGTGGGTAACTAAAGCCCTGTCTGCAACATCCAACTGTTCTACCCCGCGAATAGTTGACGCTGGCAGGCGCTGGTGGAAGGGGTTAGGACGGATGCGGAGGATCCCCCATGCGCAACCCTGACAGCCTCACGACCAGACCCAACGAAGACACACCTCAAGGTCTGGCCTTTGCCATTGCAGCCTATGTCTTCTGGGGGTTCCTGCCCCTCTATATGAAGGCGCTGGCGCATATCCCGGCGGCCGAGGTCGTCGCCCACCGGGTGGTCTGGTCTGTACCCATCGCAGCGCTTGTACTGGTGGTGATGCGGCGGACGCAGGATTTGAAAGCGGCGCTACTCTCCCCCCGCACGCTGCTCATGGGTGCGGTGACGGCCACGCTGATCTCGATCAACTGGGGCATCTATGTCTGGGCGATCGCCTCGGGCCACGCGCTTGATGCAGCATTGGGCTATTACATCAACCCTCTGTTCAGCATTCTATTGGGCGCGCTTCTTTTGGGGGAACGCATGTCCAAGCGGCAATTGCTCGCAGTGGGCCTCGCCGTGGGGGCCGTGCTCGTGCTGGCACTGGACACTGGATCGATCCCATGGGTTGCCTTGGGGCTGACTTTGAGCTGGGGCTTTTACGCGCTGGCCAAGAAGAGCCTGCCGATCGGGCCGAACCAAGGCTTCCTTCTCGAAGTGCTCCTCCTGCTCGTCCCGGCCCTCGCCTATATCGCCTACCTTACGTCCACCGGCCAGGGGAATTTCCTCACCGGAACGCCGATCGATACGTGGCTTTTGCTGGGCTGTGGCGCGGTTACAGCGGTGCCTTTGCTTGTCTATGCCAACGGCGCCAAGCTCTTGCGGCTCTCGACCATCGGAATTTTGCAGTACATCGCGCCAACCATGATCTTCATCGTTGCGGTATTCGTATTTGGCGAAGAGTTTGGCCGCGCGCGAATGATCGCCTTCCCGATGATCTGGGCGGCGCTGATCCTTTACTCGTCATCGATGCTTCAACAGATGCGTCGGAGCCGCTCTGCCAAGAGGCCTGTAGGTCAAGGTTGAGCGTTAGGTGGATAACTGCGGCTGGGAGCTTGCTTAGCGCGGTAGTCCTTTCCGTTCATCCGCGAGTTCGCACACTATCCCCTCGTACGATTCATAATCGGTTTTTTTGATCGCTATAAACATACCACAGGCAGGTAGCCCGCCCCGAACACAGACTTGTTTGATATGAGCGCGATGCTCCATCGAACGCGGACCCATTGATCGGGTCTCTCACAGGGGCATATAGCGTTGCTGAAGCTGCAAAGGTATGGCTCTGCACATCTTGACGCCGAAGGGTGAAATGGAGCAGAGGCAACTTGATATGCAACCTCACGTGCAACCAAATCTGCCAATTCAGGGAAAAGGCATCGGAGCCAAACACGAAATGTGTTTGTTCTCAGATGCTTGTCAGGAAATTGGCTCCGGCGGTAGGGGCAGGAGATAACAGCTAAGCACCACTGAAATCAAAGGGAAATTCTCCGATTCCGGCACCGAACCCGGCGGTGTGACCCAGCTTGTGCCGTAACCTGTGCACCGGGTCAAGAGGCGCACGAGTCCGAAGCGCTTTCGCAGAGACGGGGCGGGCGGGGCGTATCTCTCGGGAAGCTTGCCGACCCCAAACGAGGGCGTGATCGTGTGGGGTTTGGTCTATGGACCGGAAACAAGATTGACTGCGCGAAACCTATGTCCGACTCAACCTCCAAGTTCCGCAGCGTTGTCGGAAGGAATTGCTACACCATGATCAGCTATTCAGACCACAATCCGCTACCCATCTCCACTCCTTCGAGCGTATCCAGTAGGAGTTCTTCGCCCGCCACAAACCTGAGCTGCCTCCGTTAGGCGAGCTTGTTTATCGAATCCGTGGCATGCAGCATCCGTCCGTCCTACAAAGGTCGCAACAAGAACACGAGGGACGACCATGGACGAATTGAAGCTCGATCTCGAGCACTGCTACGGCATTCGCCGGCTCGAGCACACGTTCAACTTCACTGAATGCCAAGCAACGGCTCTATATGCCCCGAACGGCGCCATGAAATCGTCTCTGGCGAAGACTTTTCAAGACATCGCAGACGGGAAGAAGTCTTCAGATCGGATGTTCCCCGATCGGGCAACCAAGCGTGTGGTCGTCGACGAGAACGGTGCAGAGCTTGATCCTGAGTCAATCCTGGTTGTCCGCCCATATGATGAGGAGTTCGGCCCCGGCGCGAATACCTCGACGCTCCTTGTGAACGCTGCACTGCGCAGAGACTACGAAAAGCTGAATGCGGGCGTCGAGGATGCAAAGAAGGCCTTCCTCGCCGCCATGAAGGAGCAGTCTGGTTCAAAACGCGACCTCGCTGCCGAGATATCGGCGACGTTCACTCGGACCGAAAATCAGTTCCTGACGGCGGTCATCCGAATAAATGACGAAATCAAGATCCAGTCCGAAGCGCCGTTCGCGGACATCCCCTACGACCTGGTATTCGATGCGAAGGTCGTCGAGATGCTCGAGAAACAGCAAGTGCAGGAAGCGCTTAAAGACTACGTAGCCCGGTTCAACGAGCTGATCGACCAGTCCACCTACTTCAAGCGCGGCACCTTCACATACTACAACGCTGGTGAGATTGCCAAAGCGCTCGAAAGCAACGGATTCTTCGACGCCGCGCATAGCGTCAGACTGAACGCGGACCAGCACGTTGAGATCACCACGAAGCAGCAGCTCGAGGACCTTGTCAAAGCAGAGAAAGAAGGGATCGCGGCTGACGCAAAGCTACGCAAGACGTTCGAAGCCGTCGAGAAGCTGCTTCACCGAAATGTCAGCGTGCGGGACTTCAACTCATTCATATCCAACCGGGAGGATATCGTTCCCGCCCTTTCGAACATCGGTAATTTTAAGGAGCAGGTCTGGAAGAGCTACATCGTCAAGCATCGGGACGCATATGATCGGCTTGTCCAGGAAATCCGAGATGCAGCTGAGAGGAGGAAGCAGATAGAGGAAGCCGCCCGCAACGAGCGGACCGCATGGCAGGAAGTTATCGATATCTTCAACAGCCGCTTCTTCGTGCCATTCGAGCTGAGCGTAAAGAATCTCACCTCGGCCGTTCTCGGAGGCGAAATTCCGAAACTTGGGTTCACGTTCAAAGAGGGTGAGGATCGGAAGGACGTCGACAAGAACGCCCTTCTGGAAGTTCTGAGCACAGGTGAAAGGAAAGCGCTATACATTCTGAATATCATCTTCGAGGTTCAGATCCGGATGAAATCCGGCCAGAGAACGCTAATGGTTGTTGATGATGTTGCGGACTCGTTCGACTACAAAAACAAGTATGCCATTATCCAATATCTAAAGGACATCTCTGAGGACGAGAATTTCCGGCAGATCATTCTGACCCACAACTTCGACTTCTTCAGGACGCTTGAGAGCCGCTTTCTGAGAAGGGACAGCTGCTTCATGGTAGCCAGGAAGGAGAGCGGCGTCGAGGTCAGTCAGGCCGTCGGAATCAGGAACATCTTTGTCAACGACTGGAAGGTCCACTTCGGCACGGCACCTCGGAAGCGTATCGCTTCGATCCCTTTCATGCGGAACCTCGTGGAGTTCACGAAGGGCACCCAAGACCCTGACTACGGAGCCCTTACCGCGCTCCTTCACGTAAAACCGAATACGGCAACGATCACGGATGCTGAGCTATTCGAGTTTTACAGCCGTATCTTTGGCGCTGCCGCGCGAAATGCCACTCCTACTGCCGGCACCGCGCTCGACCTGATCTATGAGGAAGCCGATGCATGTTTGGTCGAGGCCGACGGGGCGAACTTCGAGAACAAGATCGTCCTGTCCATCGCCACGCGCCTGCGTGCAGAGCAATACATGATTGGGCGGATCGACGACCCGGAGGCCATTGCGGGCATCCGTGGCATGCAGACGACGGCGCTGCTAAGATGCTTCAAGGAGCGCTTCCCGGATGATAATGCGACGGCAGTGATGGACCGCGTCGTCCTCATGACGCCCGAGAACATTCACCTCAACTCGTTCATGTATGAGCCGATTCTGGATATGTCTGACGAGCACCTCCGAAAGATCTATGCAGAAGTTAAGGCGCTGTGACTGGCAGCCCTCGGTAACGCGCTCAGCTGCAAGGAGACAACCTGATCCGGTGAACGGGTCGGCGGCTTGATATTGACGCATGACCCCGGCGCGCCGCCAGTGATCGAAGGTCCAACCCGCTGGATGAACGAACTTTACAAGATGCGGTGGTGACTTCAGCGATCGAGCCCTACCTGAGGATCGCGGCACCTACGCTTTTCCGCCGGTGTTGTCAATATGTTCTTGTCCTTTGGGTGCGACTCTGGCTTTATCGGCAAAAAGAAATTTAGGGAGAGGCAGTTGGAATTTTCGAGCTTAGATCTGTTCTGCGGTGCTGGCGGGCTGAGCATCGGACTGGAGCGTGCGGGTTTCCGATCGGTCATGGGCCTGGACACCAACCGCGACGCGCTGGCGACCTATGCGCGGAACCTGCCCCACGCGAAGGCGGAGGAGAAATCCGTAGTCGGCTATGACTTCAAGCAGTGGCGTGGCGTCGACGTCGTCGCCGGTGGCCCGCCATGTCAGCCGTTCTCGAACGGTGGGAAGCGCCTCGCCGCGAAGGACCGCCGCGACATGCTCCCGCACTTCGCGCGTGCCGTAAACGAGATCATGCCACGCGCCTTTATCATGGAGAACGTCGCTGGCCTGCTTGCAGCTCGCAACCGCGAGTATCTCGCCGAGGTCCTTGGTCAGTTCGATGATCGCTATACTATTACCGGTCCGCACCTCGTAAACGCGGCTGACTACGGGGTGCCACAGAACCGCCTCCGCATCGTCCTGATCGGGATGCTTAAAGGCTCGATCACCTTTCCTGCGCCAACCCACCGTGAAATGAACCGTGTCGCAGCCGGCTCGGTCATCCGGCCAGGCGAGGTCCAGGGAATTCCGAACGAGTCGAAGGTCGTCTATGCCCGCAATCCCGATCTTCGGCAGAGCCCATACGCTGGGCAGCTCTTTAACGGCGGCGGCCGTGCGATCGACCTCAGCAAGCCGGCCCCGACGATCCTGGCCGCAGCAGGTGGCAACAAGACTCACTTCATCGACGAGTTGGACCTCGTCCCAGTGTATCACCGACACCTGAAGAACGGTGGCAAGCCTCGCGAGGGCACCCTTGAGGGTGGTCGACGCCTGACTGTGAAGGAGTCGGCGCTGCTTCAGACATTCGACATCGACATGGTGTTCGAGGGTTCGAAGAGTTCGCAATACACCCAGATCGGAAACGCCGTGCCTCCGCGCCTCGCCGAGGTGATCGGTGCATCAGTCGCTTCCGCGCTCCACTAACCCCGCCTCGTTGAGCTTCCGGACGTAGGCGTTAACGCGCTCCACGTCCGGTTGATATCGGTCCAAAAGTTCATACAGCCGAACCAAGGCATCGGCACGCTGAGGGCGTGTGAGAGCCGCGGCCAGAACCTCGATGACCTGTCGGACATCCAGAACTGCGACGTCTTCTGTAAGCTCCTTCAGGCGTTCGATTGAAGCGGCGCGTTCGGCATCAGGCCGACGGGCGATCACATGAAGCCTGGAGAGGTCGTTGTCGCGGATCGTCTTCGAAGCGCCGTCAATCTTGGTCGACCAGTTGTTGGCCGTGACCTCGAACGCCTCAAGGACGTGGCTGCCGGCGAGGATCTGAACGTCTCCTGCCGCCCGCGAGCTCTTGTCCGAGGCGTTCAGGTTTTTGGTTTCCACCCTGGCCGCGCTGGCGTCGTGTTCTGCGACGAGTGTCTGTAGCAGGGCGGCCGTGGTGAACTGATCGTATGCTCCTTGGGATGGAACTTCGACAAGCCCCAGGAGAAGCTCAGCGGTTCGAGCAAAGGTAAGCGTCGACCGGTTCAGTTCAGGCATCGGAAGGACGGGGCGCGCTGTTGCAGCGATCCGCGCGCAGGTATAGTCGAATGCTATCTGTCGCTCCTGGGTGGGGGCCGTCTGTCCCCAAGTCAGCAAGCGGTCGAACTCAGCGAAGTTGCCCCGCACCATGATCTCGCTGTTCTTACCGATGTTCTGATACGCGTCCTTCACAAATGGGATATGCCGATCCGCGAGAAAGAGGCCGAGAGCTTTACCCAGCGTGCGTCCCCCGGTCGGGCGTCGTGTGATGTCCCAGTCTGGGTCAACCAGGCCGAAGGAGAACTGTATGACGAGTCCATCTCGATAGCTGGTTCTTCGATCCGGGATCACGATATCGATATCCGCCATGACTTCTTCTGGCAGCGCGGCTGGCGCCGCGGCGATGGCGGCATCTCGAGCGGAATCGTGGTCGATAAAATTCTGTATGGTGTCGAACACCAGTTGTTGCGCATTATCCGTGGCGCTCAAGGCCCTGCCCCCTCCAAGTTATATTTCTGTCTACAGCGGTTCTGGGCGTCCAGCAATTCTCGTTTCGATTTCTGCGTTCTCAACCTTGCCGCGAAAAGAATAGAGAGCGATGTGGACGCAGAAACGCAGCCGAGGACAGCAGCGGGCAAGCGCGGCGCAGTAGAACCCACTGCGGCGAATTTCATATCCGCTCAGGCGGAGACAAAGTGGCAGGCCCTAAGGGGCGACGGCGTTTCTTCAAAACTTCCATATGAAACTCGCTTTCGAACCATGTAGCGGTTCACCACGATGCGCGATCCTGCATTTCCTCGGTCGATACGGCTCATGCCAAGAAATTGGCGACGTCACTGTAGTCAAAAATGTATATCCAATAGACGAAAGCCCTGAACGGATCGCGTTCGATCATGTGGAAAGGTATCTCGCGAGACATATCAAGTTCCTTGAAGTTTATAGCCTATGCCAACCATAACAGTGATTGTCGCGCCCCGAATGGCGTGCGTGAAAAGAGGGTGCCCCCCGATCGGTTTGATCGGAAGGGATCTCTCTGGACGTCAGGCAAGCCAGGGTGCGAATCCGAGGCAGTGCCACTTGGTCACCGCTATCGGCGCGACAAGCGCGTTGAAGGATGGTCTCAGGGCGTAGCCTAAATTGCGTTCGTTACAGAAGCGCTGGAGTGCCTGCTAATCCTGAGATTTCCGACCGAGATTAGCAAAATTAGAAGCCAACCCGCGCCGTTAAAGTTCCAAATCGCCGGAGTTCTACCAAAATTTTCTCAGCCCTCGCTTTGCTCTCCGCGCATGGGGCGTAAGTCCGTTGAGAAAAAGGAGAAAGGCAAGATGGAAGAAAACAGATACCTGACGATAGCGGAGGTCGCAAAGGTTCTCAGAAAACACCCTCGGACGATCCGCGATTGGGTCGCGAAAGGATGCGTCACCGAGCGTGGCCGCGTTCATCTGGATGCGACGAAGGTCGGAAAGTCTTGGTTGGTCCATCCCGAGTGGCTGGAGCTCTTCGAACATCGAATCCGCCCCTCGCGGAGGGCGGATCTCGACGTCGAGTGAGCGCCCGCCATTGAGAAGGGACTTTGAATGATGTCACTGCAAGAGCAGATACGCGAATACCTTGATATATCGGGCGACTCCATGCGCTCACTCTCCATGCGCGCCGGCCTCAATCCGAAAGCGGTTTCGGATATCCTTAGTCGGCCCGGGCATCGCGCGAAGCGGAATTCCATCGAAGCGCTCGGCGAGGCGATGGGTTTTCCGTTGGCCGAACCGGAACCGCGCAAGACCTACGCGCAGTTGATTGCCTGTCTCTGCGAAAAGACCGGTGATGTAGTTGTCGATCATCGGAATGCGATCCGCGCTTCGCGTCTGAAAAGGGTGATACGTGCGGCCGGCTGGGTCCCGGAAATCGAAAACGTGGACCGTGTCCGTGTCATCGAGTGCTTCGCAGCTTGGACGCCGGCGACCCTTGGCATTTCGCCCGGTAGCTTCAGCACTTATAAGTCCGATGCGCTTGCCGCAATCGATGAGGTATGCGGCCGCACCCGAAAGCCTGGCATCTGTGATGTTTCCGGCCTCTACCGCGAAATCCATGCGGCAATTGCGGCCTCAGAACTCCCGCAGGACATGAAGTTGATCTCCGGCTCATTTCTATTCTTCTTGGATCAGAATAGCCTGCTTCCGGCCGAGATCACCGAAGTGGTTCTGGAAGACTACTATCGCCACCGCTGCGCGGAAGCGAAAAAGAGCGAGAGCGTCTGCCGCAAGCACGTGAAGCGCGTCGCGGCCATGTGCACCCGGCTGGCAGAGGAACCCGCATTCGTAGAATACCGGTTTCCTGCCGTTGATCATCCTTTCGATGACGGCCGGGACAAGTATGGGGTGCAGACGCTGTTACTGGACAGCTTTCTCCAGGAGTTCGATGGACCGGTTACGCGATGGGTCCAAGGGGAGGCATCTCGCGACGGGCTCTCCTACGAAGAATTTCTGGTCGAGCTCGACGAGACGCAGCCGCAACGCCCGACGACCGGCAAGCTGGCGTTACTGAGGCCGAAGCGAAACGGACGAAAGCAGACGGAAGAGGAGCGTCGCTCGGCCGGTTTCCTCACTAATGACGAAACGTGGTCACAGGAAACGATCGCGAACCGCCGAGGCATCATTATCGCCGGAGCGAAAGCGCTATATGCCGCGACCGGATACCTAATCGAAAGCGTGGAGGAATATACCAACCCGGTGGTGCTGGAAGGTGTGCTCGAGGCCGTCCAAGCTGGTAATAGCGAAAGCCAATTTCAGAGCAGCTACGCCTCGACGCTGGGCAGGGCCATCAAAAAGCTTGCGCGCGACTATGTTGGCCGAGATCTGACGGATATCCGCGCTATTGCTGCAACGGTTAGCGATTATAGTGCGGGTGACAAGGGGATCGCAAAGCGCAACAAGGACAAACTGCGGCAGATCATCGGCGCCCGGCAGCAGCGCCTGCTGGATCTCGGGGAGATCTTGGTCGACGAAATCAATAGCAAACTTGATCAGCGAGCGCGCAAGCAACGTGGCACCCCTCGTCTCGAGCTCTTCGATACCGAGATGGTGCGGAACATCATGTGCGTGCTGGCAAGCGATATTCTGCTCGCGCGGGCGCCGCGCAGGGCAAATGTGACCAAGGCGAAGCTTTCGTGGATTTCGTGGCGCGGTGATCTGGCAACCATTACGGTCCCGAACGTGGAACTGAAAATGCGCACCAGTGACGATCCGGATCTCCCGATACCCTTGGGAGAAAACGAGTCACGGCGGCTTCGCATGTATCTCGACAAGATCCGTCCGAAAGCGCTGCGTGCAGGCGACGAGTTCAATCCGTTCCTGTTCCCAGCCCAAGGGCCGACCGCTGCGCGGGGCCAGCCTTATGTCAGCCTTTTGGAAAGGCTGATGCGTCATACGCACCGTATCACCGGCATCCGGATGAACCCGCACCTTTACCGTCATTTCATCGGATGGCTCTGGCTCAAGGAAGACCCGAACAGGCTTCCAGACGTCCAGCGTCTGCTCGGGCATATCAGTCTCGAGACGACGCTTGAGTTCTACGCAGAGATCGATGAGCACTTCGCGCTCGAACGTTGGCAGGCCTACCTGTCGGACAAAAAATCGCGGCAGCCAGCCGGTTTCAACAAGAAAGGATTCCGATGAAACACGCCATCAGGACGGGGGCGGCCTTGGTTTCCGAGGCTGTCTGGCAGGACCTTCGAGCGTCGTTGACAGCCGACCGACCGGACCTCGACTGCGGGCGCGTCTTGCATGAGCTCGGGGCGTTCGCGAACTGGAGGGGGGCTCAGCTCCCCCTCACGGCGCCGCCCTCGCAGCAGGAAGTCGAGCGCTATCTCGCTGCGTGCTCGGCGGAACACGGGAGCCACCTCGCCGCCCTGAAATTGCACCGCATTCAGTCCGCCGCTTGTGTCCTTTGGGGCATGCCTTACGCTTCCATGATCGCAATCGTTCGACGGCAGCGTCAGCGCGGCTCCGAGACGAAGACGCAGAGCAATGAAGAGCCCCTTCGGGCTTTGATTGCACGGCTTCCGGAAGGATGGCGCGCTGGCTTGGGGGAGAGGATCTCTTGCGGGCCAGGCAACCGGAAACAAAAATGGAGCAACGCGCATCTGAGGGCCATTGCCTACGCGCTTCTGCGCTGGATTGATTGGTGTGACAACTCGGGCTTCGTTGTCACACCATCGGGAGTTGCCTTCTTTGCCTATGCCCGTGATCTGTCGGAGGATGGCGTCTCCTCACGCAGCGTGGGCGATTACCTGGGTCGTATACTTTCGGGTTACGCGAGCGCATGCGACCCGGGCTTCAGGAATATGGCGTGCGATCACGTCATCGCTAAGCTCAACGCACAGGGTAAGGCCGAAGGGCGTCCGACCAAGACTGGCGAACAGCTGGTCGGCGCCTCGGCAATCTTCGATCTTGGAGAAAAGATCATCGACGGAGCTCGCGCATTAGGGCCGAGGGATCTATTCGTTGCGCGGGATTACCGCAACGGCCTCCTCCTACTGGCGGCTGCGGCGGTTCCGCAGCGAGCTCGGGCGCTTTCGCACTTCGAAATCGGCCAGACGATCAGGCTCCTGGAACGTCCATATGTCCAAGTTTCGCTTCCGGGGACGGCATTGAAACTCAGGGAGCACGAGAAGCACAAAGCCCGGTATGACCGGGTGCTGGGAAATCCGGTCCTCTGGGATGCTATAGACGAATACAAGCGCGTGTTCCGGCCATTATTCGACAATGGCAGCGCATTGTTTCCGAGCCTTTTGGAAGTAGGCGGCAAGGTTTCTGCCCAGCGGCTGGGGTGCCTCGCTGGGAACCTAACCCAGAAGCATCTGGGGATCAGGGTGAGCATTCACCGCATCCGGGACAACGTGGCCACGGAGGCGTCAGAAGAGCTTTCGGGAGGCGGCTACATCGCGCCGGTCCTGCTCGACAATCGGGACCCGGCGACGACGATGGCGAGCTACGATCATGCTGAAGGCTTGAGGGCAGCGCGCGATCATGCGGAGTTCGTGGCGTCTCGGCGCTCGTTCTCGGCGAACCTGCGCCTGTGAAAAGGACGTCGGACTTGCCGCCGACCTCCGCCGCAACACGCTGTAAAATAATGAATTTTTTTGCTGTGTTGAAAACGGGTGGGTTCCACCCGCACGGGGTGGAACCCACCCTTTTTCAACAATCTCCCTACGGTGCGTCAACCGCCGTGAACCGCCGCAGGGCGGGGTGCGCCTGGATCAACAGCGCGAGGCCAGCCGTCGTCGTCGCGTCGCACCCCAATCCCCAAGCCATCAGGCCTTGGGATTCAGCATGTAGGCCCGACGACGCTTCTTTCCGCCCACGACCGTTCCATCCGGAAGCTTCGCGACCCAACCGTATTCGATGAGGATTGCGAGAGCTTGGTCCATGGCCTTCCGGTTCCGGGTCGTCACCGGTCCATTCTGCAAGATGATTTCGGTTGCGAAGCCGCTTCCGGGCGCCAGGTTGGTTTTGAGCCAGTCCAGAAGTTTTTGCGCGTGGCTCACCGCATCCTCATTTGTTCCGGCCACGCAGAGATACTTGAATTGCCCAAGGTGGTATTTAACGATTTCGACGGCGTTATTCATCATATCCTCAGTAATTTCGGTCGCCTCCTGGTCCTCGTAAAGGGTCAGGAGGGCCGCAATCCGACAGGCATGCTCCGGCGCCTTCGCCGCGAAGCTGCCAATATCTGCGGCCCATTTGCCGCGCCCGAGTTCATCTTCGACGGCATCGTGGAATGCCACGCATACGGCAAAAGCAGCTTCGGAGAGCTCGAGCGATTTCTCGGAAGATTCTTCCAAAGACTTGCGCAAGGCTCCGGCCGTAGCGTTCTGGAAATCTACAATGAGACCGTCATCGGCAGGGTCGCTGCGGCGATAGCGGCGGCTGCCCATCTTGCTTTGGGGCCAAGCCGGCAAAACGCGCGCAAGAATGCCCTGACCGAGCATAAAGTCGTTACCGTATGCCTGCCGGATGAGGTTCGGCTGAAACATCATGTTCACCGTGGTGGGGGTGGGGGGAACGTAACCGTCTCCTTCCTGCGTGGCGCGCGGCCGAGAGATGAACGAACCATCCCACAGCTTCGACAGGATGCCGCAAGTGAGCGCCTGTTTCTCCTGCGACATCGAATGCCCGCCAAAGAACATGGCGGCTTCATCAGAAAACCAACCCAGGAACCCGGCACCGGAAGAAATGGCCTTGAACGCGCCTTCGATGGTCGGTTCCGTAACGAGGAAATTCGGACAAACAGGCGCTTGGGGCTTCTCTGCGCTCCGTTCCAGCGACGCGACGTGTTCCTTGTGTTCTTTAAGGCGCACCGCATGCTGTTCCCGAAGTTCCAGAACAGTGCGGTTCACGCCCCCCATCGCCCACTTGTCCGTTGCGCTTTTCCGTTCTCCGGAAAGAGCGACAAGGACAAAGTAGCATGCTGCGTTCGCGAGTGAGGTGCCGAGGGTGCGGACCTTCGCGTGGCTGGCCATGGTCAGCGATACGACTGCGAGCACCGACTGCGCCGCGATCGCTTCAGGGGCTTGGGTCTTATTGCTGATCGCCTGGACCACTTTTTGAAGTCCCGGGCTCAGGCAGTTCACGGGATAATCCGTTGCGGGCGCTTCGGCATGGGGAAGCGGCGAAGGATGGGGCCATTCCATTTTACCTTCGCCTTTCGGTAGTTTGACGCGCGTGGTCGGTTTCATCAGCTCGGCATCATGAGGGGGGCGGCCCCTCGCAATCACACGCTGGAACGATTGAATGATCGAGAATTTGGACACGGCGGCTCTCCTGTAGGCTCGGTGTCCTAATCAGATCGGTCGATCTTGTTTTCGCCGGAAACGCCCGAATGCAGAAATCAACGGCGCTGGGCGGAAATCCGATCCTCATGGGGGATAGCGCGCGCGGATGATCGTTGCGATCCATCTCTCCTGGGCGTGAGACGGATCGCAACGATCATCCGGCAGCGGCTCGAGATGGAAAGAGAAAAGTTTGTCAGGGCGGGGCACACCGGACGAGACCATCATCCCACTGCTCTCCAGATGAGCCCGCAATCGATGGGTATCAGGCGTCGTAGGCCACGGTCATCTCGGTGAGACCGCGCCCAACGAAGCAGATCCCCAAGGGCCTGAGCAACCGATGAGAAGAGTAAGTGCGTGACAACCGGTTCGACTTCTTGACCCGCGAATGACGCGGAAACCAACCGGAGCCAATCATGAAAATTGAACCTAAATCCGCCTTCGTTGAAGAGAAGTCACATGTGCCTTCTCCTGAACCGATCCTTCTCTTCATCTCCGCGCATCACGAAGGGCTGTGGTATGCAGCACAACGCTTGGGAGGTCGCGAAACCGCCCGGCTGGTCGACCGGTGCGTCGAACTCCTTTTGCACGACCGCTGCCTGACGCGGCGCACGCGGATAATGCTGAAGCAGATCCTGGATGTTCTCACTCTGGAGAACGTCGACGATCCCGCACTTCCATACATGGAACACTTCGCAGCGATCGACCCACTCGACCCCGTCGTGGAGGAAATTTGCCTGCTGTCAGACGGTTTGCGTCATGCATTCGAATGCTCAAGTGCGAGCACCATCGGTCAAGGTAAGGCGTAGCCTTCAGTGATGGCCCTGACATCGCCGACGATACTCGTCGGCGATCTTGACGGCACAAGGCCATAGTCCGGCCAATCGGTCGGCCCTTCGTGCCCGGAGAAAAACCATGAACAAGACGGTCGATTCTGAGCCCGTGCTTCTCGCCGCGCTCGACGCCAAGGACTTCCTGCGGCGCCATGGGAACAGCCTCACCGAACTGCTGGACCTTGTCGCCGGTGTGGAGGGCGTCGATGCCTATTGCACCGCCGACCGCCTGCTGGATCGCCTCAATCCTGACACTCTTCGGGTGGGAAAAGCACTTCGGGAGATGCGGGATCTACTCGCCGAAGCCGACGCGCTGAACGGCCAGTTCGGGGCATCACTCCGTTGGCACGGTGCGCGACTCAACGATCTCGCTACGCGTTTGCCGGGATAAACGATGGGTCCTGATCGAAAGCAAATCAGGACCAACTGGCCGCTCGGGTCGAAGGGGTAAAACCCAGCCTCGAGCGGCTTATTCTGACGAAATACCATGGCGGAGGATGCCCTCATCGAAATCGCCTTCCGAAAGATTATCCTAACCCAGGATCTCGAAACCCGGCGGCTGGAAGCCTACTATGGACGACTGCTTCTCTGGTCCAAAATGCCGACGGAGCCGGGCAGCCCCGAGGAAGCCGTCGAATTCTACACCTGCACCCTGATCGCCCTTCTGATGGGTTTGGAACGAGCCTCCAATCACCAACGGATGGTCTTCCTCGCGGAAGCTGATGGTGTTTCCGAGGTGAAGCGCGCCAGGGCCCGAACCGGATGGTTGGGCTGTTATCCCAATGGAGACCGGGGAGCCGGTTGAGGTCGGATGCCATCCTCCCGCCGGCCGCCATGCCAGCTCGTTACACCACGATGCGCAGGTGGCTACCCTGGGCCGGGGTTTCGGCACCAGCCCTCAGCGTATCGAAGGGCCGCCGGATCATCGAGATGTCGACCACAACCGACTTCATGCGCTCTGCAAGCTTCTCAATCCCGAGGTTCTGTCCGTAGTGACGATCACCCTCGTCGGTATAGGTATGTCCCATCAGGCGGCAACGGATCGCGTCAGATTTGTCGTCGCCGAGCAGGTCATGATGGAACGTCGTGCGCAGAGCGTGGAAATCCAGGCCGGGCCAGTAGCACTCATTGGTCCGCCGGTAGTATCCGAAGTTCTTGCTGAAGTTCGCCGAAAACGTGCCCTTCTGCTTCCCGCGGTTCAGGAACGGGAAGAGCCGGATGCGATCCTGCTTCTTGCGCAGGGCAACCAACTTCAGCAATCCAAGTTCGATCAGCTGCGGGTGGATGGGAAGCGTCCGCTCGCTGCTGAGGGTCTTCACACCGTTGATGATGGTGTTCTGGATGCGCAGATAAGGGATGCCTTTGTCCGTGCCGAAGTCGTCTGGTCCGAGCTGAAGGATCTCTTCCATGCGCATTCCCTGATGCCGCGCGATCAGTGGTGCCCAGAACAGGGGATCTCCCACATCTTCAAGATGCTCCTGGTAGATACGCGAGCCCCACAGATGGTAGATGCGGTCGTCCCAAGCTTCTCGTTTGCGCTGGCCTTCGGATTTTTTCAGGGCCACTTCTTCATCGTTGGACCACGTGCAGATGGCGAAAGGATCATTGTCGATCAGTTGCATATCCCACAACATTTCGCCAATGGCGCGCAGCACACGTCCATGCTTGACGTAGGTGGCAACCGTGATGCGCGGTTTGTGGCCCTTTAGTCGCATCTTGTCGATTTCCTCGGCCCCGGCGCCTCGGGCTTCTGCGGCCTGAATATCTTTCTCCAATTGCGCTTCAGCAGCAACCGCCTTCTCGATACGCTCGATCAGGCTGTATTTGGCCCGATCCTTCGAAGAGCGCGCATGATTTGCCGGGACGGCCCAGAAACGCTCGAGGGCATCATTGACGTCTTCGAAGCAGATCTCGTCTACAGGCACATCTCCGATTACGGACGGCCAGAAACCCCGTGCAAGCCGATATTTGTTCCGGTGATCTTCACAAAGACGCTCCTCCAGGGTCACGTTTCTGTCCTGTTCCAAAATCTTTTTCTTCCGCTTCTGCTGCTTCGAAAACGGGGCTTTGTAACCCCAACTCAAAACTTCAAAATAGAGCTCGATCGCTTCGACGAGCGTGATGCCGCGCTGTTTCTTGAGGGCTTCGCGCGATCCTTTCGACAGAAGGCTCTTGTCGACCAGGATGCGTGGCGGCCGCGCGATGATGCGGGCCTGCTGCCAGCGGGTCTCGTCACAATTCGCGGGCTGTTCGAGACCTGCCGGTATGATGATGGGCGTCAGGAAGGTCGAGTTCGCGAGCGGTCCGCGTGCTTTGGCAGATGCCATTTCGTGCAACGGGGCCGGTTCCGAAGACGCGGGTGAGGAAGCCTGTTCCTGCGGAGCAGCGGGCGCTGCACTTTGCGGCGCAGTAGCCTGTGCTTGCTCCTCGGTCACCGATACCGCGGGCATAACGATCGGCGTCGGGTTCGACGCGGCGAAGGTCGCCGGAGCGATGCTCGAAGCAGGTTGCGTTGAAACTTGCGCCGCCAAGCCACTCGCGGGCGCGCTTACGGCACGACGGAAGAACACCGTAGGCTGTTCGTAGACACCCTGTTGCCGACGGGCGCGTTCTTGGCTGATGTCGAGAAGGACCTTGGTGGCGTCGTAAGCGAGCGTCACCCAGTCCTTGTCGTCTTCATCGAGGGTAATGCCGAGTTGACCGGCAACATGACGAAGCGGATTCCGTGCCACTTCTCGGTTGCCGCAGTAGAGCGCCTGTCGAAGCGTGTGCTGGAGCACCTCCTCGCGGCGGAGATCCATGGCGGCGAGCTCGGAACTGCGGGGGGCGGCAGTGGCACGGGCACGTTCGAAGGCCTCGATCTCGAAGCGAACGAGGGATTCCAAAATCCAAGCCTTCGTTTCCAGTGTCATTTCCATCGTCATCTCCGCTTCTGCGGCGAAGACCAGATCGCTCATCTCGGTGAGACGACGGGCCAGGATCTTCGCGTCGCGGAGGACGTGGGTGCGCAGCGAGAAGCAGAGGGACGATTTTTTCGATGGGGTGCAGATCTTCTTTTCGGCCTCGACGGATCGAGAGTTACACCGGTCCTTACGGGACCGGGGCAGACGTCTGCGCCAGAAGAAGCTTGAACAGCGGAGCTCGAGGTGGGGTGGAAAGTTGCGATTTCGGGGCATGCAAATGCCCTCCTGTGCACACGTTGTGCACCGCCGTGTGCACCAGATTGTGCACCTCGTCGTCGAGCTTCGATTCCGAAGCGGGAAATCGCAATGATTTCAGAAGGTAGCTGGGAAATTGGCTCCGGCGGTAGGGATCGAACCTACGACCAATTGATTAACAGTCAACTGCTCTACCGCTGAGCTACGCCGGAATGCCTATGTCTGTCTGATGGGCAACACCACCGGACAGCGGCTCTTTAGCGTGGGCGGTCCGGGGTGCGCAAGAGCAATTGGCGCTTAATCTCGAATTTTTTTCGATTACCTGCATCCGCCTGTGAAAGTGACTATCGACACAGACGTCTAGCGATCACAGCTGTGTGACAATCGCCCCTTCTCGGCCCTTCACGCTGGACGGGTGCTGCGGACTGGGGTTGATACTTTCGCAGCTACCGCAACCTTACGTTATGAAAAGGAAAACCATGACCTTCCTCACCCCTTACCAACCGCAGATATTATCGATCTTCCGCATCATGTCGGGCCTGTTGCTGCTGCAACATGGCACGACCAAGATCCTCGGCTTTCCGGCAAGTCAGATGAGCGGCGTGCCTATCACCTCCATGGGTGGCATTGCAGGCGTCATTGAGCTGGTCTTCGGCATTCTGCTGGTGATCGGCCTCTTCTCGCGGTTGTCAGCCTTTATTCTTAGCGGTTTGACGGCTGCAGCCTATTTCATCGCGCATATGCCGCAGGGGTTCTATCCGCTGTTGAACGGCGGCGAATTGGCAGCGCTTTACAGCTTTGCCTTCCTTTACCTTGCCGCCGCAGGCCCCGGGCCATGGTCGGTTGATGCGATGCGTGACCAGAGCTGAGGCCGGATATGAAAAAGGCATGGCCCGTTGTGGGCCATGCCGATCGCCTAAGAACATTCTGTACGGCTCAGAAACCCGCAGCCTGCCCGTCTTTGCGTGGATCGGACCCGGCGGCGTATCCGCCCTCGGGCAAACGCTGCACCAATTGTGCCCCGCCAAAGCCAAAAGCGTTATCAGGCGCTTCTACATGGACGACATGGCCCAGATCGCGCAGCCCTTGCAAAAGCTCGGGAGCCATCGCCGGTTCGCAAGCAACCTCCAACCCCGAAAGAATACGCCAGCGCGGCGCGTCGGCGGCGACCTGAACGTCCTGCCCCCAAAGCTGCGTGCGCAGCAGAAGTTGCATATGGCCCTGTGCCTGAATCGGGCCGCCCATCATGCCGTAGGCCATCAGCGGTTGGCCGTCCTTCATCGCGAAACCGGGGATGATCGTATGGAAGGGCCGCTTGCCCCCCGCCACGATATTCTGATGCCCCGGCTCGGTGGTAAAACCAAAGCCACGGTTTTGCATCGACACCCCCGTCCCCGGCACCACCACGCCCGAGCCGAAGCCCGCGTAGTTCGACTGGATGAAACTGACCATCATGCCGGAAGCATCGGCAGTACTCATCAAGACGGTTCCGCCCTGTTTCGGCGCGCCTGCACCGAAATCTTGCGCCTTTTCGGTTGAGATCAACGTCGCCCGGGATTTGAGATAGGTCGGATCAAGCAGTGCCTTTTCATCCACCTCAGTCATGGCAGAGCGGTCGGCGACATAGGCGTGCAAATCGCTATAGGCCAACTTGCAGGCCTCGATCTGCAGATGCACCGCCATCAGATCATCAGCGCCGTGATCCCGAATATCGCTATGCTCCAGAATGCCGAGCGCCATGAGCGCGGCGATGCCCTGCCCGTTTGGCGGAATCTCATGCAGTTCCACGTCGTCGAAACTCTGGCTGATTGTACCGCACCATTCCGGCTTGTTGGCCGCCAGATCCTCCATGGTCATCGCGCCGCCATTGGCCTTGGCATGGGCGACGATCTCTTCGGCGATCTCCCCTTCATAAAAGGCGCGGCCATTGGTTTGCGCGATCAGACGCAGGGTGCGCGCAGCACCGGGATTGCGGAACCGCTCGCCCGCTTTCGGGGCGCGGCCCTCGGGGAGGAAGGTTTCGGCAAAGCCCGGCTGCTTGCCCAGAACCTCGGCCCCACGGGCCCAGAGCGTCGCGATGGTGGGCGAGACGAGAAAACCCTCTTCGGCATAGCGGATCGCCGGGGCCAGCACGGTCGCCAGATCCAGCTTGCCGAACTTCTCCATCAACTCAACCCAAGCGCTGACCGCCCCCGGCACCGTGACACTCTCCCAGCCATGTTCGACCATGCCATCGGGGAAACGCTCAGGCGACCAGGCCGCCGGGGCGCGGCCCGAGGCATTCAGCCCGTGCAGCTTCTCCCCGTCCCACAGGATACAGAAGGCGTCAGAGCCCAACCCATTGCCCGTCGGCTCCACCACCGTCAGCGCCGCAGCGGTCGCAATCGCCGCATCCACCGCATTGCCCCCCTGCTGCATCATCAAAAGACCGGCCTGCGTCGCAAGCGGCTGGGACGTGGCGACGACATTATCGGCAACCACGGGGGATCGGTGGGACGGGTAAATTGGATCGTGACGAAGCATAGCTGTCCTTTGCTTGGGTAAGGCCAGCGGCGCGGTCAAACCGGCCGCCTGCGGCATTGCCGGCAAACTGAACGCGAATGCATCTGCATGCAACTGCTCAGCGGGATAATTCCGTGACAGTTGGTTTTGGAAGTCAGGAGTAGGGCCGAAGGTTTTAGCCCGGCCTGCCGCCCCGCTTACGGGCGTTTAGGCGCAGAACTGTTCTGTGATGCCTAAAGCTTCGTTCGCAATGAGATGGGGTGAAGACCATGACCCAGATCGCCCAAAGGCGGCTATCTTTCCGATATTGCCATGCCCTTGCACAAAGCGACTGATCGGCATCTGCGAAGATGCAATTGTGAAGGACGCGAGACCAGTCTCGAACATTAACCCACATCTGGAACCTTCCTTTCGCATGGCGCCAAGACATTTCGATGCCTTTGAAGCCTAGGATTTGGTCCCCCCGATGGTTTGCATGCTGGCCTAGAATTCTGCCGAGAATAAGGCGGAGGGGAGCTTAAACCATGCGGTGCGAACATTAAGGCTTCGCGTAACAGGCGTACGGTGGGTGGAATTGGGATTGATGACAGGCCGGAACGCAGGGCAAGACGCCGAGGTTTAAGGCGGGTATGGCGGAGACGAAGGGATTCGAACCCTCGAGACCCTTCCGGGCCTACTCCCTTAGCAGGGGAGCGCCTTCGACCACTCGGCCACGTCTCCGTCGACCCGTTTAGAGAGGTCGCGCCCGAGTGACAAGGCGAAATTGGCCAGAAATTTCGCATTTTCTCCGGGTCCCGCTTGTCCGGCCCAACGGGTGCGGTTTTTCGGGTGTGGATAAGCTCAGGCTACGGTGCTGCTCTGCAGAAAGACGCCTCAGACGGGATGCAATTCGGTGCTGTTTTCCGGCAATCAAGCGCCCCTGTAGCAACTTACACGGGAGCGTGAATGACATGTGAAGCCCGGAAAAATCCATTCTATCCCCCTGTTATCATAGGATTTCAGACCCCAACCCTCGCTTTCATCACCCTTAGACACCCAAGCTTCCACTCAATCTCGCTGCAGAGCCGAAACTTTCCCACGCCGAGGGCCGTTACTTCACCACAAACGATGACATCGCAATCATGCGAAATTAGACAAACCCGAAGGAACAGATAATGAAACTTATTCTTACAACAGCCGCCGCCGCTTTGATCTCCACCGCCGCCGTTGCGGATAACTCCAGCCGCTACAACGACATCTTTCTGGACACATCGGCCTCTGTTGAAACAAACGACGTCTATGGCAACAATGACCGCATGCGGACCACAGGCGAGTCGACACGCGCCAATGACATCATGCTGAACACTGCCGACACAGCCAAGAACGATGACACGGTGCTGAGCACGCGCAACGCTCTGCGCAGCCCCGGTGAAGGTTATGTCTACGGTGGTTTCGGCCCCGGCAACGACAGCAAATAAGCTGTTAGCCTCCCAGCGAAAAAGCCCGGCAGCGCAGGCTGCCGGGCTTTTTATGGTCGTGGGCCCTGCGACCCACGCAAAAAGATATTCAGGTGTTAAAAAGGAAGTGCAGCACGTCGCCATCTTTAACGATGTAGCTTTTGCCTTCCGCGCGCATCTTGCCCGCCTCTTTGGCAGGACCTTCTCCACCCAGACTTACGAAGTCGTCATAGGCGATGGTTTCGGCCCGGATGAATCCCTTTTCGAAATCGCCGTGAATCACACCAGCCGCTTTCGGAGCAGAGGTGCCGGATTTGATCGTCCAAGCACGCGCTTCCTTGGGGCCGACGGTGAAGTAGGTCTCAAGATGCAGCAACTCATAGCCAGCACGGATCAAACGATCGAGACCGGCCTCTTTCAGCCCCATCTCTTCGAGGAACATCTCGGCCTCTTCGGCCTCTAGCTGACTGATCTCTTCTTCGATTTGGGCCGAAATTACGACATGCGAATTGCCCTGCGCTGCGGCCATCTCGGCCACTTTCGCGGAATGCGCGTTGCCTTCAGCGGCTTCCGCCTCGCCTACGTTGCAGACGTAGAGCACCGGTTTCGTGGTCAGCAGTTGCAGCATCCGCCATGCTTTGGCGTCATCTTCGTCTACCTCAACCACGCGCGCGGGGTTGCCAGCTTCCAATGCCTCAAGCGCCATGCGCATCAGACGTTCCTGCTGCACCGCTTCCTTGTCGCCGCCGCGCACTTTGCGCACGATATTTTGCAAGCGTTTCTCGATGCTTTCAATGTCGGCCAGCATCAGTTCGGTGTCGATCGTTTCGGCATCCGCCACCGGGTCCACGCGGCCTTCGACGTGGGTGACATCCCCGTCTTCAAAGCAGCGCAGCACATGGGCGATAGCGTCGACTTCGCGGATGTTGGCGAGGAACTGATTGCCCAAGCCTTCGCCCTTCGACGCGCCCTTCACCAGACCAGCGATATCGACAAAAGTCATGCGCGTAGGGATGATGCTTTTCGACTTGGCGATTTCAGCCAGCGTGTCGAGCCGCGCGTCGGGCACGGCCACTTCGCCGACATTGGGCTCGATCGTGCAGAACGGAAAATTCGCCGCCTGTGCCGCTGCGGTGCGGGTCAGCGCGTTGAAAAGGGTCGATTTGCCGACGTTCGGCAGACCGACGATGCCCATTTTGAAACCCATGACGATACCCCTATAAAAGCTGCGCGTGTGTTAGGGGTAGCCGGGGCAAAGCGCAAGGCTCAGCGCGCGCGGCGGTCCTGATGCGCCTGATAGATCAAGATCCACGCCAGCAGGATGAACATCGGATGTGTCAGCCCGCCTGAGAAGATGATCGCGGGCAGCCAGATCAGGAACACCACGATGGACAGGATCGGCCGTCCGATCAAAAGGATCGACAGCGGCGGCAGGAAAAGGGCGAGTACATAATTCATGCGCCATGAGATAGGAGGCTTTGCGCCAAATGGAAGGGCGCAACGCGCGAAACGGCCTTGATCAGGGAATTTTGCCGCCCCCTGCCCCGCGGTGGATTGATTTTCGCCGCCACATTCGGCATTGCCGAGGAAAGCACCAAATGAGGCAAGCCACATGACCCGTATCGACGCCAAATTCGAAGACCTCCGCGCCCGCGGCAAAAAGGCGTTTGTCTCCTATGTCATGGCCGGGGACCCGGATTTCGATCGCTCCCTTGAGATCGTGCGCGGCCTGCCAGCCGCCGGGGTGGATATCATCGAACTTGGCCTGCCCTTCACCGATCCAATGGCCGACGGCCCCACGATCCAGCTTGCCGGTCAACGCGCCCTAGAAGGGGGCATGACGCTGAACCGCACGCTCGAAATGGTCCGCGCCTTCCGCGAGAATGACGACACGACACCGATCGTGCTGATGGGCTATTACAACCCGATCTATTCCATGGGTGTTGAGAAATTCCTAACCGAAGCCAAGGATGCCGGCATCGACGGGTTGATCGTGGTTGACCTGCCACCCGAAGAAGACATCGAACTATGCCTGCCCGCGCAGGACGCCGGGCTGAACTTCATTCGCCTTGCCACGCCGACCACCGATGACAAACGCCTGCCCCGCGTCGTGCAAAACACCTCTGGCTTTGTCTATTACGTCTCGATCACCGGCATCACCGGCTCGGCCGAGGCTAATGCTACGGATGTTTCCCCTGAAGTTAAGCGCATCCAAAAGGCCAGCGGCCTGCCGGTGATCGTGGGCTTTGGCGTGAACACCCCCGAAAAAGCCCGTGCCATCGCGGAAGTGGCTGACGGTGTGGTGATCGGCTCGGCCATCGTGAACCGCATTGCCAATGGCGACAGCACCGAGGATGTTTTGGCTTTCGTCAAAGCCCTCGCCGATGGGGCGCATTCAGCGTAAGCCTATTTTAAAGAGACGAACTAAAGCCCGCGCTGCCCTATTGGCCGCGCGGGCTTTGTCGCTTCCACGCCCTTCACAATTGCCAAGTCCCCCGCCACTTGCTACCCAAAGTTGACCCATGCAACATAGGTGGCCCATGCCCGTCATCACCAACATCGACGACCTCAAGCGTATCTACCAACGGCGCGTGCCACGGATGTTCTACGATTACGCGGAATCGGGCAGTTGGACGGAGCAGACCTTTCGCGAGAATTGCAGTGATTTTGACCAAATCCGCCTGCGCCAGCGGGTCGCGGTGGATATGTCGGGCCGCAGCACAGCAACCCAGATGATCGGCGAAGATGTGGCCATGCCGGTGGCACTTGCTCCGGTTGGGCTGACCGGCATGCAATGCGCGGATGGGGAGATTAAAGCCGCTCGGGCAGCAGAAGCCTTTGGCGTGCCCTTCACCCTCTCGACCATGTCAATCAACTCCATCGAAGACGTGGCCGAGGCGACGACGAAACCCTTATGGTTTCAACTCTATACCATGCGCGATCAGGACTACGTCAGCCGCCTGATCCAGCGGGCGAAAGACGCTAACTGCTCAGCCCTCGTCATCACACTCGACCTCCAAATCCTTGGACAGCGGCATAAGGATCTGAAAAATGGCCTGTCGGCTCCGCCCAAACTCACGGCCAAAACACTCGCCAACCTTGCCACCAAATGGGGCTGGGGGATCGAAATGCTGGGCGCGAAGCGGCGGCATTTCGGCAATATCGTCGGCCATGTGCATGGGGTGACCGACAACGCCGACCTTGGTGCCTGGACGGCAGAGCAGTTTGACCCGTCGCTCGATTGGGACAAAATTGCTAAGATCAAAGAGCAATGGGGCGGCAAGGTGATCCTCAAGGGCATTCTGGATGCCGAGGATGCGCGGATGGCGCTGAAGGTCGGGGCGGATGCGATTATCGTCTCCAACCACGGCGGGCGACAGTTGGACGGGGCGCTAAGTTCGATCCGCATGCTGCCAGAGATCCTCGACGCGGTCGGCGACCAGATCGAAGTGCACCTTGATGGCGGCATCCGGTCGGGTCAGGACGTGCTGAAGGCCATGGCGATGGGCGCGAAAGGCACCTATATCGGACGCGCCTTCATCTATGGGCTGGGCGCGATGGGCCAGCAAGGCGTGACCCGCGCGTTGGAGGTGATCCACCGCGAACTGGACCTGACCATGGCGCTTTGCGGCGAGACACAGGTCGCCAACCTTGGACGCCATAACCTGTTGATCCCACGTAACTTTAGCGGCGATTGGCAGGAATGGCCGCGTGATCCCGCCAAATGCTGATCTTTCTCAGCCGCGAACTGACCTTTCTCGCCACGCCGAAAACCGGGACCACCGCCGTGGAAATGGCGCTGAAACCCGAAGCCGAGATTGTCTTTTCGCGCAGCCGCAAACATCTCACCGCGCTGCGCTATCAGCGGCGCGTGCTGCCCTTCCTGCAAGAGACCTTCTCGGCCTCGCCCGAACCACTGGCCGTGATGCGCGATCCTGTAGAGCAAATCCGCAGCTGGTATCGTTATCGCAGCCAGCCCCGGCTTGATGGCAAAAAGCTGAGCACCAAGGGCCTGACATTCGAGGAATTCGCCCTTGAGGTTATCTCAGACACGCCCCCGCCCCGCGCGCAGATCGGCAGCCAATTTTCCTTTCTGACATCCGACCAGGACGACCTGCTGGTGCAGCACCTTTTTGCCTACGAACGTCAGCCCGCCTTCCGCGACTTCCTGGCCGAGCGGTTGGGACGTGAGATCAAACTGAAGCCGAAGAACGTCTCGCCTGATCTGCCCGCGCCACTGTCAGGGAACGTCGAATCCCAATTGCGCGCTGCACGAGCCAAGGAGTTCGCCCTCTATGACCGGCTGATGGCCGCGGATGGCTACCTGCATACGCCACAGGAATAGCGGGCTTCCCGGCCCTTTTGCCCTTTCCAGCCGGACAAAACCGGTCTATACGCGCGGCTTCACGCGGGAATACAGCCTTGGAGGATTCCCGCCCTAACAAATTTGGAGACTAAAATGGCCGGAGAGATTCCTGATCTTGAAGCCCAGGTACGCGCGGGGACAGGCAAGGGCGCCGCTCGCCAAGCACGTCGTGACGGCATGGTTCCTGGTATTGTATTTGGTGGCGACAAAGAGCCGCTGCCGATCAACATCCCATTCAACAAGCTACTGACCCGTCTGCGTCAGGGCCGCTTTAAGGCGACTCTGTTCAACCTCAAGGTTGAAGGCCACGACGACGTTCGTGTGATCTGCCGCGACGTTCAGCGCCACGTTGTCAAAGACCTGCCCACACACATCGACTTGATGCGCCTGAAGCGGACCACCAAGATCAACCTGTTCATCAACGTCGAAGTCAAAGGCGAAGAAGAATGCCCCGGCCTGAAAAAGGGTGGCGTGCTCACTCTGGTCCGTCCGGAAGTTGAACTGGTCGTGACTGCTGCGGACATCCCTGAGTTCGTGACCGTCGACGTCACTGGTCTTGAGATCGGCGACAGCGCGACCATCAGCCGTGTTGATCTGCCCGAAGGTGCCAAGCCCACGATCGACCGCGACTTCGTTGTCGCTACGGTTTCGGCTCCTGCCGGTCTGTCCGCGTCGGATGACGACGAGGACGAAACTGCGGCAGACGAAGTGCCAACAACCGAAATGGGCCCGCCCGACGGTGAAGAATAAGCATCTGTCGCAAGGCACTGCTGGAACGGGGTCGCATCACGCGGCCCCGTTTTGCGTTTAAACGGTGATTTCTTTAAAAGAAATCACTACGGAATTTTCAAAAAATTCCGATACCCAGCAGGCCATTCCATCCCCCTGCCCCGCTTGTTAAACTCCACCGAACCACAGGAGAAAGCCCATGAAACTCATCGTCGGCCTTGGCAATCCGGGCGGCAAATACGCCCGTAATCGCCACAATATCGGCTTCATGGCGCTGGACCGCATTGCCGACGATCACGGCTTTGCCCCGTGGAAGGGCAAGTTTCAGGGCAGCGTCAGCGAAGGGCGTTTCGGCTCTGACCGGGCGGTGCTGCTCAAGCCTGAGACCTTTATGAACAACTCCGGCCAATCGGTGCAGGCGGCGATGAAGTTCTACAAGATCGACGCGGGCGATGTGATCGTCTTTCACGATGAGCTCGACCTCGCCCCCGGCAAGGTCAAATGCAAGACCGGCGGCGGCCATGCGGGCCACAACGGCCTGCGCTCGATCCATGCGCATATCGGCGCTGACTATGACCGCGTGCGTCTCGGCATTGGCCACCCCGGCCATAAGGACGCGGTGGCGGGCTATGTGCTACGCGATTTTCCCAAGGCTGACGAAGGCTGGCTGGACGATGTGCTGCGCGGGATTTCAGACGGCGCTGCCGATCTGGCGCGAGGCGATACGGGGCGGTTTATGAATGCCGTGGCCCTACGCGTGACCCCGCCCCGTTCGGGAACCGGAAGCAAAGGCCCACAGAAACCCGCAGAAGCCTCGCCAAAGCCCGCCTCCAGCAAGCCCGAGCCGGAGGCCGAGCCACAGTCGCCGCTGCAAAAGTTGATGGATCGCTTCCGCTGAGCAATTCCGCCTGACGCAATGTCGGGCTGGTCCCCGCCCGCGCCGCGTGGTTCACTCAGGTCAATATTGAGGGGACATCATGCGTACATTCGGAAAATGGCTTGGCCGGGTCTTGCTGGCGCTTTTGGTGGCGGCGGTCGTCATCGGGCTCTGGAAGCGCGAAGAGATTGCGCGCCTGCTCGCCGTGAACTCATTGTTCTCGGAGGAAAAGATCGTGCACAACTTCAGCCATATGGATGGTGCCTTCCTCTCGGTCTCCGTCTCGCGCGGGGATGGATTGACGAGCGAGCTGCCCTACGGCCCCGAGACCGAATTGCCCGAAACGGTCGATGACTGGATCGCCGCCCGCGATGTGACCGCGCTGGTGGTGCTGAAAGACGGCGCCATCGTCTATGAGAATTATTTTAAGGGCACCGGCCCCGAAGATCGCCGGATAAGCTGGTCGGTGGCGAAAAGCTATCTCTCCGCCTTGGTGGGCATCCTGCTGGACGAAGGCAAGATCGCATCCCTTGACGATCCGGTCACGAAATATGCGCCTAATCTCGAGGGCAGCGCCTATGACGGGGCAAGCCTACGCAATGTGCTGCATATGGCCAGCGGCGTCACTTTTGACGAGGACTATCTTGACTATGATTCTGACATCAACCGCATGGGCCGGGTCGTGGCCTTGGGCGGCAGGCTGGATGACTTCACTGCCGAACTGACCGAGACTTTCGCGGAACCCGGCAGCCAATGGCAGTATGTCTCGATCGATACCCATGTGATCGGCATGGTGGTGCGCGGAGCCACCGGGCGCGGTATTCCGGAGTTGCTGAGCGAAAAGGTCATTGCGCCCTTGGGGCTGGAACATGCGCCCTATTACATCGTTGATGGTTCAGGCACCGCCTTTGTCTTGGGCGGGCTGAACATGACCACGCGCGACTATGCCCGCTTTGGCCAGATGTACGCCCAAGGTGGGCAATGGAACGGCAAGCAGGTCGTGCCCGAAGACTGGGTGACAGCATCAACCAGCCCCACCGCCCCCACTGCGGAGGGGCAGATCGGATACGGCTACCAATGGTGGGTCCCCGTGGGCGCAGCAGAGGGGGAATATATGGCGCGCGGCATCTATGGGCAGTACATCTATGTCGACACCGCCCGCGATGTGGTCATCGCCACCAACGCCGCCGACCGCAAATTCCGTGAAGCCGGCGTTTCAGAGCAGAACATTGAGATTTTCCGCGAAATCGCGGCCTCCGTCTCAGGCGGGACCTAAGGCAGAAAGGCAAGATATGACACCCGACAGCAGCATTAACGTCCTGAACCAGCCGCTTGTGATCTGCGGGACTGACCCGGTGACGGGATTCTTCCGTGATGGACATTGCAACACCTGCGCGCAGGATCAGGGCAGCCACACGGTCTGCGCGGTAATGACGGCCGAGTTTCTGGCCTATTCCAAATACGTCGGCAACGACCTCAGCACCCCGCGCCCCGAGTTTGGCTTTGCCGGGCTCAAGCCGGGTGATCCTTGGTGCCTTTGTGCTGCGCGTTTTTTGCAGGCCGCTGATGAGGGCTGCGCACCACGGGTCCACTTGGCCGCCACACATCTGCGCGCGCTCGATATCGTGCCGCTGGAGGTACTGCGCGACCATGCCATCGACCAGAGCGAGGGGTAACCATGCGCCTGTGCCTCCTGCCCTTCCTGCTGCTTCTCCCGGCCACCTCTTGGGCCGAAACAACGCTACGCCCCGCCGACAGCGCGCGGCTGGATAACCTTGATGCGGCCTTTGGAAATGCCGTGATGCAGGCACTTGCCGCAAGCGAGGCTAAGGATGTAACCGCTTTGACGCGCGCGCTGTCGGGCGAACCGCAGGTCGCTTTCTCGGCCGATCTGCAGGGCGATTGGTCTTGCCGCACGATCAAGCTCGGCGGGATCAGCCCACTTGTTGTCTATTCCCCGTTCAAATGCCGCTTTACCGCCACCGATCGCGGTTTCGCCTTTGAAAAGCTGACGGGATCGCAGCTGACCCGCGGGGAGATTACCCTGCGCGATGGCCGCGCGGTTTATGCTGGCGTGGGCTATGTGAATGGTGAAACAGCGCCCGACTATGCCGACCTGCCCGAAGATTTCTCATCGGGTGGTAAGGTGCAAAGCGATGTAGCGGTGTTCCAGCGGATCAGCTCGACACGGGCCCGGCTGCTGTTTCCGTTACCAGCGGTGGAAAGCGATTTCGATATTCTGGAATTGACGCGCTAAAGGCGCCACGCCGCCCTTAGGCCGCATGGCAGAGGTGCAGCTTGGACTTGGGGCGCGGCATCAGCGCGTCGTCCATCAAGTCTTCGATAAATGTACTCAAAAGCTGCGTCCGCCCGGTAACGCCGGCCTTGCGATAGATCGCATTGGTCTGCGCCTTCACGGTCCCTTCAGAGGTGCCGCGCATCTCAGCAATGTCCCGTGTATTCAAACCCTTAGTCAGAAAAATCGCCACATCCCGTTCAGCCGGGGTGAGGTGCCATTCGCGAAAGTGTTCTTCGAGCACGTCAGCGAATTCCACCGTGCAATGGCGCAGGGCCGTCTCTGCCCGCTCAGCACGTTGAAGGCTCATCCGCAGGGCGATCCAGCCCAGAATGACCCCGAGGATCAGGCCCAGAACCTGAATTCCCTTGTTCGGTCCAATATCAGCGAGCGGTGTCCCCAAAAACGTCACACCGCGCCCTTCCAATGCAAAAACGAGCACGAAATACACAGTGGCGTTAAACTGTAGAGCGGCGATAACCCACAGAGCGATTTTTTTCTTATTATTCATGGTGAAGCCTTGCCTTAGTATCCGCCGTATTTAACCGCGGCACACCGAAGTGCAAGGGATGGCGGCCATGCGCCACGATCAACCCTTAGTGATTTGGCACCCGCCCCAAAGGGCGAGTGCAATTTCTTGAGGCCAGTTCTTAAGTCAATTCACTGACCGAAAGAGTCTTTCAGCGCCGCCCCTATCAGGCAGCAGGTCGAAATTAGCGCGGGAAGCGATTCACAGACTCGTCGCTTTGAGTGGCGGGGAAGACGGTGATGGTCACATCGGACAGGTCTTCTGCGCGCAGGTTGCCCTTCTTGAAGTTTTCGAGTTTGGCCTCATCCACGGTTTCGCTGCGGCTGGAGTAGGAGACGCCTGCGTTGGTCTGATCGTGATAGCCAATGCGGTGACCTTCCATGCCCTGTGCGAAAGCGGCGGAACCTGCTGTGGCAAGGATCAGGGCGGTTGTTGCGAGTGTCTTTTTCATGTCGTGTCCTTTCGGGGGAAAGTTGGGTTTGGTCCGCGATTAGCGCGGGAAGCGGTTCACGGACTCGTCGCTTTGCGCGGTCGGGAAGACGGTGATCGTGATGTCGGAGAGGTCTTCCGCGCGCAGAATACCGTCTTTGAAGACGTCGAGTTTGGTCTCATCCACAGCTTCGCTGCGGCTGGAATAGGAAACGCCATTGTCGGTCTTGTCGTTATAGCCGATGCGATGGCCTTCCATGCCTTGAGCGAAAGCACCGGTGCTTGCTGTGGCGAGGATCAGGGCGGTTGTTGCGAGTGTCATTTTCATTGTCGTAGCCTTTCGGGGAGGAAAGTTAGGGGGAGGAGCCGTCGGTCGCGACTAGCGGACGAAGCGGCCATCTTTTTGTGCGTCTTCGGTGGTCACGAATACGGTCGCGGTCGCTTCGGCAGGTTTCTCGGCGCGCAGATCATCAAAGCTCAGAGCGTCGGATGTGACGTTGCGTGTGGAATAAGCAGCGTCTGTGTTATCCGCGTTATAGCCAACTTGCTGGCCTTCCATGCCTTGAGCGATAGCGGCGGTGCCTGCTGTAGCGAAGATCAATGCAGCGGTTGCGAATGCGTTTTTCATATCGTGTTCCTTTTCAGTCCCGGGGTGGGTTGCGCGCCGATCATCAGTGACGCGGCGTCGTTGGGATGACAGGGAAAAGGGCATTCGAGGGGGGATTGGCTATCAGCCTCGGGTTTAAATCGTCCGATCTAAACCCCTGTAGGAGCATCATAAACTTTGGTTTACGGTGCCTTTGCAAAGCAAAAAACGACGGGAGGATTCCTTAGCGTCAAGCCTGTAAGGGTGAAACCGGGTTTCGCAGGCAGGCGCGCTGTCGGTAGAGAAAGGCTAGCTGTTCTATTCTCATTGGGAAAGTTTTTTCGTGCTCTTTCTGGAAAGAACTTCACCCCCTTCCCAAAGTTTATGCGCAAATCTCAAACTTTGTGACAGCGAAAGCAAAACGGGCCCGCGTTCTCACGCAGGCCCGTCAAATTCGGCTCAGATTCGGAGGCGGTTTTAGGCGAATTCACCCATATCGAAATCCAATGCGCGGGCGACGGTGAAGATATCCTTGTCACCACGGCCACACATGTTCATCACCAGCAGGTGGTCCTTGGGCAGTTCAGGCGCGATCTTCATCACATGCGCCAGCGCGTGGCTGGGCTCCAGCGCCGGAATGATGCCTTCAAGGGAACAGCACAGCTGGAACGCCTCCAGCGCCTCACGGTCGGTGATCGAGACGTATTTGGCGCGGCCAATATCGTGCAGCCACGAATGCTCTGGCCCGATGCCCGGATAGTCGAGCCCCGCCGAGATTGAAAAGCCTTCGAGGATCTGCCCATCGTCGTCTTGCAACAGATAGGTGCGGTTGCCATGCAGCACGCCGGGGCGGCCACCAGTCAGCGACGCGCAATGCTCCATCTTCTCGTTAACGCCTTTGCCGCCTGCTTCGACGCCAATGATGTTGACCGATTTGTCGTCAAGGAACGGGTAGAACAGACCCATCGCGTTGGACCCACCGCCGATGGCGGCGATCAGCGTGTCGGGCAGACGGCCCTCGGCCTCCTGCATCTGCTCGCGGACTTCCTTGCCGATGATGCTTTGAAAATCACGGACCATCGCCGGATAGGGGTGCGGCCCGGCCACGGTGCCGATGCAATAGAAGGTGTCGCGCACATTGGTCACCCAGTCGCGCAGCGCGTCGTTCATCGCGTCCTTCAGCGTGCCACGACCAGAGGTCACGGGCACCACCTCGGCACCAAGCAGGCGCATGCGGAAGACGTTGGGCGCCTGACGCTCCACGTCATGCGCGCCCATGTAGACGACGCATTTCAGACCAAACTTGGCACAGACCGTCGCGGTCGCGACCCCGTGCTGCCCCGCCCCAGTTTCCGCGATGATGCGTTTCTTGCCCATGCGGCGGGCAAGGATGATTTGGCCCAGCACGTTGTTGATCTTATGCGCGCCGGTGTGGTTCAGCTCGTCGCGCTTCATATAGACCTTAGCACCGCCCAGATGCTCGGTCAGCCGTTCGGCGTGATAAAGCGGGCTGGGGCGGCCGACGTAGTGGGTCCAGAGATCATGCATCTCGGCCCAGAAACTGTCATCGGTCTTGGCCTTCTCATATTGCTCTTCCAGTTCAAGAATGAGCGGCATCAGCGTTTCCGAGACAAAGCGCCCGCCGAAATCGCCGAAACGGCCCTGTTCGTCGGGGCCGGTCATGAAGCTGTTGAAAAGATCGTTGGCCATTGCGCCTCTCCTAGAATGTCGCGCCAGCCTTACCGCAGCCCGCCCGCTTGCGCCACCATGAGTTTCGCGCGAAGGGCGGGCGGGCAAGGCTCCGCGCTAGTCGAAGAGTTTGAACAACTCGCGTTTCAAGGCATTCTCCAGCTCATCCTTCACGATATCCTCGGTCGAGCGGCTGTCATCCGGCGCGATGTTCAACTCTTCTTGGATTTTCTGGCGCACCACATCCTCAGCCCGCTGCTTTTCTTCGGCAAAGTTCAGATCAATCGCAGCGCGCAGATCGGCCTTGATCTCAGGGTCGGCCCAAGGCCCCCTGATCCGCACCGGCACCGCCAGCCCGCCGCGCGACGCATTGACGCGCAGCGCCTTTGGCGTGACGGTATAGTCGAGCGTCCGTGCGCCCAGATTGACCTGCCCTGCCCCGGTCGCGTTGAAGTTCGGCAGCAGCATCAGCAGATCGTCATTGCGCAGGATGCCCCCGGCAATGTCAAAACTCGCCTCCACGGAATCGAACACCGTACTGCCGCCCTTGGCATCGACCGACCCCAAGAGCGCGTCCAGATCGATCCCGGCAATCGTGCCGCGCCCCATGGTCAGCGTCCCACTGCCATTGAGCGAGCGCATGATCGCATCCACCGATTGCCCGGAGCCGAGGAACGACGCCTCCGCAGTCCCGTCCCCGGTAAAGCGCGTCACTCCGGCGGCATCCTCCAACAGGTCGCGCATCTGCACGCCCTGCGCCCTCAGCTTGCCCCCCACGGATAGGCCGCTGCGGTTGTTCATCACGAATTCACCGGCGACCTTGCCGCCATAGGCGCTCATATCCTGCAGTTCGAACACCATCCGCGCGCGGTCGTTGCGCAGCACGGCCCGTGTGGGGCCGAGGTCGAGTTGCCCCAGATCAATGCTTTCCGCGCTCAGCGCGATGTCGCCGTCAAAAGCGGCAAGCCAGTCCACGTTGATTTCTTGCCGGGACCAGCCCTCCATGCCGTCGCCCTCCATTGGGCTGCTGCTGCCATTCGTTTCGGCACCGTCTTCCGACAGGGCCGAGAGGTCCAGCGCCCCGGTGCGCAGGTTTGCGGTGATCCTCGGTGTGCCGTTCAGCGCCAGATCGGCTTGCCCGGTCAGGCTGTTGCCTCCCAAATCCAGCGCGATATTGCGCAGCGCCAAGCGCCGATCTGCCGTCAGCGTTAGCCCACTGCGCAGATCGACCGACTGCCCCAAGCCCCGCGGCAGCGTGACACCGCCCGCACCAAAGGATGCTAGAAACCGCGCCGTATCCGCGCTGTCGATCCGCAGGTCGCCCGCCAGCGCACCGTTAAGCGATCCGCGCCCGTCAAAAGAGACTTCGCCGCCCCGCGTCGCGACATCCGCACGCAAGGGCTGCACGCCGCCCTCGAGAAAATCCGCAAAGCCGTCGATCCGCGCGGTAAGCTGCACCGCTTCCCCCGCCGACGCCATGCTGGCAGTAATATCCGCCGCCCCGCCCCGCTCGGGCCAATCAAGTTCCAGATCGACGCCTTCATAACGCAGCACATCGGCCCCTTCCGCGTCATAGATCAGCGTGGCATCTGTCACCGTCAGTTTTTGGATGCTTAGGGGCCGCCTATTGGAGGTCGGCTCGCTCTCTGTCTCAATCTGCGCGCCGCTGGCGCTGTCGGTGAATTGCCAGCTTGCCCGCCCGTCGCGGCGTTGCTCCAACCGGATCACCGGGCTTTGCGCCGCGATATTGGTAATGCGTATCTCACCACGAAGCAGCGCACCCGCATCCACCCCGATCGCCGCATTGGCCGCCGTCAGCATCGCGCCCTTATCGGTCCAGTCAGCATTGCCAACCTCAAGCCCGCCAGCGGTCACCCCCAGCACCGGCCAGAGCGTCACATCCACATCTCCGGTGATCGACACCTCGCGCCCGGTCATCCGGCTGAGTTGGTCACTAGCGATCCGCGCGATCCGTTCGCCGGGCAGCAAGAACAGCGCCCCCAGCATGATCACAACGATCAGCAACAGCGCGCCGATGCCCCGAATAATCCATCTCATGGCTCTCTCCTCCTGCCCGGCGGCTCTTCCCCCGCCCGTTTGCTTGCCTTATAGCCCCCGCATGAGCACAAACCCACCCAATCTACGCCCCGACCTCGCCCCGCAGGCGAAGATCAGCAACCCCGCCCGCCCCGGCCAGCCGACCATCGGCATGGTCAGCCTTGGCTGCCCCAAGGCGCTGGTGGATTCTGAACGCATCCTGACGCGGCTGCGCGCCGAGGGCTATGGCGTATCGCCTGATTACGCAGGTGCCGATGCGGTGATCGTGAACACCTGCGGTTTCCTCGACAGTGCCAAGGCCGAGAGTCTCGACGCCATTGGCGAAGCGCTGACCGAAAACGGCAAGGTGATCGTCACCGGCTGCCTCGGGGCCGAGCCCGACTACATCCGCGAGCACCATCCCAAGATCCTCGCCGTCACCGGACCGCATCAATACGAACAGGTGCTCGACGCGGTGCATGGCGCGGTGCCGCCCAGCCCCGACCCATTCATCGATTTGCTGCCCGCGCAACAGGTCTCTCTGACCCCGCGGCACTACAGCTATCTCAAGATTTCCGAGGGCTGTAACCACAAGTGCAAATTCTGCATCATCCCCGACATGCGCGGCCGTCTGCAAAGCCGCCCCGCCCATGCGGTGCTGCGCGAGGCCGAACGGCTGGTCGACAATGGCGTGAAGGAACTGCTGGTCATCAGCCAAGACACCTCCGCCTACGGCGTTGACATCAAACACGCCGAAGATCGCGGCCACCGCGCGCATATCACCGATCTGGCCCGTGACCTCGGCTCGCTTGGTGCATGGGTGCGGCTACACTACGTCTACCCCTACCCCCATGTGCGCAAACTGATCCCGCTCATGGCCGAAGGTCTGGTGCTGCCCTACCTCGACATCCCGTTTCAGCACGCCCACCCGGACGTGCTGAAACGCATGGCGCGGCCCGCGGCAGCGTCCAAGACGCTGGATGAGATCGCCGCATGGCGCGATACCTGCCCCGACATCACCCTGCGCTCGACATTCATCGTCGGCTATCCGGGTGAGACTGAGGCAGAGTTCCAGACCCTGCTCGATTGGCTGGACGAGGCGCAACTCGACCGGGTCGGCTGCTTCCAATACGAAAACGTTGAAGGGGCGCGATCGAAAACCCTGCCCGACCATGTCGCGCCAGAGGTCAAACAAGACCGCTGGGACCGCTTCATGGAAAAGGCGCAGGCCATTTCCGAGGCCAAGCTCGCCGCCAAGGTCGGCAAGCGCATCGACGTGATCGTCGACGAGATCGACGAAGACGCGGCCACCTGCCGCACCAAGGCCGATGCGCCTGAGATCGACGGCAACCTTTTCATCGACGAGGATTTTCAGAACCTCAAAGTCGGCGATATCGTCACCGTCGAAGCTGAAGAGGCCGGCGAATACGATCTTTGGGGACGTCAGATCACCTGACGCCCCCTAGGGCGGCCTTAGACGTAGGCGCCCGCCGAATAGGTCAGCTCATAGCTGTGGCTGTAAAGCTCGAACACGATGCCGAAAGGATCCTCGACATAGACCATGCGGTAGGGTTTCTCGCCCGGGAAATATTCCCGAACCGGCATCCGCTGCTTGCCGCCCGCCGCGACGATCCGCTCAAGTAACCCTTCGACGTCCGGGTCTTGGATGGCGAAGTGGAAGGTGCCGTGGCGCTTGTGCTCCAGCTTTTCCTCTGGGGCGTAATTGCCGGGGAATTCGAAGATTTCGATGCCGATACCATCCGCTGTCGCAAGATGGGCAATGCGCAGCGAACCCCAGCCGGGGCCGAAGACATCGGTGCACATGACGCCGATGGCGGTGTCATCCTCCACCGCTTCGGTGGGCTGCATCACGACGTAAAAGCCCAGAACTTCCGAGTAAAACTTCACGGCGGCGTCGAGGTCCGGCACGGATAGGCCGATGTGGGAAAAGGTACGGGGGGTGGTCATATGTGTTCTCCTGTTTGCGTTGAAGTCGAGATAGACAGGCGCACCCCATATGTGAAATTATCAAACATCATAGAAATCAAAATGAAACGTTTCCCATGCTGAACGCCACTTGGCTTGAGACCTTCACTACCCTTTGCGAAACGGGTCATTTCACCCGCACGGCGGAGCGGCTGAACATGACCCAGCCCGGCGTGTCGCAACATTTGCGCAAGCTTGAGGATCAACTGGACCAACCGCTGATCGCACGGGAGGGAAAAAGTTTTACCCTGACCCCAGCGGGTGAGGCGCTGTTTGAAACGGGCCTAGCCCGCCGCCGCGAAGAGCAGCTTCTGCGCGAACGGATTGCCACTGACCTGCCCGATCGCGGTGCAGTGCATATCGCCTGTTCCGGCAGTTTCGCCATGCTGCTACACCCCCTGCTGTTGGATTGGATGACCCAAGCGCCGGACCTTACCCTGCATCTCGAGGCCGCCCCCCAAGCCACGATCCGCGCCGGGCTGCTGGATGGGCGATTTGATCTCGGCGTTTTGGCCGATGACCCCGCCCACGCTCGGCTGGAAGCCCAGCATTTGGGGCGGGAGGAACTTTGCCTCATCCTGCCGGTTAATGCACTGGAAGATATAGAGAGTTTCGCTGATCTCGAAGCCCGCGGTTTTATCGCGCACCCCGATGGCTTTGCCTACGCCGATGACCTGTTGCAGTTGAATTTCCCCGACAGCTACCCAGGAGCGGACCGGATGCGCCTGCGGGGTTATGTAAATCAGATCGGCCAAATCCCGGCAGCGGTCGCGCGGGGTCTGGGCTATACGCTCTTGCCCCGCAGCGGGGTCGAGACTTTTGCCGCGAAAGACCAACTGCAGCTGCTGCCGTTGCCCAAACGACGCTGGCATGACCTCTGGCTCGCCTCACGTCGCGGACGCCCCTTGCCTGCGCGAATGCGCAGGGCGGCAGACCTCATCGCCGAGGCTGCCACAAGGCTACACTAGGTTGAGTAATTCGCCGATATTGTGGAACCAAAACACCCCGCTACTAGATATACCTTCAAGAAAGGGCGAAAATACGGAGAGACTTGAAGGCGTTCCCTTTCTGTTCTATATGTAGAACGCAGCAGCAGAGGAATGACCGCATGTCTTTTCAACCTCAGTTTCCCGGCATCTTCGACCCTGACCAACAGGGTCGCCCGCCGCGCGGCAGCGACAGTGCGCAGCCCAAACAGGCCGACCGCCGCATGCCCGCGACCGAAAAACAGATGCAATATGCCCGCTCTCTTGCCAAACGAACCGGCGATGACCTTCCCGATGGGATCGAAGCAGACCGCGCAGCGGTTTCGGAATGGATCGACGCTCATAGGCCGCAGGCGCTAGAGGGGCCGTTTGCCGCCTACCCTTCGGCCAAACAGGTCGCCTTTGCCGAACGCATCGCGCGCTTGAAACGCCGTGACGTACCGCAGGAATGTTTTCGCGACAAAACTCTGATGTCGCGTTGGATCGACGGCAATAAACCGCGCTGATCTGCCGTGTCAGCGCGGTTTACGCCTCGTCACCTATGGCAGCGAAGCGCTTCGCTGCTAGCTTTCCATTATGAGCTATCCGACCTCCATCGCTGAGACTTTAGCTGACGGCACCGTGCATGTGCTCAGCCTCGGTTTTGCTATTCCTGCCAGCATCCTGCTGATGATCCACGCCGCCGGACAAGAGGGGCAGTTGACCGCCACGGCGGTTTACGCCGCCTGCATCCTCGCATCTTTCACCGCCTCCGCCGTCTATCACTTGCTGCCCTTCGACCGCAGCCGCGCCTTTTTAGGCCGTGTCGATCATGCGGCGATCTATTTCAAGATTGCGGGCACCTATACGCCGCTGGTCATGGTAATCGGATCGGGCTTTGCTTACGGCATCCTCGGCGTGGTCTGGGCTTTGGCCGTGATCGGCGCAGTGGCCAAACTCTGGTTCTGGCGCACCGATGCACGTGGATCACTGGCGCTTTACCTCGGGATGGGCTGGCTTTCCGTCCTGCTGATCTATCCGATGTGGCACAATCTGCCCGGTGCCGCACTGGCGCTGGTGGCGGTCGGCGGCCTTACCTATTCGGCGGGTACGCTGATCTACGCTCACCCCGGCATGCGCTATCAAAACGCGATCTGGCATGTCTTTGTGCTGATCGCCACGGCCTGTTTCTTTGCCGCGATTGCGCTGAGCCTCTAGGCCGCGAATTCATCAAGGTAGGCCCGCACGCAGGTCTGGACATGACGAAAGCGGTCGCCGCCAAGGTGTTTCCCGCCATACCAGCGCGTCACCACGATAAGATGATCCTCCAGCCCTTCCCGCTCCAGCATCCGCACGATCACCATCCCGGCACCGGATTCGCCGTCATCACCCTTCAACGGGCCGCCGTCTGACAGCAGCACCGCCCAAGTGTTATGCGTGGCCTTGGCGTAGGATTTGTCGCGCTTGAGGTCTTTCAGCGCCGCGTCAACCTCAGCACGGTCCCGGGCATCACAGCCCGACACCGCGTATTTTGACCCGCGGTCGTTCAGCACATGCCCCAGTTTGAGCAAACCGTCACAGCCCTGCCATGGTACGGCGCACGGTGTCGATCCGGGAACTGTTGGGCGGATGCGTGCCAAGGAAACGATCACCCGGATCGGGAATGCGGGTAAAGAACTCGGCCCCGCGCAGCGGGTTGTAGCCGGCCCGCGCAGTGATGATCGTGCCAAGGGCGTCGGCCTCTAGTTCAAAGTCCTTAGAATACCGTCGTGCACCCACCTCTGCACCCAACTCCTGCGCCGTGCGCACGGCAGTCGCGTCACCGCCGCTCAGTGTGGCGATCCCGGCAAAGATCACGGCACCTGCCATGGCGTTTTGCTGCTGACGGGCAATGTGGCCTGCAATGTGATGCGCGGTCTCATGGCCCAGAACAAAGGCCAATTCATCTTCGTTACGGGCGTCTGCGATCAGCGCTAGGGTGAAAGCAACGATCGGACGGCCATTTTTATCAAGCGTTTGGAACGCGTTGGCGGGTTGGCCGGGACGGTCATCCACCACGATATTGAAATCGCAGTTCAACCCTGTGGTGCGGTTGCGGCACTCACGCTCGGCAACCGGCTCAAGCGTCCGGATCACCTGCACGAAACTCCGCGCCGTAGCGCTGGCGTTCAGCCTTGGGCTGGGCGCCTGCGTTGTGCTGGGCCTGTCGGTGAGGATCGGTCCCGTTTGAACCGGCGCCACGTCACAGGCCGAAAGCAGGGCGATGACGCCAAATGCGCCGAGGGCATTCATAAATCTCACGACAATTCCTCGCTCGGTTTTTCCAACCCTCTCTCTATCATGAGACGCCCCCGCTGCCACCCCCGTTCACGGAGCTTTGACGACCGGCCGAACCTGACCTTGCGCTTGGCCGCAGAAAGCCTGTCTTGCGCTCGCGAGCACAAAGCCTAATGTGCCCTCATGTTTACCATTGAGCATGAATTCGACGCCACCGTCATCACCCTGATCGACGAATCCGACGCCCCCCTGCGCGAGGACGTGACCGTCTCTGCCTTTGCAGAGGAGATCACGATCGAGCAATGGGACGCGCGCACAGATCGTGTGGCCAAGATCACCCTGTCCCCCGCGCAATTGCGCGATCTGACAGCGGCCTTAAACCTGCCCGAGGGCATCTACCGCAGCAATTCCTAAGGATCGTCACATGGCCACCGGCACAGACATCAAAACCTACTTCAACGGCGCATGGCACGACGGCGATCTGCCCACTATCAAGGCGGCGGACCACGGCGCATGGCTGGGCACTACCGTATTCGACGGGGCGCGGCTGTTTGACGGACTCGCCCCCGATCTGGATGCGCATTGCGCCCGGATCAACCGCTCTGCCAAGGCGCTGATGATCACACCAACGGTCGAGACCGAGGACATGATCGAAATGTGCCGTGAAGGGCTGAAGAGCTATTCGCGCGATCAAGCAGTCTATATCCGTCCGATGTATTGGGCGTTGGCCGGCGATGAGCTGGGCATCGTGCCGCGCGAAGGTGCGACCGGCTTCGCCATCAGCCTTGAGGCGATCCCCATGGCCCCGCCAGAGGCCGCGACCAGCCTCACCCGCACCCGCTTCCGCCGCCCGGTGCTGGAGGACAACGTGGTCAACGCCAAGGCGGGCTGCCTCTACCCCAACAACGCCCGCATGATGGTCGAGGCACGTTCCAAGGGCTTCGGCAACGCACTCGTGGCCGATGCCATGGGCAATGTCGCCGAAAGCGCCAGCGCGAACGTCTTTATGGTCAAAGATGGTGAGGTTTTCACCCCCATCCCCAATGGCACCTTCCTTGCCGGGATCACCCGCGCGCGGCATATGTCGAACATGCGCGAGGCGGGCATGAAGGTGCATGAGACCGTCCTCAGCTTTGACGATTTCCATGCAGCCGATGAGGTGTTCCTGTCGGGCAATATGATGAAGGTCACCCCCGTCAGCGCCTTCGACGACACGCAATATGGCACCGGGGCGAACCAGAACCCGGTGACCCGCCAAGTGCGCGAAATGTATTGGGATTGGGCCGCAAGTCAGCGCGGCTGAAGGTCCGGGCGGCAGCGGCGCGCAAAAGCAATTGCCAGCGCCGCCCGCCCGCGCCATGATCACACCGCACCGGGAGGAGGTGCGGAGAGAGGGTTTGATGCGGAAATTCCTAGTGGTGCTGGACGATAGCACTGAATGTCTGAATGCCATGCGCTTTGCCGCCCTGCGCGCGGCGCGCACCGGGGGCGGCGTGGCTGTCCTGTCGGTGATCCCGCCGGAAGAGTTCAACCATTGGATCGGTGTCGGTGACCTGATGCGCGAAGAGGCCCGGGAACGGATCGAAGTGCATTTCGAGGTTTTCGCCAAATGGATGCGCGACAAACAGGGCGTCGATCCTGAGTTGATCATCCGCGAAGGCGAGCCCACGGATGAGATTATCCAACAGCTTTCAGACGACCCGGACATCGGTGTGCTGGTGCTCGGCGCCAGCGGTGACCGCAAGAAAGGCCCCGGCCCGCTGGTCACGCAATTGTCGCGCTCTGCCGGTGCCTTGCCAGTGCCGATCACCATTGTGCCGGGTGATCTCAGTAAGGAACGGCTGGAGGCAATCACCTGATCGCGCCCCCATCTGACACAGCCATTCGCCATTTAGAACGGTTCTAAACCTTGACTTGCAGCCCCTGCGGGCGCATATCAGACCCACGCCGAAAGCGAGGTAAACCCTATGTTCATCCAGACCGAATCCACTCCGAACCCCGCAACGCTCAAGTTCCTGCCGGGTCAGACCGTGCTGGAGATGGGCACCGCTGATTTCCCGACCCCCGATGCCGGGGCGACATCGCCGCTGGCCCAACGGCTCTTTGCAGTTGAGGGTGTGACGGGCGTGTTCTTCGGCACCGATTTCGTTACTGTGACCAAACAAGACGCCGTGGAATGGGACCATGTGAAGCCCGCCCTGCTGGGCGCGATCATGGAACACTTTCAATCCGGTGAGCCGGTCATGGCCTCCGACCACCAGCCCACATCGGGCCACGCCGCACATGACGGTGAGGATGGTGAAATCGTCGGCCAGATCAAAGAGTTGCTGGACAGCCGGGTGCGTCCTGCCGTTGCCCAAGATGGTGGCGACATCACCTTCCACGGCTTTGAGCGCGGCGTTGTCTATCTGCACATGCAAGGTGCCTGCGCCGGGTGCCCATCTTCCACGCTAACGCTGAAAATGGGCATCGAAAACCTGCTGCGCCACTACATCCCCGAGGTGACAGAGGTTCGCCCGGTTGCCTGAGCATAGCGCAAGCGGGCCGCTGATTCTGGCCTTCGACACATCGGCCGCGCATTGCGCGGCCGCTTTGCTGTTGGGCGACCGGGTGCTGGCGGCACGGGTTGAACCGATGACCAAGGGCCAAGCCGAACGGCTGCTGGTTCTTTGCGAAGAACTGCTGGATGAGGCCAATGTGGCCTATGGCGACCTCACGGCGCTTGGCGTCGGCATCGGTCCGGGCAATTTCACCGGCATCCGCATCGCCGTCTCCGCCGCGCGAGGGCTGGCGCTTGGCCTTGGCATTCCAGCGGTCGGGGTCGATGCCTTTGACGCTTTGCGGGAGGGCCATACCGGCCCCTGCGCCTGCGCCGTTGATGCTCGCCGCGAACAGGTCTTCCTTCAAGGCTTTGACAACGCAGCGATTTCCACCCCCGCTCTTTACGACGCCGCCACTCTCCCCATCTTCACCGGCCCCCTTATCGGCTCGGGCGGAGAGCCCCCCGCGATGCCAGTGGCCGAAGCTATCGCCCGCATTACCGCCCGCCGCTATGACAACACCCCACCACGTCCCGCGCCGCTTTACCTGCGCCCCGCCGATGCCGCACCCGCACGCGACGCTGCGCCGGTGCTGCTGCCGTGACAGCGGCAGAGCTTGCCGCCCTTCATGCCGCCGCCTTTACCCAAGACAGGCCGTGGCAGGAAGCGGAGTTCGCCAGCTTGCTCGACAGCCCCTTCGTGCAGCTTTTTACCCGCCCCGGTGGCTTTGCCCTGACCCGGACCATCGCGGGCGAATCCGAACTGTTGACCCTTGCCGTCGCCCCCGCTCACCAGCGCCAAGGCCTTGGCCGTGCCCTGCTGCGCGATTGGCTGGCCGCCCTGCCCGTGGATTGCGACAGCGCCTTTCTTGAGGTCGCCGCCGACAATTACCCGGCCCGCGCGCTTTACGTGGATGAAGGCTTTGCCCAAATCGCCATCCGCCGTGCCTATTATGCGCGCAAGGATGCGGTGGCGGTTGATGCATGCATTCTGCAACGCAGGTTGACCCATGGTCACTGTGGCGATCTCGCAGCGTTGACCGCAAAAAGCGGTTGACCCTACCCCCCGCCTGCGCCCTAAATTACACCTGATCGAATGATCCACAAACGCCGTGGCGGCAGCATTTGCCAGACCGCCCGGCACCACAACCGGGAGACGATAAATGACCCTCATGACGAAATTCCTCGGCGCAGCCGCAGGCATGGCCCTGACATCGGGCGCCGCGCTGGCCGAACCCGCGCTGATCTTTGACCTTGGCGGCAAATTCGACAAAAGCTTCAACGAGGCAGCCTTCAACGGCGCGACCCGCTGGGCCGAAGAAACCGGCGGCAAGTTCGCCGAGATCGAAATGCAGTCCGAAGCACAGCGAGAGCAAGCCCTGCGCCGCTTTGCCGAGTCCGGGGCCAACCCGATCATCACCATGGGTTTCGCCATGGCCGATCCGCTCTCCACAGTCGCGCCTGACTACCCAGACACGAAATTCGCCGTGGTTGACGTCAACTGGCTCGACCTGCCCAACGTCCGTCAGGTCAGCTTTGCCGAGCATGAAGGCTCCTACCTCGTCGGCGTCATGGCCGCGATGGCCTCCAAATCCGGCACCGTTGGATTTGTCGGTGGCATGGACGTGCCGCTGATCCGTCACTTCGGCTGTGGCTATGCCCAAGGCGTCATGGCCACCAACCCCGACGCCAAGATCGTCGCCAACATGACCGGCACCACCCCGGCAGCCTGGAACGACCCGGTCAAGGGCTCCGAGATCACCAAGGCACAGATCAACCAAGGCGCTGACGTGGTTTATGCCGCGGCGGGCGGCACTGGCGTTGGCGTGCTGCAAACAGCCGCCGACGAGGGCATCCTGTCGATCGGCGTGGACAGCAACCAAAACCACCTGCACCCGGGCAAAGTCCTGACCTCGATGCTGAAACGCGTCGATGTCGCCGTCTATGACGCGATGATGGCGGGCGAAGACCTCGAAGTTGGCGAAGTCGTTACCCTCGGCCTTGCCGAAGAAGGTGTCGGCGTCGCCATGGACGAGCATAACGCCGATCTCGTCACCGAAGAAATGAAGGCCGCAGTCGAAGAAGCGCGCCAGAAGATCATCGACGGCGAAATCAAAGTGGTCTCCTACTACGAGAACGACAGCTGCCCGGCGCTGGACTTCTGAACTTAGATTAACCTAAACTGACCCTTAGGGCCGCGCCGTATCATCGGCGCGGCCCTTTCCGAACATGACCCCGTGACCCGGACAGAGATGGGGCAATTCCAGATCAAGGGCCGCAACGCCCGCAGGACCTTTTGATATGACCGATACCGCTCCCGCGATTGAACTTAAGGGCATTTCCAAAGCCTTCGGCCCGGTGCAGGCCAACAAAGACATCTCGATCCGCGTCATGCCCGGCACGATCCACGGCATTATCGGCGAGAACGGCGCGGGCAAATCGACGCTTATGTCGATCCTCTATGGCTTCTACAAAGCCGACGCGGGTGAGATTTTCATCAGTGGCAAAAAGACCGACATTCCCGACAGCCAAGCCGCCATCGCGGCGGGCATCGGCATGGTGTTTCAGCACTTCAAGCTGGTCGAGAACTTCACCGTTTTGGAAAACATCATTCTGGGCGCCGAAGATGGCCGCCTGCTCAAGCCGTCGCTCGCCAAGGCCCGCAAGACGCTGGTTAGTCTTGCCGAGGACTACGGCCTCAACGTCGACCCCGACGCGCTGATCCAAGACATTGGCGTGGGCATGCAGCAGCGCGTGGAGATCCTCAAGGCACTCTACCGTCAGGCCGACATCCTCATACTCGACGAGCCGACCGGCGTACTGACCCCCGCCGAGGCGGACCAGCTGTTCCGCATTCTTGGGCGTCTGCGGTCTGAAGGTAAAACCATCATCCTCATCACCCACAAGCTGCGCGAGATCATGGAGATCACCGACACCGTGTCGGTCATGCGCCGCGGCCAGATGACCGCCACCGTGAAAACCGCCGAGACCTCGCCGCCGGAACTGGCCGAGCTGATGGTCGGGCGCAAGGTGCTGTTGCGTGTGAACAAGGAGCCCGCCACCCCGGGCGAGGTGATCCTCGACATCAAGGGCCTGCGCGTTGTCGACGACAAGGGCGTCGAACGCTTGCGCGGCATCGACCTGCAGATCCGCGCGGGCGAAGTGCTGGGCCTCGCGGGTGTCGCGGGAAACGGTCAGTCGGAACTGTTAGAAGTGCTGGGCGGCTATGCCGATGGCACCGGCAGCGTGACCCTCAACGGCACCCCGCTGGACCTCTCGGGCAAGAAGAGCGACGGCCAGTCGCGCCGCGCGCGCGGCGTGGCCCATGTGCCCGAAGACCGCCAGCGCGAAGGCCTGATCATGGATTTTCAGGCTTGGGAGAACAACGTCTTCGGCTACCACCACGATGATCGCTTCAACAGCGGCATGCTGATGGACCACGCCGCGATCCGCGCCGACGCCGAAGACAAGATGGCCCGCTTCGACGTGCGCCCGCCCGACCCGACGCTGGCGGCCAAGAATTTTTCCGGCGGCAACCAGCAAAAAATTGTTCTGGCCCGCGAGATCGAGCGCAATCCCGACTTGCTGCTCATCGGCCAGCCCACCCGCGGCGTCGACATTGGCGCGATCGAGTTTATCCACGAACAGATCATCGCTCTACGCGATCAGGGCAAGGCGATCCTGCTGGTCTCGGTCGAGCTCGAAGAAATCCTCGCCCTGTCGGACCGCATCGCGGTGATGTTTGACGGGCAGATCATGGGCGAACGCGCACCCGACCAGACCAATGAGAAAGAACTGGGGCTGCTGATGGCTGGCATCACCAACACTGAGAATGAACACAGCGTGGCCGAGGTCGAGGCCAATCTCGCCCGCGCGGGCGGCGACGCCAGCAAGGAGGTCTGAAATGGACGTGATGCCAAAATGGGCCGAGGTGATCCTCGTGCCGCTGATCTCGCTGCTGCTGGCTGCGATCCTTTCGGCGCTGGTGATCCTCGCCATCGGCGAAGATCCGATTGCCGCCGTGACGCTGATGGTCAAGGGCGCGCTCGGCTCGACCTATGGCTGGGGCTACACGCTGTACTACGCCACCAACTTCATCTTCACCGGCCTTGCCGTTGCCGTCGCCTTCCACGCGCGGCTCTTTAATATCGGCGGCGAAGGTCAGGCGATGCTCGGCGGTTTGGGCGTCGCCATTGCCGCGCTCTATATCCCGTGGCCGCATTGGACGCTGGCGCTGATCGGCTGTGGTGTCATGGCGGGGCTGTTTGGCGCGGTCTGGGCCGCGATCCCCGGCTGGCTGCAGGCCAAGCGCGGCAGCCATGTGGTTATCACCACCATTATGTTCAACTTCATCGCCGCAGCACTTCTGAACTACGTGCTTGTGAACCTCATGCGCCCGCCCGGCAGCATGGACCCGGCCAGCGCCCGCTTCCCCGAAGCCGTGCATCTGCCAACGTTGCATGAGTTGCTGGCCCCCTTTGGCATCGCCTTCTCCAAATCCGCGCCCGCCAACGTCTCGCTTCTGGTGGCGGTGGCGGCCTGCGTGGTGATCTGGATGCTGATCTGGCGCACGCGCCTTGGCTATGAAATCCGCGCCTATGGCCATTCACAGCCGGCGGCGAAATATGCCGGCATCTCGCCCGTGCGCATCACCATGATCACGATGATCATCTCGGGCGCGCTGGCGGGCCTGATGGCGATCAACAACGTTATGGGCGAAAGCGAGCGGCTGGTGCTGAACGCGACCGAGGGCGCGGGCTTCATCGGCATCGCCGTGGCTCTGATGGGGCGTTCACACCCCGTCGGCGTCTTCTTCGCAGCACTTCTGTTTGGCTTCCTCTACCAAGGCGGCGCGGAACTGGCGCTCTGGACCTCGATCCCGCGCGAATTGATCGTCGTGATCCAGGCGCTTGTGATCCTCTTCACAGGCGCGCTCGACAATATGGTGCGGATGCCGCTGGAACGTCTCTTCTTGATGTTCCGCCGCCCCGGCCCGCCGTCGACGGCTTCCGAGGCCGAGCCGAAACCCGACCCGCGCAGCGCCCAGTCGGAGGGCGCGGAATGACCCAAATTACCCCCCTGAGAAAGCGGGTCTGACCTATGGACTATATCACGCTCATCCAATTGCTCGACAGCACTGTGCGGCTTGCCACGCCGCTGCTCTTGGCCTGCCTTGCTGGTCTGTTTTCCGAACGCGCCGGGGTCTTCGACATCGGGCTCGAGGGCAAGATGCTAGCTGCCGCCTTCTTCTCGGCAGCACTCGCCTCGATCACCGGCTCGGTCTGGATCGGTCTGGCGGCGGGCATCGCCTCCTCGCTGGCGCTCAGCGCCGTGCATGGCCTCGCCTCGATCACCTTCCGCGGCAACCAGCTGATTTCCGGCGTGGCGATCAACTTCCTTGCCGCGGGCATGACCGTGCTGATCGCGCAGGACTGGTTCGCCCAGGGCGGCCGCACGCCCTCGCTCTTTGGCGGTGCCCGCTTCGAGCCGATCACCCTGCCCTTCGCCGAGGCGATGGAGAACGTGCCGGTAATCGGCCCGCTCTACGAAGAGCTAATCTCGGGCCATTCGATCCTCGTCTATGCCGCCTTCCTCGCCGTGCCGCTGACATGGTGGATCCTGTTCCGCACCCGCTTCGGCCTACGCCTGCGTGCCGTGGGCGAGAACCCCGCCGCAGTGGACACTGCTGGCGTCTCGGTCGTGGGTCTGCGCTATGCCGCCGTGGGCATCGCCGGGCTGCTCTGCGGCGTGGCGGGGGCGTACCTCAGCACCGCGCTTCAAGCGGGCTTTGTCAAAGACATGTCGGCGGGACGTGGCTTTATCGCGCTGGCCGCGCTGATCTTCGCCAAGTGGCGCCCGTGGTACGCGCTCTGGGCCACGCTGCTTTTCGGCCTCTTCGGCGCGCTGGAAACCCGGCCCGACGTGATCCAAGCGGTCATTGGCATCAAGGTTCAGGGCCAGCTTCTCGGAGCGTTGCCCTATCTGATGACCGTGGTGATCCTCGCTGGTTTCGTGGGCAAGGCGATCCCGCCCCGCGCGGGCGGCGAGCCCTATGTGAAAGAACGCTGACACTTCCTTCCGGCCCTTGCACACGAGGGCCGGATCGGCGCAACCTATCTCAGTGGTCGCCTTATCGCGACAAGCTATGTTGAACTGCGCGGCCGTTAGAGGCTAGGAAACGTCATGCAAATCTACCTGCCCATCGCCGAGGTATCGGTTAACGCCTTCCTCCTTCTGGGACTGGGCGGAATTGTGGGCATCCTATCGGGCATGTTTGGCGTCGGCGGCGGCTTTTTGATCACGCCGCTGTTGTTCTTTGTCGGCATCCCCCCCGCCGTGGCTGTGGCCACCTCGACCAACCAGATCGTCGCTTCGTCCTTCTCGGCCCTGCTGGCGCATCTCAAACGGCGCACTGTGGATTTCCGAATGGGCTGGGTGTTGCTGGCGGGCGGCCTCATCGGCTCCGGCATCGGCATGTTCATCTTTAACTACCTGAAGTCGCTCGGCCAGGTCGATCTGCTGGTGACCCTTTGCTACGTGGTCTTTCTTGGGATCATCGGGGGGTTGATGTTCTTTGAATCGCTCCGCGCGATCCGCCGCACCCGCAAGGGGGGCCGGGTCCAGCGCAAGAAGCACTACTGGGTCCACGGGCTGCCGTTCAAAATGCGTTTCCGTGTCTCGGGGCTTTATATCTCGGTGATCCCCCCGGTGCTTGTTGGCGCGGCGGTCGGGATGCTCTCGGCCATCATGGGCGTTGGCGGCGGCTTTATCATGGTGCCCGCGATGATCTATCTGCTGGGCATGCCCACTAAAGTGGTAATCGGCACCTCGCTGTTGCAGATCATTTTCGTGACCGGTTTCACCACCATGCTGCACGCCACCACCAACCAGACGGTCGACATCGTGCTGGCGGTGCTCTTGCTGGTCGGCGGGGTGCTGGGTGCACAGGTTGGCACGCGGATCGGCGTGCGGATGCAGGCCGAACAGTTGCGCATCTTGCTGGCGGTGCTGGTCCTCGCAGTCTGCGGCAAGCTGGCGCTCGATCTGCTGCTAGAGCCGTCCGAGCTTTATTCCCTTAGCCCGGTGGCGGCAGAATGATCCGCGCAGTTCTCGCATTCGCTGGCCTGATGCTCACGGCCCTCACCGCCACGGCGGAAGAGGAGATCGTGCTGGGCCTCAGCCAAGCCGAAGTCTCCATCACCACCAATTTCGACGGGTCCGAAATCCTCGTCTACGGCGCTGTCAAACGTGAAACGCCGATCCCTGAGGGCGCGCCGCTCGAAGTGGTCGTTACCGTCTCTGGCCCCTCGACCCCGATCATGGTGCGGCGCAAAGAGCGGCGCTTTGGCATCTGGGTCAACACTGACGCAATTGAGGTCGACCGCGCGCCCAGCTTCTATGCCGTGGTCACCTCTGGCCCGCTGTCCGAAGTGCTTAAACGTATCGAAGACCTGCGCCACCGCATCTCCATCCCTCGCGCCATCCGCTCTGTCGGTGCGCCGATGGAGATCGCAGACCCCACCCAATTCACCGATGCGCTGATCCGCGTGCGCAAGGATGCGAACCTCTACCAAGTCATCGAAGACGGCGTAAAGGTTGACGAACAAACCCTTTTCCGCGCCGCCGTCGCCCTGCCCGCCTCGCTCACCGAGGGCGCCTATGACACGCGGATTTTTCTGACCCGTGGCGGCGATGTGGTGGCGCAATATGAAACGGTGATCGACGTGCGCAAAGTCGGGATGGAGCGATGGCTATTCAACCTCGCCCATGAGCAGGCCTTTATCTACGGGCTGCTGTCGCTCTTTATCGCCATTACCGCGGGCTGGGGCGCCTCTGCCGTCTTTGGGCTGCTGCGCCGCTAAGCCGCGCCGTCCTCGGTCGCCTCAAGTGTCAGCGCCGCTGCAGGGGCGGCACGCAGATCGTCCACGCGCAGCGGGCCGGACGGCTTGCTTAAACGGTTCCGCACCACCCAGATCAGCCGCTCCTGCGCGCGGGTGATGGCGACATAGGCCAGCCGTTTCCACAGCGGTTGCCCGGCCTCAGAGCGCCCCATCCGTGCGGCGGCGTATAGATCGGGGGCAAAGACCTGCACGTTTTCCCACTGGCTGCCCTGCGCCTTGTGGATCGTCACCGCCGCGCCGTGCAGAAAGGTCGCCCCCATCCGCGCGGCGAAGGGGATAAAGGGCTCTTCCTCATCCGGTTTTTCGATTTTAACGATCGACGCCGCACTGACCTGCGGGTCTTCGGCACCGATAACGTGCAACCGGCTGAACCCCGGCTTACGCCCCTCGCCCAGATAGACCACCTGCGCGCCCTTGATCAGGCCCCGCGCCTCGAGGTCTAGCCGCTTCTTGCGATGCTTCAGCGGCAGTTCGATCCCGTCGCAGATCAGCGGCTCCCCCGCCAGCAGCGCATCCTCCGGCGCACCATGCACGGCGCGAAAGGCGTTAATCAGCCGGATGCGCGTGGCATTCCGCCAGACCAGAACCGGGCTGCGGGCCATCAGATCAACTTCAACCCGCTGACCCCAGACCACGCGATCATCCTTGCGCGCCGCGTCTTCGATCATCCGCTCAAAGTCATGAAACTCAAGCTGTGGATCGGCCAGCGCATGGGCGATATCGAGGATCGGGTTATCAGCCTCTTGCCTGTGAATGCGGTTGAGGTTCAGCACCCGCTTTTCGGGCAGCTTCTCAAACACCATCGTGCCGGATTGCCCCACCGGGGCCAACTGCGCCGGATCGCCGAACAGCAGCAGCGTCGGGAAAATCTCTTTCAGGTCTTCGAACTGTTTGTCATCCAGCATCGAGCTTTCGTCGACAAAGCCAATGTCGAGCGGCTCTTCCCGCCGTTTCCAGCCGGTGATGAAATCACTGCCCCGCAGCCCCGCCGCCGCCAGCGCCCCGGGCACGGATTTGTTGTTCGCGAAAAACGCCGCTGCCCGGTCCAGCGCGACCTCGCTCAGCCCTTCGATGTCGGGCTTTTCGCCATTCCCGGTCAGCCACTCCGCGATGCGCTCGTATTCGGGGTGGTAAACCGGCGTGTAGAGAATGCGATGGATCGTCGTCGCAGGCACGCCGCGCAGACGCAAGACGCTCGCCGCTTTGTTGGTCGGCGCGAGGATCGCCAACGTGCGTTTCTCACGTTTCTTGCGCGATTCGTAATCACCCGACACAATGTCGACGCCCGCCGCTTCCAAGGCACGATAAAGCTCGGCCAGCAGTAGCGTTTTGCCCGATCCGGCCTTGCCGGTCACCGCCATCACCTGATCCGGGCCGCCCGCAGGCGGCATCAACAATGAATCGTCCAGATCAATGCCCGCAGAGCGCAGCATCTCGGCCACCCGGTCATGGGCGGCGGCTTGGTCTTCGGAATAGGTGAGCGCAGTAGATGTCATTGGGCGACCCTAAATGAGCCCTGCGCCGGGGGCCAGATGGCTTCGCCCAGCCCGCTTCTGATTTCGCGCAATAACTGGCTCAGACGAAGATCAGCCCCCGGCTCAGCGCGCGTGCGACGGCGTGGGTGGTGTTGGATGCCCCGAGCTTAAACCGCGCGCTTTCCACGTAGGCGCGCAGCGTGTGTTCCGAGATCGACAGCCGTTCGGCCACTTGCGCGCGGCTATAGCCCACCGCCAGCAGCGTCATGGCATCCACCTCTCGCGGGGAGAGCGCCTGCACCGCCCCCGGTGCACGATCCGGGGCCAGCGCTAGCGCCTTTTCGTTGAAACAATGCGCCGCCCAGATCAGATCGCGCCGGTGCCGCGCGGTGAATGCGGCCCAGACCGCGTCGGTGCAGCTGTGATTGGTGGTAAACAGCGCAAACTGCCCATGCGGACCCCGAATAGGCACCGAAAACCCCTGATCGCCCACCCCATGATCCAGCGCGTCCCGCCGGAATTTCCGCGCCGCACGGGAGGACCAATCAAGGTCTTTCCAGTCCACTGGCTCAAACCGACGATAGCAGCCGCTGACCACCGGATCGATGCGCAGGTAGTTTCGGTTCTGATAACGTTCTGGCCAGAGCGGTCCATAGGTGCCGCAGCCATATTGCGCACCCGCCGTATCAACCCGATGATAGGCAACATGTAAAATGCCATAGTGATCGCGCAGATCTGCGCAAGCGCGCTCAAGGGCTGGCTGCCCATCAGCCTGCGCCAGCCTTTCCCAAATTTGTTCCAGATGCGGCTCTATCCTCATGCGCCCGGCCTGCGGCCCTTTCGCGTTGCACGGACATTTCAGCCAGAGCGATAAGCGCCGCGTCGTCCAACTGTTCCGCAGTACGGGGCAGTTGGTTTGCCATGGCGAAAGCCCTTAGATCGGCCAATACGTCCAATATCCAATCATCTCGCATGAGAGTCGCCCAGCTTTGGTTAATGGCAGATTAATACAACCATAGCATGTGCGTGAATTCGTACCATCCGCGCTTTTCGCCCCCCCTTAAATGGTGGGGCAGGCTGCACTAAGTCTCTGTTCCGGTTACAGCCAAACGAAAAACCCCCGCAGCCGAGGCCACGGGGGTTCTGGTTTTAATCTATCAGTCAGGTTCAGTCGCGCGCCATAACCGTATCTTCCAGCGTGCGCAGCCCGGTCGTCGGCGCCTGCACCAAAACAGACATGTTGCCCGGCTTATGCTCGTTGCGCATCATCTTCATATGCGCCTCAGGCAGATCGGCCCAGCTAAAGACCTCGGACATGCAAGGATCAAGGCGGCGTTCCATCATCAGCTTGTTGGCCGCGCTCGCCTGCTTCAGATGGGCAAAGTGGCTGCCCTGCAGACGCTTCTGGTGCATCCACATATAGCGCACGTCGAAGGTCAGGTTGAAGCCGCTCGTCCCGGCACAGATCACCACCATGCCGCCTTTTTTCACAACGAAGGTCGAGACCGGGAATGTCGCCTCACCCGGATGTTCAAAGACCATGTCGACGTTCACGCCCTTGCCGGTGATGTCCCAGATCGCCTTGCCGAACTTGCGGGCCTCTTTGAACCACTCGTTATATTCCGGCGTGTTCACCGTGGGCAGTTGGCCCCAGCAGTTGAAGTCCTTGCGGTTCAACACGCCCTTGGCACCCAAATCCATCACGAACTGGCGCTTGCTCTCGTCCGAGATCACGCCGATCGCATTGGCGCCTGCGGTGTTAATAAGCTGGATCGCATAGGAGCCAAGGCCACCCGACGCACCCCAGACCAGCACGTTCTGGCCCGGCTTCAGGTCATGCGGCTCATGACCGAAGAGCATACGGTAGGCGGTGGCCAGCGTCAGCGTGTAGCAGGCACTCTCTTCCCATGTCAGGTGTTTGGGACGCGGCATAAGCTGCTGGCTCTGCACGCGGGTGAACTGCGCAAAGGAGCCGTCCGGCGTCTCATAGCCCCAGATCCGCTGGCTGGGGGAATACATCGGATCGCCGCCGTTGCATTCCTCGTCGTCGCCATCGTCTTGGTTGCAGTGGATCACCACCTCGTCGCCGACCTTCCAGCGCGTGACCTTATCGCCTACCGCCCAGACGATGCCCGAGGCATCAGAGCCCGCGATGTGATAAGGTTCGCCGTGGCCGTCAAAGGGGCTGATCGGCACGCCGCGCGCGGCCCAGACACCGTTGTAGTTGATGCCTGCCGCCATGACCAAGACCAGCACGTCTTGACTGTCGAGCTCTGGCACATCGACCACTTCTTGCAGCATTGCGCTGTCCGGATCGCCATGCCGTTCGCGACGGATGGCCCAAGCATACATCTGTTTTGGAACGTGACCCATCGGGGGCATCTCGCCCACTTCATAAAGGTCTTTTTGCGGGGCGTCATAGTCGGCGTGTTTCGTATCCAGTGCCATGTGGGCCTCCTGCCGGTGATCGGTGTCTAAAAGGTCTGTGCCGCACTGCAGAATCGCGGCGGCTCTCTTTTGGGATATGACCCGCCGCGCAACATTGCAACCCCTGCCACTCTACTTTTGTAATTTTATGACCCAGCAGTTGCAGCAATTTCCGCCGCAGGTGCAGCATCTTCGCTCGGAAAATGCGCGATAGAATTAGCGTAAAAGGCCAAAACAGGCTCCTGCCCCCGCACGATTTCCAACCCCTGTGCACCTTCAGAAATGACGCCACGTTTCATCAGCCGAGCCGTGGCGCGGGCCACGCGCTCGGGCAGAACCTCGGGCTTTGGCACGCGGTTACGCTGCGGCATCTGCCCCAGCGTAGCGCCGACCTTCGACAGCAATTCCGACTCGCTCATTGGGGTTTGCGCCTGCAACATGACCCGCGCGATCAGCGGCACCGTCAGCACGGGCATCGCCTGTGCGATCCGGTCCATCAACATCTCCGACAGTTCCGAGACCGGCACCTCCGCCCCCGTACGCCGTAACGACAACGGATCACCAAAGGTCACCGCAGCGGTCCCGAACCGCGTGTCATGCCCCCGCATTCGCCGCCACATCTTGCGCAGGACAAAGCCCACAACCACCGTGATCCGCGCACCAAAGCGACGGTCGCCGCGCTGCCCGGCGGCGATCAAAACCCGGTCTTCCAGCACGCGGTCATAGTTAATCGCCACTGGCACAAAGATGATGTCGCGTTCGCCCTCGGGGTCAAAGCCTTCAACCACATAGGACAGCAAGCCAACCTTCGGCGGCTGGAGCGCACCGGTCAGGCTCAGCCCCCCTTCGGGATAAAACGCCTGCGTTACGCCGCCAGCCGTGGCCATCTGCACATAACGCGCCAACACCTTGCGATAGAGCGCCCCGCGCGAACGGCGTCGGATAAAGTAGGCCCCCATGGAGCGAATGAGCGTGCTTAGCGGCCAGACCCGCGCCCACTCCCCCACTGCATAGCTCAGCGCCGAGGACCGCGCGGCGAGGTAGGTCACCAGCATGTAGTCCATGTTCGAGCGGTGGTTCATAACGAAAACCACCGTGGCGTCGCGGGGCAGAGAAGCAAAAGTCGTCTCGTTGCTCGCCGCTGTCTCGATCCGGTAGACCGCATTGGCCAGAAGCCGCGCCAGCCGGATGCCAAAGCTAAAGTACGCAAAGGTGGAAAAACGCGGCACGATCTCACGCGCATAATCACGGGCTTTTTGAAAGGCGACGTTCTCGGGCACGCCATTGCTGCGGGCGTAATTAACGATCTCTTGACTGACCTCAGGATCATAGATCAGCCGCTGAATCATGTCATGCCGCCGCGCCAGTTTGAACGGCTCAATCGGCCGCGTGAGCCGTTTGTTGAGACGCGCCACCGCCCGTTCAAGCCGCCGGCGAAAGAACCAGCGCACCGAGGGCAGCAGAAAATGGCTCAGCGCCGTGACGGCTGCGAAAACCACGATGAGGATGAACAGCCAAAGGGGCAATTGCACGGTCTGCGTCATGGGTTAACCCTTACAGCGCGGGACTGAGAGGACAATATTTATCTGTTTCTACCCGCGCCGCAGCGGCACAGACGATGCCGCAACGCAGCGAATTGACAGCGCCACATTGTTTCGCCTATCAACAGCATGACGCAACTTTATTGCCAAACAGATTCAAGAGGCCCCAATGACGCAACCGCAGAAAGACCGCCCCTGGCTCATTCGCACCTATGCGGGCCATTCCACCGCCGCCGCCTCCAACGCGCTTTACCGCTCCAACCTTGAGCGCGGGCAGACCGGTCTCTCGGTCGCTTTCGATCTGCCGACCCAGACCGGCTATGACAGCGACCACCTCCTGAGCCGCGGAGAAGTGGGCAAGGTTGGCGTGCCGGTGAACCACCTCGGCGACATGCGCGCGCTATTTGATGGCATTCCGCTGGAGCAGATGAACACCTCCATGACGATCAACGCAACGGCCCCTTGGCTGCTGGCGCTTTATATCGCCGTGGCCGAGGAACAGGGCGCGGATGTGACCGCGCTGCAGGGCACGGTGCAGAACGATCTGATCAAGGAATACCTCAGCCGCGGCACCTATATCTGCCCGCCGGCGCCCTCGCTTAAGATGATCGCGGATGTGGCCGAATATTGCTATACCAACGTGCCAAAATGGAACCCGATGAACGTCTGTTCCTATCACCTGCAAGAGGCCGGTGCGACGCCGGAGCAAGAATTGGCCTTTGCGCTGGCCACTGCGACGGCCGTGTTGGATGCCCTAAAGCCCCGTGTCCCCGCGGAAGATTTCCCGCAATTGGTGGGCCGTATTTCCTTTTTCGTGAACGCAGGCATCCGCTTTGTCACCGAAATGTGCAAAATGCGTGCCTTCGTAGACCTTTGGGATGAAATCTGCCGCGAGCGCTATGGCGTGGATGACCCAAAATTCCGGCGTTTCCGCTATGGGGTGCAGGTCAATTCACTGGGGCTGACCGAACAACAACCTGAGAATAACGTCTACCGTATTCTCATTGAAATGCTGGCTGTGACCCTGTCGAAAAAAGCTCGTGCCCGCGCTGTGCAATTGCCCGCATGGAACGAAGCTCTCGGCCTGCCCCGCCCATGGGACCAGCAATGGTCGATGCGAATGCAGCAGATCATGGCCCATGAAACGGACCTTCTAGAATTCGACGATCTTTTCGACGGCAACCCGGCGGTCGACGCGAAGGTTGAATTACTTAAAGAAGGCGCACGTGCCGAATTGGCGAACTTAGATGGAATGGGTGGCGCAATTTCCGCGATTGATTACATGAAGGGTCGTTTGGTCGAAAGCAACGCCGGCCGCCTGCGCCGAATTGAAAGCGGCGAAACCATCGTCGTCGGCGTGAACAAATGGCAGCAGGGTGCGCCCTCTCCGCTGATGACCGGCGCGGGTGATATCATGCAATCCGATCCGGGCGCAGAGGCCGACCAGTTGGCCCGCCTTGAGGCATGGCGCGAGGAGCGCGACGCGCAGGCGGTCAAGGAAGCACTGGCCGATCTGCGTCTTGCTGCGGAAAAGGGCGAGAACATCATGCCCGCCTCCATCGCCGCGGCCAAGGCCGGCGTCACCACCGGCGAATGGGCTGCCCAAATGCGCGCCGTTCACGGAGAATATCGTGGCCCCACCGGGGTTTCCGCCGGTCAATCCAACAAAACCGAAGGGCTGGACGATCTGCGCGATGCGGTGGATGCGGTCAGCGACCGACTGGGGCGCAGGCTCAAGTTCCTTGTCGGCAAACCGGGGCTTGATGGTCACTCAAACGGGGCCGAACAGATCGCCGTGCGCGCCCGCGATTGCGGCATGGACATCAGCTATGAGGGCATCCGCCTGACCCCTTCTGAAATCGTCGAGGCCGCCCAGACGGAAGGCGCGCATGTGGTAGGTTTGTCGATCCTCTCCGGGTCTCATGTGCCCTTGGTCGAAGATCTGATGAAACGTATGAATGACGCGGGTCTAAATCACGTGCCGGTTATTGTCGGTGGTATTATTCCCGAAGCCGATGCAAGCCGCTTACGGGCTGCCGGGGTGGCGCAGGTCTATACGCCGAAAGACTTCGAATTAAACATTATTATGCAGGATATCATTACCCTCGCAGACCCCACATCGGTCGCCGCAGAGTAGTCCGACAAAAATATATCGTGCATTTATGCAATTCGCCCTATAATTCCCCTGACCAGAACAATCTGGAAAGGAAATATCAGATATGGAAAAAGACCTGAAATCCATGAGCCGCAAGGATCTGGAGAAACTTCTGTCGGATGTCAAAAAGGCGCTGCAAGCAGCACAGTCGCGTGAGCGGCGTGCCGCACGCAAAGCGGCCGAGAAGGCAGCGGCGGAATATGGCTTTTCCCTCAATGACTTGGCAGATGAGAAACCCGCACCTAAAAAGGTTAAGAAACCGCGCAAAGCGGCTGCGGGTCCGAAATCGAAACCCCAGTTTGCCAATCCCGAAAACCCGTCCCAGACTTGGACGGGAAAAGGCCGCCAGCCGAATTGGTTTCGCGCCCAAGTAGAAAAAGGCAGCGATCCGGAGTCGATGCGAGTCTAATCTATTCCCGAATTGCGAGAATTGGGCGCCGGGTGAATGGGTATTCACCGGCGCCTTTTTCATGCCATTAACGCAATAGTGAATTTGACACGGCGTCTTTCCGCCTTTCCCCGCGCGGACTTTACGTCAACCCGAGCCAGCCTATCACTGCCCTTGTGAACCGCGCGCCCCACAGGCAAAATGCGCCAAACATCAGGAGACAGAAATGACCGTCCATATTGGCGCAAAACCCGGCGATATCGCTGAAACCGTATTGATGCCCGGCGACCCATACCGCGCGAAATGGGCGGCGGAGACTTTCTTGGAAGGGGCTGAACTGGTTAACGAGGTGCGCGGCATGTTGGGCTTTACCGGCACATGGCGCGGCAATCGCGTGACGATCCAAGGCTCCGGCATGGGCATGCCATCGCTTTCGATCTACGCCAATGAATTGATGATGGAATACGGTGCGCAGACTCTGATCCGCATCGGCTCTTGCGGGGGGATGCAGGCCCATGTCGGCATCCGCGATGTCATCATCGCCATGACCGCCAGCACCATCACCTCCCCCTCTTCCGGTATTTTCCGCGAATTGAACTACGCCCCCTGCGCCGATTGGGGCCTGCTCCGCGCCGCCGTGGAAGCGGCTGAAAAACTGGAGGCCAAAACCCATGTGGGCGGCATCTATTCCTCGGATGTTTTCTATGCCGAACGGCCCGATCTGGACGAGCAGATGGTGCGCCACGGTATTCTTGGCGTCGAGATGGAGGCGGCGGAGCTTTACACGCTCGCCGCGCGGCACAAGCGGCGGGCTCTGGCGGTCCTGACTGTGAGCGACCATTTGCAGACCGGCGAGGCGCTTCCTTCGGAAGACCGCGAGAAGAGCTTTGGCGATATGGTCGAGATTGCGCTGGAAGCGGCTTTCGCCTGATCGTGGCGGCCGCTGAGAGTGCGGACGGTATTTGAAAAAGGATGAAGAGGCGCGGCGGGGGTCGCGCCTTTGGCTTTTGTGGTGGAGGGCGTCAGGCGTTTTGACCAGCGAGGCGCCCGGAGTAGAGGCAGCCCCCCAGAAAGGTGCCTTCAAGGGCGTTGTAACCGTGGTAGCCGCCGCCGCCGAAACCGCAGACCTCACCGGCAGCGTAGAGACCGGGGAGGACGCTGCCTTTGGGGGTCAGGACGCGGCCTTTCGTGTCGCTGTGCAACCCGCCGAGCGATTTCCGCGTGAGGATATTGAGGCGCACGGCAATCAGCGGGCCGTTTGCGGGGTCCAGAATGGCGTGGGGTTTTGCGGTGCGGATCAGGCGGTCGCCGCGGTAGGCGCGCGCGCCGCGGATCGCTGTGATCTGAGCATCCTTGGCGAAGGGATTGTCGAGCTGGCCATCGCGGGCTTCTATCTGGGCGCGGAGGTGATCGAGGATCACGGGCGCGTCGGGGGTGAGCGCGTTCATGCGGCCGACAAGCGTGTCGAGGTCGTCGGCCACGATGAAATCCGCGCCGTGGTCTTTGAACGCCTCCACCGCCGCTGTCGCGCCTTTGCCGAGGAGGGATTTGAGTACCTCCCGCCAGCTGCCGGAAGTGAGATCGGGGTTCTGTTCTGAACCGGAGAGGGCGAACTCCTTTTCGATGATCTTTTGGGTCAGGATGAACCAACTGTGCTCACCCGCTTGCAGGATCCGCCGCAGGGTTGAGAGCGTGTCGAAACCTGGCAGGCAGGGGGCTTCCATGCGGTTGCCCTTGGCGTCAAACCACATCGACGAGGGCCCGGGCAGGATGCGGATGCCGTGGTTGGGCCAGATCGGATTCCAGTTCTGGACGCCTTCGCAATAGTGCCACATGCGGTCTTCGTTGATCAGCCCAGCCCCGGCCTCGGCGGCAATGGCGTGCATTTTGCCATCGACGTAATCCGGCACGCCGCTGACCATGCGTTTTGGCGCGGGGCCGAGGCGGTCTGTGGGCCAGTGCTGCCGCACCAGATCGTGGTTGGCGCCGATGCCGCCGGTGGTGAGGATCACGGCTTCGGCGGCATGTTCGAATTGGCCTGTCACACTGCGTGGCGTGCTTTGGCCGCGGGGGGCGTCGCTGTCTTCTAATACTTCGCCCGCGATGCCTGTGACTGCGCCGTTGGTGGTGACGAGCTCTGTGACGCGGTGGCGGAAGGCGAGGCGCAGCTTGCCGGCGGCGGCATGGTCCTGCATCAGCTGCGTGAAGGGGGCGACGACGCCCGTGCCGGTGCCCCATGTGATGTGGAAACGCGGGACCGAGTTGCCGTGGCCGTGGGCCCCAGCCCCGCCACGTTCGGCCCAGCCGACGACCGGGAACCAGCGCATTCCAAAGCCTTGCAACCAGCCGCGCATATCGCCCGCCGCCCAGTCGATGAAGCCTTCCGCCAGCTTTCGGGGGTTGGCGTCTTCGGGTCGGTCGAACTGGGCCGAGCCCATCCAGTCGCGATAGGCCAGTTCGGCGCTGTCGCGGATGCCCATGCGGCGCTGCTCGGGCGTGTCGATCATAAAGAGACCGCCGAGCGACCAGAACGCCTGCCCACCAAGGCTTTGCGGGCCTTCTTGGTCCAGCAGCAGAACCCGGCGGCCGCGCAGCACCGACTCATGGGCGGCGACCATGCCGGACAGACCCGCGCCGACCACGATCACATCTGCTTTGAAACGCTCACTGCCCATTGCCGCCTCCCCTTTTCCGGCAAGCTTGCGGTGGGCTAGGAGCAAAAGCAAGTCACAGACGCGGGGTGTCGAGCCCCTTGAGGCAGCGGTCGGGCGGGCCTTCACTGCGATAGGCTTCGGCGCCGCAGGCGACGCAGTGGTATTTGCGCAATGCGCCCTTGTCGCCCGTCCGGTCTTCGCGCCAGCGGCAGTCACGCGTGGGCGCGTTGCGACGGGCAAAGATCAGCACGATCACAAAGACGATAACGATGACGAAGGGTAGGATCATAAGAAAACCAAAGGCCCGGCGCTTGGCCGGGCCTTGTGTTGATCAGACGGTCCGTTCGACCATCAGCTTCTTGATATTGGCGATCGCCGCTGCCGGGTTCAGCCCCTTGGGGCAGGTCTTGGCGCAGTTCATAATCGTGTGGCAGCGGTAGAGCTTGAACGGGTCTTCGAGATCGTCCAGACGCTCGCCCGTCGCCTCATCCCGGCTGTCGATGATCCAGCGGTAGGCGTGCAGCAGCGCGGCCGGCCCGAGGTAGCGGTCGCCGTTCCACCAGTAGCTGGGGCAGGATGTCGAGCAACAGGCGCACATGATGCACTCATAGAGGCCATCGAGCTTGGCGCGGTCGTCGATCGACTGCTTCCACTCTTTGCGGGGCTCGGGTGTCTCGGTTTCCAGCCAGGGCTGGATCGAGGCGTGCTGGGCGTAGAAGTGGGTCAGGTCGGGGATCAGGTCTTTGACCACCGGCATATGCGGCAGCGGGTAGATTTTGACCACGCCGTTGATCTCTTCCATGCCGTACGTACAGGCCAGCGTGTTGATGCCATCGATGTTCATCGCGCAGGAGCCGCAGATGCCTTCGCGGCAGGAGCGGCGGAAGGTCAGCGTGGGGTCGATCTCGTTCTTGATCTTGATCAGCGCGTCGAGAATCATCGGGCCACAATCGTCCATGTCGACGAAATAGGTGTCGAGCGCCGGGTTCTTCCCGTCGTCGGGGTTCCAGCGGTAGATGTGGAACTCGCGCAGGTCGGTCGCGCCTTGCGGCTTGGGCCATGTTTTTCCGCTGGTCATGCGGGAGTTTTTGGGAAGCGTCAGTTGAACCATTGTGCGTCTCCTAAAGCGTCATGCCAGCTGCAGGCGCGGCGGCCAGCAGGCAGGTGCGGGTCTCGGGGCGCGACAGAATCGTGCGCACGGTGCCCGTTGTTGTGTCGTCCACGCCGACCACGGTGGCGCGGGCCAATTCGCGCAGTTCCAGCGCGTCGGCATTGTCGATGATGCAATCGGTGAAGGGGGTGATCAGCTGTTTAGGCACCTGTGGAAAGCGGGTGGCCAGAACTTCGGTCACCACGCCTTTTGAAGTTTGGCGGGCGGTGTCATCCACTGCCTGCTGAACTTCAACACAGCCCGAAAGAGCTGCAAACGTGGCCGCGATGAGTGCTGTGCGAACCATCAATACACCCGTGCCTTGGGGGCGATTTTCTTCATGTCGATCCCGCCTTCGTCTTCTTTGGTCAGCGGATCGAGGTGCACGGCGCGGTAGGTGAGTTTCGCGTCATTGCCATCGAACCACGCCAGCGAGTGCTTGCGCCATTCGTCGTCGTTCCGATCCGGGTAGTCCTCATGCGCGTGTGCGCCCCGGCTCTCTTTGCGGGCAGCGGCGGCGGTGATCGTGGCGGTGGCGTTGGGCATCAGGTTGGTCAGCTCCAGCGTCTCCATCAGATCAGAGTTCCACACGAGGCTGCGGTCGGTGACATGCAGATCGTCGAGCTTGTCGGCCACTTCGATCATCTTGACGCGGCCCTCTTCCAGCGTCTTGTCGGTGCGGAAGACGGCAGCATCGGCCTGCATGGTCTTTTGCATCTCAAGGCGCAGCTCCGCCGTGGGCGTGCCGCCCTTGGCATTGCGCAGACCGTCGAAGCGGTCAAAGGCTTTCTCGACCGAAGCCATGTTGGGCGTCGGTACAGCCGTCTCGGGGTCAACGATCTTGGCGGCGCGGATCGCGGCGGCGCGGCCAAAGACCACGAGGTCGATCAGCGAGTTGGAGCCCAGACGGTTCGCACCGTGTACCGAAGCACAGCCCGCTTCGCCCACGGCCATCAGGCCGGGTGCGATGGCGTCTGGGTTGTCGGCAGTCGGGTTCAGCACTTCGCCCCAGTAGTTCGTGGGGATGCCGCCCATGTTGTAGTGTACCGTCGGCAGCACCGGGATCGGCTCTTTCGTCAGGTCCACCCCGGCAAAGATGCGCGCCGACTCAGAGATGCCCGGCAGGCGCAGATCCAGCGTTTCTGGCGGCAGGTGGTTCAGGTGCAGGTGGATGTGATCCTTGTTCTCGCCCACACCACGGCCTTCGCGGATTTCCATCGTCATGCAGCGCGAAACAACGTCACGCGACGCGAGGTCTTTATAGGTCGGCGCATAGCGCTCCATGAAACGCTCGCCCTCGGAGTTGGTCAGATACCCGCCTTCGCCGCGCGCACCTTCGGTGATCAAGCAGCCTGCTCCGTAGATGCCGGTGGGGTGGAACTGCACGAATTCCATGTCTTGCAGCGGCAGGCCCGCACGGGCCGCCATGCCGCCACCGTCGCCGGTGCAGGTGTGGGCAGAGGTCGCCGAGAAATAAGCCCGGCCATAGCCGCCCGTCGCCAGCACCACCATCTTGGCGCTGAACAGATGCATGGTGCCGTCGTCGAGCTTCCAGCAGAGCACGCCTTGGCAAACGCCGTCATCCGACATGATCAGGTCGATGGCGAAATACTCGATGAAGAACTGCGCGTTCTGCTTCAGCGATTGGCCGTAAAGCGTGTGCAGGATCGCGTGGCCGGTCCGGTCGGCGGCGGCACAGGTCCGCTGCACGGGGGGGCCTTCGCCGAATTCGGTGGTGTGACCGCCAAAGGGACGCTGGTAGATCTTGCCCTCTTCGGTGCGCGAGAAGGGCACGCCGTAATGCTCCAACTCGTAAACCGCCTTAGGCGCTTCGCGGGCGAGGTATTCCATCGCATCCGTGTCGCCCAGCCAGTCCGAACCTTTGACCGTGTCATACATATGCCACTGCCAGTTGTCAGGGCCCATGTTGGACAGTGACGCGGCAATGCCGCCCTGCGCCGCTACAGTATGGCTTCGTGTCGGGAAAACCTTGGAGATACAGGCCGTACGCAGCCCCTGCTCCGCCATGCCCAAAGTCGCGCGCAGGCCAGCACCGCCTGCCCCCACCACGACAACGTCATATTCGTGGGTTTCATATTCATATGCTGCCATTTAATCGGTCTCCCGTTTGGGCGTATTGTTACAGGGCGAGCTTGGCGATGGCGAAAACGCCGACCGCTGCTGCGCCGTAGCTGATGATGGTCATCACGATGAGGGCGATCTTGTTGGCCAGCCCATGGACATAGTCCTCGATCAGCACCTGCACACCGTCATTGAAATGTTTAAAGCCCACGATCAGCGTCAGGGCCGCCACGATGGCCGGGAATGGCCGCGCGTAATAGGCGAGGATCTCTTCGTACGTACCGCCAAGCGCGCTGCCGAAGGTAAAGACGAACAGCGGGATCAACACCAAGAGCGCCAGCGAAGAGACTTTCATCGCCCAGAAATGCGCGGTACCGGTTTTCGCCGAGCCAAGGCCGCGGGCGCGTTTGCGATCTGTCATGTATGCCATGGTGTCGCTCCTCAAACGATGATGATGGTCAGGATGGTCAGCACGACCGACCCAATCAGCGCGGTCCAGCCCAGCTTTTCCGCGGTCGGCACGTCGAGCATGCGGCCCGTGTCCCAGATCAGGTGTCGGATGCCGGCGAGCGTGTGATACCACAGACCCAAAAGCGACAGGGTGAACACCAGATCACCGAACCAGCTGGTCATGATCCCGTTCACGGTATCAAAATACTCAACCGACGTCGCCGCGGCGAGGAACCACCACACGATCAACAGCGCGGTGATCAACATCGCGTTGCCGGTGATCCGGGTGAGAATCGACGTCATAGAGGTCAATTGTGGGCGGTAGATCGTCAAATGCGGGGAAAGCGGGCGGTTACCCCGGTTCACATCGGCCATGGCGCGGTCCTTTGTCCTGTGCTTTGTCCTGTGCTTTGCATCTTGATAGCGGTTTTTACAGGACTGTCACGGGGAACTGCGGGGAATCTGCGGGGTTTGGCCGGTGTTTCGATGGAAAAATGACAGTCTGACGACGAACTGTGCAAATTTGTGATCACAGCTTACAAACGTGTGATCACAAAATATGTGTATCGTTCCCGTCCTATCAAAAAAGCGCGCCCCGCAAAGGGACGCGCTTTCAGACTCGGGTGAGTCTATGGCTTACGCAAGGCTCTCGTCGATGCCTTTGCAGGCTTCAACCAGACCTTTGACCGCGTTGACCGAGTTGTCGAACATGGTCTGTTCGTCTTTGTTCATCGAAATCTCGACCACACGCTCAATACCGCCGGCACCGATCACTGTGGGAACGCCCACATAGAATCCGTTCAGACCGTAGGCACCGTCAACATAGGCGGCGCAAGGCAGCACGCGCTTTTGGTCTTTCAAATAGCTTTCAGCCATCTCAATCGCAGATGTTGCAGGCGCATAGAAGGCGGAACCTGTTTTCAGCAGGCCAACGATCTCGGCACCACCATCGCGGGTACGCTGTACGATCGCGTCGAGCTTGTCTTGCGTGGTCCAGCCCATCTTCACCAGATCGGGCAGCGGGATGCCCGCAACGGTGGAATAGCGTACCAGCGGCACCATCGTGTCGCCATGGCCGCCCAGAACGAAGGCGGTGACGTCTTTCATGGAGACGTTGAACTCGGTTGCAAGGAAGTGACGGAAGCGCGCGGAATCGAGCACGCCCGCCATGCCACAGACTTTCTCATGCGGCAGGCCAGAGAATTCACGCAGCGCCCAGACCATCGCATCAAGCGGGTTGGTGATGCAAATGACAAAGGCGTCGGGGGCGTGCTTGGCAATGCCCTCGCCCACGGATTTCATAACTTTGAGGTTGATGCCCAGCAGGTCATCGCGGCTCATGCCCGGCTTGCGTGCAACGCCAGCGGTCACGATGCAGACGTCCGCGCCTGCGATGTCCGCATAGTCCTGGGTGCCCGACATGGTGGCGTCGAACTTGCCCGAGGGGCCGGACGACGCGATATCGAGAGCTTTGCCCTCAGGTGTGCCCTCGGCAATATCAAAAAGGACGACATCGCCCAGTTCTTTCAGTGCTGCGAGATGGGCGAGAGTGCCGCCGATTTGCCCCGCGCCAATAAGCGCGATCTTGGGTCTGGCCATGGTCATGTCTCCGACAGAGGTTTCATTTGCGCCGGAGATACCGAAATGCACCGTCCCGTGCAAGTTCGACCAATCGCAGGTTGCTAAGCCCTGTAGCTAAAACGAAAAAGGCCGCCCCGAGGGGCGGCCAATAGCTCAAGTCTAAAGCGAAGGCTTATTCGCCTTGGTACTCAGGCTGCGATTCCAGACGCTCTTCGGTACTGTCGATGTAGATACGTACATCATCACCTTCGACGTTTTTCAGGATCTGCAGTTCATCAAAGGTCACGGCAACTGGCTTTTCACCCAGACCGAGGAAACCACCAACGTTAATCACGACACGGTCGATCTTGCCGTCGTCCCCGATCAGCAGGGTGTCGATCTCACCGACGGTTTCGTCGTTGGCGCCGTATACATAGGAGCCTTCAAGGTCTTCGGCTGTCATCTGCTGGATCATTTCAGCTTCGGCAGCGGCATAGCCTTCACGCTCAACTTCGGGGCGCGGCAGCATTTCACGCTCAACGGTTTCGTCACCGGTGATGACTGTGGTGTTCTCACCTTCAACGGCTTCTTCGGTCTCAGCTTCGGCATTCTCAGCCATCTGCTCAGCTTCTTGTGCCATTTCTTCGGATTCGGCCTCTACTTCGTTGGCCATTTCTTCGGTCTCGGCTTCGGTTTCTTGAGCCATTTCTTCGGTCTCAGTCTCTACCTCAGCAGCCGCTTCCTCAGTCTCGGTCTCAACTTCGTTGGCCATTTCCTCGGTTTCGGTCTCGGCTTCGTTCATTGCCGCGCCGTCCATGGCTTCGCCTTCTACCATCGGACGCTCGAATTCAGGTGCCTGTTCCAGCATCTCTTTCGAGGTGTTCACGACCAAGAAGCGCTCACCGTCTTCGTCAGCCAGAATTTTGATCTTGTCCATGGCAATGGAGACGTCACGCTCGCCCATACCAAGGAAGCCGCCAATGCCGAGGATCACGGCAGTCACGTCGCCATCTTGGGACACGATAATGTCGTTGATCTCACCGATGTCGTCCCATTCTTTTTCAGCATCTGCTGCGAGGGTCGCGTCGGCTTCGACTTCAGCTTCCGAGTTGTAGATCCGCATGCCGATCAGGTCGGATGCCAGGAAGTCTGTCTGCTCAACGGCGACGTTGCCAAAGCCTTCGGAATGCGCGTCAGCAAAGGCTGCGCCGGACATGGTCAGTACGATGGCCGTGGTGCTCAGAAAACGTTTCATTGTAATACTCCTTCCAGATAGCGAGCGTTGTTCGCTCTTCTGGAACCACAACCCGGATGGCCTCATCCAGTTCCAAGGCGGCTGAAATAAATAGCTTTGACCACCCTACCCCAAACACGAGAAGGGCGGCCAATGGCCGCCCGCGCTTTAACTATATAATAGTGTTGTCAGGCGTCATTGCCCTTTGCCGGCAGCCCTTCGGCCAATTCTTCAAATCCCTGCCCCGACGCGACCAGACAGGTGATCCCATTGGTGCCGGTGACCGTGATCGTCCAACTGCCGGTCTGGTCAGAGGCAAAAACCTCAACCACAGCATAATCGCCGCCCAGCCCCATCGACTGCCGCGTTTCGCCATAGCCATCGGCCAGCCGCAGCACCACATGATCGCGCGGGGCGCAATTGCGGGGCGTCTGCGCCTCGGTCGTCGTGGCCAGCACGAGGGCCGACGCCGCGGTCAGGGCCGCAAGGTGAAGTATCTTCATTAGACGGGTCATAGCATCTGCCTTCGCGTCAAAAGGCGTGGCCCCTGAGGTTGGCCATGCGTTGTCTTTCGCACCGGCCCGCGGGCTGCCTTGGTTGAAATGACTGCACCTGCCTGTCGTGATCCTGCTGCAGATGCGATGCCAGTCAGACTGCGCCCTAGGCCTGAAGGAGTGGTTAACCCGCAGCCCGGAACAGCTACGCAACAGCGCTCGCTGCAATGCGGCATATTTTGCCTTGAAGTTTTTGCACAAAAATGCCCCTCTGTGCGCAACAATGTTAGGCGGCCCATGTGCCGCCCTGCCCGAGGAGCCCTACATGACCGCCACAACCCGCCCGCTGCGTTCCGTTCTCTACATCCCCGGTTCCAAGCCACGCGCCTTGGACAAAGCGCGCGGACTGGCCTGCGACGCGGTGATCTTTGACCTCGAAGACGCCGTTTCCTCCGAGGAGAAAGTCGCCGCACGTGAAACACTGGCTGAGGCGCTGGCCACAGGTGGCTACGGCGCGCGGATGCGGGTGGTGCGGATTAACGGGCTGGATACCGAATGGGGGGCAGATGACGCCCGTGCCGCCGCTGCGATGAAACCTGATGCGATTCTGCTGCCCAAAGTCGGCTCCCCTGCAGATCTCGAAGCGCTGACAGAGATTGTCGGCGACGTGCAACTCTGGGCGATGATGGAAACCCCCGGCGCGATGTTGAACGCCGTCGCCATCGCCGGACATCGCCAGTTGCAGGCTATGGTCATGGGCACCAACGATCTGGCGAAAGACCTGCAAACCCGCTTCCGTCCCGATCGCCTGCCGCTGATCACCGGTCTTGGCCTCTGCCTGCTCGCGGCCAAGGCGCATGGCGTGGCGATCATCGACGGCGTGTATAATGCGTTCAAAGACGAGGATGGGCTGCGCGCCGAATGCGAACAGGGCCGCGACATGGGCTTTGATGGCAAGACCCTGATCCACCCCGCGCAGCTCGAGATCGCCAATGCGGCCTTCACCCCATCGGAGGACGAAGCCGAACTCGCCCGCCGCCAGATCGACGCTTATGAAGAGGCGCAGGCCGCTGGTCAGGGCGTGGCGGTCGTCGACGGAAAGATCGTGGAAAATCTCCATGTTGCCACCGCCCGCGAAACACTGGCAAAACTGGCGGCAATTGCAGCCATGAGCCCGGAGCCCTCGCCATGACAATCCTTATCCTCGGTCTGATCCTTTGGATCGGTGCCCATCTTTTCAAACGCCTGATGCCCGCCCAACGGGCGCAGATGGGGACCGCGGGCCGAGGCGCGGTGGCCGCCGCACTGGTCGTGGCGCTGGCCCTCATCATCTGGGGCTACCGCGCGGCGGAGTTCATTCCGGTCTGGAACCCGCCGAGCTTCCTGACGCACCTTAACAACCTTCTGATGCTCATGGCCTTCTGGGTCTTCGGCTCAAGCGCCGCCAAGGGGGCCAAGGCCTGGCCCGCCTATAAAACCCGCCACCCGCAACTGCTGGCCGTGAAAATCTGGGCCACTGCGCACCTACTGGTGAACGGTGATCTCGCCTCCATCCTGCTCTTCGGCACCATGCTGGGCTGGGCGGTGAGCGAGGTGATCCTCATCAACCGGGCCGAGCCGGGCTGGACACCCCCGCCCCACGCAGGCCGCGCCACCTATATCCGCCTCATCGTGATCTCCACGATCCTCTTTGTTCTCGTCGCCGGCATTCACACATGGCTCGGCGTTATCCCCTTTCCCAATTGATCCGGAGCCTCCCATGAAAGTTTACCGCTTCCTCTCCGAAGAAGACACCTCCGCCTTTTGCCACAAGGTCACCGATGCGCTGAACAAGGGCTGGGAGCTTTACGGTACCCCGACCCAAACGTGGGACCACAAAGCCGGGGTCATGCGCTGCGGCCAAGCCGTGGTGAAGGACGCCCCCGGCACCTATTCGCCCGACATCAAACTGGGCGAGCAGTAATGAGCAAGACCAACCGCGGCCGCTTTTTCGAGGATTACCGACTGGGCGAGGTGCTGCATCACGCGGTGCCCCGCACCGTCGGCGCGGGCGAACGCGCACTCTATCATGCGCTATATCCCGCGCGTCACGCGCTCTATTCCGCCGATAGTTTCGCCCAGTCCTGCGGGCTGAAGGCCAGCCCGCTCGACGATATGATCGCCTTTCACATCGTTTTTGGGAAAACCGTCCCCGATGTCTCGCTTAATGCCGTGGCAAACTTGGGCTATGCGCAGGGCCGCTGGCTGTTGCCCGTTTGGCCCGGAGACACACTGCGCGCCGAAAGCGAAGTGATCGGCCTTAAGCAGAACTCCAACGGCAAGACCGGCGTTGTCTGGGTCCGCACCACGGGGCTGAACCACAATGACGAAAGGGTGCTGGACTATGTCCGCTGGGTCATGGTCCGCAAAGGCAATCCCGACGCCCCGGCGCCCCAGACCACGGTCCCCGATCTGCCCGACGCCCTGACCGTGGATCAATTGCGCATCCCGCAGGGCCTCGATTTTACCAACTACGACTTCACCCTCGCCGGAGAGCCGCACCGCTGGGGCGACTACGCCGTGGGGGAGAAGATCGACCACGTGGACGGCGTGACGATCGAAGAGGCCGAGCACATGATGGCCACCCGTCTGTGGCAGAACACGGCCAAGGTGCATTTCGACACCTCCGCCCGCCCCGATGGCTCGCGGCTGATCTATGGCGGTCACGTCATCTCCATGGCGCGGGCGCTGTCGTTCAACGGGTTGGCCAATGCGCAGATGGTCGTGGGCCTCAACGGCGGGGCACATGCCAACCCCTGTCTGGCCGGTGATACCGTCCGCGCGTGGTCCGAAGTGCTCGACAAGGCCGAGACCTTTGCCCCCGGTATTGGGGCCATACGCTTGCGGCTAGTCGCCACCAAAGGCGGCGCACCGTTTGAACTGCGCGACGACGCGGGTAAATACCGCCCCGAGGTTTTGCTTGACCTCGATTACTGGGCGCTCATGCCGCGCTAAACCACTGGTCTGCCCTCTCGGGCAGGCCAGCTATCCCCCGCATTACAAGCAAAAATCAGCCGATTCGGACGTGTTGAGCGGATTTGTGATCACACGCATTTACCGTGTGATCACAAATGACATTTTTAGCTGGTCAAACCCAGCTTTCTCCGAAAAAACCCTTACAGGAACGAGAGTGAACCCCATACTACGGGGCAACTGGAACAGAAACGGGACCGTTTTCATGAACATCCACGAATATCAGGCAAAAGCCCTCCTGCGCAGCTATGGCGCCCCTGTCTCCGAAGGCCGCGTTGTGCTGAAGGCAGAAGATGCCAAAAACGCAGCCGGCGAAATGGACGGGCCGCTTTGGGTTGTCAAAGCGCAGATCCACGCAGGTGGCCGCGGCAAAGGCAGCTTCAAAGAAGCCTCCGCTGGCGAAAAGGGCGGTGTGCGCCTTGCCAAATCCGTGGAAGAAGCCGCTGAAGAAGCCAAAAAGATGCTGGGCAAGACGCTGGTCACGCACCAGACCGGCCCCGCAGGCAAGCAGGTCAACCGCATCTACATCGAAGATGGTTCCGACATTGAGCGTGAGCTGTACCTCGCCCTGCTGGTAGACCGCCAGACCAGCCGCATCTCCTTTGTCTGTTCCACCGAAGGCGGCATGGACATTGAAGAAGTCGCCGAAGCGACGCCTGAGAAAATCCTCAGCTTCTCCGTCGATCCGGCCACCGGCTACCAGCCCTACCACGGCCGCCGCGTTGCCTTTTCGCTGGGTCTTGAGGGCACCGCTGTCAAGCAGTGCGTCAAGCTGATGGGTCAACTCTACCAAGCCTTCATCGAGAAGGACATGGAGATGCTTGAGATCAACCCGCTAATCGTCATGCCCAGCAACGACCTGAAAGTGCTCGACGCGAAAGTTGGCTTCGACGGCAACGCCATGTACCGCCAGCCCGACATCGCCAACCTGCGCGACGAGACCGAGGAAGACTCCAAGGAACTCGAAGCATCCAAGTATGACCTGAACTACATCGCGCTCGACGGTGAGATCGGCTGCATGGTGAACGGCGCGGGTCTTGCCATGGCGACGATGGACATCATCAAGCTCTACGGTGCCGAGCCTGCCAACTTCCTCGACGTAGGCGGTGGTGCCACCAAGGAAAAAGTCACCGAGGCCTTCAAGATCATCACCTCTGACGAGAACGTCAAAGGCATCCTCGTGAACATCTTCGGCGGCATCATGCGTTGTGACGTCATCGCCGAGGGCGTTGTCGCCGCGGTGAAAGAAGTCGGTCTGAAAGTGCCGCTGGTTGTCCGTCTCGAAGGCACCAACGTCGAAGAAGGCAAAGCGATCATCAACAACTCCGGTCTTGACGTCATCGCCGCCGACGACCTGAAAGATGGCGCGCAAAAGATCGTGAAAGCGGTCAAAGGCTAAGCCCTTACCCGGCCATTCCTACAAGCCCCCGCGCCTGCGGGAGTGGCCGATACCACCGTTCTTGCCGCCCCGCTGCGGCAGGGGCAAATGCGACGAAACAGCGCCGCGCAAACCCAAGGATGCAACGAGGTCAGCATGGATCAATCTCCCAAATCCTCTCCCGTTCTCGCGGGTATTGCGCTATTGGGGGCCGGGCTTTTGATCCGGCAATGGCAACCTGATGCCCTGCGGCTGCCCGAGCCTGAGAACAGAAAACGCCTCGACCGGGGTCTGGCCCGCGCTGCGCGCAAATCGCGTGACGGCTTGGCGATGATCTTGCCGTCCAACCTCACCGGCTCCATTGGCCGGAGCCTGATGGTGATGGGCGCCGGTTTGTTGACCCTGCGCGCTCTCGATTTTCTCGCCGACGATAACGAGCGTCTTTTCTGATGTCGCTGATGCCACCCCTCCTCCTGACCGGCCTTTTGGCCGCCCCCGCTTTTGGCGGACCAGAAGAGGTGGCGATCTCAAGCTTCAATGACTGGTGCTTCAAGGCTGGCCAGACCGAGGCGCAAGCCCGCGCTAATATGACCGTCGATGATTCACCTTTCGCCCTCACCTTCTGGGACGACAGCCTAGAGCCACGCCCAAATGACGCCCCGCGCGGTGTAGAGCGGCGCTGCGAAGTGGCCTTTGATGGCGATCACACCACTGCGGCCATCACCGCCCTGCGCGCGCAAATGGCCACCCCGCCCGTTTTTGGCGATGCGATCCCCCTGCCCGACACCCATAGCGCCGCCCCCGGCACCGCGTTGATCGAGGGGCGCGAATTGCTGCGCGGTCGCGTGGCCGTGGTGCATATTGGCACCCGCCAAGCGGAGGGCGCAACGCAGACCTTCATGGCTGTTGACCGGCTTTATGATGGGCTTGGTTTGACCGGAGAGGTGTCACAATGACCGCCTCTCAACGCCAGGGCTGGACCCTTTTGCTGACGCTAGGGCTGGCGTTTGCCATGCAGATGTTCACCGTGAACACACTGCCCATCGCCACTCAGGAAACTTTGCTGGCGGAAGGTGGCTTTTACGAAAGCCTTTCCGTTGTGGGCTACCTGCTGTGCATTGCAGCGCTGATCTGGACGTTACGCGGCGCGGTTCTGCGGGTCTGGTACCTACCGCTGGTGCTGGCCGTCATGGCAGCACGCGAGCTCGACCTCGACAAATCGCTGTTCACCCGCGGCCTGTTCAAGGCCCGGCAATATACCGGCGCAGACGTACCACTGGGCGAACGACTGGTCGCGGCGCTGATCCTCGCGATGATCATCTGTGCAATCCTGCTGATGCTGTGGCGCCACGTCCGGCCTTTCCTTGCAGCCCTGTTTCAGGGGCGGGCATGGGCCGGGGCCGTGTTGCTCGGGATCGGTTTCACCGTGATTTACAAACTGCTCGACGGCATCGCCCGGAAACTCGCCCCCTTGGGGATCGAAATTTCTGCCGATGCCGAACGCACCGCCTTCGTCGTCGAGGAGATCGGGGAGCTTGGCATCCCGGTCATGTTCCTCGCCGCCATCCTGCTGTGGCCCGGCAACCCGCCAACCACAGCGCATCCCACCAACCGGGCGCACCGCGTCTGACGCCCCCGGGGCCCGCCCCCGGGATTAAATATCACCGACCAAGGAAGAAATCATGGCCGTACTAGTCAACGAAAACACCAAAGTCATCTGTCAGGGTCTGACCGGCTCGCAGGGGACGTTCCACACCGAACAGGCCATCGCCTATGGCACCAAGATGGTTGGCGGCGTCACACCCGGCAAAGGCGGTCAGACGCATCTAAACCTGCCCGTGTTTAACTCCGTGCACGAAGCCAAGCATGTGACCGAGGCGAACGCCTCCGTGATCTACGTGCCGCCCCCCTTCGCCGCCGACTCGATCCTTGAGGCGATCGACGCCGAGATGGAGCTGATCGTCTGCATCACCGAAGGCATCCCGGTTCTGGACATGGCCCGCGTCGCCCGCGCGCTCGAAGGTTCCAAGTCGCGCCTCATCGGCCCAAACTGCCCCGGCGTTATCACGCCTGACGCCTGCAAAATCGGCATCATGCCGGGCCACATCCACCGTCGCGGCTCGGTTGGCGTTGTATCGCGCTCGGGCACGCTTACCTATGAAGCGGTCAAGCAGACCACCGACATGGGCCTCGGCCAGTCTTCTGCTGTCGGCATCGGCGGCGACCCGATCAAAGGGACCGAGCATATCGACGTGCTGGAAATGTTCCTCGCCGACCCAGAAACACAGTCGATCATCATGATTGGCGAAATTGGCGGCTCCGCCGAAGAGGAAGCGGCACAGTTCTTGGCCGACGAAAAGAAGAAAGGCCGCTGGAAGCCGACCGCTGGTTTCATCGCGGGCCGGACGGCCCCTCCCGGCCGCCGTATGGGCCACGCAGGCGCGATTGTCGCCGGTGGCAAAGGCGACGCGGAGAGCAAGATCGAAGCGATGAAAGAAGCCGGTATCGTCGTGGCAGACAGCCCCGCGACACTGGGCGAAGCGGTCAAGGAAGCGATCGGCAAGGGTTAACCCCTTCGGGCTGGCCCTGCGGCCGCCCCATTGAAAATGACCGCGGAGGGCTACCCTCCGCGGTACGAGACCAAAACGACCACCCGGCGGCGCCGATAGCGAAGGAGGGCACAATGGATTTTCAAACTGCGATCAAGACCTGCCTGACGGAGAAATACGCCCGCTTTCAAGGCCGCGCCCCGCGATCTGAGTATTGGTGGTTCTTTCTGGCTGTCGTCATCGGCGGCATTGTCACTTCGCTGATTTGGTGGGCGTTGAACCTCGTCTTTACGCTGGCGGTGATCATCCCCCTTCTGGCCGTGGGCGCTCGGCGCTTGCAGGACACGGGCAAACCGGGCTGGTACATTGCCCTTCCGGCGGGCCTGAGCCTGCTGACCAGCCTGTTTGCCCCCGCCATGCCCGACCCCGATGCGATGATGATGGGCAGCGATTCAGCCGCTTATATGGAGAATATGGACGCGATGATGGGCGGCATGGCAGTTTTTGCCGTTCTGGGCCTCATCCAACTCATCGTTTCGCTGATCTTCCTGTGGTGGCTGACCCGCCCTTCCGACCCCAATACCAATGCCTATGGCCCCCCGCCTGCGGCCTCACTATAGACCGACCCTGATTCTGACCCCGTCCCGTCTGCCCCGCCGAACAAAGGTGACCCAATGACCGACCAACCCGCCAACGACCAGTTCCACGCGTCCTCTTTCATGGAAGGCGAAAACGCGGAGTATCTTGAGGCGATGTATGCCCGCTATGCCAATGACCCCAATGCGGTCGACGAAGCATGGCAGGCGTTTTTTGCAGCGATGGGCGATGACGCCGAAACCGCGCAGGCCGAGGCCGCTGGCCCCTCTTGGGCGCGCCGCGATTGGCCGCCAGCGCCTGCGGGCGAGGTGATGGGCGCATTGACGGGCGTCTGGCCCGAACCTGCCGAAGCACAGGCCGCGGGCGACAAGATCAAGGCCAAAGCCGTCGAGAAGGGGGTTGAGGTTTCCGACGCACAGGTCAAACAAGCCGTGCTCGACAGCATCCGCGCGCTGATGCTGATCCGCGCCTACCGCATCCGGGGCCACTTGGCCGCCGATCTCGACCCGCTGGGCATGCGCGACACTGGCAACCAGCCAGAGCTAGATCCGAAGTCCTACGGTTTCACCGATGCCGACATGGACCGCCCGATCTTCATCGATCAGGTGCTGGGCCTTGAAGTCGCGACCATGAAGCAGATCGTCGACATCGTGCGCTCCACCTACTGCGGTACCTTCGCGCTGCAATACATGCATATCTCCGACCCTGAGCAGGCCGGTTGGCTGAAGGAACGGATCGAAGGCTACGGCAAGGAAATCCACTTCACCAAAGAAGGCCGCAAGGCGATCCTAAGCAAGCTGGTCGAAGCCGAGGGCTTCGAGAAATTCCTGCACGTCAAATACATGGGCACCAAACGCTTTGGCCTTGATGGCGGCGAAAGCCTTGTTCCCGCGATGGAGCAGATCATCAAGCGCGGCGGCCAGTTGGGCGTCAAAGACATCGTTATCGGCATGCCCCACCGGGGCCGCCTGTCGGTGCTCGCCAATGTGATGCAAAAACCCTACCGCGCGATCTTTAACGAATTCCAAGGCGGCAGCTTTAAGCCTGACGATGTGGATGGTTCGGGCGATGTGAAATACCACCTCGGCGCGTCCTCGGACCGTGAGTTTGACGGCAATTCGGTTCACCTGTCGCTGACCGCCAACCCCTCGCACCTTGAAGCGGTGAACCCTGTGGTGCTGGGCAAGGTCCGCGCTAAGCAGGACCAGCTGAACGACAAGGACCGCACGGCGGTGATGCCAATTCTGCTGCACGGCGATGCGGCTTTTGCTGGCCAAGGGGTCGTGGCGGAATGTTTCGCGCTTTCGGGCCTCAAGGGTCACAAAACCGGCGGCACGATGCATATCGTGGTGAACAACCAAATCGGCTTCACCACTGCGCCGCATTTCTCGCGCTCCTCTCCCTATCCCACCGACAACGCGCTGGTGGTCGAAGCACCCATCTTCCACGTCAATGGCGACGATCCCGAAGCGGTCGTCCACGCCGCCCGTGTGGCCACCGAATTCCGCCAGAAGTTCCACAAGGACGTGGTCATCGATATCTTCTGCTACCGCCGCTTCGGTCACAACGAAGGCGACGAGCCGATGTTCACCAACCCGGTGATGTACAAGAGCGTCAAAAAACAGAAAACCACGCTGAGCCTCTATACCCAGCGTCTGGTGGCCGACGGTCTGATCCCTGAGGGTGAGATCGAGGACATGAAGACCGCCTTCCAGAACCAGCTCAACGATGAGTTCGAGGCCGGGAAAGACTACCGCCCGAACAAAGCGGACTGGCTGGATGGCAAATGGTCCCACATGGACAAAAAGAAGAAGTCCTACCAGCGCGGCAAGACGGCCATCGCGCCCGAAACCCTGCAAGAAGTCGGCAAAGCGATCACCAGCGCACCGGATAAATTCCCGCTGCACAAGACCATCGGGCGCCTGCTCGAAGCGAAAAAGCAGATGTTTGAATCCGGTGAAGGCTTTGACTGGGCCACGGCTGAGGCCATGGCCTTTGGCTCCCTGCTGACCGAGGGCTACAAGGTCCGCCTGTCGGGCCAAGACAGCACGCGCGGCACTTTCAGCCAGCGCCATTCGGCCTTCGTTAACCAAGACAACGAAGACCGCTACTACCCGCTGAACCACATCCGCGAGGGTCAGGCCGAGTATGAGGTCATCGACTCGATGCTCAGCGAATATGCGGTTCTGGGCTTTGAATATGGCTACAGCCTCGCCGAACCCAACGCGCTGACGCTTTGGGAGGCGCAATTCGGCGACTTCGCCAACGGCGCACAGATCATGTTTGACCAGTTCATCTCGTCAGGTGAAAGCAAATGGCTGCGCATGTCGGGCCTCGTCTGCCTGATGCCGCATGGCTATGAGGGTCAAGGGCCAGAGCACTCCTCGGCCCGTCTGGAGCGTTTCCTGACGATGTGCGGCGGCGACAACTGGATCGTGGCGAACTGCACCACTCCCGCCAACTACTTCCACATCCTGCGCCGCCAGTTGCACCGTAGCTACCGCAAGCCGCTGATGTTGATGACCCCGAAATCCCTGCTGCGCCATAAGCTTGCCGTCAGCAAGGCCGAGGAATTCACCACCGGCTCCAGCTTCCACCGGGTCCTTTGGGACGACGCGCAGCACGGCAATTCCGACACCAAGCTGGTCGCGGATGACAAGATCAAGCGCGTCGTCATGTGTTCGGGCAAGGTCTATTACGACCTGCTGGAAGAGCGCGACGCCCGCGGCATCGACGATGTCTACATCCTGCGGTTCGAACAGTTCTACCCCTTCCCCGCGCAATCCGCGGTCAAAGAGCTGGAACGCTTCAAGCAGGCCGAGATGATCTGGTGCCAGGAAGAGCCCAAGAACCAAGGTGCCTGGACCTTCATCGAGCCCAACATCGAATGGGTTCTGGGCCGCATCGACGCCAAACATGGCCGCGCCTCCTATGTGGGCCGCGCCACCGCCGCCTCGCCCGCCACGGGTCTGGCTAGCCAGCACAAAGCACAACAAGCTGCCCTCGTCGACGAGGCGCTGACCATCAAAGGAAACTAAGACCATGACAAGCGAAGTACGCGTACCCACGCTGGGCGAATCCGTCACCGAAGCCACCGTTGCCACATGGTTCAAGAAGCCCGGCGATACCGTCGCGGTGGATGAAATGCTCTGTGAATTGGAGACCGACAAGGTCACCGTCGAAGTGCCCTCCCCCGTTGCGGGCACTCTGAGCGAGATCGTGGCGCAAGAAGGCGAAACCGTGGGCGTCGATGCCCTGCTGGCCAATGTCAGCGAAGGCGACAGCGGCTCTGCGGCCGCGCCGAAAGCCAAGGAAGCCACCGAGGATGATGAGGCCGTGTCCCAGTCCGACCGGGGCGGCGATGCGCCCAAGGCGATCGACGCAGGCTCGGCAGATGTGGCTGCCCGCGAAGGCGAAACCATTGAAGTCAAAGTACCCACACTGGGCGAGTCGGTGACCGAAGCGACCGTAAGCACTTGGTTCAAAAAGGTCGGCGACAAGGTCGAAGCCGATGAAATGCTTTGCGAGTTGGAAACCGACAAGGTCAGCGTCGAAGTCCCCGCGCCTTCCGCTGGCGTGTTGGCCGAAATCCTCGCAGAGGAAGGCAGCACAGTTGAAGCCTCCGCCACACTGGCCGTCCTGACCTCCGGTTCTGGTGCCGCGGCCCCCAAGGGCGAAGACGCCAAATCCGGTGCCGGTGCCGCGCCCGAAACCAAAGCCGCCGATGGCAAAGATGTCGAAGACGCACCTTCGGCCAAGAAAGCCATGGCCGAAGCTGGCATCAGCCGCGATCAGGTCACAGGCTCGGGCCGCGATGGCCGGGTGATGAAGGAAGACGTGGCCAAGGCCGTGGCCGCCGGCACCACCGCCGCACCGAAAGCCGAAGGCAAACCCGCCGCACCGCGCCCCGCCTCCGCCCCCGATGACGCGTCGCGCGAAGAGCGGGTCAAGATGACCCGCCTCAAGCAGACCATGGCGCGCCGCCTCAAAGAGGCCCAGAACACCGCCGCGATCCTGACCACCTTCAACGAGGTCGACATGACCGAGGTCATGGAACTGCGGAACACCTACAAGGCCGACTTCGAGAAGAAGCATGGCGTGCGGATGGGCTTCATGTCCTTCTTCACCAAGGCCTGCTGCCACGCGCTGAAGGAAATCCCCGAGGTCAACGCCGAGATCGACGGCACCGACATCATCTACAAGAACTACGTCCACATGGGCGTCGCAGCAGGCACGCCCACGGGCCTCGTGGTGCCGGTGATCAAAGACGCTGATGCGATGTCCTTTGCCGAGATCGAAAAAGCCGTAAACGCCATGGGCAAAAAGGCCCGTGACGGCAAGCTCACCATGGCCGACATGACCGGCGGCACTTTCACCATCTCCAACGGCGGCGTCTACGGCTCGCTGATGACCGCACCGATCCTGAACCCGCCGCAGTCCGGTATCCTCGGCATGGCGAAGATTCAGGACCGCCCGATGGCAATCAACGGCGAAGTCGTCATCCGTCCGATGATGTATATCTCGCTGAGCTATGATCACCGGATCATCGACGGCAAAGGGGCGGTCACCTTCCTCGTCCGCGTCAAAGAGATGCTCGAAGATCCGCGCCGTCTGTTGATGGATCTGTGATAAGATAGGGCGGGGCTTGGCCCCGCCCTGCCGATCTGCCGCTGGTGGGGTAACCCACATATTGAAAGGCTTTGATCCATGACCGAAACAACCCTCCTCGCCGCCTATGGCCTTCTCGTCATGTTGACGATCCTCTTGCAAGTGCTGGGCGCCACCCGGCAACTCTCGATGGGCTATCTCATGTCCTCGCGCGACGAGACCCGCACCACCACCGGCATGACCGCTCGGCTCGAGCGCGCGCTGAATAACTCCGTCGTGGCATTGGCGCTTTTCGCCCCTGCCGTGCTGCTGATCGAAATGCTGGGCCGCAACAACAGCGCCACGCTCTTGGCCGCGCAAGTCTTCCTGCTGGCCCGCATCATCTACGTCATCGTCTATGCGCTCGGCGTTCCGACGATCCGCACGCTGGCCTGGCTCGCGGGCTATGCCGCCACCGCCGTTCTTTATTTTCACGCGCTCTGAAAGGGCACCCAAATGCAGATGATCTGCCACTTCGACGTCACCGATTTCGCAAGCTGGAAACAAGCCTTTGACGCCGACGCCGAAGCGCGCCGCGATGCGGGGCTGTCGGTGCTGCAAATCTGGCAACACGCCGACAGCAGCAGCAAAGCCTCCGTCCTGCTCAACGTGAACGACCGCAAGAGAGCCGACGATTGGCTGTCCCGGTCCAACGCGCTGAGCAGCGACGACAAGGGCACGGTGACCAGTTCCACCGCCTATTTCGTGAAACCCGCATGAGCGTTGAGCTGACCGTCCTGACCCTCGCGGCCCTGCTGCAAGGGCTGCAATTCGTGGTCTATGCCGTGCCCGCCAACCGCGAGATCGGCTCCGGCTACACCATGTCGGCCCGCGACCGCGAGCCGAGCCGCGCACTGTCAGACCGCACTGCCCGTCTGGGCCGGGCGCTGGACAATCACTTCGAGGGGCTAATCCTGTTCGGCATTGCCGTTGGCGTGGTGCAGATGTCGGGCCAGAACACCGCCCTCACCGCCGCTTGCGCCTGGGTCTATCTGATCGCCCGCGTGCTCTACGTCCCCGCCTATGCCTTCGGGCTGCGCCCACACCGCTCGGTCATCTGGATCATCGGCTTTGCCGCGACCATGCTGATGCTGCTGGCGGCGCTCATTTAATCTATTCCCCACACCCGCAGGCAGCGGCGCTTGCACCCGATATGCGCGCCGCATACCTTGCCTGCAACAGCAGACTGCTAAGGAGACTACCCATGTCGAGCTATGATGTCATCGTGATCGGCTCCGGCCCCGGCGGCTATGTTGCCGCCATTCGTTGCGCCCAACTGGGCCTGAAAACCGCCTGTGTAGAGGGCCGAAAGACGCTGGGCGGCACCTGCCTCAACGTCGGCTGCATCCCCTCCAAGGCGCTCTTGCACGCCACGCATATGCTGCATGAGGCCGAGCATAATTTTGACGAGATGGGCCTCAAAGGCAAAGCACCTTCCGTCGATTGGAAGCAGATGCTGACCTACAAAGACAAGACCATCGAGACCAACACCAAGGGCATCGAATTCCTGTTCAAGAAGAACAAGATCGACTGGCTCAAGGGCTGGGGATCGATCCCCGAAGCGGGCAAGGTCAAGGTCGGTGATGAGGTCCATGAGGCCAACAACATCATCATCGCTTCCGGCTCCGAAGCGGCCTCCCTGCCGGGCGTCGAAGTCGACGAGAAAACCGTCGTCACCTCCACCGGTGCGCTGGAACTGGGCAAGATCCCTAAAAAGATGGTCGTCATCGGCGCGGGCGTCATCGGGCTGGAACTAGGCAGCGTCTACGCGCGTCTGGGGACCGAAATCACCGTGGTTGAATTCCTTGATGCGATCACTCCCGGCATGGACCCCGAGGTGCAAAAGACCTTCCAGCGGATGCTGAAAAAACAAGGTATCAACTTTGTCATGGGCGCCGCCGTGCAGAAGACCGAAGTTGCCAAGGGCAAAGCCACGGTCAGCTACAAGCTGCGCAAGGACGACAGCGAACATGAGATCGAGGCCGACACCGTGCTCGTCGCCACAGGCCGCAAACCCGTTGTCAAAGGCTTGGGGCTGGATGATCTCGGCGTCAAGATGACCGAGCGCGGCCAGATCGCCGTGAACGAGCATTGGGAGACCTCCGTCAAAGGCGTCTACGCCATCGGTGACGTGATCGAAGGCCCAATGCTGGCGCACAAAGCCGAGGACGAGGGCATGGCCGCCGCCGAAGTCATCGCGGGCAAACATGGCCATGTGAACTACGGCGTGATCCCCGGCGTGATCTACACCCATCCGGAGGTCGCCAGCGTCGGCGAGACCGAAGCGACGCTCAAGGAAGCGGGCCGCGAGTACAAAGTCGGAAAGTTCTCCTTCATGGGCAACGCGCGGGCCAAGGCGGTCTTTGCCGGTGACGGTTTCGTCAAGCTGATCGCGGACAAGGAAACCGACCGCATCCTCGGCTGCCACATCATCGGCCCCGGCGCGGGCGATCTGATCCACGAGGTCTGCGTGGCGATGGAGTTCGGCGCCTCGGCGCAGGATTTGGCGATGACCTGCCACGCGCACCCAACCTATTCCGAAGCCGTGCGCGAAGCCGCACTGGCCTGCGGTGACGGGCCGATCCACATGTAAGCGACTGGGGCGGGCCAAAGGTCCGCCCTTTTTCGTTGCGCGTAGGACGCACGCTCAGACAACCCGATCTTTACGCCCCTGCCCTACAACCCTCTACGTCGCGACATTCACGGAAGACGAGGCCCCTCGGGGTCATGTCGATGCGTAGAGACATGCAGAGTGACGCCTGCTCTTTCCACCTCCCAACGGCGGCGCCGCCACTTTAACGGCTTCCTAGAGAGACAATCTTCGCATCCCGCGTAGCACTGCTACGGCGGCCTACTCGGCGTGCCGAACAAACGCGAAGGGTAGCGCCGGCCCGCGGGGTGGTGCTGAAAGCGTCGTCCCAGGGGGGCGGGTCATGCCGGAGGCGTGCCTTTGGCATGACGCTGCCCGGTGTACCACCGGGCGGGACCTTTTGAAAGGAGATCGCTTAACCGGGCCTACGCCCCTTCAGCCGGCCGCCACCCTGCCTCGCGCAGCAGCGCATCCGAGTGGCTCTCTACTTCCTGCTCCAACCGCGCCATAAAGGCGCGTTTGTCCAACCCCGGCTCAATTGGCGCGAGGAACTCCACCACAGCCAAGCCCGGACGGCGGTACAACCCTCGACGTGGCCAGAAGTAGCCTGCATTGGTCGCCACCGGCACGCAGACCTGCCCCAGTTGATCGTAAAGCACTGCCGTGCCGACCTTGTAAGGCGCGCTCAGACCCGGTGCGACCCGGGTGCCTTGGGAGTAGATCACGATCTGCCCTGGCTCCACTCGACCGGCGTTCACGTCGGCCATCATCTGCGTAATCGCCTGCCCGCGCTTGCCACGGTTCACGGCGATCATCTGCATCCGCTTGGTGTATTGCCCGATCACCGGGGTCCAGAGTACCTCGCGTTTCATGATAAATTTCGCACGCGGCAAGGCGTGGAAGATCATGATGATATCAAGGAACGACTGGTGCTTTGCCGCCACCAGAACCTCGCCATCGGGCACATTGCCCCGCACCTCGCAGCGCAGCCCGATCAGCCAGCGTGCCGACCACATGGCCCATCCAGCATAGGCCTTACAGGCGGCATAGGCCCCACGTTTTGAGAACATCGCCCATGGGGCGAAGGCCAGCCCGATCACCGGCATGGCCACGGTCACCTGAACGATATAGACGATCGACCGGATCCATTGCAGCAGCTTCATGTCAGTTCCCTCAATGTGCGCCGCGCAGCGGCCCCGGTGGCGGCAAAGGCAACCGCACCGACCAAGAAGGGCACCATAAGCGGCACCGCCCAATGCCAGCCGCGAAAGCCCAAGCCGGTCAGAAAACCGCCCGCTTCGCCTGCATCGGGCAACAAGATGATGGCCACCATGCCCAGCACCGTGCCCGCCGCCGAACCCAAAAGCGCACGCAGGGTAAAACGGCGGATGAAGGCACGGGCGATATAGTCGTCAGTCGCCCCCACCAAGCGCAGCACCGCGATCACCTGCGCATTTGCGGCCAATGCCGCCTGCGCGGCCAGTGTCACCATGGCCGCCACCGCCGCCCCAATCAGCAGGGTCGAGATCCAGCCAAGCAGCCGCAACCGGCTTGCCGCGGCAACCAGCGGCGCGCGCCAGCGGCTGTGATCGTCCAGCACGGCACCCGGCACTTCAGCAGACAGACGCAGGCGCAGACCCACCGGGTCTAACCCTTCACCTTCCTCGACCACTTCGATCAACCGTGGCACTGGCAGGCTCTCCATCGCCAGTTCCGGGCCGAACCATGGGGCAAGCAGTTCTTCCTGTTCGGCATCCGTCAGCGCGCGGGCCGAGGCGACGCCCTTGGTCGTCTGCAACACCTTCAACGCCGCCTCGGTCTGGGCGGCGCGTTGATCCAGCGGTGCCACGATGCGCACCGTGGCTGATTGCGCCAACTCCTGCCCCCAGACCTGCGCCAAGCGGCCCGAGGCGAGCGACAGCGCCAAAGCAAAGACCGCCAAAAACGCCATTGCGCCCGCCGCAAACAAGGTCAGCTGCGCCGTGAAACCCGAGGGCGGCACCACGCGGTCTGCCTGCCTGTCGCCTTTGAAAATCGCGCGCAGGGCGCCGATGTCGAACCGCTTCACAAATCCGCCCCCGCCAATTGAATGCGCCGATTGGCGATGCGCAGCACGCGGGCCTGCACATGCACTTTGGTGGCGCGGATCAGGCCCAGATCATGGGTGGCGATCAACACGGTCTTGCCCATGCGGTTCAACTCGATCAACAGGCGAAGCAACCGCTGCGACATCTCCCAATCGATGTTCCCCGTCGGCTCATCCGCCAAAATCACATCCGGCGACATGATCACCGCGCGGGCAAGGGCGGCCCGTTGCCGCTCCCCGCCCGACAGCTCAGGCGGCAGAGCGTCGGCGCGGTTGGTAAGCCCGACCCATGACATCAACTCTTCCAGATCGGTGCCCCCGGCCTCGGCCTGACGGCCAGAGACATTTAGCGGCAGCGCGATATTCTCGGTCAACGGCAGATGGTCGAGGAATTTCACGTCCTGATGCACCACGCCAACCCGGCGACGCATCAGCGCGATGTCGTCACGGCCCAGCCCGCGCACATCGGTGCCAAAAATCCGCAGATGCCCCGCCGTGGGCAGCAAGGCCCCGTAGCAGAGCTTCATCAAGGTGGTCTTGCCCGCGCCTGAGGGGCCGGTGAGGAAATGAAACGATCCGGGGGCGAGTTTCAGCGTGATGTCGGACAGCAATTCGCCCCCGCCATAGCTGTAGGCCACATTTTCGAGCTCTATCACGCAACCACCTTAAAACACTTCGACCTGTTGTGCCTCAGCACCGGAAAGGATTCAATCACTCAGAACCCCAGCACCCTGCCCAGATATCACTTTTCCTACGTTATTCTAGGACATATGCTGTCCGTTACGATCCGAGAGCACCGAACGAACCCAGGAATGACCATGCGGCTGATCTGCCCCAACTGCGACGCGCAATACGAAGTCCCCGATGAGGTGATGCCGTTGGCAGGGCGTGACGTGCAATGTTCCAACTGTGGGCAGACGTGGTTTCAGCATCATCCCGACAATGCGCCGGAAGAAGGCGACAGCGACTTTGACGAAGATTTCGACGATGACATGATGCATATGAAGCAACCCGCATCGGGTGATGCGGATGAAGAAACATCTGCGGCCAACAGTCTACCTGATCTCCAGCCTTTCGGGGATGAGGATTACGAGGACGATGGTATCGAAGACGATGCTTTTGAAGACGACAACCTTGAAGGCGGCGATTCCGAAAACGACTCCTTTGACCCGGAAGAAGAGGCTGAGCGTCCGGCACCCGCCGCCGCACCCGTGCGACGCCCGCTCGATCCTGCCATCGCGGAAATCCTGCGCCAAGAGGCCGCGGCAGAGCAAGAAGCCCGCCGACGTCGGCAGTCTGCTCCGCTGGAAAGCCAACCGGACCTTGGCCTAGATGACGCGCCCCATGCCGCGCCCAAGAAAGCCCCGCGCCCCGACATCGCCGAAAATAATCGTGTGGCTGAGGACCAAGACGCGCGCCGCGCTCATGAGGCCCGTCTGCGCATGGCCAAAATGCGCGGAGAGCCGGTTCCCGAACGCGAGAATGACGCCTACGGCAGCGCGTCGCGCCGGGATCTGCTGCCCGATATCGAAGAGATCAACTCAACCCTGCGCCACGACCGCACGCAGGGCCAGCAGGCGGGGCCAACGCCCACCGCCGCGCTCGACCGCCCTGAAAAACCGCGCAAATCCGGGGGGTTCATGCGCGGCTTCACCGTGATGATCGCCTTGGCCGCCATCTTGGCGGCGGTCTATGTCTATGCGCCGCAGATTGCGCAATCCTTGCCGCAGGCCGATCCTTACCTGTCGTCCTATGTGGCATGGATGGACGACGCACGCATTTGGCTGGACGGGCAGTTGCAAGACCTGCTGGTCTGGCTCGACACCGTGGCGACCCAGTCACAGGGCTGATCCCGCTTAGAACCGATCCAACAGTCTGTTGAGGTAATCACGTTCAACCTCGGGCCGCTCCGCCTCGCCCGAGCGGCGGCGGATTTCGTCCAGCAAACGCCGCGCGCGGCCCTGATCGTCGGGCCCCTGCGCCAGCGGCGCGTCCGAGCTATTGGCCCCATTGCCCCCCTGCTCGCGCCCCAGCGGATCGCGCGCCTCGGCCCGGCGGTCGCCCTCAGCGGTGCCTTGACCGGGCTGGCCCTCGCCCTGTTCTTGCTCCATCGCATCGCCAAGCGACCGCATCCCCTCGCGCAGGGCTTCCATGGCCTGTGCCTGATTGTCGATCGCCTCGGCCAACTCATCGCGGCGCAGGGCCTTGCCGGCGCGGTCCATCGCTTCTCCGGCGCGGTCCAGTGCATCACGCGCGGCATCCCCTTCGGGCGTGCCTTGCCCCGGCAGACGCCCTTCTTGACGACGCAACTCATCGCGCAGCGCTTGCTGACGCCCGGCCAGCCCCTCTTCGGCTCCGTCTTCGCCGGATTGGCCGCCCTGCCCTTGCTGGCCCTCATGGCTCTGACCGCGGCCCTGCCCGCCATTGCGGCCCTCGTTGCCTTCATTCTCACCCGCGCCAGTGCCGGGATTGAACTGCTCTTGCAGGTCGCGGAAGGCCTGATCGCTCAGCCCCTGTTGCTCGCGCAGGGTTTCCGAGAGTCCCTCCATCGCCTGCTCACCCGGTGAATTGCCGCCCTCGCCGGGCTGGCCTTGGGTGACGCGCATGTTCTCCATCATCTCTTGCAACTGGCGCAGCGCCTCTGCGGCCTCGGCCATGCGGCCCTGCTCCATCAACTCTTGAATACGGTCCATCATCCGCTGCAGATCATCTTGCGTCATCTGCATGGACTCGCCTTGGGGCTGCTGGCCTTCGCCATCGCCCTCCTGCGCCTGTTGGCGCTGCAGTTGCTCTAGATACTCTTCGGTGGCGCGGCGCAGCTCTTCCATCAGCTCGGCAATCTCTGCCGACGACGCGCCGTTCTTCATCGCCTCATTCAGCCGATCCTGCGCCCGGCGCATCCGCGCCAGCGCATCGGCCAACACGCCCTCTTCCAGTTCAATCGCCAACGCCCAGAGGTCTTCGGCCATCTCGGTCTTGACCTCTTCGTCCAGCCCATAACGCGCCCGGATTTCCAGACGGCGGATCAATTGCTTGAGCCGCAGAACCGTGACATCCGATCGCAGGTCCTCCCCCGGCGCATAGGTTACAGCGCGAAGCACCTGCGCGATGCGTGGGGCATTGGCCCGCGACCACAAAAGGTCGCGGCGCATCTCGATGACTGCTGCCGCCGCGGGATCGAAAAAGCGCCGCCCCGGCAGGGTCAACTGGCTCACCTCCGTCGCGGCTTGCTGTTCGGCGGCGTCGAGCACGGAAAGCTCTAGAGATACCGGCAGATTGGCCCAAGGGTGTTTCGAGAAATTCTCGATCAAGCTCTCTTCAAACTCGCGTCGATCACCGGTGATCGGCATGGGCAGCGGCACGACGATCTCGGGCCGTGTGTCAGGGTCGATGGTCAACCCATAGCGGCGGTCGACGGAGGCCAGATCAAGGCTGATCCGCGCCTCGCCTGCTTCGACGCCGTAGTCATCCCGCGCGGCAAACGGCAGGCTCATTTCGCCCAAAGCAGTCACCTCGGGCGGGCCTTGTCGCTCGATCTGCGGGGCGGCGTCGGGGAGCATTGTAATCTGCCATGCCCGCGCGCCCGGACCCTCGATGCTGATCTCGCCGCTTTGGCGCAGGGTGAAATCCTGCGCGGGCTCTGAGGTCGCGCCCCCCGCGCGGCCCGATACGGTTTCTTGCATCGTCAACGCACCCAACTCTCCGTAAAGCCGCAGGGTGATCAACGTGCCCGCAGGCAGAGACAGCGCCCCGGCCTCAAGGTCATTCAGATAAAGCGTTGGTTTCCCAGTATGGTGCGGCGGCTCGGCCCACCCCTCCCAGACCGGGCCAGAGGCCAGCGTGCCGCCCGCCCCGCCGGGGGTCAGCTGCGTCACCTCACCCAACCGCCAGACCGAGCCGAAGACCAGTGCAACGACGAAAGCCAGCAGCGCCACATAGCGCAGCGCATAGGGATCGGCCTGCGCGACCCGTAGGTCACCCTTGACCGGCTGCGCCTGCGCGGCCCGCGCGGCCATACGTTTCTGATGGGCCTGCCAGACCGCCGCCGAGGCTGTGTCGCCCGCGCCAATCGCCTGATCGTCCAAAAGCGCCCGAATGGGCCGCCCCGGCAGGCTGGCATCCAGCCGCGCCAAGGCCTCTGCCTGTGAGGGAATGCGAAAGCGCCGGAGCGCGAAAACCAATGTGCCGAGAAACCCAAGGCCCACAGCGGCCAGCACACCCCAAAGCAGATCACCGGTCAGATTGTCCTGCGCCCCCATCATCAGCAGCGCCAGCACCGCCAGCAGCAGCGTCAGCATCGGCCAAAGCGCCTGCACCAGCGCCTCGGCCCACATCCCCGCCCAAGTCAGCCGCAAGGGCCGCCGCAATGCGCGCAGCCCGTCTGTCTTGTCAGTGGATGTTTCCATGCGTCACGCTCCGGTGGCCCGGCGGCGGGATGCCGTCAAAGCCATTCAGGGATGGTATCGCGGTTTATCATTTCGTCAAAGCTTGGCCGTGGGCGGATAACCGCGAATTGATCGCCATTGACCAGCACCTCGGGGATCAGGGGCCGCGAATTATATTCGCTGCTCATCACTGCGCCGTAGGCTCCGGCAGAGCGGAAGGCCACCAGATCACCCGACCCCAGCACCGGCATCATCCGCTGTTTGGCGAACGTATCGCCGGATTCGCAAACCGGGCCGACGATATCCACCGGGCGCGGCTCTGCCCCCGGCGCGGGTTCATTCAGCGGCACGATGTCATGCCAAGCGTCATACATGGCGGGGCGGATGAGATCGTTCATCGCGGCATCAAGGATCAGGAAATCGCGGCCCTCGCCGGATTTGAGGTAGATCACCTCGCTCACCAAGACGCCCGCGTTGCCGGCAATCAAACGGCCCGGCTCAATCTCAATCTCGCATTCCAGATGCCCCAGCGTGCGCTGCACCATCGCGCCGTAATCCGTGGGCAGTGGCGGGGCGGAGTTGGAGCGTTCATAGGGAATGCCCAAGCCGCCGCCAAGATCCAGCCGCCGGATGTTATGCCCATCGGCGCGCAGCACTTCGGTCAGTTCCGCCACTTTGCCGTAGGCCTGCTCAAAGGGGGCGAGATCGGTCAACTGGCTGCCGATATGCACGTCGATGCCGACGATCTCCAACCCCGGCAGATTGGCCGCCATGGCATAGACTTCGCGGGCGCGGGCGATGGGGATGCCGAACTTGTTCTCGCTTTTGCCGGTGGCGATCTTTGCATGAGTTTTCGCGTCAACGTCCGGGTTCACGCGGATGGTGATCGGGGCCACTTTGCCCAACTCACGCGCCACGATATCAAGCAGGATCATCTCCGGCTCGCTCTCAACGTTGAACTGCCGAATGCCGCCCGTCAGCGCCAGTTCGATCTCATCGCGGGTCTTGCCGACGCCGGAGAACACGATCTTATCCCCCGGCACCCCTGCCGCCTTGGCGCGGCGGTATTCCCCGCCCGAGACCACATCCATCCCCGCGCCCGCCTGCGCCAGTGTGCGCAGAACGGCTTGGTTGGAGTTGGCTTTCATGGCGTAGCAGACCAAGTGATCCATGCCCGAGAGCGCGTCGTCAAAGAGGTGGAAATGGCGCAGCAGCGTGGCGGTGGAATAGACATAGACCGGCGTACCGACGGCGGCGGCAATCTCGGCCAGGCTTACGTCTTCGGCATGCAACACACCGTCTTTATAGAGAAAATGATCCATCTGCGCTTGGCCCCATGTCGTCGCCGCTTATCTGATGGGCGCTGTCCGCAGGAAAAGATAGAGCGGCAGGCCACAGCTCACCCCAATACAGAACGTGGCGGGAATGGCAATCAAGCTGAGGAAATTCCGGCGCACGGCGACCTCGGCGATGATCCAGATGGTCAAAGTGACGGCAGCGATGGTCAGATCCCAGACCAGCCCGCTGGCGGCGGCGTTGGCGTGCCAGGCATCGACCATGGCGCTGAGGCTCCAGCCTTCGGCGTTGAACCATGTGACGAAGTAATACATCGGATGGATCGTGCCCCAGACCGCGAGGGCGAGGTAGAGCATGCGCAACGGTGACATCAGAAGGTCTTTGCCACGCCGACGGTGGCATAGCCCGACAGGCTGATCCCCGGTTCGGCTGGCGGTGGCGCCTCTTGCCGCGCGGATGGCTGCGGCGGGGTGCAAGCGGCCAAGCCAAGCGTCCCGGCCACCAGCGTAATTTGCAAAAGTGGCTTCACGACCCGACCCCAAGTGCCAGCGAGAACGGCCCGCGCCGCAGACCCACAGCCGTGCCGACCGACACGCCCGACGACGACATGGTGATCGTGCTGCTGGCTGTCGGTTTAACTGGTTCGCCATCCGCGCCGCAGGCGGCAAGGCTCAGCAAAGCAAGGGTCGCGAGGGCGCGTTTCACTTCAGGATTTCCTTCCAACGCTCGACTTGGGCACGCACCTGCGCAGGGGCGGTGCCGCCATAGGACATGCGCGAGTTTACCGAGTTTTCGACGCCGAGCACATCGAAAACGTCCTTAGTGATCTCGGCGTGCACCGATTGCATCTGTTCCAGCGTAAGGTCCGGCAAATCGCAGCCCTGCGCCTCGGCCATGGCGACCAGCGTGCCGGTCACGTGATGCGCGTCGCGGAAGGGCAGACCCGGCACGCGCACCAGCCAGTCGGCCAGATCGGTGGCGGTGGAGAATCCCGAGCCCGCAGCAGCGGCGAGGTTCTCGCGCTCCGCGGTCATATCGCCGACCATTCCGGTCATCGCGGCCAGCGCCAGCATCAGGTTATCGGCAGCGTCGAAGACCTGCTCTTTGTCTTCTTGCATGTCCTTGGAATAGGCCAACGGCAGCCCCTTCATCACGATCATCAACGCGGTGTTCGCGCCGAAAATGCGGCCCACTTTAGCGCGGATCAACTCAGCTGCGTCGGGGTTTTTCTTCTGCGGCATGATGCTTGAGCCGGTCGAGAAGCGGTCCGACAGCGCCACGAAGCGGAACTGTGCCGAGGACCAGATGACTAGCTCTTCAGCAAAGCGCGACAGGTGCATGGCGCAGATGCTTGCCGCGCCCATGAATTCCAACGCGAAGTCGCGGTCGCTGACGGCGTCGAGGGAGTTCGCGGCGGGGCGGTCAAAGCCGAGCGCTTCGGCTGTCATGTCCCGGTCAATCGGGAAGGACGTGCCAGCCAGTGCGGCGGCCCCCAGCGGGCATTCGTTCATACGGCGACGCGCATCGCGAAAGCGCGACAGGTCGCGGCCAAACATCTCAACATAGGCCATCATGTGATGGCCCCATGTGACTGGCTGCGCGGTTTGCAGATGGGTAAAGCCTGGCATCACCCAATCGGCGCCCGCCTCGGCTTGAGACAAAAGCGCGCGGACCAGCGCTTGCAGACCCTCATCGGCGGCGTCCAACTGATCGCGCACCCAGAGTTTAAAATCGGTCGCGACTTGGTCGTTGCGCGAGCGGCCCGTGTGCAGACGGCCTGCGGGCTCGCCAATCAGGTCTTTCAGCCGCGCCTCGACGTTCATGTGGATGTCTTCAAGCGCTGCCGAGAACTCAAACTTGCCCTCTTCGATCTCTGACAAGATCGTGAGAAGCCCTTCCCGTATCGCGTCAGCGTCGTTATCAGTCAGGATGCCCGTGGCTGCCAGCATGGCGGCATGGGCACGCGACCCGGCGATGTCTTGTGCGGCCATCCGTTTGTCGAACCCGATCGAAGCGTTGATCGCCTCCATGATCGCGTCCGGTCCGGCGGCGAAACGGCCACCCCACATTTTGTTCGAGGTCGTGTCGGTCATGTTGAATACCCTTGGAGGGACGTATGAAAAATCTCGTGCTCGGCTTCGTTTATACGCTGCTTGTCGCAGGTGCAAACCCCGCCCTTGCCGGAACGGCTGACATCGCGGGGCTGCGCGACGGGGACATGAAGAAACTCGTGATCCATGACGCGCCGCAAGCGGCTTCTGACGTGACTTTTGAGCGTGAGGACGATGGCGAGGCAATGTCGCTGGCGGATTATGAAGGCAAGATCGTGTTGGTGAACTTCTGGGCCACATGGTGCGCACCCTGCCGCAAGGAAATGCCGCAGTTGAACGCGCTGCAAAAAGAATTTGGCGGCGATGATTTTCAGGTGCTGACCATCGCTACGGGGCGTAATTCAGAGGAAGGGATCAAACGTTTCTTCGAGGAAGCGGGCGTCGACAGCCTGCCGCGCCACCAAGACCCGAAGCAAAAGCTCGCCAGCCAGATGGGCGTGTTCGGCCTGCCGATCAGCGTATTGCTAGACCGTGAAGGGCGTGAGATTGCCCGGTTGCAGGGCGATGCGGAATGGGACTCTGAGAGCGCGCGGGCGATTATCGCAGCGCTGATTAAAGAAGACGCCGAAAGCTAAAGCCCTCACGTAGGTCGGGCGTCAGCGCCCGGCCCTTACGCCACATGCCGCAGGATCGCCGCCTCAGACGTGCTGAGATTGCGACGTGCGAAGCCACCGTAGCTGTGCGGATCAGCCGCCAGCTGCGGATGCGCCGCAAGCAGACGCGCCCGGTCCTGCGCGCCAAGACTGGTGAGCGGGGCTGCGGCGGGATGAAAGCTCTCGGTCTCGACCCCGTTGGCCCACATCACCTGATGCTCGGCCAGCAGCACATGGATATAGGTCACCTCGCGCAGGGACATATCGCTGGCCACGCTGTGCCCGTTGATCAGGTCTTTGGCCGCGACCAGCACCTCGTCACAGTTGAACAGATCACGGGCCTGCCGGCCTTGCAGCACGATCCGGTGGTCGGGCGAGACCAGCAGCGGGGCATCGGGCTGCGCAATTCCCAAGGCACCCGGGCGGAACCGCACGGGCCGCAGATGCGGCATGGCATGCAGCCGCGCGCCGCTCATCCGGCGGCTGCCGATCCACTCCAGCGGCTGCGCGCCATTGTCCTTGGTCTGGATCAGATCACCCTCGCGCAGCTCTTCGATGAGGGCGCTGCCCATGGGCGTGCGAATGCGGGTGCCGGGGGTAAAGCAGATGACAACGCGACTCTCGGCCTCCAAGAGCCTATCACGCTGCGGTTTTATGGTGCTGTGCATCACCCACAGTTCGCAATCACGCGGCGGCAATTCATCGACAAACATCAACAGCGGCGTGCGACTTTGGCCTGCGTCAATCAACGTGACTGTGTAGATCCGCGCGCCATTGGTGACCATGAAACTGTTGCCGAGCGGTGGGGCGGTATGGTCGTTACACAGAGCTTTGGGCGGCATAACGCCCCCCTCTTCCAGCGCTGCGCCGATCAGGCGTTGCACCATGCGAGCCGCGCGTTTGCGCAGCTGCTCTGCCCCGTCCGCCATATCCAGCCGCAATACATCATTCGGCCCATCCACGCGGAGAGTATCCCCGCGCCACGCCCAGGCAGAGCCCAGTTCGAGCGACTGCACCGGCGCGGCCTCCAGACCGTCGATCTCTGTTTGCGACCAGCTGATGACAAACGTGCCTCGAAAGCCCGTTTTCATTATTGCTCTGCCTACCTCACGTATTTTTATTAACGCCAGCCTAACAAAGCCGCTGCCCTCGCGGAAGATGGCATGAATGTGGCAGTGCAACCTGTTGCAATTTGATCTTCATCCGCCCAGACGGACGGCGGCGCCCAGAACGCTTGTAAATCGCCAGCGTCTTGGTAACGTTATCCGGATAAAACAGCCGGAGGCACCGCATGTCGGAAGAAGTACCCCCCACCCCGTCGCGCCGGATCGTCTCTTCGCGGCATTTGGCCGAGGGCGATGGCTGGGAAGCGTCCGAGCTCGAATACGGGATGATCATCGCCTATAACGCCTTCACACGCTGGATGTCGCGCTGCATGGCAGCGGCGGGCAATGGAGACCTGACACCGCTGGAAATTCTCGTGCTGCACAACGCCAATCACCGGGGCCGGGAGAAGCGGCTGACGGATATCTGTTTCCTGCTGAACATCGAAGACACGCATACGGTGAACTATGCGCTGCGCAAACTGGTGAAAGCGGAACTGCTAAGTGCCGAAAAACGCGGTAAGGAGGTGTTCTATCGCACCTCCCCCGCCGGGGCCGAGCTTTGCGAAGCCTATCGCGCGATCCGTCAGGCGTGCTTTCTCGACGGGTTGCCGCGCACCGATATCTCCGGCGAGGAACTGCGCAAGATCGCGGCTCAGCTTCGGGCGATGTCGGGGCAATATGACCAAGCGAGCCGCGCGGCGGCGTCGCTGTAGAGCATGGGCGCGAGGGCTGCCCCCCGCGCCAGCTAAAGCTTAGATCAACGCGGCAATGGCACGCGCGGTGTCGTTCATGCGGTTTGAGAAACCCCATTCATTGTCATACCAGCTGACCACACGGATCATGCCGCCATCGGTCACCCGCGTCTGCTCGGGCGCAAGGGTCGAGGAATGCGGATCGTGGTTAAAATCAGCCGACACCAGCGGCGCGGGCTCATAGGCCAAGACGCCCTTGAGCGCGCCATTGGCCGCCTCTTGCATCGCCGCGTTCACCGCCTCCACCGTGGCGGGTTTCTTAGGCATGATGGACAGGTCCACGAGCGAGACATTGGCCGTCGGCACCCGCACGGCAGAGCCTTCAAGAACCCCTTTGAGATGCGGGATCACTTCGGAAATTGCAGCTGCAGCACCGGTTGATGTGGGCACCATCGACAGGGCGGCGGCGCGGCCACGGTAAGGGTCGCGGTGCGGGCTGTCATGGGTCGGCTGGTCGCCGGTATAGGCATGGATCGTGGTCATATAGCCGGTCTCGATCCCGAAGGTGTCGTCGAGCACTTTGGCCACCGGGGCGAGACAGTTGGTGGTACAAGAGGCGTTGGAGACGATGACGTCTTCGGCAGTCAGTTCCTGATGGTTCACCCCGTAAACCACGGTGCGATCCACGCCCTTGCCCGGGGCCGAGATCAGTACCCGCTTGCTGCCGTTTTCCAGATGTTTCGCTGCCGCATCGCGCGTGGTGAAGAACCCGGTGCACTCATAGGCGACATCGACATCACCCCACGGCAGTTTCGCCGGATCACGCTCTGCCGTCATGCGAATGGTCTGACCCGCCACATGCAGATTGCCGTCTTTCAACTCGGCATCCGCGGTCAGGCGGCCATGGACGGAGTCGTATTTCAGGAGGTGCAGCAGGTTCTCGGCATCGGTCAGGTCGTTGATGGCAACGACTTCGATCCCGTCAAAGCCGTTCTCGATTAGCGCGCGCAACACGCAGCGGCCAATGCGGCCGAAGCCGTTGATGGCGATTTTTGTGGTCATGGTGAATCCTCCGGTGGCCCAGTTTCGGGCAGATTGGCACAGTTAGCGCTAACATAACAGCAGGTGCGGAGGAGTTCAATCGGGCATAGAAACGAAAACGGCGCCCGCTGGGGGGGCGCCGTCCTAGGTGTCGGTAAACGCTAGGTTTATGAATGTGCGCTATGGCGACGGCGCACGCTGTCGGGCCGCCCGGGCAGGTTCAGCCGCGCGTCGTTGCGCGCCTGTTGTGAGATGACGCGGCCCTTGGCCACCACGCAAAGCCGGTCAGGCCGCAGGCGCAGCGCCTCAATCGGGTTGCCCGCGTCAAGCACCACCAGCGAGGCGGTCGCGCCGACCTTGAGGCCGTAATCCTGCAAGCCCAAAATCCGCGCGTTCACATTCGTCACCATGTCAAAGCAGCGGCGCATTTCCTCCGGCGAGGTCATCTGCGCCACATGCAGCCCCATGAAGGCGACGTCGAGCATGTCGCCCGTGCCCATGGAATACCACGGGTCCATCACGCAGTCCTGCCCCCAGCCGACGTCGATGCCCATGGCCTGCATCTCTTTCACCCGGGTCAAGCCGCGGCGTTTTGGGTAGGTATCATGGCGGCCTTGCAGGGTGATGTTGATCAGCGGATTGGGGATCGCGGCGACCTGGGCTTCGGCCATCAGCGGCAGCAGTTTCGAGACATAGTAGTTATCCATCGAGTGCATCGAGGTCAGATGTGAGCCGGCCACCCTGCCCTGCAGCCCGAGGCGTTGGGTCTCATAGGCCAGCGTCTCGATGTGGCGCGAATGGGGGTCGTCGGTCTCGTCGCAGTGCAGGTCGACCATGAGGCCGCGCTCGGCGGCGAGCTCGCAGAGGGCGGTGACCGAACGCGCGCCGTCGGCCATGGTGCGTTCGAAATGCGGGATGCCGCCGACGACGTCGACGCCCATGTCGAGGGCGCGGAGAGTGTTCTCATGCGCCGTGGGGTCGCGGTAGAGGCCGTCTTGGGGGAAGGCGACGAGTTGCAGGTCGATGTAGTCTTTGACGGTTTCGCGCACGTCGAGCAGGGCTTCGACGCCCAGAAGCCGGTCGTCGCAGGTGTCGACATGGCTGCGGATCGCCAGGAGGCCCAACGAGGCGGCCCAGTCGCAGTATTCCAGTGCGCGGGCTTTGACCTCGTCTTGGGTCATGACCTCTTTCAACTTACCCCAGAGGCCGATGCCTTCGAGCAGCGTGCCGGAGGCATTGATGCGCGGGGTGCCGTAGCTGAGGGTGGCATCCATGTGGAAATGCGGGTCGACGAAGGGTGGGCTGACGAGGTCGCCGCTGGCGTCGATGGTCTCGCGGGTTTCAGCGGTGGAGAGGTCCTCGATGGCGGCGATGCGGTCGCCCTTGATGCCGATGTCGGTGGTGCGGCCATCGGGGAGCGTGCCGCCTTTGATGATGAGGTCGAACATGGGTTGGTCCTTATTGCGGAGGGCGGTGCGGCCTGCGGTCGGAGGGAAGGGTTGCAAAAGGTCGCTGCGTTCAGCGCTCCCCTTTGTTGAAGGGCACCATCAGGGCCGCTGGCACCTGCGCCCGGCGCGACATAATCACAAGCGCGAGGATCGACAGGATGTAGGGGGCCATCAGGAAGATCTGGTAGGGGATATCGGCACCCAACGGCGTCTGCTGCACGCGGATTTGCAAAGCGTCGAAGGCGGCGAAGAGCACCGCGCCCAGAAGCGTTTTGCCCGGTTTCCACGAGCCGAAGACCACCAGCGCGATGCAAATCCAGCCGCGCCCATTGACCATCTCGAAGAAAAACGAATTGAAGGCGCTCATCGTCAGGAACGCCCCGCCCACGGCCATGAACCCGCTGCCGACCATCACCGCGCCGATGCGGATGGCCGAGACGCTGAGCCCCTGCGCCTCGACCGCCGCCGGGTTCTCGCCCGCCGCGCGCAGGGCCAACCCCATGGGCGTGCGGTAAAGCACCAGCGTCACCAGCAGCACCAGCACAAAAGCCAGATAGGTCAGCGGGGTCTGGTTGAAGAGCGCGGGGCCGATCACCGGAATCTCCGACAGAAGCGGGATTTCCAATGGCTGGAAGGCCTCGATCTTGGGCGGGGAGGTGACCTCAGGCAGCGCCAGACGGTAGCAGTAGTAAGTCAGCGATGTTGCCAGCAGCGTGATGCCAAGGCCGACGACATGCTGGCTGAGGCCGAAGGGCACCGTCAGCACGCCGTGTACCAGCCCGAAGGCCATGCCCGAGAACATCGCCACCGCGACGCCGAACCACAGCCCGCCGCCGAGGTAGACGGTGAGCCAACCGGCAAAGGCACCGACGACCATGATCCCCTCGATGCCGAGGTTCAGCACCCCGGCCCGTTCGCAGATCAACTCGCCCAAGGCGGCAAAAATCAGCGGCGAGGCGATGCGGATCGCGGCGGTCCAAAAGCTCGCCTGAAGGAGGATGTCGAAAATGTCCATCAGTCGCGCCTCACCCGAAATTTCGTGAGCATGATCGCCAGCACCATCGCCAGAAGCGCCAGCGCCAGCATGATGTCGGCCAGATAGGTCGGCACGCCCGCGGCGCGGCTCATGCTGTCGGCGCCGACAAAGATGCCCGCCACGAAGAGCGCGGCGACGACCACGCCAAGCGGGTTCAGCAGCGCCAACATAGCGACAATAATGCCGGTGTAGCCAAAGCCGGGCGAGATATCCAAGGTGAGGCTGCCTTTCAGCCCCGCGACTTCGGAAAAGCCCGCGAGGGCCGCGAGGCCGCCCGAGAGAAGTGCGGTTTTGATCAGCACACGGTTCACCGGGATGCCCGCGAAGCGTGCCGCTGCGGGGTTGAGGCCCACGGCGCGCATCTCGTAGCCCAGCGTGGTGCGGCGTTGGATGACCCAGACGACGATGGCCGAGATTAGCGCGAGGCCAAAGCCCCAGTGCAGGCGCAGCCCGTCGGCGATGCGGGGCAAGCGCGCCTCGGCGATCAGCCGTGCGGATTTGGGCCAGCCGAGGCCCATCGGGTCTTTTAACGCGCCTTCGAGCAGCATGGAGACCCAGAGCAGGACGACGAAGTTCAAGAGCAGCGTGGTGACAACTTCGTCGACGCCAAAGCGGGTCTTGAGGAAGGTCGGCACCAACAGCACCACGGCCCCGGCGAGCATGGCGGCGACGGCAATGGTCGGCAGCAGCGCGAAGCTAGGCCACGCCAGCGCACCAGTGCCCAAGACCACCGTCACCACCGCGCCCATGTAAAGCTGCGCCTCGGCACCGATGTTCCACAGTTTAGCGCGGAAGGCGACGGCGACGGCGAGGCCGGTGAAGATCAGCGGCGTGGCGCGGTTCAGCGTTTCCAAGGTGGCGAATTTGGAGCCAAAGGCCCCTTTGACAATCAGTCCAAGCACCGAAAACGGCTGCGCGCCTGCGACCATGGCCAGCAGCGAGGCCGCGACCACCGTGGCGAAGAGCGCCAGTGCGGGCAGGCCCAGAGAACGGGTCCATGTGGGGTTGGCGATGGGTTCAAGCCGCATGGGGGGCCTCCTCAAAACCGTCACCGGCCATCCAGACGCCAAGCTCGGCGGGGGTGAGCGCACCGCGGGCGAACCCGGGCGAAAGGCGGCCTTCGGAGATCACGTGGATCACGTCCGACAGCGCCGTGACCTCGTCGAGGTCTTCAGAGATCAGCAGCACGGCCGCGCCCCGGTCGCGGGCGGCGAGAAGTTGTTCGTGCACGTAGGTCAGCGCCCCGATGTCAAGGCCCCGCACCGGCTGGTTGGCCAGCACCACCGAGGGCGCGGTTTCCAGCACGCGACCAAGGATCAGCTTTTGCATGTTGCCGCCTGAGAGCAGCCGGATGCGGGTTTCGGGGCCGGGGCAGCGGACGTCGTAGCCTTGGATGATCTTGGCGGCGAAATCACGGGCGGCGCGCCAGTTCATCCAGCCGTGGCGGGAGAAACCGGGGCGGGAATAGAGCTCGAGCACCGCGTTCTCGGTGAGGTCGAAATCCGCGATGGTGCCGGTCTTGTGGCGGTCCTCGGGGATGCGGGCGATGCCCGCCCCGATGGCGGCATGGGGCGACCAGCCACGCGGGGTCGCACCTTTCACGTGAAACGTGCCGGAGGCGGGGCGGATGAGACCGCCGATCAGGTCCGCAAGCGCCGTCTGGCCGTTGCCGGAGACCCCGGCGAGGCCGGTGATCTGGCCCGCGCGCAACTCGAGATCGACATTCTTCAGCCCCGGAGCGCTGCCGACGTCGGGCGTCGAGACGCCTTCGAGCGTCACCAGCGCGGCACCGGGATCAGCGCGGCGCACCACGGGGGCGGCGATCTCGGAGCCGACCATCATCTGCGCCATGGCGGCGCGGTCAGTCTCGGCTGTCTTGGCTTCGGCCACCAGCTTGCCGTGGCGCAGCACGACGACGCGGGAGGAGATCGCCATGACCTCGTGCAGTTTGTGCGAGATGAAGATGACCGAGAGGCCAAGCGCCACGGCTTTGCGCATGGTGGCAAAGAGGTCCTCGGTCTCCTGCGGGGTCAGGACGGCGGTCGGCTCATCCAAGATCAGGATACGCGCCTCGCGGTAGAGGGCTTTCAGGATCTCGACGCGCTGCCGCTCGCCCACGCTGAGGCTGCCGACCTGCGCCTCGGGGTCCACGCGCAGACCGTAGTCCGCCATCAGCGCCACGATCTTCTGCCGCGCCTGGGCGCGGCCAAAGCCGGGGCGCCAAAGCGAGCGGGTGCCGAGCACGATGTTTTCCAACACGGTCATGTTGTCGGCCAGCGTGAAATGCTGGTGCACCATACCCACGCCCGCGGCCAGTGCGGCACGCGGGTTTCCGGCTGGCAGGCGCTCGCCAAAGACTTCGACATGACCTTCGTCCGGCGTGTAATGGCCAAACAGGATATTCATCAGCGTAGTCTTGCCCGCGCCGTTTTCGCCCAGCAGGGCAATGACTTCGCCCTGCCGCAGATCAAAGCTGATCGCGTCATTGGCGGTGAGTTTGCCAAATCGCTTGGTAATGTTGTCGAGGCGCAGGACAACTTGCGCCTCGGGGTTTTGATCGGTCATTTAGGAAGACTTCGGCTCTTCGTCGTTGATATCGACGGTGAAAGAGCCGTCCTTGATCGCCTGCTCGCGCTCTTTCATCATGTCCATCGCCGCCTGCGGGACCTTGCCTTCGAAGGTGCCCAGAGGGGCGAGCGAGGAGCCGCCCTCGGACATGAAGGAATAGCGGCCATAGTCGTCGGCCTTGAACGCGCCTGCTTTGACCGCGGCGATTGCGGCATCGAGGGTTGGCTCGAAGTGCCACAGGGCGGAGGCGACGACGGTCTCGGGATATTCGGCTTGGGTGTCGATGACGTTGCCGATCGCCAGAACGCCCTTCTCCTGCGCCGCGTCCGACACGCCGAAACGCTCGGCATAGAGGACGTCGGCCCCCTGCTCGACCATGGCGAAGGCGGTTTCCTTGGCTTTGGGCGGATCGAACCAAGAGCCGATGAAGCTGACCTGGAACTTGATCTCGGGGTTCATCTCGCGCGCGCCGGCCATGAAGGCATGCATCAGGCGGTTCACCTCAGGGATCGGGAAGCCGCCGACCATGCCGATGTTGCCACTTTCGGTCATGGCACCTGCGATGATGCCCGAGAGGTACGCGGCGTCTTGGATGTAGTTGTCAAAGACGGCGAAATTGGGCAGCGCCTCGTCTTGCTTGAAGCTGGAGCCCATCAGGAAGGCGACCTCGGGGTAGTCGGCGGCGACCTCGCGCGCTTCGGCCTCGGCACCAAAGACTTCGCCGACGATCAGCTGGTTCCCGGACTCGGCATATTCGCGCAGCACCCGGGCGTAGTCGGTGTTGGAGACATTTTCGGTGAAGGTATATTCGATGTCGCCGCGCTCCTGCGCGGCTTCGGCCGCTTTGTGGATGCGGCTGACCCATTGCTGTTCGACAGGCACGGTATAGACGCCAGCGACTTTCAGCGGCTCGGCAGCCAGTGCGCCCTGTGGCAAAAGGCTGACCCCGGCCAGCATGGCCGCCGTGCCCAATAGGAAGCGGCGTGTGAGATTGCGTTGTGTCATGTTCTGTCCCCCGTTGGTTATGCATTTTACCGTTTGATAAAATATTTTACCTGTCAAGCTTCTCCTGACCCTAGGTCAGCCCAAGCTTTTCCGAAAACCCACGATATGCTAATTAAACTGGCAGTCAGCGGGCGAAGCGGTAAATAGGGTCGACCCCTAGGATCGGATTCTACGATGAGCCATGTATTGCACCGTAACCTGCGCGCCACGCAACCTGTGATCGTGCGCGGGGAGGGAAATTTTCTTATTGATGACAAGGGGAAGCGCTATCTCGACGCCTGTGGCGGCGCAGCGGTGTCGAGCCTTGGGCATGACAACGCGGCTGTGCGCGCCGCTGTTGCGGAACAAATGGAAAAGCTCGCTTTTGCGCACACTGGCCTCTTTACCAACGCCCCTGCGGAGGCTCTGGCCGATTATTTGATCGCGCATGCGCCGGAGGGCACGGGCGAAGGTCGGGTCATGTATCTGGGAAGTGGCTCGGAAGCGATGGAGGCCGCGCTGAAGCTGGCGCGGCAGTATCATTTGGAGCGCGGCGACACGGCCCGCGCGAAGATCATCGCGCGCAAGCCCAGCTATCACGGCAACACGCTTGGCGCGCTGGCGGTGGGCGGCCATGCCGGGCGCCGTGCGCCCTTCGCGCCGATGCTGATGGATGTGGAACATATCGACGCGGCCTATGCCTACCGTCTGCAGCACGAGGGCGAAAGCGAGGCGGCGTTTGCGCAGCGTTTGGCGGATCAGTTGGAGACACGGATCGTTGAGTTGGGGCCGGAGACGGTTGCCGCCTTCGTGGCGGAGCCTGTGGTGGGCGCATCGCTCGGCTCACAACCCGCGCCTGCGGGGTATTTCAAACATGTGCGCGAGATTTGTGACCGCCACGGGGTTCTGCTCATCGCCGACGAGGTGATGTGCGGAATGGGCCGGACGGGAAGCCTTTTTGCGTTGGAGCAGGAAGGTATCTGTGCCGACATCACCACCATGGCCAAAGGCCTCGGCGCGGGCTACCAGCCCATCGCGGCGGTGATGGCCCGCGAAAGCGTGATCGACGCGATCATGGCGGGCAGCGGCAATCTGTGGAACGGGCATACTTATATGTCGCACGCCGTCGCCACGGCGGGCGCGCTGGCGGTTTTGCAAGAGGTCGAGAGCCGTGATCTGCTGGGGGCCGTGCGGGCGCGTGGGGCACAGTTGGAAACGGCGTTGCGCCAGCGTTTTGGCCAACACGCCCATGTCGGTGACATTCGCGGGCGCGGGCTGTTCTGGTCTATCGAACTGGTGGCCAATCGCGACAGCAAGTCGCCCTTTGAGGTCAGCCGCCACCTTGCGGGCAAAATCCAACGCGCGGCGATGGAGGCGGGGATGATCTGCTACCCCTCGCAGGGCTGTGCTGATGGTACTGCGGGAGATCATGTGTTGCTGGCCCCGGCCTTTACCTCGCCGCCCGAGGAGATCGAGATGACCGTCGAAATGCTCGGCACGGCGGTGGATCAGGTGATCGCGGAGGGCTGAGCCCTTCGCCCCCGCGCCCGGTCACCGGCCTTTGATCTGGATCGAGAAATTGCGCTGCGCCCCGGCGGGCGGGCGCGGGAAGGGTGCGGCCTGTTGGATGATGCCAAGCGCCGCTTGATCCAACGCTGCCGACCCCGAACTGCGCGCCACCCGGACGCCAGCCAACTGCCCGCCCCCGCCAATGGAAAAGGCGATCACGGCGGTCCCGCGTGAGCGGACGCGCGGTTTGCCAACGCGGGCGATGCGGCTCATCACTTGGCCGGGATAGTTGCTAGCCGCCGCATTACCCGCAGGTGCTGCGGCCCGCTGACGGGTGCCGGACTGCGCGGCGTTGCCCGCACGGGCGGCGGTCTGCGCGCCCTTGGTGTTGTCGCGCTTCGCATTGCCGCGCGTGGTCTGCTTGGGCTTGGGTTTCGGCTGTGGCTTGGGCTTGGCTTTCTTGGCAGCTTCGGCGGCGCGTTCGGGGTCGCGGCGCTGCGGGCGTTGCGACAGGCGGGGCGCGTCCTCCTCTGCCTCGGCGGTAAGGGTTTCGACCGGCGGCACCGGGACCGCGGCTGTGATGGTCGGCGTGGCCTCAGTCGTCTCGGGCGAGGTTTCGACCGGGGTCAGGGCGGGCAAAATCGGCGTCTCTGTCGGCGAAGCGGCGGGCGGGGCCACGGGCATGGGTTCGGCCTCCACCGCCTGCACCGGCTCTGCGACGGGCGAAGGCGTGGGGGTGAGCGTGGGCTCCGGAGCGGGGGTCGGCGGCAGCGCCTCTGCGGTCTCCAGCGGCTCGGGCTCGGGGGTCGGCATGATCTCCTCCACCGGTTCGGCCTCTAGCGTGCCGACGGCCATATCCTCAAACCGGGTGCCAAGCTGGGCCGCGGCGGGCGCTCCGCCGCCCGCGATCTTGGCGCTGTCGTCAATTTGCGCCAATTGCGACACGCCCACGACGAGGCTGGCTGCGACACCGATGGAGAGTGTTTTGACAAGACCGGACCGGGGGATCATTGCAGCGCCCTTTCGGTGACAAGCATGACGCGCTCTGCCCCGGCCCCGCGCAGTTCGCGGGTCAGTTCCACAAGGCGGCGGGCAGGCAGCGCGCGGTCGGGCAGCAGCCGCACGGTATCGCGCTCTTCTTCGGGCAGCGCGTCGATGAAGTCGGCCACGCTGGCGCGGTCTTGGCCTGCGTAGGTCATGCGGCCATCGGCGTGAACCACCAGCGCATTGGGCGGGGCGCGGCCCTCAAGTTCGCGGGTTTCCACGAGGTTGAGGTCGGAATCCAGCGGCTGCGACGGGGTGCCCGCGACCATGAAGAAGACCAGCATCAGAAAGACGATGTTGATCAATGCGATGGTCGGTTCGCGTTGTGGCTTGGCCTTGGCAATGGGTCGCATGGTCAGCCCTCCAGAACCGAGACGCTGAGCCCCGGCAGGGCGCGCAGCGCGATGAGCAGATCGGCCAGCGCCTGCGCCTCGACCTCGGCCCCGAGCGAGACCAGAAGCGGGGTGCCCTTCTCAGCCTCGGCAAGCGGGCTGGCGGTTAGCGCATCGAGCGCCAGTGCGTCACCGTTAAGGCGCAGCCCCTCGGTGGTCAGTTGCAGGAAAAAAGGTTTCGCCCCCGTCTCGCCCCCTGCCCCGGATGTCGCTGCGGCCAATTCGATCTCGGCAAATTTTGAGAAGGTCGAGGTTAGCATGAAGAACAACAACAGCAGAAAGATCACGTCGATCAGGGAGGTCATGGAGAGGCGGTTGCGCCGCCGGCGTGGCCTAGCCATGGGCTGGCCGGGGCGCGGTGGTAGTGAAAGGGGTTGCGGCGGGGGCAGTGTGTTGCCCGGGGTGCAACACGGTAAGGATCGCCTTGTCGGCGATGACGCGCTCGGTCTCCATCCGCTGTTCCAGCCAGCTGAGCACCAGCGCGGTCGGCATGGCGACGACCAGCCCCACCGCAGTGGTCAGAAGCGCCACCCAGATGCCACCCGCGAGGATCGAGGGATCCACCTGCGACCCTGCGTCTTGCAAGGCGCGGAAGGCTTCGATCATGCCCAAAACCGTGCCGAAAAGACCCAAGAGCGGGGCAAGCTGCGCCACGGAATCCAGTAGGCGGAAACCGCGCTCCAACTTGGCAAAGCGCAACTCGGCCTCGGCCTGCAAGCGCGAAGCGCCCGCGTCGGGCGCAGACATGGCCAATTCGATCACCGGGGCGAGGTAGCTTTTCGACCGGCCCAGCGCAGAGCGGGCAGCGGTGGCATCGCCACGCTCCCAAGCATTGACCGCTTCGGACAGCGCCCGGTGGCGGCCCACGGCGGCGGCGCGGAACTGCCATGTTTTATAGAGGGCGACCGCAAGGGTCAGCACGGCCACGGCCATCAGGATCACGACCACCGGGCCACCGGTTTCGGCAATGCCCCGGAGAGGGGTCAGCAGTTCGCTCAGTTGATCCATCAGCCCAGCACCTCGATCTCGGTCCGGGTTGCCGGGGCCAGCGCGTTTTCGCAGGTGCCCGCCGCGATCCCCGCCCCTTCGCAGCTTTGCGCACCGTTAAAGAGGATACGGCCAAGGTTTTCGCAGGTGGTCTGCGGCACCACGAATTGGCGCACGCGCGGGCGGCCTACGGGCAGTTGACCAAAGTCGAAAAGCGTCAGCCGGTTCACGGTGCCTTCGCGGTCGAACAGCACGGTTTCATAGACCGCCTTGTCCAAAGGCGCTGAAAGTTCGTTGGTGATGAGGAAGGTCAGTTTGCAATTGGCATCCGTGGTGTCGGCGGCGTTCAGCTCGACCTTGAGAGCAGGTGTGGTGACAGGCGTCTCGGCGGCGGTGCCTTGGGCGATGGTCAGGCACAGGACCGCGAGGAACGCGGAACGAGAATGCGGCATGGGGTGGCTCCCGATGGGTTTATCTTTGATCACGGCGCGCTGCTGGGGCGCCTGCCACGGGGGGCAGAATCGTCAAAGCAGCTGTCACGCCAAGCGGAATTTCTTTGTGCTGCCTAGCAAAATCGGTCAGCGGTGACAATCCTGACTTTAATACTCGGATAAGACAATCCCTCGCTGCCCGCCTTCTGCGCAGGGAACAGTTGCGGCGAATTGGTGTTGGGCTGCTGAAACCATCGCGCGCAGCAATATCGCTTGCGCAGAGAAGGAGGCTAGAATGACCGACAACAGCCAGAAGATCGCGACCATCGATCCCACGCATAACGTGGCCCTGTTCATGCCGGACGCCAAAGCGCTGGAACAGGCGGCCTCGGCCGGGATGAAAACGGTGGTGAACTTCCGTGCTTCGGATGAGAAAGGCGGCCTTTCCCCCGATGAAGAGCGGCTGGTGGCCGAGAAGCTGGGGCTGAACTACCTGCACCATCCGGTCACGCCCGATACGCTTGGCCCCGATACGGTGGACGAATTCCGCAAGTCATTGGATGACCTGCCGCAGCCGGTGTTCCTGCACTGCGCCTCGGGCAAACGGGCCGGGGCGATGACGCTGATGGCCCTTGCGGCAGACAAGGGATGGGACGGTGACACGGCCCTGCAAGAGGGCAAAGCCCGCGGCATCGACCTGACCGAAGAGAAGATCGGCCAGTTGGTCAAATCCTACGCGGATCGCAAAGCATGAAAGAGGCGTCCGGTTTTGCCGGGCGTTTATTTTTGCGCGCAGTAGAGGCCGTGCAGCGTTTCCAGAACCGCCACGGCCTCCTGCCCTTTCACCCGGTAAAAGATCGTTTGCCCAGCGCGTCGGCTGTCGACCAGCCCGGCCTCTTTTAACTTCTTAAGTTGCTGCGACATCGTGGATTGCGACAGGCCGCAGGCCCGCGCCAAATCGCCCACGGAACGCTCCCCGTCCAGCAGGCGGCACAGGATTTGCAACCGCGCTTCAGACGCAAGCATCGTCATTAGGGCTGCCGCACCCGCGATATCACCGTCCAGAAAGTCGTCCGCGTTTTTCATATTAGCATCATTGAATATTATAGATTGGTAATATATACTGAAAGGTAATGTGATACAAGCCAGCCGCCAATGTCGGCGCGCAAGGAGTTAAGACATGGAAACTGAATTCACACCTTGGCTGTCGCTGGGCGGCGGCGCGCTGATCGGAGCCTCGGCGGTACTGCTGATGGCAACGAACGGCCGTATCGCGGGCATCAGCGGGCTGACCTCACGGCTATTTGCGCGCAGCAGTGACGGCGAAGCGCGGGGCGTTTCGTTCTTTTTCGTGCTGGGGCTTTTGCTGGCAGCACCGCTTTGGTTGATTGTCTCGGGCGGCTGGCCGCAACAATGGGTGCCTTCGAACCCGCTTTTGATGGCTCTGGCCGGGCTGTTGGTCGGCTTTGGCGCGACCTATGGCAATGGCTGCACCTCGGGCCATGGGGTCTGTGGGATCAGCCGTGGCTCGGCGCGGTCGATCGTGGCGACGGTGACCTTTATGGCGACGGCTTTCGTGACCGTATTCGTCATGCGGCATGTGTTGGGAGCGTGATATGAAACAGGTATTCGCCTTACTCTCCGGCCTTGTCTTTGGCATCGGCCTTATCGTCTCTGGCATGGCAGACCCCGCCAAGGTGCTGAACTTTCTCGACGTCTTTGGCACGTGGGATCCCAGCCTCGCCTTTGTCATGGGCGGTGCCATCGCCGTGACCGCACCGGGCTTTGCATTGCTGTTCCGCAGCCGTCAGACCCCCTATTTCGACAGCACATTCCGCGTCCCCACCCGCAATGATCTTGAGCCGAAACTGCTGACCGGCGCTGCGATCTTTGGCGTGGGCTGGGGCTTGGGCGGCTTTTGCCCCGGCCCGGCGTTGACCGCCCTGCCCTTGGCGGCCAGTGGCACGTTGATCTTTGTGCCCTTCATGCTGGGCGGCATGTGGATCGCCCGCCACACCCCTGATTTGATGACTAAAACTAAGGAAGGACCTGCCTGATGAGCGACCCTCTGAATACACCCGTCGTGCGCCATTCGCCTTCAACCGGTGCGGGCAGCCCCGATGTCTGGGGCGTTTATGAACCCGACACAGGCTCGATCCAATACATCTGCGCCGATCCGGCGACCAAAAAGGCCGCGCTGATCGATGTGGTCTGGAACTTTGACCCGAAGAACTACAAGTTCACGACCGAGAGCATGGATCAGGTCTTGGACCTTGTGAAAGAGCATGGCCTGAGCGTGGAATGGGTGCTTGATACGCATCCCCATGCGGATCACGTCATGGCCTCCGCCCATCTGAAAGAACGGACCGGTGCGCCCAATGCCATTGGTGCGCTGGTGCCTGAGATCGCCAAGATTTGGGCGGACCTCTACAACCTGCCGAATGCCTTTGACCCCGACCGCGACTTTGACCATCTGTTCGAAGAAGGCGAGACGTTTAAGATTGGTGAGTTGGACGCCAAGGTAATGCTGTCGCCCGGTCACACACTTGGGTCGATCACCTACGTCTGTGGCGATGCGGCCTTTGTGCATGACACATTGATGCAACCCGATGCGGGCACCTCACGGTCGGATTTTCCGGGGGGCAAAACGGCGGAGCTTTGGGACTCGATCCAAGACATCCTCGCCCTGCCCGGCGACACGCGGCTTTATATCGGCCATGACTATGGCACCGATGACCGCAAAGAGCCGACGTGGGAGGCCACGGTGGATGAGCATAAGGCCAAGAATATCCATGTCAAAGATGGCACCAAGCGCGAGGACTATATCGAGCGCCGCCAGAAGCGGGACGCGACCCTGTCGCTGCCCAATCGGATCCTAGCGGCCTTGCAAATCAACCTGCGCGGCGGGCGCCTGCCTGAGGCCGAAGATGACGGCAACTACTACCTGAAACTGCCGGTGAACCGTTTCGACTAAGCCAGACCGGGGGGCCCTTCGGGGCTCCCCCTTCCTCTTGACGGATTGCCTGACATGAGACTCCCGCCTCTCGCGCACTATTTGCCGATCCTTGACTGGGGGCGGCGCTATGATCGTGACCAGTTCACCGGGGATATGGTGGCGGCGGTGATCGTCACCATCATGCTGATCCCGCAATCGCTGGCCTATGCGCTGCTTGCGGGGATGCCGCCCGAGGCCGGTATCTATGCCTCCATCGCGCCGATTGCGCTTTATGCGATTTTTGGCACCAGTCGGGCGCTGGCGGTGGGGCCGGTGGCGGTGGTGTCGCTGATGACGGCGGCGGCGGTGGGCAACATCGCGCAGAGCGGTACGGCGGGCTATGTCACAGCGGGGCTGACGCTGGCGTTTCTGTCGGGCGCGATGCTGCTGGCGCTTGGGCTGTTCCGGCTGGGGTTTCTGGCGAATTTTCTGTCGCACCCGGTGATTGCAGGCTTCATTACGGCATCGGGCATCCTGATTGCCGCTAGCCAGTTGCGCCATATCCTGGGGATCGAAGGCGGGGGGCATACGCTGGTGGACATCCTCGCCAGCCTTTGGGCGCATTTGGGCGAGGTGAACCTGATCACCCTCTTGCTGGGTGTGACCGCGACGGCGTTCTTGTTCTGGGTCCGGGGCGGGTTGAAGCCCTTGCTCTTGCATGTGGGACTGGGGCCGCGCATGGCCGATATCGGGGCCAAGACAGGCCCGGTGTTGGCGATCGTCGGCACCACGCTGGCGGTCTGGGCCTTTGATCTGGGCAGCCGGGGCGTGGCCATCGTGGGCGAGGTGCCGCAAAGCCTGCCGCCGCTCACGCTGCCTTCCTTCTCGCCCGATCTGCTGTCACAGTTGTTCATCCCCGCGCTGCTGATTTCTATCATCGGTTTCGTCGAAAGCATCAGCGTGGCCCAGACCCTAGCTGCCAAAAAGCGCCAGCGCATTGACCCCGATCAGGAGCTGATTGGGCTGGGCAGTGCGAACCTTGGCGCGGCCTTCACCGGGGGCTTTCCGGTGACGGGGGGCTTCTCTCGCTCTGTCGTGAACTTTGATGCAGGGGCCGAGACGCCCGCCGCGGGGGCCTTCACCGCCGTAGGGCTGGCGCTCGCGGCGCTGTTTCTCACGCCGCTGATCTACTTCCTTCCCAAAGCCACGCTCGCCGCCACTATCATCGTTGCGGTGCTCAGTCTTGTTGATTTCTCAATCCTCAAACGTGCTTGGGCCTTCAGCCATGCCGATTTTGCAGCCGTGAGCGTGACGATCCTGCTGACGCTGATTTTCGGCGTCGAAGCGGGCGTGAGCGCGGGGGTCATCACTTCGATCCTTGTGCATCTTTATAAAACCTCGCGCCCGCATATGGCCGTGGTGGGCCGCGTGCCCGGGACAGAGCATTTCCGCAACGTGCTGCGCCATGAGGTTGAGACCCAGCCGCATGTGCTGTCCCTGCGGGTGGACGAGAGCCTCTATTTTCCAAACGCCCGCTTCCTAGAGGATCAACTAGCGCGCTATGCCGCGGACAAGCCCGAGCTGACGGACGTCGTGCTGATGTTCCCAGCGGTGAATGAGATCGACCTTTCAGCGCTGGAGTCGCTGGAGGCGATCAACACGCGGCTGCGGGATGCCGATATACGGCTCCACCTGAGTGAGGTCAAAGGCCCGGTCATGGACCGCCTCAAGCGCAGCCACTTCTTGGATGATCTGACGGGCGAGGTATTCCTCAGCCAGCATGAAGCCGTTTGCGCCTTGGCCGAGCGGCACTGAGGAATTCGAGGGTATTTGTCCGCGCGCGGGAACCGCCCTGCCCGTCGCGCGTTGGCCTGCCATGAACAAGATATTTGCGCGCGCCGCCGCCCTTTCCGCCTGCCTTTTTGCCACTGCCGCCCCTGCCGAACAGGTGGGGAATGTCGACGTGGACTGGCTGGGCAATGACATTATCATCGAAGCCGTGGCCGACCCTAAGGTCAAGGGCGTGACCTGCCATCTGGCCTATTTCGAGCGCGGGCTGATCGATCGGCTGCAAAAGGGCAACTGGTTTGAAGACCCGTCGAACTCCTCCATCTCTTGCCGTCAGACCGGCCCGATTGAAGTGGGTGATATCGAAATGGACGATGAGGGCGAGAATGTCTTTAGCGAACGGCGCTCAATCATCTTCAAAACGCTGCGGGTAAAGCGGATTTTTGACAAAGAGAACAATACGCTGATCTACATCAGCCACAGCCAGCAGGTGCAGGACGGGTCGGCCAAGATGTCGATGTCGACTGTGCCCCTGTTCCAGCCCGGCCAATAAGCCCAAGGGCCAAGTTTTCCTCGGCGAAGGCTTGCCATCGTGGCGATCCCGCCTTGTCGGGCGACCTGCCTGCGATATGCTGCGCAAAACGCAACAGTGCAGCGACAGGCAGGATTTATGAGACATTCACGCAGAACATTCGCATTTGGCCTCGCCGCTCTGGGGCTGACCTCGGCTTGCTCTACGGGGGGCGGCGCACTTGGCCCCGCAGCGGCGGCTGGGGTGCCGGACGATCTGCGCCCGGTGCCCAATGCAGGCTATGACGCTTGGGTCGCGGCGTTTAAGGGCCGTGCCTCGGCGCAGGGGATCTCGGCCAGCACCTTAGCCCAAGGGTTCCGCGGCGCGGGCTATCTGCCCGGCGTCGTGAAACGGGACCGCAACCAGACGGAATTCAGCCGCAGCTTGGAAGATTACCTCGCCATCGCTGCTTCGGATGAACGTGTATCAAAGGGGCGCGCGGCCTTCGCGCGGCACCGCAGCACGCTGAGCGCGATTGAGAACCGCTACGGCGTCGCGGCAGAGATCGTCGCGGCGGTTTGGGGGCTGGAGAGCTTCTTTGGCGAACGGCGCGGCAATGTGCCTGTCGTCTCGGCCACTTCGACGCTGGCCTTTGACGGGCGGCGCGGGGCGTTTTTTGAGAAACAGTTGATCGCGGCCCTGAAAATTCTGCAAAATGGCGATATCACTGCCGATCGCATGACCGGGTCTTGGGCCGGGGCCATGGGGCATACGCAGTTTATTCCCACCTCCTATCAAGCCTTTGCGGTGGATTTCACCGGCGACGGGCGGCGCGACATCTGGTCGGAAGACCCCAGCGATGCGCTGGCCTCGACCGCCGCCTATCTGTCGCGCAACGGCTGGACGCGCGGCGTGAAATGGGGCGGCGAAGTGGGCAGCATGCCCGCCAGCGCCGGGTCCGTGATCCAGCCGCAGGCAGGTGGGCCGCAGTTTGTGGTGACCAGCAATTTCCGGGCGCTGAAACGCTACAACAACTCCGACAGCTATGCCATCGGCGTGGGCCATCTGGCCGACCGCATCGCCGGGGGCGGGCCGCTGCGCGGCAGCTTCCCACCCGACGCCAACGGGCTGACCAAAGACGATCGGATGGCGCTGCAACAGCGGCTGACGGCGCGGGGGTTCGATACCGACGGCACCGACGGGGTGATCGGGCCAAACAGCCGCAAGGCGATCAGCGCTTATCAAGCCAGCGTGGGCCTGCCTGCGACGGGAGAGCCTTCGGTCGAGCTGCTGCGCCGCCTGCAATAGACGGGCCTAGCCGGGGCTGATCCCGGCCCGGTCGAGCATCCCTGCCACCTCGGCGAACGAGGATTGCGGCGGGGTGTGCTCGGCCTTGCGCTGGCTGAGGAACGTCTCGCACGGCCCGGCAAAGGCAATGGCGCGGTCCAATTCAGGGTTGCTGCCGCTGCGGTAAGCGCCAATGCGGATCAATTCCTCCATATCGGCATGGGCCGCAAGCGCCTTATGAGCGGCGGTAAGCAGCGTATACTCCACATCACTGTGACAATCCGGCAACGTTCGCGAAACGCTCGCCAGCAGGTCAATCGCTGGATAACGGCCCTTTTCGGCAATCTTGCGATCCAACACGATATGCCCGTCGGTGATGCCGCGCACGGCGTCGGCGATGGGGTCATTCATATCATCACCATCCACCAAAACGGTGAAGATCGCGGTGATATCGCCCTTGCCCACCGGCCCCGGCCCGGCCCGTTCGAGCATCTGCGGAAGCTCTGAAAACACCGTCGGCGGGTAGCCCTTGGCGGTGGGTGGTTCGCGCGAGGCGAGGCCGATTTCGCGCTGCGCCATGGCAAAACGGGTGACGCTGTCCATCAAGAGCAACACGTGCTGGCCCTGATCGCGGAAATGCTCGGCCACGGCCATAGCGGTCCAAGCGGCTTGGCGGCGGGTGAGCGGCGGCTCATCCCCGGTGGCCACGACCAGCACGGCCTTTTCCATCCCCTCGGGGCCGAGGTCGGTTGAGATAAAATCCTGCACCTCACGGCCCCGTTCACCAACCAGCGCCATAACCACCACGTCACACTCCGTATAGCGTGCCAGCATGGCCATCAGCGTTGATTTACCAACGCCGGAGCCTGCGAAAATGCCCAAGCGCTGACCTTGGCAAAGCGGAGTGAAGACATCCAGCGCGCGTACATGGGTCGCCAGTTTCGGGCCGATGCGTTTGCGGTCAAAGGCTCCCGGCGGCGCGGCGCGCAGCGGGCGGGGTTGGTTGCCCTCGGGCAGATGCCCCTTTCCATCAAGTGGTGCAGCAGAGGCGCTGATGACACGGCCCTTCCAGCTTTCGTCCGGGCGGATCACATCGCGGCCAACCGCGACCTCCACCCGGTCGCCCGCCGCCACCCCGCGCCACGAGCCGAAGGGGAGCAATTCGGTGCCATGGGTGCCAAGGCCCACGACCTCCGCATGGACCGGCCCGTCAGAGCCATGCACGATGCAGCGCTCGCCGATGCCCAAGACCCGCTCCAGCCCCACGGCGGTCAGGGTAATGCCGGTGATCGCGCGCACTTCGCCGGTGATCTCGGCCTCGCCCGCCTCGCGGGCAAAGCTGGTCAGCTCGGAAAAGAGTGTCTGCATGGATAAATTTCCTCTAGGAGAGTAGGCTAATATTTACTATACAAGGATTAAACAAGCTATAGGCAAAAAAATGAACTTGTCTAATCTTTCTATTCTTGGACTCGCTTCGGACCGGATGCAGTGGCTTTCGGCCCGGCAAAAGGTCGTGTCTGAAAACGTCGCCAATGCGTCGACACCGAACTTCAAGGCGCGGGATGTATCGTCCTTTGAATCGATGCTGAGCGGAGAGCTGTCGCGCGATAACGGGCTGGTGACGACCCATGACAAACATTTCACCGGTGTCGCCCACGGTACGCCCGGCGTGCGCGAGGTAACGGATCGCAGCGCCATTGGCACCACGCTGGATGGCAATACCGTGAACCTCGAAGAACAGGCCGTGAAGGCCGCCGAGATCGGCGACCATTACAGGTTGGCAGCGCAGCTTTACCGCAAAAGCTATGACTTGCTGACCATGGCCGTCACCGGGAACAGGTAAGGAAAACGCATGGATCCGCTTCAGTCTATCGCCAAAATCGCCGCCAGCGGGATGACCGCGCAGACCGCGCGTTTGCGGGTGATCTCGGAAAACGTGGCCAATGCCGATTCAACGGGCACCACACCCGGCGCCGACCCTTTTCGGCGCAAGACCATCAGCTTTTCCGAACTGCTTGACCGGAACGGCGGCGGGTCATTGGTTGAGGTTGACCGCATTGGTCGCGATCAATCGCCCTTCCGGCGCGACTATGACCCGGCGCATCCAGCAGCGGATGAGACCGGCTATGTCAAACGGCCCAATGTCGATCCCATCATTGAGATGGCCAACATGCGCGAGGCGTCACGGAACTATGAGGCAAACATGAACATGTTCGAATCCGGCCGCCGGATGCGCAGCCAGATGCTCGACCTGCTGAAGTGAGGCTGACCTGATATGAGCGATCCTGCTTCTTTGATCTCAACCGCCGCCGTCCGGGGTGCCTACCGCACCTCGCAATCGCTGACGGGGCAAAAGGGCGAAGGCATCGCCGAGGAAGCCGGTGCCAGCGCCAATAGTTTCACCAATATGGTGCAACAGGCCTCCGAAAGCGCGTTGGAAACCGTGCGCGGTGGCGAGGCCGTGGCCCAGGCCGGGCTGCGCGGTGAGGCGGATACACAACAGGTAGTCGAAGCGATGCTGGCGATGGAGAGCACTGTGAAAGTGGCCGTGTCGGTGCGCGACCGCTTTGTCGAAGCCTATCAGGAAATTCTGCGGATGCCGATCTAGGCCATGACCGAAACCCAGACCTATGACATCATCTCTGCAACCGTCTGGGCCGTGCTTTTGGCTTCGGGTCCGGTGCTGGGGGTGGCGCTGGCGATTGGTCTGGTGATCGCGTTTTTCCAAGCATTGACGCAAATTCAGGAAATGACGCTGACCTTCGTGCCCAAGATCGTGATGATCTTTGTCACCCTGCTGGCCGCGACGCCGTTCATGTATGCCACGCTGAAGAACCTGTCAGATACGGTCTTTGACCTCGTGCAGAACGGTGGGCTGTGAGAGCGCTTTGGCATATGGCCCGTGCGGCGCTGCTGGGGGCGGTGCTTGCCACCCCTGCCCTCGCCCAAGGCTGGGGGTCGTTCTATGAGCCATCGCAGAAAAACGCCGTGACCAAGACAGCCCGGACGCTGGCCGCCAAGGGCGGGCCCGAAGGCGTCTGCATCCGTGAAATTCTGGCGGCACAAACACGGCACGGCATCCCCGACAACCTGCTGCTGGCCATCGGCCTGCAAGAGGCAGGCACCCGGCGCAACGGACATTTCACGGTCTGGCCCTATGCGGTCAACGCGGCGGGGGAAGGGCGGCTGTTTGACAGCCGCAATGCCGCGCTGGATTGGATCGCCGAGCGGCAGGCGAGTGGCATCCGCTCCATTGACGTGGGCTGTATGCAGATCAACATGCGCTGGCACCCGGATGCGTTTGACAGTCCCGCCCAAGGGTTCGATCCGCGCGTAAACGTCGATTACGCCGCGCGTTTCCTCAAACGGCTGCACCGCCGCACGGGCAGTTGGATGCAGGCCGCCGGGTCGTATCACTCCTTTGAGCCTGAGTTCCGCGACACCTACCTCGACCGTCTGCAAAAGAACATCTCTGCCGCCAATGCGCGACTGCCGGAGTTTCAGGCGCTGGCCAGTGCCAGCCCCGTCGCCACGCGTCCGCGCAAGGCCACGCGCAGCACGTCGGGCAGCTATGACCGGATGGCGGCCAAGGCCACATGGGGCGCGCAGATCGGCGGGGCCGAGAACGCGCGCCGGTCGCTTTATTCAGCCCATGAGATGCAGCCCGTCCTGCCACAGTTCACCACCGTCCACGCGGAGGATGCGGGATGAGCACGAAACCGAACTCCATAATGCCGCAATGGCGCATGTTTGGCGCAAATAAAGACGTCAGCTTTGCCGTTGGCATGTCGCTAGTACTGGCGGTCCTGTTCCTGCCGCTGCCGCCGATCTTGCTGGACTTCGGGTTGGCGCTGTCACTGTCGCTCTCTGTGCTGATCTTTATGGTGGCGCTCTGGATCCCTTCACCCTTGCAGTTCAACTCTTTCCCGACGCTGCTGCTGGTCACCACCATGTTGCGCCTGTCGCTTAACGTGGCCTCAACCCGGCTGATCCTCAGCGAAGGCCATGCCGGTCTGCACGCCGCGGGCGATGTGATCCAGGGCTTCTCCAAGTTCATCGTGGCGGGCAATTTCGTCATCGGTGTGGTGATCTTTGCCATCCTCGTCATCATCAACTTCGTCGTGATTACAAAGGGGTCGACCCGTATCGCCGAAGTCGCCGCCCGCTTCTCGCTGGATGCGATGCCGGGCAAGCAGATGGCGATCGATGCCGATATGGGCGCAGGGCTGATCGACGAAGACGAGGCCCGTCGCCGCCGCAAGGAACTGGAAGACGAAAGCGCGTTTTTCGGGGCGATGGACGGTGCTTCGAAATTTGTGCGCGGCGATGCGGTAGCGGGGCTGATTATCACGCTGATCAACGTCATCGGTGGCATTCTGATCGGTGTCGTGCAGCGCGGCATGGGCGTGGGCGATGCCTTTAACGTCTTCACCTCGCTGACCATCGGGGACGGGCTGGTCAGCCAGATCCCGGCGCTGGTGGTGTCGCTGGCTGCGGGTCTGATCGTGACCAAGGGCGGCACGCGTGGCGCGGCAAACGAGGCGGTCTTTGACCAGCTGTCGAACTTCCCCAAGGCGCTCTATATGGCAGCGATGCTGTTGTTCGGTATCGGCCTTCTGCCGGGCTTTCCGCTGCTGGTCTTTGCCTTGCTGGCCGCTGCCATGGTGGGCTTGGGCGTGGTGATCCAACGCGGCGCGGCGGAGGCGGCAGAGGCCAAGGCACAGGCTGATGCAGAGGCCCAGAAAAAGCAGGACATGCCGGAGGTCGACAGCAACCCCATGCACCTCGACGAGTTGCGGCTGGTGCTGGGTGAAGGGCTGGTGGCGCTGGCCAACCGTCCCGACGCGGTGTTGCCGAGCAAGATCAAATCCCTGCGCAAACATTTCGCCGAAGAGTTCGGTTTCCCCATGCCCTCGGTGCGGATCAAGGACGATGTAAGCCTGCCGATCAACAGCTACTCCTTCCAGATCCACGGCGTTGATGTGGCCAAGGGCGACATCCGCGCCAATCAGATGATGGTGATCAACCCCGAAGGCGCGCCGCTGCAACTGCCGGGTGAGGCCACGCGCGAGCCGACGTTCGGGCTCGATGCGCTTTGGGTCGACAGCAAGGTCGCCGATCAGGCCGAGGCCCAGGGCTATACGGTGGTGGACCCCGAAAGTGTCATCACCACGCATCTGACCGAAGTGGTGAAAGAAAACATGTCCGAACTGCTCACCTACGGCTCGGCGAAAGAGGCGATTGAGGGGCTGGACCGGAATTACCAAAAACTGGTCAACGATCTGCCCGTCCCCTCCCCCGCCATTCTGGTGCAGCAGGTCTTGCAGGAACTGCTGCTTGAGCGCGTCTCGATCCGCAACCTGCCGCTGATCGTCGAGGCGATGGCCGAAGCCACGCGCCAAACCTCCAAACCCGCGCTGGTGCTGGAAAACGTGCGCCGCCGTCTGTCGAGCCAGATTTGCCAAGGGCTGTCCGATGGGCAGGGCTTCGTGCCGGTTATCACCCTGTCGCCCTCATGGGAGGCCGAGTTCATCGACGCGGTCAAAATGGTCGGCGATGATCGGACATTCGTCATGTCGCCTAAACGGGTGCAGGAGTTCGTCTTGCAGGCCCGCCAGCAGATCCAGCGCTTCGCCTCTGAAGACAGCTGGCCCGCGCTGATGGTGAACCCCGAGGCGCGGTCCTATGTGCGCTCCATGTTAGAGCGGGTCAGCCCGATGACGCCGGTCATTTCCAACGCCGAAATCCACCGCAAGGTGTCACTGCGGACCGTCGCCACCATCGGGGGCTAGGGATGGACCTGTCCGCCCTCCTGACCGACGCGCTGATGGGATACTTCGTCGTCTTTGCCCGCATCGGGAGCGCGCTTTTGTTCATGCCGGGCTTTGCTGAGACCTCTGTCCCAACGCGGCATCGGTTGTTCTTTGGTCTGATCCTGAGTGCTGCGCTTTATCCGGTTACGGGCCTTGGCCCGGTGGCCGAAGATCGCCCCGGTGCTCTGTTGTTGATCTTTGGCTCGGAAATCACCGTGGGACTGTGGATCGGGCTGGTGGCGCGCACGCTGCTCTCGGCGCTGCAATTCGCGGGCTATCAGATGGCCCTGATGTCGGGGCTGGCCAATGCCTTGGCACCGAACATTGGGGCCTTTGAGGGGGCAACAAGCATGGCCGCGATGCTGCTGATCGGGGCGACGGCGCTGATCTTTGTCACCGACCTGCACCACCTGATCATCGAGTCGTTGCTGATGTCCTATCAGGTTTTTATCCCCGGCACTTTCATGCTGGCCGATCTGACCGATCAGTTTGCCCGCGCCACGCAGGTCAGCCTCTACCTCGGCCTGTCGATCGCCGCGCCCTTCTATGTGGCGGGGCTGGTGCTCAACGTCGGCATGGGTCTGGCGAACCGTATGATGGCGAGCCTTCAGGTCTTCTTTATCGCCCAGCCCTTGCTGATCGCCGCCGGGTTGGCCTTGATGGTGCTGGCGGTTCCGACCATGATGCGGGGGTTTTTGGAGCCATTCGCGGAATGGCTCACCACCTACGGGTTCTAGGCCATGTCGGAAGAGGACAAGAGCAGTAAGACCGAAGAGCCGACGGAGAAAAAGCTCCGCGACGCGCGCAAGAAAGGCGACGTGCCCCAATCGCGTGAGACCGGCACGGCGATGCTGGTTTTTGCCTTGCTGCTGATCCTGATCTTCGTGCTACCCAGTTCGATTGGCGGCATTGTCGAGGCGCTGCAGGGCCCGCTGCTGGAGGCGGGTGTCACCGCCATCGGCACCGGCGGCACCGGGGTGGTCGAGGCGGGACAGGTGCTGAAATCGCTGGGCTTTACGCTCGGCCTGGCGATGATGCCGGTGGTGGGGATCATGGTGCTGGCGGCCCTCTTCGGCGTATTGATCCAAGGTGAGACCGTGGTCGCAGCCGAGCGGATCAAGCCGAAGATTTCCAAACTGAACCCGCTGTCGGGGTTCAAACGGCTCTTCTCAGCCGAAGCCTTTGTCGAATTCGCCAAGAACACGGCCAAGGTGCTGGTGATCGGCTTTATCACCGTCTGGGCTGTGCGGGATATTGCGCAGTCTCTGGGTCAGACGCAGGCCTTTGTGCCTGAGACTTTACTTGATGCCACTTTGCAAAAGGTGCGCTGGATTTTCCTTGTGACAACCACCTTCCTCATCCCCATTGCTATCGCCGACATCATTTGGAAACGCGCGCAGTGGAAGAAGAAGCAGATGATGAGCCTCAAGGAAATCCGCGACGAGCATAAGGACAGCGAGGGCGATCCGCAGATCAAGGGCCGCCGGGCCGAATTGCGCCGCGCACGCGCACGCCAGCGCATCGCGCAGGCGATCCCGGGCGCCAGCGTGGTCCTGACCAACCCGACCCATTACGCCGTGGCGCTGAAATATGAACAGGGCGTGGATGATGTGCCGGTCTGCGTGGCCAAGGGCGCCGATGTGATGGCGCATCGCATCCGCGAGCTGGCCAAGGAACACGACATCCCGATGATCGAAAACCGCCCGCTGGCCCGTGCGCTACATGCAGCGGTGGAAGTGGATGACCGTATCCCAATGGAACATTGGCAGGCGGTGGCCGAGATCATCGGCTTTGTCATGGATCTGCGCCGGAACGTCCGTCGCAAACCGCCTGCAGGGTCGTCGATCCGCGAGGATTAACCCCTGCCCGCTTAACGTAGGCGCAGCCCTTCGAGGTTGCGGTCGGCGGGGAGTTTGGAGCGTTCCAGCAGGATTTTGGTGATCAAACGTGCGCGGACAAGGCTGAACGAGCCCATGATCTGCGCGGCATCGCGTTCAGGCATGGCACCGATCACCTGCACGGCGGTTTCCACGTCGATTTCATCCATGATGCCCGCCGCCACCTGTGGCTTCATGTTGCGGTAAAGCTCAACCAGTTTGGTCATGTCCTGATTGTTGGCCTCTTCGATCACCTTAAGCTGCGCGCCGATCTCGTCGCGCAGACTGGCCAGCCGGGTCTGCTCGGCCTTGAGGCTCTGTTCGGCGAGTGCGAGCTTGGCTTCACGGTCGGCAATCGTATCGCGTTGGTCTTTCAACAGCGCACGCTCTTCGGCGATGGCCTCGGCGATCAGATGGCTCGGCTCGCACATGCCGCTTTCGCCCGGGGCGCTGGCGTCATAGCTGGGCGGCGCGGGTGCGGCGGCCAGCTCAATCGGAACCGGAGGGGTGTCGCCGGGCGTCTCGGCGATGGCCATCATTGGCATGAACTCAACCGTGAGCTTGAGCACGCCAGCGACGCCAAGGCCAAACAGCGCGATCTTCGGCAGGGAGATACGGCTCATTCCTTACGCTCCTTGGTGATGTCGAAAAAGGTGCGGACCAATTCGGATTTGCCCTGAACTGCCGCCTGCCCGCGCACTTGGGAACGCCCCTTCAGGCGCGCGGCACGCATCTGTGCCGGGCTTTGGCCTGCCGGGGCAGGCTCAGCCGCGGCTTGGCGGGGCTGTGGGGTGTCACGCTGCACAGGCGGCTCGGCACGTTGAACCTTGGTGCTGAGGTCGCGCAGGTCTTCGACCGACCGGGCCGATTGATCGACGGCAGTGGAAAAGGCGCCAACCATCGGCTCCATCTCTTTCAGGGTCGCCATCAAGGCGCGGACCCGGCGATCAAGGATAAAAGCATAGACCAGCGTGCCAACCAGCAGCACGATGATGAGGATATCAATCAAGGCCGGCATCATCGTCGCTGTCCTCCTGATTTTCCTTAGGGAGCAGGGATTGGATCACGCGCAGCGCCAAGGCACCGTTGCTGCGCTGGCCAAAGGCGGCTTGAAACATCGGTTGCGCGTTCACCATGCCAACCACGGGGGTATCGACCGTCATGCCCAGATCAATCACCTGACCGGGCTTCCATTCCAGCACTTCGCGCAGCGGGATCGTCACCTCTTGAAGCACCCCGGTGATGGTCACCGTGGTGCTGGAAATCTGGCTGTTCATATCCTTGCGCGCGTTGCTGTCGGTGGGCGAACGGCCGCCAAGGAAGGGCTGCGCCAGCTGCGCGCTGACCTCGTCCAGCGTGCCATAGGGCAGCACCAAGGCCATATGTCCACTGCGGTCTTCGAATTGCAGATGCATCCGCACCAACACCGTCGCGGTGCGCGGGGCGGCCAGCATGACTGACCGGGGATTGGATTCCAGCGATTGGATGTCGAATTTCACCGGGCTGACATCATGCAAGCAATGCGCCAAACCTTTGAGAGAGAGCTCCGCCAGCCTGCGGCCCAGTTTCTGCTCAATCGCGGTCAACCCGCGCGGCTTCCATTCTTGGCTCGTGGCACGACGCCCGCCGAGCATGATCTCCAACACCGAAAACAACAGGTCCGGCTCAACCACGCAGGCAATCTGGCTGCCCCAGCCTTCCGCATTGGCAATGGCGATGAGCGAGGACGGTTGGATTTTCTCCATCGCGTCCTCATAGGGCATATATTCCAGTGAGGTGAGTTCGATCTCCGGTGCGACGGTGCAGTAGGATTTGAGGTCAGGCACCAGTGCCAGCAACAGGCGGTCGATGATGATCTCAAGCGTGGGCAGGCGCTGGAAGCTTTCCCGCGCCTGACGGATCATCGTCTCTTCGAGGTTCATCGCATCGGGGGAGGCCGCTGTCGTCATTGCACCACCATATCGGCAATCAGGATTTCATGCGGTGCGTCGGTGTGGCCCACCGCCCGCGCCCGACGCAGCAGTTCGGTCTTCAGCATCGCCAGCCCATAGCTGCCAGTCAGATCGCTGACATGCAACTGCCGCAGGAAATCTTGGAAACTGTCGCGCAGGTAGATCTCACGCGCGATCAGACGGTCAGCGCCTTCGACGGTCTCATCATAGACCATCAGCATATTAAGTTTGAGAAACCGGCTGGTCTGCCCGCCTTGCGGCCCGGTGTCGGTGACGTTGACGATGATCTCAGGGAACGGCATGACCGGCATCTTCACTTCGGTCTTGGGCTTGCCGCCGTGCCCGTCGTCAGCCGCTTCTTCGGCATGGGCGCTGTCGGCGATCTTTTCTTCGGTCTCATCCCCGCCCAGCCCGGCCATTTTCAACAGATCAGAAGGGCCAATGGCGAGCGTCACCCCACCTACGCCAGCAAGAAGGCAGAGCAAGACGACAGCAAGGATAGCAAGAAGCTTTTTCATTCTTTCACTCTTAGTCGGATCCCGCGCAATGCGCCATATGCAAGAACAAATACATCGCTAAACAAGCTTTATTGCAACAGAAACCTGTTTATTTATCAGTTCTCACAAGTATAAATCGATATATGCTTGCATAGTGACGACCGAGCGGGGAATGCTCGGCCTATCCAACCGAGTGAGGGCCCGTGAATCAGATCGTTGAAAACCTTAAGGATTTAGGTCCAAAGCGGCTGGCACTTCTGGGCGGCATCGGCTTGGCGATCACCGCGGCTATTTTTATCGGCGCGCGGACCATCCTCGCCCCCACCTATGTTCCGGTTTACAGCCAGCTTAGCCCCGGCACCGCGTCGCAGATGATGCAGACGTTGGAGCAAGCAGGTCTGACGGTCGACCTGTCACGCAACGGCGATACGATCTCGGTTGCGGAAAACGACATTGCCCGCGCCCGTATGGCGCTGGCCGATGCGGGGCTGCCCGGCGAAGGCGTGCCGGGTTGGGAGATTTTCGACAATATGTCCGGCATGGGGATGAACTCCTTCATGCAAAAGGTGAACCGGCTGCGCGCGCTCGAAGGCGAGTTGGCCCGGTCGATCCAAACCATCAGCGGCATCAAGGCCGCACGGGTGCATCTGGTGCTGCCCGAACGCGCCGCCTTTTCGCGCAGCCGCGCCGAGGCCAGCGGCTCGGTCATCGTGCGATCGCAGGCCAATGCCAGCATGACACGTCGACAGGCGCAGGCGATCCAAGCGCTGGTGGCCTCTGCCGTGGCGGATTTGGAAGCGCAGAATGTGACCGTCCTGTCGGCCTCGGGTGAGACGATCTTGGCCAAGGATGAGGGTGGCAGCTCTGACTTCTCTCTCCAAGGTCAGCGCAGCATGATCGAAGAGCAACTGGCGCAGAAAGTTGAATCCATTCTCAACGCCCGCGTCGGGCCCGGCAATGCCCGCGTGCGCGTCAGCGTCGATCTGACCACCGAGCGAGAAGTCCGCGTTTCCCGCACTTTTGACCCCAGCCAGCAGGTCGCCCGATCCATCGAAACCCGCGTGCGCAACTCCAATGAAACCGATCCGGCGGCGGCCACGGTGGATGTGGCCAACAACATCCCCGACGAGCTGCGCGACGATGCTGGCGGCGGCGCGGGCCAATCCACCCGTTCTGAGAATGACGAGATCATCAACTATGAGATCGGCTCGGTTCAAAGCGAGATGGTGCGCGAGCCGGGCGATATCGAGCGTATCTCGGTCGCCGTTCTGGTGAACGGCAGCTATGGCACCCTGCCCGATGGCTCCGAAGGGTATATCGAGCGCAGCGAAGAAGAAATGCAGCGCCTGAGCCAATTGGTCAGTACCGCTATCGGCTTTGACCAAGCCCGTGGCGATCAGGTGCAGGTCGACAGCCTTCAGTTCCTTGATTTCGACTCCGAGTTCAGCAGCCCCACGGGCCGTGGCTTGGGCGCGGTGCTGGCAGATAACGCTATGACCATCCTGCGCTCGCTCTTTGCCCTGGCGTTGGTGGCGATCATTATGGTCCTTGGTGCCCGTCCCCTGCGCATGGTGCTGGACGCCACCCTGCCCCAGCCCGCGCTGGCTGGCGCTGGCGCAGATGCAGCCCTGCTGGGTGGCCCTGAGGAGGATACCGCCCCCAAAGCGCTGACCGGCGGCACCCAGAAAGAGACCCCGCAGAACCGCCTGCCCACCCCGGTAGGTGCCCAGAGCGGCGCGGTCCTTGGCCCGATGGATGAGATGCCCCGCGACATGGTGCAACTGGCCTCTGTCGAAGGCGCGGTCCACCACAGTCAATTGCGCGCCGTGGCCGAACTGGCCGAGGACAATGCCGATGACGCCCTGCGCGTACTGGGCGAATGGCTGGCAGAAGGGGATGATCTGTGATCACCACCCTGAAGCTTCAGAATTTCGACGAAGACGGCAAAAGCAAGCCGCAGGATCCTTCGCTGCCCACGCCCGAAGAGATCGAGGCGAAGGTCAAGAAGGCCCACAAACAAGGCCATATTGAAGGCTATCTGGCCGGGGCCGACGCAGGCCGGGCCGAGATGCACCAGACCATGCAGGCCGAACATGCCGTCATGGCCGAGAAACTGGCGCAGGAACTGGCGCGGCTCTCGCAGGCCATGCAGGCCCATCAGGAGGCGTTGGTGGCGCAGATCGTAGGATTTACCCTGCAAACCTGCGAGATCGTCCTCCCCGAAGTGATCGAACGCCTATCCACCGCGCGGGTGAAAAAGACGGTAATCCAATCGCTCAAGATGGCCATCGGATCGAGCCACATCAAAGTGCGCCTATCGCCTGCTACACTGGAGCAGATCGGCCCCGAACTGCGCCAACGCGCGATCTATTACAAATGCGACAGCGTGCTGGACGTGCGCGCCGATCCCGACCTGCCCGATGGTGATGCCCGGATGGAATGGGACCACGGGAGTCTCGACTACGGCTTTAAAAAGATATGCGACCGCCTGCTCGCCGAGTTGCGCGACACACATGAGCGGGCGCTGAAAGCACAAAAGGAGAAGGACGGAAATGGATAAGCCTGACCTGCAATCGCCCAAAGACGACGTCGACGCCGCAGAGGGCAAAGCGCCCGACGCCGCGCCCGGCACCAGCCAGCAGGACCAGCCGCGCGCTGACGCCTTCGGCAATACCGCCAGCGCGGGCAGCGCTGACGCGGGGGTCTTTCCGCAACTTGACACCGAGGATTCGCGCAACGCCCTCGCCCCTCGCCCTGAGGCCGGAGGGGCTGGGATCAACGCGATGCTGAACGTCGGTCTCGATGTGCAGATTGTACTGGGCCAAGCCCGGATGCCGATCTCGCGACTGCTGGAACTGACCCGCGGGTCTATCGTGGAACTGAACCGCAAAATCGGCGCGCCCGTCGACCTGATGGTCTCTGACCGTCTGGTCGCGCGCGGTGACCTTGTGAAGGTCGGCGAAGACCGGCTGGGCGTTTCGCTCACCCAGATCGTCAAGGATTATGTCCCTGACTGACCTCCCCTCCCCGCGCCCCAATGCGCCGGGCCGTCTGGGCCTTGCCCTGCTGGTACTTCTGGCCAGCAGCGGCATGGCTATGGCCCAAGACGGGGGCTTTCTAAGCACGCTTTCGGATGTGATCGGGGATACCGCCCCCGGCAGTGATGAAAACGCCAATCTCTCTGGCCGGATCGTTCAATTCATCGCGCTGGTCACCGTGCTCAGCATCGCGCCGGGGCTGTTGGTGGTGATGACCAGCTTCACCCGCTTTGTGATCGTTCTGTCGATGCTGCGCTCGGCCCTTGGCCTGAACCAGACCCCGCCCAATATCGTGCTGACCTCGCTGGCGCTGTTCATGACCTTCTTCGTCATGCAGCCCGTGTTCGAGGACGCCTATGAGGCCGGGGTGCAACCGCTTTTAGAGAACGCCATTGCCGAAGAGCAGGCGCTGGAGCGTATCGCAGCCCCGTTCAAGAGTTTTATGTACGTCAACACCCGCCCCGAAGACTACGCGCTGTTTTTGCGCATCGCCCCGGCAAACGAAGAGGCCGAAGAGACCCCCATGCCTGAAACGGCTGAGGAAGCCACCTTTCGCCATCTTGTCCCTGCCTTCATGATCTCGGAACTGCGCCGTGCCTTTACCATCGGCTTTCTGATCTACCTGCCCTTTGTCGCCATTGACCTCATCATCGCCTCGGTCTTGATGAGCGCGGGCATGATGATGCTGCCGCCTGTCCTGATCTCCCTCCCGTTCAAGGTTATCTTCTTTGTGCTGATCGACGGTTGGTACATGCTGGCCGGATCGCTGATCGAAAGCTATGTGCCGCTTGCCGGTGGCTGACCTGCACTGAAAGGATTTATCCATGTCGACCAATGCCCTTTCCAAAACCCGCAGAAAGCCCATATCGGTGGAGGATCTGAACGGTCCCACCAAGGCCGCCATCACCTTCCTGTGCCTGGGAGAGCAGACCGGTTCGGAACTTATGCAAAAACTCGGCACCGCCGAGATTGAGCGCATCACCAGCGCCATGACCCGCCTAGGCCCAATCCCGTCGGAGGTCGTGGAACATGTGCTCCGCGAGTTCACCCAAAAGGTCGTCAGCGGTACCGGTTCGGTCGTAGGCTCGATCTCAACGGCAGAGTCCATGCTGCGTAAATTCATGCCCGAGGAGCAGGTCACCAGCATTCTGGAAGGGCTCAAGAACAGCGAGCGCGAAAACGCAATGTGGCGCGGCTTTGGTGCGCTGGATGAGACGGTGATCGCCAATTATCTCAAGGGCGAGCATGATCAGACCGCAGCGGCGATCCTTAACAACGTTGAGACCAGTGTGGCGGCCAAAGTGCTGCCCTTGCTGGGACCGGAGCGGATGCAGGACATCGCCGAACGCATGATCGCCATGGAGGCCGTGCCGCTGCATATGATGCAGCAGATCGAAGAGACGCTGAAGCAGGACATCCTTTCGAACACGATGCACACCAACTCGGTCGAGACACATCAGCGCATGGCGGATCTGTTCAACCAGTTGGATGTGCAGGCCTTTGAGGAACTCTCCGGCGCGCTGGACGCGCGTATTCCGGATGCATTCCAAGCCATCAAACAGCGCATGTTCGTCTTTGACGATCTGTTCAAACTGCCCATGCAAGACTTGGCGCAGGTCATGCGCGGGCTGGATGGGGCGACCCTGCCGATGGCAATGCGCGGGGCCAAGAAAGAGCAGCGCGATCACCTGATGGAATGCCTACCGCAACGCTCGCGCCAGATGCTAATGGATGAAATGGCCGCCACCGGCCCGGTCCGGGGCCGCGATGTGCGCGCCGCTCAGGCCGCGATGGTGGAATATGCCAAGAGCCTCGCCGATGAAGGCGTGATCGAACTGCCCTCGGCAGCCGATGACGACGAATTCATCGAATAGGGTGGATCAGCGGTAAATGCTGGAGGCGCTGTAGCCGCCGGTGATCGTGGGGATATTGATGGTGATGGCGGTAAAGCTGCTGCCCTGCCCGATAGAGACGGCCCCCTGCATCAGGGAAAGAACCGTGCTGGACGCGGATGAAACCCCTTCGACAGCGTCGTAAATAGCTGAGAAACGGGAGACGAGCTTGTCGACCTCAGCAGGGTCTTTCAGCTTTTCGATGTCGAATTTCTGCTCGAAAAGCGCAATCTGGCGGTCAAGATCGACCTTGATCGCCTCGTTCGGGAGGCCAAGTGCGCGGCGCATGAATTTGCCCAGATCGGCGTCTTTTAAGACGTCGAGCCAGCTGTTAATTTCTCCGGCCTTTGACTTGAACTCCAGAGCGATGCGGGCACCCTCGTTATCTTCACCGGCAGAGTTGAGCACGATCCGTTCTTTGAAACGGTCAATAACCTCATCCTGCCAGCCGGTTCTGTTGAAGTTGAAGCTCCGCCCGCCACCGGGAGCAAAGCCCAAAGTGTCGTACATCTCTTTGATTTTAGGATTGCTAAGGCGGTTCACGAGGGCCGAAGGCTCATCGGAATTGCTTTCAAGCACCTTACGGATCATCGCCTTGCCAAAAATTTGATCTTCGAGATCAAAGGCGCGCATGACGAATGTATAGACTTCGGTATCGGCGACAAACTCCTTGGCGGATTTGATATCGCCGATCCGTTCTTTAAAGGCTTCAATCTGCCGGGCGTTCAAAGCATCGTTGGCGACGAGGTCGAGCTGTTTGTCACGCGTTGCGTCAAACAGCTTGACCGCCACCTGTGTGCTCATGCCGCCCAGCGAGATCATGCGTGCGCAGCCTCATGGCTTGGCGCCGGGGCGATGGGGCGCAGCTGCATCAACTCGGTTTCGTATTTCAAAACCGCGCGCAATTCGCTCATAGCTTTGTAGAAGTCGGCCATGGAGACGAAGTTTGCCGCTTCCATGATCCGGCTGCGCATCTCAGCGCCAAAGCAGCAGGCAAGATCGGCCAGGCCCTGCTGAATCATTGGCAAGATTTGATCGCGGGTATCGGGACGGATCAGCGCCGTTTGCACCAAGAAATAGACCTTGGAGACGGGCGTGGATTCCGCATCCGGCTTCAACAGATCGGATTCGCGCACGATGTCGGCGCGGTTTTCGACCGTCAGCGCTTGGCGGCGGTCACCGTTGCGGATGACACAGCCATTCACGACAACGCGTTCACGGGGGCGAAGGGTGAGTTTCAGCATCTCACACCTCCTTCATCTGAGGTGCGGCCTGCCCGGCCAGACCGGCGGCGATATTGCCGTTGATCTCAACCAGACCGGCCAGACGCCCCTCGCCAGCCATCAGCGCGGTACTGTGACGGTCCACCCAAAGTGCGATGGAAATGAGCGAAGCTTTCAGCCCGTCGGGCATCTTGTTTTCCGGCTCAGACAGGTCATGGCGCAGGGCTGACCAGAACCGTTGATTTTCGTAAATTGCGTCGCGCAGACCGGAGGCGAGGATGTTCAACCGCTCGCTCTTGCTCTCAGTCGCATCAAAGCCTTGGCCCTTCTCGGCAAGGTCATGTGTGACGCGGCTTAGGATGCGGCGCTCGATCTGCCGCGGGGTTTCGCTGTCGCGAATGGTTCGTTTGTATGCTGCCAGCCCCATAGGAATTCTTCCTTGTTTTTATATATTGCTGCCTGCCAACCGCAAATTCTGAGGCGGTTGGACCGGGGCCAAAGCGCTAGGCTCTGGCCCCGAAAACCCTAATCCTTAACGGAACAGGCTCAGGATGTTCTGCGGTGCCTGGTTGGCGATCGACAGGGACTGCGATGCCAGCTGCTGCTGAACCTGAAGCGCCTGAAGACGGGCGGCTTCTTCTTCCATATTGGCGTCAACCATCGCGCCAACACCGGTGTCGAGGTTATCGGAGAGCTTAGTCAGGAATTCCTGCTGACGCTCGATCGACTTTTCGGCCTGACCCAGAGTTGTAGCGGCACTAACGGAAGCAGTTTTGGCTTCATCGGCCTCCGTCAGCACTTGCGCAAGGAAAGCTTCACCGGTGGTGGCGTTGCCCGCGTTCGTCGCAAAACCTGACGCAATCAGGGCAAATTGCTCGCGCTGACCGTTCAGGTCAACCGGGGAGACGCTGATCTTAGTCGTGCTCAAAGCGCCATCAGAATCACGGCTGATGCCGCTTACGACTTGACGCGGGGCTTTCGCGCCGCTGGTGCCGTCCGTGATCACACCAGTTGCAGCATCGATCGTTGATGGGGCCGCCGCGGACCCGTCCGTTGCTGTGCCCTCTGCGTTGACCAAGTCGTCGCCGTTAAATGTCGACTGCGAAATGATCGCTGTCATATCGGCCACAAGACGGGTCAGGTCGGCTTCGATTTCGGTCAGACCCCCCTTGTTTTCTTGGGCGAATGCAACCTTGTCACGGAATTCCGAAGCAAGCTCGGAGAACTGCTCAGCGCCAAGGCGCGCAGTCGCGACAGAGTTCTTGGTCAGCGTCAGGCTCTCATTCACGGCTTTGGTCATGCCGCTGTCGCCCTTCAGGGTTTCGGAAATCGCAAAGTATGCCGCATTGTCCTTACCGGAAGAAACTTTAAGGCCAGTCGAGATACGGTCTTGGGTTGTACCAAGGTTCGAATTGACGTTCCGCAAAGTTGCGAGAGCGTTCATTGCGGAGGCGTTTGTGTTGATCGAAGACATGTTCTTATTCCAGACTATTCTAGTTCGTTATGTCGTCTTTCTGACAACTGCGGGGCGAACCCGCTTGATTACGTTTTTACGTGAAAAACTGGCAACATTGAGGCAATTCAGAAACTTTTGTCCACCGTTGTCATCAGTGTTGCGCGGTTGTCACGTTTAGCACCGCTTCGGCCGTAAATACCTGCAATGCTGTGCTTTTCCCGGATTCCGGAAACTTCATTGATCATCTCTGCCGTGGCTTGGCGGGCCAATTGCAGGTGGTGATGATCGCGCGCAATCAGAACTTTTAGATCGCGCAATTTATCTTTGCTGACCGCTTCGGGGTCGTGGCTGAGTTGCTCTTCCAACACGGCGGTGAGTCGGGCTTTTTCGCTGGCAAACTCGACCAATTGATTGAACGCCCCCCCCTCGACCGCGGCGATTTCGCGGCGCAGCAGATTGCCCAATGCATCCACGGCGGCGAGTGCTTTGCGCGGATCGCTCATCGGTTGGCCCCCGTTTGATAGCGCTGCATCGCGGTTTCAATGCTGCGGGCAATTCCGGTGCTGTTCTGCTCGGCGATGCTTTCGCCGATCGCGTTGGACAGAAAGCTGCGCCAAGTCTCCTCGGCATGGCCACCACCGAAGCTGCCGATGTCCACGGTCGAGAGCATTTCATCGACCATCTGGCCGAGGAACATCGCCTCAAACTCTTTCGCCGATTCGGCTGTAACTGCATCGGCCTGCGTTGGTGCAGCTTTGGCCGACGGGGTTGGCGCGGGGATTGGGAAAGACGGAAATTCCATGACCTGCCCCTTAAATAATCTCAAGGTCAGCGTGCAAAGCGCCCGCCGCCTTGATGGCTTGAAGGATGGAAATCGTCTCGGTTGCGCCAACGCCGATGGCGTTTAGCCCATCGACCAGACGTTGCAGACTGACCGACCCGTCGATGACGGCGAATTTCGCGTCTTTCTTTTCGACGCCGACCGAGGAGTTCGGCACCACCACGGTGGTCCCGCCGATCGACAGTGATTCAGGTTGGCTAACGTTGAAATCATCGCGGACCGTGACCGTCAGACCGCCTTGGCTGACCGCGACGCGGTCGATACGGACATTCGCGCCGATGACGATGGTGCCGGAGCGTGCGTCGATCACCACTTTGGCGACCTGATCCGGCTGAACTTGCAGCGGCTCGATCAGGGCCATGGTCTCCATCAATGATCCCTTGCCATAGGCGGATACGGTGATGGTGCGCGAATCGATGGCGGTGGCGACCGGGCCCATGGCTTGGTTAATTGCCGCTTCGACCCGCTGCGCGGTGACGAAATCGGCGTTGCGCAGGGCCAGTTTGATGCTGGTCATCTCGCTGAAATCAAAGTCGACCTCACGCTCGACGATGGCACCGTTGTCGATCCGTGCGCCTGTCGGCACGCCTTCGACGATGGAGGCGTTCAGCCCTTGCGCCGCGAAACCGGCGACGGCAATCGGACCTTGAGCGACGGCGTAGATCTCGCCATCGGCGGCGGTCAGGGGGGTCACGATCAAGGTGCCGCCGCGCAGGGACGAGGCATCGCCCAGGGAGGACACGACCACGTCAATGGTGCTGCCCATCCGCGCGAAAGGCGGCAGGGACGCGGTGACCATGACGGCGGCGGTGTTGGCCGTGCGCATCTGGTCTTCGGTCAGGTTGCCGATGCCGAGCCGCTCTAGCATGCCTTCGATGGCGCGTTCGGTGAAAGGCGCATTGCGCAGGCTGTCGCCCGTGCCGTTCAGCCCCACGACCAGACCGTAGCCGACCAATTGGTTCGACCGCACGCCTTCGACGGTAACGATATCCTTGATCCGCACCTGTGCAGCCGCCGGCGCGGCAAGCGCGAAGGTGAGGCCGATCAGCAGGAGTTTAAACAAGGCGTTCATGGGGGGCGGTTCCGGTTAAAGGTAGTTCAAGAAAGACAGACGCGAGAGGCGGGCGGTGACGGCAAAGCTGGAATCGAGTTGGTTCTGCAATTGGGTTAACCGAGTGGCCGCGTCGTATTGATCAACGCCTTCTAGGTTCATGACCTCTCCGTCGAGAAAGAGCGCCCGGCTTTCTTGGGCCGAGATCGTATCAGCCAGTTGCCCACGCTTCAGGCCGGTCTGGGTTTCGAGATCAGTCAGCCCTTCGAGCCCCGCGCCGATGGCGCTTCGGGCTTCGGTCAGCCAAGCATCGCGAGCGGCCTCATCAGGGATATCACTGGGGTTAAACGCGCTTAGCATAGCCAGCCCGCGCATCAGATCGCGGATCGCAGGATCATTGGCCTGCGCGCTTTGGGTTAGGGTCTGGGTCTCAGACGTGCGCGAAGTCAGCGGCGGATTGCCCGTGGGCGCACCGTTGTAGAAAGTAGTCTCAAAATTATGGTTAGGATTGGCGGAGGTGTCACTAAAACCTGCTTTGAGATCAGCGATCGCGCGCTGCACATCCGCCAAATTTGTCGGCGTTCCGCCGATCATCTGATCAACCGCCGCTGCCGGGGTTTGCCCAGTTCTAGGGTTGATCTCGTCCCAAGCTTGCAAAGGGTTCGTATCGCTGCGCGTGCCCGACATGAGAAAGCCCGAACTGTCGCTGACAGCCGCACGCTCCAGAACCCGGTCCAGCGCCGAGCGGGCCGCCTGCGACAGATAGCTCGCCGAGAGCCCTCCGGCGTTATCCGAGGTGAAGGCCTGCTCAAGCACGTTCTGCCCCACATCGCGCATCGCGCCAAGCGAGGTTTCCACCGCGAGGAAGCGCCGATCCAGCAGTGCGTTGGAGGTTAGGAAACCGTCATTGCGGGTGATCTGCATCCGGATGGCAATGGCATCGGCAGAGCGATGGCCCAGATCGTCATAAGGGTTGGCCTTGAGCCCGGTTGTGACCTCTTTGGACACGTCCGAAATCTCGGCAGCGAGGCGGCTGGTCTGCTCGCGCTGGCGCAGGCTTTGCAGGGCGGTGGAAACGGTGCGGGAAATCTCAGTCATGTTATCCTCACACGCTGGCCAACAGGGTATCGAGCATATCGCTCAGGCTGCTCAGCACTTGCGAGTTGGCACCATAAGCCTGTTCGATCTCCAGAAGCTTTTGCAACTCGGTGTCGACGTTGACACCCTCCAAACTGCTGCGGTTGTCCTCAAATGTGATAAGACGTACGCGGGCGGTCTCGGCCCGGGCATCTGCGCCGACGCGCAGGGTGTTCTGCTGGCCGACCATGTCAGCCGCGAAGTCGCCTAGACGTGCGTTGCTGCTGAGGCCGGTGGCCGCGTCAAAGGTGAAACCCGTTTCCAGAATATCCACGAAAGCGTTCAACTGCGTCGTATCGCCCGGCTCTCCGGGGGTGGTGGCCCCGGCCCCGTCGCGCAAACGCCAAAGCGCGCCGCCCTTATCGGGCTGCACACTGTTGTTGATAGAAAGCCGCCCGGCCAGCCCGTCCAACTGTGCCGCATCAAATGCGCCACCCGCATCGGTGAAAAGCCCCGGTTGCCCTGCCCCGACCGAGGCGTCAGCGATCTCAAAACTTTGCACCAGCCCGCGCGCCAGTTCGTCCAGCTGCAGCTTCATCTGCGGCAGATCATTGGCGATCAACCCACTTAGTCCGGCAAGACGTCCGCTGTCAGACCCGCGTGCGGTGACGCGGCCCGGTGTGATGTCGACATTTCCAGCCATCAGCGTGCCGGTTTCACGATTGGCAGTCAGCCGCACAGCGGTATCGCCATGCACCAACTCGGTGCCACCAGTGGTGTGCAGGGTCAGCGATCCGTCCGATTCCCAGCGGCTTTGGAAATCCATCTGCGAGCCCAAAGCATCAAGGCGGCGGTTCATCTCATCCATCAGCCCGCCGGTGCCGGTCGCGTCGGAGCCGGCAGTGCGCAGGCGTTCGTTCAGCTCGGCAATATCGGCCAGCGCGGCGTTCACCTCGGCGACGCTCGTGGTGAAACTGTCCCCGGCCTGCACGCGGCTGGCCTCAAGCCCGATGGCGGCCTGATTGATGCTGCCTACCAAGGTCTCAGTCCGCGACAGCAGGTCATTCTGTGCGGCGGGATCGGAGGGGTTGTTAGCCAAGAGATCAAGGCCAGCCTGAAACTCGGCCAGACGGGCGGCGGGGGAAACCTCATCGCCGGGCTCACCCAGAGTGATCAGATAGCTTCTGAGGATCTCTCCGGTCACCGAAGCTTGGCCCAGTTCTGCCGAGGCGTTGCGCGACATGCCCGCAAGACGCTCATCTACCTGTCGCGCGATACGCAACTCGACCGCCCCGCCCTTCCCGCTGGTCGTTACCTGCGCGGCTTCGCGGCGGGCGTAGCCTTCGGTCTGCGCGTTGGCAATGTTGCCCGCAACAAGGCTGGCACGACCTTCCGTCGTGCTCAGACCGCTGCGGGCAATGTTAAAGGCAGAGGAGATGCTCATTCATATACCGGATTAGCGTTTGATACTTAGCGTTTCACTCAGCATCTCGTCACTGGTGGTGATGATCTTGGCGCTTGAGGAATAGGCCCGCTGCGTCTGGATCAGGTCGGTAAGCTCCTGTGCGATATCCACATTGGAACCTTCGAGCGCGCCGCTGTTAATGCTGCCCAGACCGTTCAACATCGGATTGCCGAGGCTGACCGCACCGGAATCGCGGGTGGCGATATAGGCGTTCCCATCGATCGAGCGCATCTGATCGGGGTTGGCAACATTGGCAAGCGGCACTTGGAAGAGCGCGCGGCGCTGACCGTTGTCAAAGACACCGTAGAGGATGCCGCTGTCGCTCATCTCGGCCCGTTCAAGGCTGCCGGTCTCAGTGCCGTCATCGGCGAAAGCGGGGGGGGTGTAATCTCCGGAAAACTGGGTCATCCCCGCAAAGGTGCCGGGCGCGCCAAAGTCGATCTCGAGCATTTGCGGCGTGCCGCCATTGGCGATCGAAAGGGTCACAACGCCAGTCGCGGGATCAATCGGCAGGGTGCCGGGGGTGTAGCTGCCGGGGCTACCTGCGTTCACGCCGCTGTCGGTAAAGTTCACCGTCGCATCGCCATAGTTGATGCCCGCCTCATCGGTGATGCTGACCGTCCATTCATTGGCAGTCGCCCCCGGGGTCCAAGACAGGTTCAGCGCGTCGCTGCCGCCCAGTTGGTTGACGTAGCGCAATGTCGATGCAAAAGCTGTGCCGGTGGTGCCGGGGCCGGTCTCCTGCGCGGGTACATTGCCCGACACGCCGACGCGCGTGCTGGGCGTGCCCTGCACCTGATAGCTCGCCACATTGACGGTGCTGAGGTCAGTAAAGCTGGTGCTGCTGACGCTCCCGGTTGCCCCGGTTGCATCGGTGGGGAAGCCCGACAGGAAATAGCCCGCAGAGTTGCGTAGGTTGCCGTCCTGATCCGGGGTAAAGGAACCAGCACGGGTCATGTAGTAATTCGACTCGACGGGGTCGTTAGGGTTGCGTGACACCACGAAAAAGCCGTCGCCCTGCACTGCCAGATCAGTGGAACGGCCCGTCCCCATGATATTGCCGTTGGCCGAGATATCGGCCCGTACATCCGTCAACACACCCGCTTGGGTCGACCCGGTATTCTGGGTCACAAACTCCGCAAAGGTCCGCCGATAGCCAACCGTATTGGCGTTGGCGATGTTGCTAGAGATGTTCTGGACGCGGGAGGAGTTGGCCTGCAACCCGCTGACCCCGATTTGAAGGGCGCTTGTAATGCTCATGACGTGATCCTGCTCGTTCTTGTTATTCTTGACTTATACATGAGAAAGCCGATTCTTCATGCTTAACGCAAGAATAAAATTTGCATTTGATATTTATGTCACTGACTTTCCTTGACATCCGTCACTTTTGTCACGGCATCAAGGATACGGTCTGCGCTCTCCATACTCAGCCGCATCACGTCTGATCCCAGCGGCCCCTCTTCGGCGGGGCGCGCGCCGAGCCCGGTGGCGATCTCGGCCCAGCCGGGCAATTCGGCGAGCGACGGGAAGGCCGTCGCGGCCTGCGCAACGGTCTCACTATCTCCCACCTGATAGGCGGCGAGGGTCAGGCGTGTGGCGTCGGCAAAGGCGAACTGCTGGGGGTGCGTCTCCCACATCTCAAGGAACGCCAGCCGGGCCGAGCCCCATTTTCCGGTCTCATAAAGGGCCACGGCCCGACTGCGGCGCAGGTCCATGTCCTGGGCGCGCAGGCGCAGGGCGGCCAATTCATCCGAGCGCCCGGCCCGCGCCAAAGCCTCGACCAAAAGCGCTTCGGCCTCGGCCCCCTGATCGTCGGCAAAGCCGCTTAGCAAATCCACGGCTGCATCCGCCTGACCGCCCGCCAAGAGCGCGCGCGCCTCGCCGCGTCGCAGATCAGCCAGAAGCGCCGCGTCCGGGGCATTCGCCCCGACCCCTTCCAAGGTCTCAGCCATCTCACGCAGAGCGCGAAATTCCCGCGCGGCAAGGGCTGTCATACCCGTGTCCAGCAGGCGCTGCGGAACGGCCATGGCGTGGCTGACAAAGCCAGGATCGAAGCGCCAGCGGGCGCTGATGCGGGCATGCCCTTCAAGAAAAGACCCAAGGTCAATCTCACCCGCCGCCCCTGCTGCGTAGAATGCGCCATAGATGCCCCGAGCGCGTGTAAGCAGCGCTTCAACCTCTTCCTCAGAGGCATCGCGTTTCAGATTATGTAAGGCCCATAAGGCGGTATCCGTTTCGCCCTGCTCTGCCGCGATGTCCGCCAACAGTGTCACACCCTCGCGTGCCAAAGCATCCCCGCCCCAGCTCCAACGCGCGGCTTTGAGCAGCGACAAAGCATCCTCCGATGGCAAAGTATCAGTCTCACGCCCCATCCGCACCAAAGCCAGCCGCGCGCGCTGCGCAAAGGCGTCGCGGCCCTGTGCGGCTTGGACATACCCTTCAAAGGCCATTAAAAAATCGCCGGAAACCTCTGACGCGCGGGCGAGCAGGAAGCGATAGGCCGGGCCGTCTCGCAGCTCAGCATGTTTGGGAAACTGCGCGGCCAGAGCCTGCGCCACGTCCCACTCCTCCGCCGCCAAGGCAGCCTCAAGCAGGTCTGGCAGAACGGCGGCTTGGATGGCGGGCGATAGCGCGCCGAGGCCCTCAACGGTTCGCGGCATCAACCGGGCCGCCTCATCTGCAGCCCCCAGTCGGGCAAAAGCCGCCGCCCGGAGAGCCTGCCCCTCTGCCCATCCCACGGACCACGACACCGCCTGCCCTAGATCACCACTCTCGCCCGCGTCATCCTCCAGCAAGGCCAGCGCAAGGGTCAATGTTCGGTGACGCCGCGCGGCGTCATCGGTGAGGGTTTCGTTATCGAGCGCCGCCAGAAAGCCTGCCGCCTCGGGGCGCATCATCCATGCAAGGTGCAGTTCCGAAAGGTCCAGCAGCACCGCTGCCCGCGTGGGGCCCTCCGGATCGGCCGCCGCCAGAAGCTGCATCATCAGCGTTTCACGGGCGGCAAGGAAATCCACTTGTCCATGTTCTACCAAGGACAGAGGCGCAAAGACAGAACCTTCCTCCCCCGCCACCGGCGCGGCCCAGATCAAAGAAAGACCAAGAACAATGTTGTGCAGATGCTTCATTCTATGGATAGTTGCACTTTATTCTTGTAAAGATCCATTCTTTATTTCACACTGATCTTCAATAAAGTCACGCCATCCTTGCCAAAACTGAGGCCCGCCATGACGGAAACCAGCCATATCAGCATGTCGCTGGCGACTTCTTTGCAGCGACAGCTCGACATCACCGCCAACAATATCGCCAACGCCAGCACCGCGGGCTACAAGGGCGAGCACGTTGTGTTTGAGGCGCTGTTGCAGGACAACACAGCACTGGGCGACGATCAGGCAGCTTTCGTCAGCGACACCGGCTCTTACATCGACACCCGTCCCGGCGCGCTGTCACAGACCGGCAACCCGCTGGACGTGGCCCTGCATGGTGAGGGGTGGTTCAGCTATCAAACCGCCGAAGGGCAGCAGGCCTATGGCCGCGATGGTAGCTTTACCATCGACACACAGGGCAATCTGACACTGCTGTCGGGGGCCAAGGTTCTCGACGCGGGCGGTGCGCCGATCCAACTGCCGACGGAAGGATTGGGTGACATCAACATTTCCGAAGACGGCACCATCTCAGGCAGCGCGACCGGCCCGCTGGGTCGCATCGGCGTCTTCGATATCCCTGAAATTCAGGCCTATAAGCGCCTCGGCGGCGGCATGTTGGTCGCCCCTGAAGGTATGGCCAAACCGGGCGTGGCTGAGACCGTGCAGGTGCGCCAAGGCACGCTTGAGCTGAGCAACGTCAATCCGGTGCGCGAGATGACCCGGCTGATCGACGTGCAGCGCGCCTATGAGCGGACAAATACAATGATGGGCAATGCGGACGACCTGCGCCGCGACTCGCTCAAACGGATCGCGCAGGCGGTCTGACCCCGACATCCGTGAAACGGAAGGAACGAGACAATGAAGGCACTTAGCATCGCCGCGACCGGCATGATGGCGCAGCAGACCAATGTCGATGTGATCTCGAACAACATCGCCAACGCGAACACCACCGGGTTCAAGGCCAGCCGCGCCGCCTTTCAGGATCTGATCTATCAATCCATGCAACGCGAAGGCGCGCTGACCTCTGAGGCGGGCTCGACCCGGCCCGTGGGAATCGACATCGGCATGGGCGTGCAGACCGCTGGCACCGTACGGCTGAACACTCAAGGCGGCATGGTGGCCACCGAGAACCAGTTGAATGTCGCCATCGACGGACGCGGTTATTTCTCGGTTACGCTACCCGATGGCAACCAAGCATTCACCCGCGACGGGTCGTTCCAACTGTCCCCTGAAGGTGAGATCGTGACCATGCAGGGTTACCGGGTTGAGCCGGGGCTCGTCGTGCCGGAAAACACCACAGCGGTTGAGATCAACGAACAGGGCGTCGTCATGGCCTATGTTGAAAATGACCCCATTCCGGTGGAGCTCGGCCAGTTCAGCCTGACCACATTCGTCAACGAGCCGGGCATGCGCCCCGTGGGCAACAACTTCTTGCTGGCGACCGAAGCCTCCGGCGAAGCGCAGGTGGTGAACCCCGGCGATCCGGGTGCGGGGATGATCCGGCAAGGCTATCTGGAAGCCTCTAATGTGAATGTCATCCAGCAGATCACCGATCTGATCTCGGCGCAGCGCGCTTATGAGATGAACTCCAAATCCATTGAGACCGCAGACCAGATGCTCTCGGCTGCGAACCAAATCCGCTAATGCAACGGCTCGCCGCTCTCTTCCTTGGCCTGATGGCGCTGACGGGCCCTGCCCTGTCGGCCCCTGTCGGCGTGCTGGTCGAAGAACGCGCACGCGCAGATTACGCCGACAGCCTGCCGCAGGATGGCGAATTCGAGATCACGGTCAAGGACGCCCCCGCCGACGAGGTACTCACCCTCGCCGAGTTCTGGATGGACCCGCGCAGCGGCAAGTTTCTGGCCAATGCCGTGCTGGAGACGGGCGAAGTGCAGCGGATCGCGGGCTATGCCCTTGTTACCATGCCCGTCCCCGTGCCTGTCAGCCGCCTGCTGCCGGATGACATCATCATGGAAGACGACCTGACCGTCATGCGCCTGCCGGTGGGCCGGATTGGTGCCTACGTGATGACCGACTTGGAAGAGGTCATTGGCAAGCAGGTGCGCCGCGTCTTGACGCCGGGCCGCCCGATCCAAACCCAATCCATCATCCAGCCACTGGTTATCAACCGGGGCGAGCGGGTGGAGATCTATTTCAGCGACGGGCTTCTGGCCCTTTCCTCTCCGGGGCGCGCGCTTGATGACGCGCATGAGGGACAGGAAATCCGTATCGTTAACCTTGTCAGCAACAAAACGGTCACCGGCATCGCCACCGGCGAAGGGACCGTGGAGATCATTCGATGACCACCGCTTTCGCGCGCCCCACTTTTTTGATGTTCGGCGCGGCCTTTGCCCTGACCGCCTGTGATACCGCAGATCACTTCGACCGTGATCCGCAGCCCTCGCCGATCGTGGTGGATGGCCAAACCATCCCCGAAGTGGCCCGCGTGCAGGTGCCGATGCCCGCCGTGGCGATGGAGCCGCCGCGCCGTGGCAGCGCCAAGGCCTCGCTCTTTTCAGCCCGTAGCCAACCGCTGTTTTCAGATCAACGTGCCGATGACATCGGCGATATCGTCACCGTCGTGATCTCCATCGACGACCGGGCGCAACTGCGCAATTCGACGGACCGGGAGCGCGAAGGGGCAAGCTCGGTCGGATTCCCGACATTCTTTGGCTATGGCGCGAAAATTGCCGCAATTCTGCCCGGAATCAGCGCCTCCGATTTGCCAAGCGGCGATATTGTCGAGGTCGGCTCGGCCTCTGAGGCAAGCGGTTCTGGTGCCATCACGCGCAACGAGAGGATCGAGTTGAAGGTCGCCGCGCTGGTCATCGACAAGCTTCCCAACGGCACGCTCGTCGTCGCGGGACGTCAAGAAATACTGGTTAATCAGGAGTTGCGTGAGCTGCGCATGGCCGGGATCGTGCGCCCTGCCGACATCCGGGATGATAACACCATCTCTTATGACAAGATCGCCGAGGCCCGCATCGCCTATGGCGGTCGCGGCACGCTTTCACGCGCCCAAGAGCGCAGCTATGGCGAAGACGCGATGGATGTGATCCTGCCCTACTAATTCCTGACTTGGTCACAATCTGAGACCATTGCCGTCGCAATCGACCTTTAAACCTGAGGGCAACTCAGGAAAGGTCGAACATGAAAAAGGCAGCAATCGCATTCGTAGCGCTCCCCTTGCTTTGCTTGGGCGCAGGCTATGGCGCCGGTCTGGCCCTTGCCCCTACCCCGGCCGAAGCGGCGGGAACGGAAGTTGATGAGAAAGCCGCCCACGGGGCGGAGGAGACGCTAAAGGACGCAGCCCACGCGCCTGAAACTGACGCACATGGCCAAGACGGCGAAAAATCGGCCAAAGGCGAAAACCAAGAGCCGATGGACAGCTATGAACTGGCCAAAGACCGCACGGTGGTGCGTCTCGGGCAGATGACGATTCCGGTGCAAAAGACCAACAGCGTGTCTTACGTGGTTGCGGATTTCGCGCTCAAGATGGGATCGCTGGAACTGGCTGAACGCTACCGCCGCGTAGAAGATGCGACACGTATGCGCGATTCACTTCTGCAAGCGATGAACCTTGCCGCCGAAAGCGCCGTGTTGCGCGGCGTGTCCATCGACAGCGAAGCGCTGTCGCAGCTTCTGCGCGATCTGATCAGCAAGGAGCACAATGGCGTCGATGATGTGATGTTCGTCTCACTCTACAAGCAGGATGTGGCCCGGCTCTGACCCCGGGCCGCGCAGCGGTTTAAAGGACCGAGCGCACCACGTTGGACAGCACGGATTCCCCGTTATCAAGCTCCAACTCCGGCCCCAGTGCAGTGAAATTCACCCGCGTCACCTCGGCGCGGGTCAGTGGGGTCACCCCCACGTTGTTACCACTTGCATCCGTTGCCGTGATCTCAACCCGGAAGGTATCGGGCGGCACTGGCAGGCCCACTGAATCAAGGCGGTTCCACTCCACGTCGATCACCTCTCCTTCGGCGGTCGAAGGGCCGGGCATCTCGCGGACCAGCGTTCCGTCTTCGGAATAGATGCGGATCGTCACATCCTCCGCCCCGGCGTTGAGTTGATAGCTCAGCGGGAAGTCATCCTCGGTCATCCGCACTTGGGTCGAGGGGACCAAGACATCACGCCCGATCAATTGCAGGTCTGACATCGCCCCAACGGTCGAGAGCATGGTGCTGATCTGCTCAAGGCTCGCGTTGGTCGCGATACTTTGCTCCACTTGGGTCAACTGCGCCAATTGCGAGACGAACTGCGTGGAATCCACTGGGTTCAGTGGGTCTTGGTTCGAAATTTGCGCCGTGAGCAGGGTGAGGAAGCTGTTGTAGCTCTCTTGAAGCTCAGCCGACGACGTCGCCGCCGCCGAGGTGCTGGCGGTGCTCAGGGTGCTTGCTGTGGTCGCGTCGATCATGATCTCGCCTTTCAGGTGAGGATATCCAACTGCCCGGCTAACAAACTCGGGCTGGGTGTCTGGGCCAAAGGAAGAGCATCGCTGCCCTGCGGATCATCGGCCTGCGACAAATTTGTTTCAAACTCTGGGCCATCCTGCTGCCCGCCATTGCGCCCTCGGTCGCCAAAGGTCTGGAAGTCGAGGTCGGCGTTATCGGCGCTGATGCCGCGCGATTGCAGCGCGTCCAGCAGTTGATCACGGTCTTGGCGCAGCATGTTCAGCACCGACGCGCTTTCGGTGGTCATGGCGATCTGCATGCGGCCATTCTCGCTCCGCATCACCTCAATCTCAATCTCTCCCATGCCGTAGGGCGAAAGCGAGAAGCGCAGCTTGTTGTCGACTGTGTCGAGGCTACGGATCTGCTGGCTAACGTGCTGGCGCAACTGCTCTTCCGGCGCGGCGGCGGGATTCGGCGCAGGCGCGGGTGTCGGCTGCGGCGGGCTGAGACGAAGCCCCTCGGACTGAGGAGCCTGCGGTGCGGTCAGCGTGGCCACCTCGCGTAGCGCGACTTCGGCTGCCGGGGCGTTCACGCCGGGCTGGACTGCCTTGGCGGCATCGACGGCGGCGCTGAACGGGTCGGCGGCGGAGATGCGGGGGTCTGCAGCAGCGATGCGGGGCTCTGCAACCATGTTGCGGGGAGCTTCAACAGCAATGCGGGGCTCTGCAGCCGTGATGCGAGGGCCTGCGACCTCGGCACTCGCGTCCACGGGGGCGTCAGCGGTAGCGCTGATATCGGCACGTGCTGCGGTATTAAGCCGCATCATCGGTGTGTCGTCCAAATTGCTCGGGGGGGGTGTCGTTTGTGGTGCGGTCCCATCGAACCGAAGAACCGGTGCTGCACCTTCGGCCATCAGGGGGGTCGGCCCCTGTTGCGCCTGTCCTGCCCCTACCGTCAAACGCCCCACAACTGGAACCACTGCCGATGCAATGCTGAGTTGGCTGCTTGGCGTCGGAATGCGCAGGGCACCGGCGAGTTTTTCTTCAAGCGCGGCTTCTAAGGTGGGGTCTTCCAATCGGGCCACGGCCTCCAACGTCCCGACTTGGTCAGGCACATCCTCTCCCAAGGCATCGGCAAAGGCGGTAAGCGCTGCCTTCGGAGTGACCTGACCGTTGACCTCCTCCAACCCGGCAATCGTGTGATCCATCAGAGCCATCAGCCCTTCTGCCGTTTCAAGGTCGATCCCCTCGGGCAGCGCATCGGCGGCCCCATTGGTCTCCGCCGTTGCGATTTTAGGGTCTTTGACCTGCGGCTGGGGTGCTGCCTCCTGCCTCGCCATGCCCAGCATGAGAGCGGCAAAGCCTTTCGCAGCCCCTTTCTGGGGCGGCTGCCCTAGACCTGCGGCACTGGATGCCGCAGGGGCGGTTTGAAGTTGAGCGATCATCTGACGTCCTCCACCTTGGGATTCCGAAGGCTCTTTTGGATCAAGAGATCCGCACGTTCCCACGCTGGTCTTCATGGGCGCGGCGCGCACTGCGGCCCTCGACGAGGGCTTTCAGCCGCAGAGTCCATTGATTGAGGGTCACAGGCGTTTCTGTCCCTGTGAGCGCCCGAAGCGAAAGCTGTGCACCGTCGCCCTGTTCAGCAGCAAAGACCGACTGGCTATCCACCGGACGGCCCCAGTACTGCCCCAGAACCGCGCTCAGCCCCATGCGGAAGGCCGCAGGCTCAAGACCCAGTTTGAGCAGCTCATCCGCCTCAGCGGCATGATAGTAAGCCTGACCCAGAGCGTGCAGAACGCTGTCCTCATCCATCATCGGGAACAGACCGCGCCCGATGATCCCGATCAGGACTTCGCCCACCAGCGCACCGGCAGCTTGGGAGATGTTTGTGAAATTGTCGCTTTTGCGAATAACGACGAGCGAGCCATAGGGCACGTCGGCGTCGAGTTCTTCGGCCAGAATATCGCCAAGGCAGACGCCCGGGATTGGTTCGATGCAATCTGGCATTGCCACCGGATGACCGGCCCAATCCTGCATCTCGAAGACCGAAGCTTGAACCGGAATCAGCGCCCGGATCAGCATGTTGAAATGGCGGCCGTCGGCCGATGAATCCATGTGGCAGGCACCCTTCCAGATGCCACCGATAAGTGAGTTTACCTGCATTTCCGCCTCGTTCAGGACATTCTGTCCATGGTTTATCCAGGCTATTTTTTAAGTTTTTTAGGTGCCCGGGTGCTCGTTTATTGCATTAGGTCTAGATCGCAAGACCTTGACCGTCAACAATTTTACAGGGCAGGACATTATTTTTGGGAATCAGCGGCAGGGATGTCGCACTTTTGAAATCGCAGATGATCGGCGCAAAACCGCCTATATCGCCAGTAAAACAAGGCCTACTCGGCCTGGTACACCAAGCGAATTGAGATGCGACGATTTTCCGGGGCCAAGGGGTCGATTGTGTTGATCGGCTGGGTGTCTGCCACGCCTGAGACGCGCATGAACCGTGCGCTGGCGATGCCGGCGGCCATCAATGTGCGGCGCGTGGCGTTGGCGCGATCTGCCGACAGTTCCCAATTCGTGTAGCCGTTGTTTGCACCAAAGGCAGCGGCGTCAGTATGGCCCACGATCTCAACCGGCTGGTTCTGTTCGGCGATCACATCACCGATGGCCAAGAGCAATTCGCGGGTCTTTGGGGACACTTCGGCACTGCCGCGGGTAAAGAGCGAGCGTTCGTCTTGATCCAGCACCTGCACCGTCAACGCGCCGCTCGACTTCTCCAGCCGAACATTGCGAGCCAGACCGCTCAGTTCCTCATCCGAGGTGATCCGCTCGGCGATGTCTTCGGCCATGCGATCAATCTCGGACTTGCGGTGCTCTGCCTCTTCGATTGCGGCCAGCGTGGCGGGATCTGCGGCTGCGGCAGGCTCGGGTGCCTCGGCGTATTCTACGACCACCTCTGCCGGCTTGTCGCGCAGGCGGCTGTCAAAGACCATCATCGGGTTGTCGCGGCCAAAGGTCGGCTTTTGCACATTGCCGGTATTGTCGACCGCGCCGGTCATGACCCCTGCGGCCATCAGCGGGCGCAGGTCCGCCGCCGCATCCGAGGATGACCCCCCGTCGGATACTGTCGGGGTAAAGTAATTCGCCAAACCACGCAGCTTTTCTTCGTCCGAAGCCGCAAGGATCCACAGCAACAAGAAAAACGCCATCATCGCGGTCATGAAGTCCGCGTAGGCCACCTTCCAACCGCCGCCGTGGTGGGCGTGGCCGCCCTCCGCGTCGTAGCGCTTGATGATGATCATTGCGTTCTTTTTGTCAGCCATCACAGGGCCTCCCGACTGCTCGAGATCGAGCCGAAGGCCAGATCAGGAAAGCTCTGCGTTATTGTCTGACTTGTCCCGGCTATATTTGCCCAGACCGGCGCGCTTGGCGTATTCGGCTTTGCGCTTGGAGTAGCTCGGCGCGACCAGCGGCGTGTCGGCGGCCAGATTGAACATCACACGGTATTCCGCTTCGGTCAGCCCATGCTCGGCACCAAGGTGACGTTTGAGCATCTTGAACCCTTTGCCACAGCACAGGCAAAAGATCGTGTCATCGGTCATCGGCTGTTCGCCGGGGGCGGCGGGAACGCCCTGCGCCTTGGGCGCGATAGGGGCAAGGGCCGCAGGAATGTTGGCCAAAGCGGTGGCGGCACTCTCCGCAGGTGTCGCGCGCAGGCGCTCGACCAAGGTTAGAATATCGTCGATCGTCACATCGCTGCGGCTGGCGAAACCGGAAACGATGGTCGCAATCGCGGTATCGCTTAGGTTTTGCTTGGGGGGAACATTAGGCATGAGGCAACTTCCTTGTTAAGTTAATCTTGCCTTCTGCAAGGTTCGCGAAATGCCAACGAAGGGCTTCGCAAGTGACGCAGCAAAGATAAATTATTCTTCGCAGTTTATTCTTATCACGATTCGAACTATATTTGGAACCCGCACAAGCATTGACAAGCACTTTTCCGCCACATTGTGAAAAATGCATCACGGCTCCATCTGAGCGACTGTTTTGAAGATCGCGCTCTTGGGGGCCGGATTGGGGGCTGTATCATTCCCCGTAGTCTGCGCAATGATCGTGCTGAACAGCCCGGTCACGCCCAACCCCGCGACCGCGATTAGCGGGATATGCAGCGACTTCCACAGACTTTTGCGGGGCGCAGGTGGCTGCGGCGTCAATGTTGTGGGGTCGAGCAGTTCTGGCTCTGGCATTTCAGGCACATCAATCGGCGCGCCAAACTCAACAAAGATACCGCGCGGCATGACTGCGACCTTCACTTCGCGCCGCTCACAACTGTCGCTAAACCCAGCAGGGAAAAGCTCAGCCGGTATATCGATCACCATGTTATCCTTGGGCCGCCACTCTGCCGCGAGCGTATCGCGCGGGATGTAGACTGATGCAAAATCATCACGAAACGCGATGTCACGCACCAAGGTCGGGACCATGGGCAAGGGCTTTTCCGGAGTGGCCGCGATTCGCATCCTCCCCCCGGCAAGCCACATCTCAAGGCTGACGTAGAAGCATTCCCCGGGCTGAACCTCAGCGGATGACATATAGCCCTCGGGCGGGCCAGAGCGCAGCTTGCGGCGCTTGCGCGTGCCGATGGGGAAGATCTTGTTGGTGCTGACGCGCTGAAACTGATCCAACTCCGGGCGCTGGCGCATCAACTCGTCGAAATCCAACCCTTCTTCGCGGGCGAAGTTGTAGTTGATAAGGTAATCCGCCGCCGTTTCTTCAAGCGTCTTGCTTTCCTGAATGGCCTTCAACAGTGCGTTTTCCTCAGAAAACAGCAGCCTGCGGCAGGGATGCCCTTCAACCTCAGGGCTCACGGCAAAGCTGCCGACGGGGCGATCTAGAATGTCGGAAACCCGGTCGAAAACCGCGTGTTCCTCATCATTATGGAAGACCACGAACTCGCAAAGACCGGCGGCGTCCATACAAAGCAGCAGCCGCATTTCCTTGGGCCAGCCCTGCACGAGCACCGAAAGCTCAGAGGGATCGACGAAATAGGCAAAGGCATCGGGCTCTTGCAGAGCGTCGACATCATCCTTCAACTCTTCTTTGACCGAAAAACCACTATTCATCATAGAAACCCAAGTTCTTTCCTAGATAATACTTGTATAGGCGCATCCACTCAAGGATAAAGTAAGAATAGTTTCTTTTTGGAGGCGTGTGCAGCAATGACACTCTTGCTTGGTCTTGTAATGGTCTTCGGTCTGGTCTTTGGCGGCTTCATGCTGTCGGGAGGGAATATGGACATCGTCCTGCACGCCCTACCCTATGAAGGCATGATGATCGGTGGCGCCTCTCTGGGCGCCTTTGTGATCGCCAATTCTTTCTCGGTGGTGAAATCATCGCTAGGCGGGGTCCTGCGGGTCATCAAAGGGCCGCGCTGGAAGGCGGCGGATTACAACGATCTGCTGGCGCTCATGTTTGAACTGGCGCGTCTTTATAAGACCAAGGGCATCGTTGCGATGGACGAACATATCGAAAACCCAGAGGCCAGCCCGATCTTCCAGCGTTATCCCAAGCTGATGAAGGACCACTTCGTCACAGACCTTATCGCCGACAGTTTCCGCATGATGTCGATGCAATTCGATGACCGCTTCCAAATGGAAGACGTGTTGAACCGCAAGATCAAGAAGCATCACCATGAGTCACTGGTCTCAGCCAGCGCGATCCAAAGCATGGCCGACGGCCTGCCCGCCATCGGCATTGTTGCGGCGGTTCTGGGCGTGATCAAAACCATGTCCTCCATCGACAAACCACCAGAGATCCTGGGCGCGATGATTGGCGGCGCGTTGGTGGGCACGTTCCTTGGGGTTTTCCTCGCCTACTGTATGGTGCAGCCCATCGCGGGCCGGTTGGAGCAGATCGAAGAGGAGGACAGCGCCATGTATACGGTGATCCGCGATGTCATCGTTGCCATCGTGGCAGGCCACCCGCCGAGCATCTGCATCGAGCTGGGCCGCGGCAATATTCCCACTACGAAACAGCCGAACTTCTCCGCCGTGGAGGCCTCGCAGCGCGAACTGCCTGCGGTATGATCCGCCCCCTGCCCCTGATCGCGCTCATGGCATTGCTTGCCGGGCCGGGCTTCGCAGCTAGCGAGCCTAAGAAAGAGGGCGGAGAGAAGGACGACAAAGCCGCAGCCGAAGAGGCGAAGCTTCCCAATTCCATGCGCCGCCATGGGGTGATCGGCCATGTCCCTCCGATGGAGGGACTGCCGCTTTTTGATCCCGAGGTGCTGGAACGCATGCGCGAGCGGCTGATTATCCTGTCGCAAGGCGCGGGCCAGTGAAACCCCGGCGCGGTGACGGGCTGGCTGTGCTTTCACGGCTAAAACGCTTTGAGATGGAGAATGTGGCCCTGGAAATGGTCGAGGTAAACCGCGCCCTGAGCCAGATCGAAAACGATCGCCACGCCCTCATGGAGCAATTGAACGACCGGGGCGATCCCGACGCCGTAGAGGCCACACGCGTCGTTTCCGCCTTCATCCGCAACGTCTCGGAAACGATTCACCGGAAGGACGCCGAAGCCGAACGGCTGCGCGCGGACAGTGCAGGCATCCATGACCGCCTGAACGGGCTTTTCGCCGAAGCCAAGCGCATCGACCTGATCCGCACCCGCCGCGCCGAGACGCGCAGGCAGGCGATCCAAGACGCTGAGACCGCCGCGCAGGCCGAAGGGTTCCTATCCACCTGGCTTGAGGACCAGAGGTAGTAAGCCAATTATCGCATTACGGGAGGTTTATCGTAAATTTCTCTTAAATGGCGAATAGCAGTCAGAAAAACGCCGCAATTCTATTCCATCAAAGCCGCATTCCATGCGTCGCCATCACGACGGCGTCTGCGTGAAAGTTTTGTCTATAGAGGATACTGCGCATGACCGATGCCCCCAGCCTTACCACCGCGATCATCCACGCCAAGGCAATGACTGCGCACTAGTTACTTGGCCGGCGTCAATCATCTGCGGTCTTTTCGCCGCGATGATATCCACACACACGTCTGGCCTGCCTGAACCTGTCACGGGGTCGCATTTCTGGCCCTATATTTAACCAGTAAGGATTTGAAATGAAGCGAAGAGGATTTTTTGCCGCCGCCGCCATTAGTGCCGCATCGCTCAGTGTTAACCCAGCCTATGCGCAATCGGCTGAGGTTACCCTTGTCGATGTGCGTGACCTGTTCCAAAGCCGCGACCTCGGTGCGCGCCGCATGGTGCAAGACAGCCTTAAACACGAAGGCTACTATAAGGGTGCAATTGATGGCGCTTGGGGGCCGGGGACCGAAGCCGCCTTTCGCGCGCTCATGGCCTCCGACCGCTATCTGCGCCATGCCCAGACTTGGACATTTGCCTACCCTATTCAGGTCAGCGAAACGATGTTCTTCCTGACCTCTGACGCTTACATGTAGGCCGCGCCGGGGCCCTTTGCGGGCCTCGGTCTTACTTACGCCGCTGCCTGCACCGCCAGATCAGCCATCCGCAACACAGCCTCGCGGCTTGCGGCCACCGCGATGAACCGCGCGTTATGACAGAATTTCGCCCCTGGCACCCCGCTTGCGGCCTCAAACTCGGCATCTGTCAGCCCGGCCCAAGCTTCAGGCAGGTCGGCACGGGCTTCAAAGCTGTCGCCGCTCTTGCGGATCGTGGTCAGGGCCCAATCTTCGCCGCGCGGATGCACGACGAACAACAGGTGATCCGCCCCCGCTTTCTCCACCGCCCCGCGGAAGGGCATGCCATTTGGCAGCTCTAAGACACGCCCGTCGCCTGCGGCCTCAATTGCCTGCATGACCATCGCCTCGGCCCGGCCCTTGGCAGCCTTGCCCTTGATCGCGGCTTCGACAAAGGCCCGCGCCACTGGCAAAGCGGCCATAAAGGCGCGGTCGTCGGCATCCTCGCCGCGTTCGTCGAAGACCGGCTTCAGCGTCTCCAGCAACACCGGGAGGGTCATGCCCGCTAGCGGCCCTGCCACCGAAGGTTCCAATGCGCCATTGTCGATCAGGTCCACAGGCAGGACGAAGCCTTGATCAAAACTGCGGTGAATATCCACAAGATCCGCCTCTGGGACGTCAAAGCTGCGCAGATAATCATGGCCATAGTGCTGCCAGATCAGCCCGAAAGAGCTGAAAGGCTGGCCATCCTCGCGCAGCGGTCCGGGGCGCTGATGGTGGTCAAAGATCAGCCCCTCAGGATCATAATCGCGGCCCACGTCATAAATAATCCGCCCCGCGCCCGGGGTGATCCAATCTGCATCGCGGCTGCGCAGCAGCGCGGCCTCAGGGTAGAGGCGGGTGAGAATGACGGAGGACAAAAGCTCATCTGCGTGAAATCCCCCCGAATGGGTGACGAGATGGGTAATGGTCATGGGGGCTGGCTCCGCTCGGGCTGGGGGTAAGGGTAATCGCTTGCGCCCCAATACTGCGGGGCGCGGCCCTAGTGCAAGCCGCCCTGCCCTAGCGCGACAGCGCGACCAGCGTGGCCGAGACAGGGTCAAGGATAAACGCCCCCACCTGCGCACGGGTCTGCGCCAGCCCATCGCGCCGTTCGGGGATCAACTGCACGAGTGCCGCAAAGCGGTTGTGATGTGTCCCGTCTACCGCGCCGATCGCCGAGATGTCGACCAATAGAACACCGTGTCGTTTGGCAAGCGCCTGTACAGCTGGGGCGCTGGCATTGGTCCGCCCGACCCGAGGCCGCGCCCCTGCAAGACCTGCCGAGATACGCAGCGCCCGGTCATCAGGCGCAACCAAAATCGCCATCGGCAGCTCAAGAGGGCCGATAACCTCAATCTGTTTGCGGAACACATCCACGTCGATATCCGGTGCCGCAAGGACCACATCGCTGAGCCGCGCGATCACTGCGTCCTCTGCTGACAGGCGCAATTGCCGCAGGGCCTCAGCCACCAGCCAACCGCCCATGCTGTGACCGAAAAGCGTGATGTCCCCCACGTCAGGATCGGCGGCGAGGGTGCTGAGTAAGGCGACCAATTCATCGCGCGAGAAAGCGGCGGCATCTTTGTCTGCGACATAGCCCACCACCGTCCCGGCAGAGGGCCAAGCGAAGAGAATCGGCTGCTCTGACAAATGCCCATCTGCGGCCACCTGCGCCAAGCGGAACAGTGATTCAGGGAAGGTCTGATTGTACCCGTGCACGAAAACCATAACGTCCTGCCGCGCCCCGCCCTCAGGCTGGATATCAAGCGCCGGCAATGGATCGCGGGCTGTCACTGCAAAGCTGCGGCTCGGATCCGGTTCTTCCCCGGGCCATTCGATCTTGCTGGCCTCGTGGTTGGGCGGGATCGCGATGGTGAACCGTTCGAAGCTCAGCTTTGATGCACGGGCGTTGGTATAATTGCCCGACTGCGGATCGCGTCCCCGCGTAGATGCCACGCTGATCGCCACCGAGCGCGTGCTCTCACCCGCTGGAACCACCGTCAAGGTTTCCTCTCCCGGCCGCGGCACGCAGGCCGAGAGGATAACAATCGCCAGAGCACAAAGGCCGCGTAGCCCCCTGCCGACAAAGCTATGATTGTATCCGTCGCGCATCCCCGCCCCCATCGCTCGGCGCAGTTCTAGCCTGATCGTCCAGCAAAATCATAGGCCAAAGGCAGCAGCTGACCGCGCATCAGGAGGCGCCGGGCATGGCCCAGACCTCAGACAAAGCCGCGTCTCCGCCCTCTTCCGCCGCCAGCAACTTGCGCCCCGTGTCCAAAACCCCGTCACGGATGTCATTGGCAATCGCCGCGCTCAGCGCATCGCCGTCGCGCAGGGTCAGCGCGGCCAGCACCTCTTTGTGCCGGTCAATCTGATAGTATTCCGCGACCTCAGTGATGACCTGCCGTTGGAACGGGCCAAGCTGCAGCCAGATGCTTTCGATCATCGGCAAGGACGACTGCGCCGGGTTCACCGTATAGAGCATGCGGTGAAAGGCTTGGTTCATCAGCGTGAGTTGATCCGAATCCCGTTCTGCCACAAACCGATCCATGCTGCCGTCAATCTCGGTCAGCTTACCGATCACAATATCAGAGATATAGGGCAAGGCGCGCAGGGCGGCGTGGGTCTCAACCGAGATGCGCAGGGCGACCAGTTCCTCGAACCGATCAAGCGTCATCAACGGCACGGTCAGGCGGCGGTTATCTTTGATCTGGATTGCATGTTCCGAACTCAACCGCCGGACCGCTTCGCGCACCGGGGTCGGGCTCAGGTTCAGCCGCTCTGCGATGCCACGCATGGTCAGCGATGTGCCGGGCGTGATTGCGCCCAGCATGATTGCATTGCGCAGCCGCTCATAGACATATTCCTGCGTCGTCGCCCCCGGAATCTCAGGGATCTCGGGAATATTCAGTGCGTCGTTTTCCGTCTCGATCATCTCGCCGCCCTTCATCTCTTAGCTCCAACCATACGCGGATGGCCAATTGACAGACAAGCGAATAGTGGTATGACGTTTCGTATAATGGTATCACATTTTTAACTTCGATATCGAAAGGGACCCCATGTCTGAGAGCAAAGCCGAAGCCTGGTTGGCGCAACATCCTGAGATCGAATCGATCTTCGCCTGCGTCTGCGACCTCAACGGCACCATGCGCGGCAAACGGGTGCCTGCCGATCAAGTCTCCAAGGTCGTTGAGGGTGGTTTGCGAATGCCCCTGTCCATCGTCGGCATGGATATCTGGGGCGAAGATGTCGAAAACAGCGAACTGGTGTTTGAAACCGGGGATTCCGACGGGCTGTGCGATTTCACGGGCCGCCCCCTCATGCCCATCACATGGACCTCGCGCCCGACCGCGCTGGCGATGCTGTGGATGCGTCAGGAAAACGGCGCGCCCTTCCCCGGCGATCCGCGCCGGGCGCTGGCAGAAGTGGCCGCAAAATTCAAAGCGCGCGGGCTGACCCCCGTGGTCGCGACAGAGTTGGAGTTCTACCTTGTCGACCCGTCCGAGGATCACCCGCAGGCACCCTGCTCCCCTGTCACCGGCAAGCGGCTGGACTCCGATGGGGCAATGTCGCTCGATGAGTTGCAGCATTTCGATGAGTTCCTGAACGAGGTCTATGACGCCTGCGAATTGCAGGGCATCCCGGCAGACGCGGCAATCTCGGAAAACGGGGCAGGTCAGTTTGAGATCAACATGCGCCATGTCGATGACCCGCTGCGCGCGGCAGATGATGCGGTGCTGTTCAAGCGGCTGGTGCGCGGTATCGCCCGCAAACACGGGTTCGCCGCCACCTTCATGGCTAAACCCTATGGCGATCTGGCAGGCAGCGGTTTTCACGTGCATTTCTCACTGGTGGATGAGAACGGCGTTAACGTATTTGACAATGGTGGGGATGAGGGCACGCCCCTGATGCTCAACGCCGTGGCCGGTCTGTTGGCGACGATGCAGCAAAACACGCTGACCTTCGCGCCGCATGAGAACTCCTACCGTCGCTTGCTGCCCGGTGCCCATGCGCCGACCAATGTCGCTTGGGGCTATGAAAACCGTACCGCGGCAATCCGAATTCCGGGCGGCGAAGGTAAGGCCCGGCGCATCGAACACCGCGTCGCCGGGGCCGATGCCAACCCCTATCTGGTGCTGACCAGCATCTTAGGCGGCGCGCTTTTGGGGATCGAGCAGGACATGCAGCCTGTCGCCCCGATCACCGGCGACGCCTATACGATGAAGCTCGACAACCTGCCGCTCGACTGGGCCACGGCGATTGATGCCTTCCGCAAAGGGCCGGATGTGCCCGCCATCTTCTCCGCACGCTTGCAAACCATGATGGTCGAATGCAAGACCCAAGAGCTGCGCAAATTCGCGCGCCAAGTGACCCATTTCGAATATGACACCTATCTGGAGATCGTCTGATGTCTCGCCAAAGCCACCCCTACGCCGGTGACGGCAGCCATACGTCAAGCTACTACGCGGCCTCGGCCAACCCGTCGCCCGAACGCCCAGAACTGAAGGGCGATCACGAGATTGACGTCTGCATCGTCGGGGCAGGCTATAGCGGGCTGTCGACGGGTCTGCATCTGGCCGAAAAGGGCTATAAGGTCGCCATCATCGAAGGCGCGCGCGTAGGCTGGGGGGCCTCGGGGCGCAACGGCGGGCAGATCGTCAACGGGTTGAACGCTAGCCTGCAAACGATCAAGCGCCGCTACGGTCAGGACACGGCGACCTTCGTGGCCGGGTTGGTGCAAGAAGGCGGCGAGATCATCCGCGAGCGGGTCCGCACCTATGACATCGAATGCGATCTCAAGGAAAAGAACATCTTCACCGGCCTCACGGCCGCGCATTTGCGCGAGTTGGAGGAGCGTCAGAAGCTCTGGCAGAGCTACGGCATCGACAACCAAGAGATGCTGGACAAGGACCAGTTGCGCGCCCACATCAATTCCGACCTCTATGAAGGCGGGCTGATCGACCATTCGGGCGGTCACATGCACCCGCTGAACCTTGCCCTTGGCGAGGCTGTGGCGTTTGAGAAAAACGGCGGTACGATTTACGAGAGGTCCCCCGTCACGGATGTGGATCACACCGCCGCCCGCCCCGTGGTCAGAACTGCCAAGGGCACGATGACCTGCAAGACGCTGGTGCTCTGCGGCAATGCCTACCTCGGCCATGTGGTGCCCGCGCTAACACCGCGCGTGATGCCCGTTTCGACCCAAGTCATGGCCACGGAACCACTCAGCGAAGCACAGGCCCATGCGCTGCTGCCCACCGATGCCTGCGTTGAAGATATCCGCTATATCCTCGACTACTATCGCTTGTCGGGCGACAAACGCATGCTCTTTGGCGGCGGCACGGTCTATGGCGGCGCGGACCCGCGCGACATTAAGGCCAAGCTGAAACGCAACATGGACAAGGTCTTTCCCCAGTTGAAAGACGTGAAGATCGACTACGCGTGGAGCGGGAATTTCGCCCTATCCTTTAGCCGCGTGCCGCAGATGGGCCGGATTGGTGACAACACCTATTTCGCCCATGGCTACAGCGGTCACGGCGTCACCGGCTCGCATACTTTCGGGCGTATCCTGTCCGAGGCGATCGACGGCGATCTGACCCGCTTTGACGTTTTCGCCAATGTGCCATGGTTCCCCTTCCCCGGAGGGCGCATGCTTCGGGTGCCCTATTCGGTGATGGGCTCTTGGTGGTACGGGCTGCGCGACCGCCTGGGCGTCTGAAACCTTTTGACAGAACGGGGGGTTTCTTCACAGTAACGGGGCGCATTGCCCGTCATAAGCGGAAGGACCCCCATGCCCGATCAAAAGCCCGTCTCGACAATCGTCTTCGACGTCAATGAGACCCTCCTCGACATCACCACGCTAGAGCCCCTGTTCCTGCGTGTGTTTGGCAAAGCCTCCGTTCTGCGGGAGTGGTTTGCGGAACTGATCCTTTATTCCCAAACCATGACCCTCTCGGGCCGCTACGCGCCCTTTGGCGCACTGGCGGGCGGCGTCTTGCGGATGGTCGGCGCGAATAAGGGCATGACGGTGACGGATGGTGACGTGGCCGAATTAAAATCTCTCATCGGCTCCATGCCCGCCCATCCCGATGCCGCCCCCGCCCTGCGCAAACTGCAAGAGGCGGGCTTCCGGCTGGTCACATTAACCAACTCACCCCCCTCCCCCGCGCCAACACCGCTTGAGAAAGCCGGGATCGCCGACTTCTTTGAGCGCAGTTTTAGCGTGGATGAGGTGGAAAAGTTCAAACCCCATCCGGCGACCTACCAAATGGTGGCCGAAGCGCTTGATCTGGAAACTGAAGATCTTTGCATGGTGGCTTGTCACTTGTGGGACACCATCGGCGCACAGGCGGCGGGGTGCCAGGGGGCTTTTCTGACCCGCCCCAACAACAACCTGATTGCCGCTGGAAACGTGCCACAGCCGCATTATGTCTCAGACGATTTGGTTGATCTAGCCGACCAGATCATCGCCGCGAACCGCGCCTGATCCTCAACCGCCCATGCGCCGCGCCAGCCGGGTTTCCAACTGCACCATCGCGTCATAAATCAGCACTGCAAACAGCCCAACCGCCAGCCCGCCCTGAACGACAAAGGCGGTGTTGTTGGTCAAAAGCCCGGCGATGATCACCTCACCCAAGGTCCGCGCGGCGACGGTAGAGCCAATGGTCGCCGTGCCAAGCGCGATGACGATTGAGAGACGGATGCCCGTCAGCGTCACCGGCAGGGCCAAAGGCAGCTCCACCTGCCAAAGCCGCTGCCAACGGCTGAGCCCAATGCCCCGCGCCGCCTCCATCGTGGCGGGGGGCAGATTGGTCAACCCCGTCACCGCATTCTCGAAGATCGGCAGCAGACCATAGAGAAACAGCGCCACCAGCGTCGGCCCCGCGCCAAAGCCCAAGGCCGGCACGGCCAGTGCCAGCACGGCGACGGGGGGGAAGGTCTGGCCCATGTTGGTGATGGTGCGCGACAGCGGCCGGAACGCCGCCCCCGCCGGGCGGGTGACGAGGATCGCCAATGTCACCGCCACCACAGTCGCCGCAGCCGAGGCCATGGCGACCAGCGCCAGATGGCTGAGCGAAAGCGACAGAAGCGAAGCGCGCTCATAGATCACCGGGCCTCCCGTCGGAGCCAAGGGCGCCAGCAGCGGCGTGAACCACTCAGGCCGCAGGACCAAGGCCAGCAGGATCGCAATCAACAAGGGCCGCAGGATCCACCCGATCCTCATGCGTGCTGCCCTGCCCGGGCGCGGATCGCATCAAGGGTCACCCGGCCTATCGGCACCCAGTCTTTCGCGACCGGCACCGCCTCGCGCCCCGTCCAAAGACAGGCCGAGAGCGCGTCGCGCAGGCTGGCGTCGGCGGACAGCGCTTCGCCTTCGGCGCTGCCCTCTTCCACCAATTCGGCGACGGGGATCAATGAGAGAAGCCGCAGGGGACGCTCCACATCGCCGACCATATCCGCGACGAAGTCGGTCGCGGGCGCGGCGATGATTTCAGCCGGCGTGCCATGCTGCACCAACTTGCCACCGTCCATCACCGCCACGCGGTCTCCCAGCCGGATCGCCTCTTCCATGTCATGGGTGACCAGCATGATGGTGGAGCCAAGCTGCTGCTGAATGCGCCGCAAATCCTCCTGCGCGCGGGTGCGGATGATCGGATCCAGCGCGCCAAAGGGTTCGTCCATCAACAGCAAATCAGGCCGCGAGGCCAAGGCCCGCGCCACGCCGACCCGCTGCTGCTGCCCGCCCGAAAGCTCTGCCGGATAGCGGTTGCGAAACTGCGCGGGGTCCATGGAAAAAAGCTCAAGCAGTTCATCCACCCGCGCCGCGATCTTGTCACGCGGCCACCCCAACAGTTGCGGCACCGCGCCGATGTTGCGCCCGACCGTATGATGCGGGAACAGCCCATGCCCCTGAATGGCATAGCCGATACGCCGTCGCAGGATATGCGGCTTGACCGATAACGTAGACTCGCCGTTGATCCGCACCTCGCCCGAGGTGGGTTCCTCCAACCGGTTGATCATTCGCAAAAGCGTCGTCTTACCCGAGCCGGAGGTGCCGACGATCACCGTGATCGTCCCCGTCTCCACGGTCATCGACACTGCGTCGACCGCGCGAATGCCCGCGTAGGTCTTGGTGATGCGGTCAATCTCAATCATGCGCGGTCCTTTGGGGTCTTGCGGGTCAGCTCGACCAAAATGTCCATCACGATGGCCGCTGTCAGCGCCAGCACCACGGTCGGCAGTGCGCCCAACAGGATCAGGTCGGTCGCGGTTTGGTTCAGCCCTTGAAAAACAAACGTCCCGAAACCGCCGCCGCCGATTAGCCCGGCGATCACGGCCAGACCGATGTTCTGCACTAGAACGATGCGCAGGCCCGTGAGGATGATCGGCAGGCCCAGCGGCAACTCCACCCGCAACAGACGCTGCAGCGGCGTCATCCCCATGCCCCGCGCAGCCTCAAGCGCCGCCGGAGGAGCAGAGGCAAGCCCCGCCACGGTATTGCCGACCACAGGCAGCAGCGAATAGAGCACCAGCGCCAGAAAGGCCGGGGCAAAGCCAATGCCCGCGATGCCAAGCGCCCGCGCGCCCGGCAGATTGGCCCCCACCCAGCCGAGGATCGGGATCATCAGGCCGAACATGGCAAGCGACGGAATGGTTTGCAGAAAGCTCAGCACTGGCAGCGTGGCGCCGCGCAGGCTGGCAAGGCGGTGGCAAAGTACGCCAAGCGGAAAGCCAATCACCGCCGCTGCGGCGAGCGAGCCGAAGGCCAAGCCAAGATGGCGCATGAATTCCCGCCCGAAAGCATCCGCGCGGCTGGCATATTCTTGCATCACCGACAGATCCGACAGCGCGCCCGACCACAAGATCACCCCCAGCACCGCCAACACAGCCACCAACACCCCGCCCCGCATCAACGGCCCCGGTGCCAGCGCGGCCAGCGCATCGGCCATCAGCAGCATGAAAACAATCAGCAGGCACCAAAACCCTACGGAGGGCGATACACGCGCGTATTCACCGGCCTCAACCAGCAGGCCAGACGCGCCTTGGGTCAACAGCCAAAGCAACCCGCCCAAGCCCAGAACCGCGCCCCCGGTGCGCAGGCGATTGCGGCCCGCAGGCAGCCCCATAACAAGCCCCGCCCCAATGGCGATAAGTCCCGGCAGCACCATCGGCAAAGAGGCCACGCCACATGCCATCACCCCCTCACCCGCGACGATGCGGTTGGCCGCCAGCGTCATGAAAGGGGTCAACAGCGCCGCCGCGCCCAACACGGCGAACAAAAGCCCCGGCGCAGAAATTGCTGCGCCGGGGCCGGTCAATGTCCGGATGGCGGAGATCAGTCCAGAACCCCGGTTTCGGTCAGATAATCACGTGCCACGGCCTCAGCAGGCTCCCCGCCGACCTGAATACGGCCGTTGAGCTTTTGCAGAGTGGCCATATCAAGCCCGGCGAAGATCGGGTTCAGCACCTCGGCGATCTGGGGGTACTTCTCCAGCACTTCGGCGCGGACGATGGGCGCGGGCTCATAGACCGGCTGCACACCTTTGTCGTCCTCCATCACCACAAGGCCCGTGGCACCAACGCCCCCATCGGTGCCGTAGACCATCGCCGCGTTTACGCCCGATGTGCCGCGCGCCGCCGCCTGAATGGTCGCTGCCGTGTCGCCGCCCGACAGGATGACGGTCTGATCTTGGGTCAGTTCGAAGCCATATGTCGCTTGCATCGCGGGCAAAACGGCGGGGGAGGACACGAACTCGGTCGAGGCGGCAAGCTTCACCTCACCGCCCTCTGCCACCCATGCGCCGAAATCGGACATGGTGGTGAGGTTGTTTTCTTCGGCCAGCGGGCCGGTCACGGCGATGGCCCAAGTGTTGTTGGCCGGTGCGGAGTCGAGCCATGTGATCTTGTTCTCGCCGCCATCCAGTTCCTTGGCGCGGGCATGGGCCTTGGCTGCATCCTTCCAGACATCGCTTTCCGCTTCGTTAAAGAAGAAGGCGGCGTTGCCGGTGTATTCTGGGTAGATATCGATCTGATCCGACAAGATCGCTTCGCGCACCACCTGCGTCCCGCCCAGTTGCAAGCGGCGCTCGACGGGGAGACCGGCGTCTTCGAGCGCCAGCGCGATGACGTTGCCCAAAAGGCCGCCCTCGGTGTCGATCTTCGACGAAACGGTAATCTCGGCAGAAGCGGCAGAGGCCAGCGCGGCGGCGAGGCCAGCGGCGGCGGCAGTAGAGAAAATACGGGTACCCATGGGAAGAGGACTCCTTGACAGCAATGAACAGACACGGCGAAGCGCCATTTGAAAACGGTAAGGTAGCGGGCAGGTCACCGAAACCAAGAAGGAAAACCGGTGGTGCTGTCATTTTTCTGCTAGGTAGCGCTCATGGAAAAGGGCGCCCCCGGCATGACCAAAGGCGCCCTTTTTCTCATTAACGCTTTATTTAGACAGCCTTCGCTGCCTCGGCTTCGCGCGCGGCGCTGCGCTTGAAGAAGATGAAGTACAGCACCGGTGCCGCGATCAGCGTCAGGACCGAAGCAAATGCCAATCCACCCATGATCGTCGCCGCCATCGACTGGAAAAACGCATCCGACAACAGCGGCAGCATTCCCAGAATGGTTGTGGCCGCAGCCAAGAACACCGGGCGCAAACGCGAGGTCGACGCAAGCACGATGGCCTCTTTTAAATCCATGGTCGGATCAGCAGCACGGGTAAGGTCAATCTCTTCGACCAGAACGATGCCGTTCTTGATCAACATCCCCGAGAGCGACAGTAGCCCCAGAAGCGCGGTAAAGGTGAAGGGCAGCCCCGTCCCGAGCAGCGCAAGGCTCACCCCGTTAACCGCCATCGGCACCAAGAGCCAGATGATGATCGGCTGTTTCAGCGCGTTGAACAGCAGGACCGAGATCAGCACCATGATGATAAGACTGAACGGCAACTGCTTGCCCAAAGCGGCCTGCGCCTCGCCCGCGCTTTCCAATTCACCGCCCCATTCCATGGCATAGCCCTCGGGGATCGCCATCGCTTCGATGGTTTCTTGAATTTCAGCCTGCACTTGCGCCGCTGTCACACCGCGTGGGATATCGGCCCCCACGGTAATAACGTCCGCCCGGTCGCGGCGGTAGAGCAACGTGTCCTGCGGCTCGAACCTAAAACCATCAATCACCTGCTCCATCGGGACCAGCGCACCGGTGTTTTGCTCATACAGAACATGGTCCGTCAGCGCCAAGTCAGCGTCCCGTGGGGCGCGGATGATGATGGGAATCTGACGATCCCGCTCGCGGAAGGTCCCACCGCTGGTGCCTTCGGTGGCAAACTTCAACGTCTCCGTGATCTCGGTCCGAGAGATGCCCGCATCCTGCGCGCGCTCCTCGGCATAGATCGGACGCAGCACCAATTCACGCTCGCGCCAATCCTGTCGCGGGGTGATGATATTGTCCGACGCCGCCTGCATCCTCGCCATGGCCTCATCCGCCAGATCCCGCAGCACATCAGGATTCCGGCCTGAGAAACGCACCTCAATCGGTGCGCCGCCGCCCGGCCCGAAGGCAAGGCGTTTGGCCCGGAATTCACCCTGTGGCAGTGCATCAACGGCGAAATCCTCCAGTGCGTTCATCTCGTCTTGGATCACCTCAAGTGCAGAGACCCGAACAATCAGATGGCCATAGCTGGGGTTAGGATCCTCAGCCTGATAGGTCAGCATAAAGCGCGCCGCCCCCTGCCCTGCATAGGAGGTCACGTTGACCACATTGTCCCGCGCCACCAACCAGTCTTCGAGCACGGCCAAATCGTTGGAGGTCTGGTGGATCGACGACCCCTGCGGAAGCTTGTAATGCACGAAATAGAGCGGCGTATTGCTGTCTGGAAAGAACTGCTGCTTGATCTGCCCAAAGAGGGCGTAGCACACAGCCGTGCCTGCAATTAGCGCGACAACCACCAGCCACCGCAGTTTGAGCGATGCGCGCAGAACGGCGGCATAGCCTTTGAAGATCGCCCCGTCATAACTGCCCGCGCCGCCTTCGGCCCCGCGTTTAAAGAAGTAGTGCCCCAGCAGCGGCGTGGCTGTGATGGCCAGCACCCAAGAGAGCAGCAGCGAAATCCCGATCACGGCAAAGAGCGAGAAAAGGAACTCGCCCGTTGCGTCCGGGCTGAGCCCAATCCCGGCAAAGGCCATGATCCCGATCACAGTCGCCCCCAAAAGCGGGATCTGCGTCTTGCTTGCTGCCTCCGTCGCCGCATCGCGAGAGGTCTTGCCCTGCGCCATAGAGATCTGCATCCCCTCGGCCACAACGATCGCGTTGTCGACAAGCATCCCCATCGCAATGATCAACGCCCCGAGCGAGATACGCTCCATCTCAATCGCGCCAAGCGCCATGAAAAAGAGCGTCCCCACCACCGTCAGCAGGAGCGTGGAGCCCACAACAACCGCCGCGCGCCAGCCCATGAAAACGGCGAGCACTGCAACCACGATGGCCACCGACATGGCAAGGTTTATCAAGAAGGCGTTCGACGCTTCTTCGACCACCGTATGCTGGCGGTAAATCGATTCAATCGAGATGCCCAAGGGCAGCGTTTCGCGCAACTGCGCGAGCTTGTCGTCTACACGCTTGCCGATGTCGACGATATTCTCGGTTGCGATCCCAGCAACGCCTACCGTGAACGCCTCATGCCCATTGTGCCGGATCACGAGTTCGGGGTCGGCTTCGCGGGTGCGGTAGATATTAGTGACGTCGGCGAGATTGATCACCTGACCGCCGACCCCCACCGAGAGCGCCGCAATCTCAGACACGCTGTCAGAGCCTTCGGGCCGCTGGACCAGTGTGCGCCCCTTATCGCCTTGAATGGCACCTCCATCGACAATTTCATTGGCGCTGGAAACCGCGCCGACAATCGCCGTGGGCGGAATGCCCAGCGTGGTGCTGAGTGCAAGCTGCGGCTCGACATAGATGACCTCATTGGGCACGCCCGAGAGTGCCACATCGGACACGCCATCAACCAGCAGCAATTCCCGCCGCAGGTAGCTTGATAGCTCATTGACCTCTGCATCCGAATAGCCCTCTGCCGTAACGGCATAGTAAAGCCCGTATACATCGCCAAACCCGTCGTTCACAAACGGCCGAGACGCCCCGCTGGGCAAGGCGGCCTCATTCACGCGATTGCGGAGCTTGGTCCAAATCTCCGGGAGTTCGGACCCGTCAAAGGTGTCTTGCATATTGACGGTGATCCACGACAGACCGGGCTGGTTCATGGATTCGATGTCCTTGATCTCGGACATCTTTTGGATCTGCGATTCCAGCGGCTCGGTGACCTCAAGCGCCACCTCCTCGGCTGAGGCACCAGGGTATTGGGTGACGACCACCGCGGTTTTGATGGTGAATGCCGGGTCTTCGAGACGGCCAAGGGTCGCAAAACCCCAGATGCCGCCCAAAAGACAGATCAGCATGATGATCCACGTATAGATCGGACGGTTGATGGACAGGCGTGCGATATCCATGCGCTCAGTCTCCGAAGCCGACGAAGCGGCGCACGGCGGCGCCGTCTTCAAGCTGGCTTGCGCCACTCACCACGATTTCTTGCCCGTCTGATAGACCCGCGTTGACCGTTACATCGCCCCGCGCGGTGGGGGTGATATCGACCTTGGTGCGGGTGACCGTCCCCTCGCGTGCGCCGGTGGGATCAAAGACCATGACATAGGTGTCGCGATTATTGCCGACGACGATCGCGGAATCCGGGACGATGATGCTTTGCCCGCCGATATTCAGCGTCGCGCGCACCTCGACCGAGGCACCGGGCAGCGGCACGAAATCCTCGGGCAATTCGGCCCCAAGGGTTATGCTATAGGTCTGCCCGATATCTGCAGTCTCGGCATTATACTCGCGGATCTGCATCGAGTAGCTTTCCGAATTGGCTGGGAACTTGGCTACAAAGCGCACGTTCGGATCCCGTCCTGCGCGCAAGAACAAGGTCTCGGGCACATCAATCTCGACCCGAAGCTCGGACATATCGTGCAGACGCACCACGGGCGTTCCCGCGTTGACGGTTGAGTAGTTAGGCACCAACCGCGAAGCCACAATCGCATCGAAAGGCGCGTGCAGGGTGGCGCTCTCCAGATCACGTTCGGCGTTGCGCACGGCGATATCGTTTACGGTCACGGCGGTTTCGGCGTCTTGCAGATTGACCTCTGCCACCGAAGAACCAGCGAGTTTTTGATAGCGCTCCATCGTCCGGCGGGCCTGCGCATCATTGGCCTGTGCTTGCTCCAGTGCCAGTTGAAACGGTTCAAGATCCATCCGGGCCACGACCGAATTCTTGCTGACTGTGGTCCCCTCTTCGACCGAGAATTCCTCGATCTGCCCGCCAACTTGAAAAGCAAGGTCCACGGTTTCACGTGCAACCACCTTGCCAAAGAACACCCGATTCATCTCTGCGTTGCTGACCTTCACCGTTTCCAGCTTCACCACGGGCACCTCGGCGGCGATTGGCGTGGCCATCCCGACGGTCAAGGCCAATGCAAGCCCCAACAGCCGCCCCGCGCCCGCGCCGCGCGCCGTCTCAATAAGCCTCTTGGCCATGGTCAGTCTTCCTTATGTGTAGCATCCGGCACGGGCCCAAGGGCGGCGGTCAGACAAAGTTGTTTAAGTGTGCGCAACTGCGCGAGAAAATGTGCACGGCCCTGCGCGTGCATACCGGCGGCCTTGGCAGAACGCTGGATGAAATCGGAAAGTGCGTCGACGGTCATGCCGGCGCGGTTAATAGGGGTCTCATAGGGGGTCAGCACCTCGGCAATGACGGTGCGGAAACGACCTGCAGAACATTGCAGCGCCTCCTGGCTCACCGCATTGGCCCCGGCGATAAAATCCTCCGCGTTAGGCATGGCCTGCATCGTGTCATAGCCCCGCACCACCATCCGATCAAAGATCAGATCGAGCTGAGCCGCCAGGTCGGGGGTGTTGGGCATCTCTTCGGCGATCTCTTGCAGCGCAAGTTCGGTATAGCGGCCAATTAGCCCGCGCAGAATATCGTCTTTGTTGCGAAATCGATTGTAGAGGGTCTGACGCGAGACACCGGCTTCTTCGCAGAGATCGCCCATGCTGGTGCGCTTGACCCCGTAGCGGGAAAAGACATGCAGCGCAGCGTCGAGCACGGTCTTTTCAAGTTCGGTCATGCGGGCTCCTTGACTATCGTCAAGGCGCAATTGGACATTTGAACCGAATATGTCAACCTGTAAAACAGCGGCCATGCAGCCCGTGCAGATCACGATCGCGTTTTGCGCATGCAACAAGGACTAGGGCGCGGAAATGAGGCTTCCCAGATAGAGCGTAAGTGGCAGGGTGAAAAAGCTGAGCAGCGTCTGCGTGGTGATGATCGCCGCCATCAAGGGCGCATCGCCGCGCATCTCACGCGCCAGCGTATAGCTGGCCACCCCGGTCGGCAGAGCCGCAAAGATCAGCGCAATTTGCAGCGTCAGCGGCGCGGGGTTCAGCACCAGCGCCGCCAGCAAAACCGCCAGCGGGTTCACCAGATGTTTGCCGACAATCGACAGCGCGATGACCGAGACAGACCCCGACAGCCCGCGCAGCCGCAGATTGGCCCCGACACAGAGCAGCATGATCGGCAGAGCCGCATCGCCCAAAATCCGCGCGCTTTCGTGCAGGACCGGCACTTCGTGCAGACCGGCGAAGTTGAAAAGCACACCCGCAAGGATGCCAAGGATCAGCGGGTTCTTGATCAGCCCTTTAAGGATCGACTTACCGCCCCCGCCCAACTGTCGGGTCATCAGCGTTACCACAGTTACATTCACCACCGGCACCAGCAGCGCCGAACCGAGCACGGCGATCTGTAGGCCTGCCGTGCCAAATACGGCCTCGGCTATCGCAAGGCCAATGAAGGTGTTGAACCGCGCACTGCCCTGCATCAGCGAACTGCCCTGCGGCGCGGCATAGGCCCGGCCAAAGAGCCACCCACAAAGGATCGCCGCAAAGAAACCGGCGTAGAGCAGCAGGGCATAGTCCCCCAGCCCCCCGCTGAGGTCCGCTGCCGAGATCTTGGCGAAGAACAGCGCGGGCATCAGCACCCAATAGACCAGCCGGTCATTCAGGTTCCAGAACTTGGTCGAAGGAATGCCGCCGCGCCGCAGGCCATAGCCCATCAGGATCAGCGCAAAGACCGGCGCAATGGCCAGAAAGATAGTGAACATATTAACCGCCCGGAAGGATCGCGCGGACCCTAGGCGGCGCTTGGCCCGGATGCAACAGGGGCCGCTGCCTCAATTGGAGGCACCCCGGCCCCGAAGGGCCGGAGCTTCGATCAATCGCTGCCGCGCACGGCGATCTGGGCGTCTGCGGCGGGGCGGAACTTCAGCTGGATGACAAAGATCAACGCCGCAATCGCGATGCCGATCAAGTCAGTCACCAGCCCGCCCGCAATCATGCACAGCGCGCCAAGGATCAGGCCCAACCGGATGAACCACGCGGCCCCGCTGCCCGCGAACCATCCCTGCATGCCCGAGGACAGCAGATAGACGCCAAAGATCGCAGTAACCCCCGCACGGATCACCTCGAACCATGTGCCGTCCATCAGGATTGCGCCGTTGTAGAAGAACATGAAGGGCACGATGAAGGCCGAGATGCCGATCTTGAAGGACGCCACTGAAGTCTCCATCGGGTTGGCCCCCGATATCCCTGCCGCCGCATAACTGGCCAGCGCCACGGGGGGCGTGATGGCGGAGACGACGGCGAAGTAGAAGACAAAGAAGTGTGCCGTTAGCAGCGGAATGCCCAGTTGCACCAGCCCCGGCGCCACGACCGACGCCGCCACGGCATAGGCCGCCGTGGTGGGCATGCCCATGCCGAGCAGAATGGCGATACACATGGCAAAGAACAGGGCGAGGAATTGGCTTGCCTCCGCCAGACCCAGCAGCACCGAAGAGAAACGCGCGCCGACGCCTGTCAGGCTGATGACACCCACGATGATACCGGCACAGGCACAGACCGCGATGATCTGGATCGACATAATCCCGGCAAGATCAAAGGCTTTGACAATGCTCCGTACCCCCATGCGGAAGGGCGTGAACCACGACACCACCGCCGCCGCCGCTGTCGCCAGCGTGCCTGCACGGATGATCGAATAGCCCATGAACAGCGCATAGATCAGTATGATGATCGGGATGAACAGAAACACCCGGCGCATCATGTCGTTGAGCTTGGGCAGCTCTTCAGAACGCATCCCGCGCATGCCCAGCTTGGCCGCTTCGAAATCCACCATGAAGTAGATCGACACGAAGTAGAGCACCGCCGGGATGATCGCCGCCACAGCGATGTCGGTGTAAGGAATGCCCGTGATCTCGGCCATGATAAATGCACCTGCCCCCATGATCGGCGGCATGATCTGCCCACCGGTCGAGGCCGCAGCCTCAACCGCGCCTGCGGTACGGGCCGGGTAGCCGACTTTTTTCATCAGCGGGATCGTCAGTGACCCTGTCGCCACCACATTGCCCGCCGAAGTGCCGTTGATCATGCCCATAAGGCCCGAGGCGAAGATCGCAACCTTTGCAGGCCCCCCGCGCGAACGGCCCGCCGCAGCAAAGGCGAAATTGACGAAGTAGTCGCCCACTTTCGACGCCTGAAGGAAGGCAGCGAAGATGATGAACAGGATGATATAGGTCGAGGATACCGCCGTGGTTGGCCCAAGAATGCCCGCATCGGTGTAGACTTGGCTAAAGAACCGCGTCCACTGGATGTTGGGCGCATTCAGGAAGCCCGGCAGCATGTCCCCCACAAAGACATAGATCAGGAAGATGCCTGAGATCACGATCAGCGCCAGCCCCGCCACGCGGCGCGTTAGTTCCATGATCAACGCAGTGCCTGCGACAGCGGCGATGGAGATGCCGATTGGCGCGAAAGGCGTGCCCGTCGAGTTGCGCATCAAGGTGCTGTACATGGTGATAAGATAGATCGCCACCGCGACGCCACAGACAGACAAAAGCAGGTCCGCAGGGGAGACTTGCCCCCGCTCACGGCCCCGCAGCCAGCCGACAACGATACCAATGGCCGTCGCCGCCACCAGCGGCAGACCATAGTGGTAAACTTCGAGGTTCTTGAACTCGGGGCTCATGCCGTTCCACTGCACCCCAGAGTTGATCTGACTTGCGATGCCCCAGGCAGTCCAGATGGCATAAAGCGCGGGGATCATTGCAGCCCATGCCACGAAATCCAGCGGATGACGGCCCTGCCCTGTGCCCTCATCGACAAATCCCCGCGCGGAATAGAGCGTGAAACCAAGGATCAGCGCGCCTGCGATGTGCACGATGCGGAAGTTCCATGTCTCCATCGGGAAGGTCGGCAAAAGCGGGATGCGGATGCCGGTCAACTCGCCAATCGACATGCCGTTCAACGCGGCCATGTGGAAGAACGCATAGATGGCCGACATGGCCGCGACGACCAGATAGGTGCGCCCGGTGAATATGCGACGGTTGCTTTCTACGGGTTCGTCATCAACCCCTTCAGCGACAATCGGGCCTTGAGGGTCGGCGCTATGCTGGTCTGTCATGGAAGCTCCCTTTCCCGACGATCATGCGGGATGATGGCAAGATGCCGCCCCGATTAGGGACGGCATGCAAGTTTGTCTAGGCGTTAGCTTAGTTGCCGTAGATCATGTCGTCAGAAATGTCGGCGTCTGCGTTCTCTTTGAACCATGCCGCTGCACCGGGGTGCCATTTCAGGACTTTGTTTTTGTCCCAGTTCTCAGGCAGGGTCGACGCCGCCGCTTTGTGGATGCCTGTCATACGCTCATTGTCAGACATGACCACGTCGACAGCTGCCTTCACGAAGGATTCCGGCAGATCGCAATTGGCAATCGCGAAGTTCCACATGGAGACCGACCGCGCGTCTGCTTCCAGCGTGGTGTAGGTGCTGGCTTTGATCGAGAAGTCAGATACCGGGAATTCCTCAAGCAATTTGGCTTGCTCTTCTTCGGTGAACTCGATGATGTTCACGTCGGTCTGCACTTCCAACTGGCTGACCGCGGGCACAGGCACGCCTGCGGCAAAAGCGATCACGTCCAGCAGACCATCCTGCAACTGGCCACCCAGATCGGTCCAACCGCCGTTGCGGCGCTCATATTCCACGCCGAGCGTGTCCATCATGCGCGGGAAATAAGTGTCAGAAGTGGAGCCTGCCGGGCCAAAGCCGATCTTGGCGCCTGCCGGGATATCGCTGACCTTTTCGATGCCCGAAGATGCCAGAGCGGTGACCGAGAACGGTGTCTGGTACATCGGGAACATCGCGCAGGCTTGGGTCATTTCCAGACCGGGCGCGATGGGGTTGGTGCCTGCCAGCGATTCCGCCGCCGGGCCCATTGTGGTCATGCCGAAGGCCGCTTCGCCGGTGTGGACCAGCGCCATGTTCTGCATCGGGCCGCCGGTGACTTCGCCGCCGCCTGTCAGACCCAGTTCTTTGGCCACAAGGTTCGCCCAGCCAGAGCCATAGGCGAAATAGGTGCCGCCTTGGCTGGCTGTGCCAACGGTGAAGCTGCTGGGCCAGTCGGATTTATCGACGTCTTGTGCGACGGCAGCGCCCGCCAGAATAGTGCTTGCGGCGAGGATTGCGGTGAATTTCATGTCTCTCTCCCTTGGTTGATCTTACCGGGCGTCGACATAGGATGCCGCGCTCAGCTGCTGTGTTCAGCTTGTCTTGCCAGTTAAATGTACTCCAACCCTTGGAAGCAAGGCCGAAAATGCCATAGCCCCCCAGATGGGGAGCAAAGACCCAACCTGCGGAAAGAATGGGTCAAAATGTCCCTCGTCTTTCTCAATGAGCGGAGTTGCGAAGAACCGTGATCACCCAACTGCCCCGGTTGCACAGCCATAATAGACGAAACTGGGCGACCGACCTGCGTCGTTCGCCCTATATTCTCTCTGTCACTGCGTCATTATTCAGGGCCACGGATCTTGGTCGCCTATCTTGGCAACCCGCGCAACCATATCAAAGCTGCAGCGCCATCAAAAACTATGCCAAACCCCGACTTTCAGCTTGGTCACCGATTCAGTGAATTCATGCGAGACACCGAACTCAAGTAAGCTGTTTTCGGCCACTTTGACCACATGCGACGGCGCGAAGGCCAACGTTTCATCACCGTCAGAGGGGGCTGCGAACTCCAGCTTGAAAATCGAAAGGTTTCCATTCGAGTGGTTGATGCCAAAGCTGCTGTCGATCTTGCCCAGCCCGCCGCCGTCTTCGTAAATCGCATAGGTGCTCTCAACGCCCAGCCAGCCCTTGCCCCAAGCCCCCTCCACGGGGCGGCCCCATGAGACGCCGGGCCGAAGGACGGCCACCGCACCGCCATCCCGCTCGGTCCAGCCGACGCCCAGTTCGGCAGCAAAGACATCATCGCCACCCGACAATTCCAGCGGGTAGCGCAGGAAGGCGATGGCGTTGACCTGACCGGCACGCTGGCTCTTGCCGATGTCCAGTCCGAACGTCAGTTTTTCGGTCAGACCGTATTCATAATAGAACGAAGCGAAATCGCCAAAGTCAGGGCCGTCAACGGTGGATTCATATGAAAGCGTGACGAAGCTTTTGTCTTCACCGCGCGGCCAAGCAGCCGATGCCGCCTCCCCCGACCATACGGTCAGTGCCGCAAGGGCTGCAAGGAAACAAAGACCGGACCGCATGCGCTGATAGGATGCTGATGGGATATTCGCTGTTCTAGGCATGATGGATTCCGCGTGTTCAAAGCCGCCAGGGGCTGAGCCGTGAGGTGTCAGACGATCGACCTGATAAAATCCGCCAGTTTGAGCGGTTTAAACGGCTTGTGCAGAATATGATCCGCGCCAAGGGCGCGAAACGTCTTTTCTGCTTCAGCCGAGGTCTTGGCCGTGCACATGACGATCTTTGTGTCGTCCAGATCCGCATTGGCCCGCGCGCAGCGCAGTACCTCCATCCCGTCAGGGGGCGGCATCATCACATCCAGCATGATCACGTCGAAGGATTGGGTTTCCATCGCGGCAATCGCGTCAAATCCGCTTGCGGCGAAGGTAGGCTCAATGTCTTCTTCGGTCATAATCGCAAACTCGATCAGTTCGCGGATGTCATCCTCGTCATCGACGAATAGCACCTTCATGCGGGCGCTCCCTGCTTAGTCGCAGCGACATCGTCACGGGCAAACCGCACAGAGAATGTGGTGCCGGGGTTTTCGTCACCGTCTTCTTCAGAGCGTGTCTTAAAGCTTATTTCGCCGTCTTGTCGCAACACCAACTCCCGCGTGATGGCCAGCCCAAGCCCCGTGCCGTTCGCTTGGTTATCGCGAGAGTGCACAGGGTCGGCAAACCTTTTGAACATACGATCATGCGCGGACTTAGGAATGCCCGGCCCCGCATCGCAGACATAGAACGTGACAATATCATCGTCCACCTCAGCGCCGATTTTTACGGTGCCGCCGCGCGGCGTGTATTTCACCGCGTTGGAGATCAGGTTTGAAAAAATCTGCTGCATCCGGACCGTATCGACCTGAACATAGGCCTGCTCTGACGCCTTGGGAGCGGTATGGATATCAAGTTGCACATCGCGGTTAACCCCATACCCGGTGTTGGCTGCAATCGCTTCGGACAATACGTCTGAGACCGAGACCCTTTCGGTCTGGATGCTGAGTTGCTGCTGGTCGATTGCCTGAAGGGTCAGGATGTCATTGACCAATACCAGCAGGCGATCCGCATTGCGTGTGGCCATCGACAAAAGCTTGCTCGCGTTCGTTGGCATGTCTTCGCCAAACCGCTCGTGCAGAATCTCAAGCGACCCGGCCAGTGACGTCAGCGGCGTGCGCAGCTCATGGTTTACCGAAGTTACGAAAGCCGTTCGCGCTGCCACCAGACGCTCCTCGGCAGAGATGTCTTGAAGCACGTTATAGGCGATGTAGTCCCCATGCAGGTGCATTTTCATCACCCGGCATTGAACGGCCACGCTTTCATTTTCGGCGTTGCGGACATGAATACGGTGCACGGCCACGTCTTCATCCATTTGCGAGAAAGGCGGGACGATGCTGCGCAGTTGCTCGACGGCCTGGATGTCTGACGAAACCCCCATAAGCTCCCGCGCCTTGCGGTTGGACCGGTGCAGCTTGTTGTTATCGTTATAGACAATCAGCCCGTCGCCAACATTTTCAAAGATGGCGTCAAATTCGCTCTGTGCCACGCGGATGCGCTCGCGGTCGCGCTCGGAATTGCGCAGGGCCTGCGCCAATTTGGTTGACTGCCGTCTGGCCCGGATTGCCGCGTTGATCACCGTCAGGAACAGGACCGTCGCAAGACCGGCAAAGACCAAGGTGCGTTGCCAATAGCCGCGCATGACCGCCGCTTTGCTGCGTGTCACGTCGATATAAAGGTCAAGCGCCGGAAGCTCTTGGCGCGCACGGAACACGGGCGTATCAGGGTCGCGTATCTCCCCCCCGGAGGTAAAGGCGCGTTCCCCATTAGAGGTCACAACCTCAACATACATGTTCTGCTGCAGCCCATCTGCTGCGAGCAGTTGAGAGTAGTAATCCTCACCCAAAGAGGATGCCAAAACCCCCCGCACCTTTCCGTCTATGCCGATCAGCGGCCATGCAATCGGCGTTAGCCGTCGGCCCGTCGCCCGCGACACGATGGGCACCCCGACCGTGTATTCATCAACGCCAAGACCACTTGCGGCCTGAAAATAGGCGCGGTCGCCAAGGTATTGCCCCAAAAGAGGTTCCGCTGTGGCCCAAAGGACAACGCCGTCCGCACCGATAAGAACAAGAGCATCGACCTGTTTGATCGACTCCACTGCAGAGTTCATCAGCGCGCCATATTGCGCTTCGAATTGATCGGGATCATTTAAAAGCGCCGTCGACAATTCATCAATCAGCCCCCACATGCGAACATTTGCAACCGAAAGGGAGGCATCGACCGCCTGCTCATAGAGTTCGGCGAAATGCTCAAGCTCCACTTCCGCGCGGGTCGTGGCGCGGTTGTAGTCAGACCATGTGAGGAATGCGAGCCCGACGAAATACATCACAACGACAGTCGTGATCAGACCCCAGAAAAGAGTTTGCGAGCGGGATGACGTTTCCGCCTCGCCTTTGTTGGTGGGCTCAGTGCTGACCATTCTCTGGTGGATATCCTATCTCATCAGCGGCAAAGCAAATCGTGCCCGCCGCGCCTGTTTTTCCCGCAGTCTCTACGCCCTGAATGCCCTGCGCGAGTGACGCAGCAACGGCCCCATCGGAGGGCGGAACGATACAGGCACTGACGCTCAACGGGCGGGATGTCCAGCCCTCTTTCACGCTGGCAGAGGCCTCTGCCACAGCAGAGATAAACTGCCGGGCGCGAGCTTCAAGTTGCGCGCGATCCGCATGGAGCGAGCCATAGACGAAAAGATCATCCTCCCAATGGGCCAGACTGTCCCGCGCGGGAATGTCGACCTTGCCAAACAGCCCCGCCACAAGGCGCTGAAGCTCTTGCCGCTGCGTTCCTGTGGCATCCAACTGTTCCCGGTCCCCGTCTATTTTAAAGACGATCAGCCCTAGGTCTTTTTGCATTGCAGACGATAGTGACATGAGACTGCCTTGGAACCCGGCCTTGCTGCCGAAAAGGCTGGGCACGGTCGCTTCGGAGAAGGCCTGCACCGCGCGGCGGCGGATGCCGCGGCTCTCACCCGAGCGGCGGCGGTCCAGCTCAGACTTCAGGCGCAGGCAACTGCGCATACGGGCCTGAAGCTCAATCCGGTTAAATGGTTTGGTGACATAGTCATTGGCCCCCGCAAGAAAGGCCTCAGAAAGCGATCCCATATCTGTCCGGCTGGTCAGCATAATGATCGGCACATCGCTCCATTTTTCCAAAGCGCGGATACGGGCGCAAAGTTCGATACCATCGATATCGGGCATCATTATGTCCATCAGGATCAAATCGGCGGTGGCCTCATCGCTTTCAATGGCGCTGAGCGCTGCACGTGGATCGATAAAGCTAACAACGTCTTCAAACCCAAGGTCCGAAAGCGTCGCGTTAATGAAGTCCTGCGCAATGTCTGAATCGTCAACTGCAATAATTCGTTGGCTCATGGTTTTAGTCCCACTCGTTCATTCTTTCAAAAACGCGCCATTGGCTGTTTTGAAAAACCTCTTCATACCCCGCCAGCTGCAATTTCCTCAGCTGCGGGAACCTGCGCAGAATTCTGTCTGCTGTGGCCTGCCCCTCCGCCTGCCGCGGCACCACAATGTACCTTGTCCGCGGCACGCCCCCCTCAAGCGCCCAGTCGTAGGCTGGCTCTCCGGCGATCACTAGCCGGTCAATAGTACCAAAACCGATAACGATTTCGGGATTTCTTTCAACGTCTACCATAATTTCAGACTTGTCGCGCAAGAATGAAACGACCTCATGTGTCGGTTGGGACGCTGCGTTCTGAATTCCGACCATCGCATTGGCCCAAGCGCGGGTTTCGTCATGCGCCACATGGCGCATCACTGTGATCGAGGTCAGCAGCGACAAAGACAACAAAGCGATGGCAATCGGCTCACGCAGTGGCAGGTTTGGCCAAAAGCGGATCGCCGCGACCAAGACCCCAAGCATGGGCGCAAGCGCCATGGCCGGATCCCCTTCGACATGGAAAAACGTGTTGAGCGTGTAACCGCCCAGCACCGCGCCCACAGCGGCCAGCAGTGGCATGAACAGGCGCGGGATCAAGATGTTGCGCAAGATTGCGACAAACGCCGCAGGCCCAAGCCCCAGCAGGATGACCAGATGCTCGCGCAGGGTAAGCGGTGTCGCCGTTTCAGACAAAAGCGGGACAAGGCGGCTGTCGAATATCATACTGACAAACATCAGCGACCCCACGGCGGCAAGCACGGGGTAGAACATCGCCACAAGATACCCTGTAGAAGAGGCCGCGATCATGCTTGGCCGCGCCGCCACGATCATAAAGGGCATCGCACCAAGGCAAAGCATCAGTCCGAAACTGTCCGACAAGGCCACCACCAACAGCCCCACCGCGACCTTCATCATGTCAGGCGCGTTGCCGGTCAGCCGCAAATTGACGATCCCGCGCGCAAACAACCATGTGCCCAAGATGCAAAACATTGTTTCCGGCCCATCGGCCAAGGCGCGCAAAAAGAAGGGGTTCGGTGCTAAAAGCAGCACCACAACCGCCGAGGTGAGGCCCGAAAACTGGCCCGTATCCCTTAGGTTCAGAAACCACAGGACCAGCAGCCCCGCGCCCACCAGAGCAGACAGCACGAAGGGCACCGGCACCTGTGTATCGGGCAAGATAGCCTGCCCCAAGAGGGACAGCGCATAGGGCACGGGCGGATAGAAGGCATCGGTGGCCTTGAACTGCGCCGGGCCTTCAATCTGCACGATGGACTTGGCCCATAGGTCCGTCACATCCACAGAGATGAAACCATTCGCTTCGGTCCAGCCAAGGCTCAGCAACAGCACAAGCGCGAGCGCGACAAAGCCAAAGGACCAAGAAGCGGTGCGGATCATTGTGCAGCCTCTGTCGCTTCGGCGCTGGCTTCGGCGACCTCATTGGCGGTGTGTTTGGACAGGCCGTGCTGCGTCTTCTCCCAGTAGAAAGGATTAAAGATCAGCTGCGACAGCGCCTTGTAGGAGGCCACGGTCATCAGTACCCAATACCCCACCACGGTGATCCCCCAAGGGGCCAGATCGGTCCACCTGCGCCGGAAGGGCGCGACCATCGTGAGGTAGATCAACAGCCCGTTGCCCGCCAAGAGGTTCACCAGCGAAAGATACAGCACCGGCAGCGGAAAATAGGGGGTGATCACCTCGGTCCCGAAGATCAGCCAAATGGCAAAGATCGACCAGAACACCGGGTTCAACAGGCCCGACAGCACCGTGCCCCCGATGAAGAATATAAAGCCAAAGACCCCTGCGCTGCCGACTGACTGCCACAGATGGATCGGTCTGCGACTGTGGACGAGGAAGGTCTGCATATAGCCTTTGATCCAGCGCGAACGCTGGCGCACCCAGTTCGGGATCGAGACATTGGCCTCTTCAAATGTGGTGGAATCGATGACCCCCACGCGGTAGCCCTTCTGCGTGAGACGAATGCCCAGATCGGCGTCCTCGGTCACGTTGAAGGGATCCCATGCGTTCAACTCGCGCAGCACGTCCATGCGGAAGTGGTTCGAGGTGCCGCCCAGAGGGATCGGCACGCCCAATCGCTCCAACCCCGGCAGCATCAGGTCAAACCACAGCGAATAGTCCAAGGTGAACATCCGCGTCAGCCAGTTTTCCCGGGCGTTGTAGTAGTTTAGGCGGCACTGAATGCAGGCGGTATTGGGTGCGGATTGGTTGAAGGCGGCGATGACCTTTTTCAACTGATCCGGTTCGGGCTTATCCTCGGCGTCAAAGATCACCAAGAAATCCCCCTGCGCATAGCGCAGCGCAAAGTTACAGGCCTTGGGCTTGGTCTGCGGATGCGAAGCCGGCACGCGGATGATCTCGAACACGCCTTCAAGGTCCAGCTTGCGGGCCGCGTCGATGGTCTCGTGATCGCCCTCCTCCAGCACGATCTTGATGTCGAGCTTGGCCAGCGGGTAGTCAAGATTCCGCAGCGCTTGCGCAAGGATCGGCAGCACCTCGGGCTCGCGGAACATCGGCACCAGCACGGTATAGATCGGCAGGTCATCGTCGCGCAGCAGCGACGCCTCAGCCGCGATGGCCCGCGATGAGGTCTCCTGCGCGGCACCCCCGAGCCAGACCAGCAGCGCCTTGAACAAAAAATTCCCAGTGTAGAAAACCGTCAAAAAGACGTTCAATACGATGAGCGTCGCCACCGGCGCAAAGGCCAGCCCCAGCAGCACTGCCGAGACTAAGAGATAGAGCACCAAAATCTGCGGCGGCGTCACCACTTTCTGCGCCGACATATCCGGGTCAAGCTCCGCCAAAGCAAAGACTGCCTCATGAGAGTGTTTCTCGCGGAAGGCGCGCTGCAACGACCATGACACATCGAAATGCGAGGCGACGACGATGGTCACGCCCGTGCCATAGACCTCGCGGATATGTAGCAGCGTGCGTGGACCGGGGCGCGAGGTCGCAATCGTAAGCGTGCCCTCCTCATCCCGGCCAGTCGGCACCGTCATGTAATTATTCATGATGACCGGATCATATTGCCGGATCAGATCATCATCCGCACGGTTCTCGATCAGATCAACCAGCGTCAGCCCATGATAAAAGGCAATCTCGCGGTAGAGGTCACGCGTTGTCAGCCAGCGACGCGACAGAAGAACCTTTACCAGAGAGACATTCCAGTCCTCGGCCAGATCCTCCGCCGCGTCGAGCTGTTCAACCGTCAGCGCGCCACGGTCAAGCAGCAAAGAACCGATGGCTTCGCTTTCGGCATCCAGCGCCACGGTGGCTTACGTCTCGTCCTTGCCGCGACGCGCACGGTAGATGCGCTGAAAGGCGATCAGCACAAACAATGTGATCAGCACCCAAATGCCCCCGACAATCCACGGACGGTACTTGGACAACATCTGCGCAAAGCTGGTGCGGTCGGGGTAGACGACATCAACCAGCGGGCTGCGGTCTGTGGCGGTGGCGAGGATCACCCCCTCCTGCCCGATCAAGGCAAGATCGCCCCGGTCCAGCACCATCGGCTGTTGAGGTGTCAATTCCGGCGCAGGGCCGGTACCCGGACGCAGCCACAGGCCGCGTGTCTCACCGCGGGTGACGATCTGGACCACGCCGAGGCGCGACAGGTCTTCGCCCGAGTAGATCAGCTTATCTTGGGTATCGCGCACTTCGATACGGCCCTGATCGAAGGTGATTAGCGGCTCCCCATCGCCGGGGTTTTGGTCAGAGATCACAAAGAAGGGGGCATCCCCCTCAAGCGCATCAACAGAGGCGCGCGGCAGGATGGGCGCCCGATCGGGAATGACGCTGCCCGCAACACCCGCCAACCACGGCAAAGTCTGCTCAAAGTCAAGCGAAAGCGCGGGGTCAAGCACGACCTGAACACCATCGCCAAACGCCTGTCTCAACGCGAAAAAGTCGCGGTCCTGCGGTTCTGCATCTGAAAGCACCAAGGCGCTGCCGGGCAGGATTTGCGCCGGATAGCCCTGCGGTTTGAAACGGCATTCGCCGCCCGTGGGCTGACGTTGAATAGACACGCGCAACAGATTGTCGCGGCCCAACAGCCCTTCGGGGACGGAAAAGCTCAACTGCTCGGGCTGGCCACTGGCAAGCGGGCGATTCCCCAAAAGCGAGTCGTTCAGGAAGACCGAGGCCGTCGCCCCCCGCCCTTCCGGGTCAAGGGCTGCGGCAATCTGCAGACTGACGCCGGAAACGGCCTTGCCCACGGGCAGGTCAGAGGATTGGAATGGGATCAGGAAATCCTGAGTCGAGACGACGGGCCGCGGGTTCAGATCGGCGTTCAACCCAGACAGCGGCAGACGGTCGTCGACCATGACCGGGCCGCCAGCCACATCTACGATGGTCGCATCGTTGTTTGACAGGGCCGACCACTCAGACACCAACTGCCACAAACCCACCTGCGGATCGCTGCCGCGCAGGTTCAACACAGGCAGGCTCGATTGGCCATTCACGGTCATCTCGCTCGCCGCCCCAGAGGAGGTCACGTCAAGCTGGATAACCCCTTCGGACCACGCGCCTGCAGCGCCCGCCTCTGCCGCGCCAAAGCGCAGGCGCCCGGCCTCCGCATCAAACAGCGCCGCGGCGCGGGTCGCTGCGGCCAGCGCAGCCAAGGAATCACTTCCGTTAATCGCAAGACGCGTATCTGCAGGGCGCAGACCCGCGAAGGCCGCCGAAGTGTCGATCGCCCTTTGATCCAATTGCAACGTCACAGAAGATGCCGCCGCGATTTCAAGAAAATCACCCGAGGCGCGCTCGTCCACGCAGACCCGATCACTGAAAGCCCCGGAGTAAGTCAGGCCGACCGCGATGAACCCACCCGACACGTCCTCAGGGCGCAGCGGCACCGGCACACTGAGGCGCCCCGCCCCATCGGGGAGCGCTTGGGAGGACACGGGCCGTCCCGCCACGGAAATCTGCAAATAGCGGTCCACCTCAGCGGTAGAGGCATGTCGAAGCTCAAGCTGCAGCGTGCCGGACGTCAAGGCCGCGGCGTCTGGCAGAGGGATATAGATCGTCGCGTTTCCAGAGAGTTGCCGGAAAGAGATGCCGTTTTGAAAACCCAGCTCTGACAGGTCAAATTTACGGGTAATCTGCCCCTCTTGGACCTGAGGTGCCGCGATAGTTGAACCATCCTCAACCGCAGTCGTTTGGGCGTGAACTTGAAACGGCAGCAAGGCCGCGAACAATCCAATTGCGGGATACTTCATGAAGAGGCTTTCTTAGATTTTTTCAACGACGCCATTGGCATCGGCTAGGGCTGCTTCAATGATACGAACATCATCCACTGACAAGGTCGAAGACCCATTGTCCGCATCTTCCGCGACGCGCAGCCCTTTGCGCAGACAGTCCTCAACCTCGGTGTATTCCAGCATCGCGGCGTTTCCGGCCAGATCGTGCATCATCCGGTGGATCTTCCGCGCCTTCGTCTCGCGCGGGTCAGCTGCTTCTGTCTCGTGCAGCGCGTCAGAGACGGCCTGCAACCGCGCCGGCAGCCCCTCGATAAAGCGCTTTCGCGTTGCCGCAACACGTTGTTCATATGTCTCGGTAGGTGCCACAGATTGTCCTTCGTATCAGCCCGCAAAGGAGCAAAAATAGCCAATTTTAGTTAATGTTCGAAACTTGGCAGAATTATGGCGCGGCACTCCTCTTCTTGGGATTTCCAGCGAAAACGAGTAGATTCTCGCCGATCCAACTTTGGCAGCCCCGCCCTGTGGGAGCTTAAAGCAGATGTTTGAACAAGCCAAACAGGTCGCGCTGCGAAGAGATGTTCAGCTTGCGGTAAAGATTGCGGCGATGAACCTTGCAAGTCTCGGTGGCGATCTCAAGGGTCTTGGCAGCGGAGCCATTGGAATGGCCCTGCAAAACAAGACCCGCGATCTGCGCCTCGCGTGCTGTCAGGGCAAAGTGCAACACGTCCTTTGCGTGATTGCGTATCAAATCGGCCAAAGGCGGGCGGGTTGCCACCGCCCCATCTTGCTGGACCGGCGCCATCAGGTTGCAATGCTGTGTCAGCAATTCGAGTAACAAAGGCGCATATTTGCGCAGAAAGCGAAGCTCTGCCCGACGGAAAGGCCCTTGCGCGTCGCGCCTGCTCATCGACAGATGCGCCACCCCTCCCCGCGCCAGTGGCGCCAGCAGCCCAACCTCATCACAAAGGCCCGATCCCCGGTAATAGTGCAGGTAATACTCGCTGGAAAAGAAGCGGTCCGGCGCGACTTCAGACAGGCGAAACACCCCGCCCTCTTCAACGCGGTCGCGGTACTGGAAAAACGGGTCAAACGCATAGGTGCTTTCAAGATACTCAGCCAGCGCAGTTGGGCGCAGACGACCGGGCTCTATCCAATGGTCGAGAAGACCGGGTGGCTGACCGGGGTCGAACCGCATCATGAGAAAAGTGCCAAAGGCGGCCCGCCCGCGAAACAGTGCTTGGTAAATCTCGAAAAAGGCCGGGGTGCCGACCGCGCGCATTGCGTCGCGGAGCAGGGAAACTTCGCCAGCAGTCAAACTATCGTTCAAAAAATACTCACCTTTCGGACAATATGGTCAAATTTACTACCCCAGTGGGGGTATATATTGTCAGGCGCATTGCCGCAATCATGCGGGTGTGAGCTTGTTTGATCAAATAACGCAGGCCAAACAGACAGGGGGTTTGATGACCAAGGCAATCACCGCGCAATCGCTGCGCAAGGTATATCCGGGCAATCCTCCGGTAGAAGCGCTGGCAAGCATCGACGTTGAGATTGAAGATAACGAATTCTTCACGCTGCTGGGGCCATCCGGTTGCGGCAAGACCACCCTACTGAGGCTGATCGCGGGGTTTGAGCATCCGACCTCTGGCACGCTTGATATGTTCGGTGAAAGCCTGCTTGACGCACCGCCCTACAAACGGCCCATCAACACGGTTTTTCAGAACTACGCGCTATTCCCGCATATGACGGTGGCGGAAAACATCGCCTTCGGACTGCAGATGCTCGGCACGCCCAAAGCCTCGGTTAAGGCGACAGTGGGTGAGATGATGGAGCTGGTGCAGATGTCTCATCTGGCAGACCGTCAGACCAGTCAAATCTCCGGCGGGCAGCAGCAGCGTGTGGCTCTGGCCCGCGCCTTGGCCCCTCGCCCCAAAATCCTGTTGTTGGATGAACCGCTCAGCGCGCTGGATTTTAAGCTGCGCAAGCAGATGCAGTTAGAATTGAAGCGCCTACAAACTGAAACTGGTATCACTTTTATCTTTGTGACCCACGACCAAGAAGAAGCGCTGACCATGTCAGACCGGATCGCGGTCATGTCGAACGGTGCCATTCGCCAGATCGGCCGCCCCCGCGAGATCTATGATCGGCCCGCCGACCGATTTGTCGCTGACTTTATCGGGGATACGAACTTCCTGCCCGCCGAGGTCATCGCAATCACCGGGGAAACAGCCCGCTTGCGTCTCGCCTCCGGGAAAGAGGTGGAGGCGCACGCCAATGACGGTGCGAAAGGCAAAGTCACGCTGGCGCTTCGGCCCGAGCACGCCGAGCTCACTGCCGACGGCGCGGGGCTACTGTCCGGCATGCTGCGTGAAGTGGTCTATTTCGGCACTGATACGCATTTTCATGTTACTCTTGATGATGGCAGCGATTTCGTCCTGCGACGTCAGAACTCCCCGACCGAGGATGATGGTTTTGCAACCGGCGACCGGGTCGGGCTGACCTTCCCCGCCGGGGCCGCCCAAGTGTTGAGGGATTGAGCTATGGCAGAGCTTTCCAACCCCACCGCAAAACGCGCCGCGCGCAACCGCTGGCTGCTGCTGACCCCGGCGCTGATCATCTTGATTTTCGCCGCCAGTGGCCCGCTGCTCATCACGCTGTTCTATTCCTTCCTCACCCCCGGCGACTACGGCGGCGTGGAGTGGGAGTTTTCGACCGACGCATGGTTTGGCGTGCTGATGCAGCGCGACATCTTTGACGACACCCTCGGCTGGTCCGACGCGCATCTCAGCATCCTCTGGCGATCGGTCAAACTGTCGGTTCTGACCACCATCGCCTGTCTCTTCTTTGGCTTTCCGACGGCCTATTTTATCGCCACCCGGCCCAAAAAGCAGCGCGAATTCTGGATGTTGCTGATCATAATCCCTTTCTGGACAAATCTGCTGATCCGCACCTTTGCCATTCTGGAACTGATCCGCAACGAGGGCACGATCAACACTGTGCTGATGGCTCTGGGCATCATTGATGAGCCGATCCAGATGCTATTCACTGAGTTCTCGATCATCCTTGGCATGGTCTATGTCTATCTGCCGCTGATGGTCTTGCCGATCTATGCTTCACTTGAGCGGTTGGACTTCCGGCTCGTTGAGGCGGGGTATGATCTTTATGCGACTCGGTTCAACGTGCTGCGCCGGGTGATCCTGCCACTGGTCAAACCGGGGGTGATCGCGGGGTCAATCCTCGTGCTGGTGCCGTCGCTGGGTGCCTATGTAACACCGCGCGTCATGGGGGGCGGCAACCAGTTGATGCTGGGCAATCTGATTGAGCTTCAGTTCGGACAGGGGCGCAACTGGCCCTTGGGCGCTGCGCTGTCGATCACCCTACTGGCGATCGTGATGGTGGCCCTGTTGGCCTATGTACGCGCGGCGGGAAATGAGGAGGTCCGTCATGGCTAAACGCGGTTTTGACATTCGCAAGCTTCGGGGCTTTTCCGGCATCGCCATGGCCTGTTTCGTCATGCTTTACATGCCCATTGTGCTTTTGGTTGTCTATTCCTTCAATGCAGGCACCTCCATCGCGATTTGGGAGGGGTTCTCGTGGCGCTGGTATGTCTCGGCTTGGGATAATGAGATGGTGCAAGAGGCAACGGTGCGCAGCCTGATTATCGCGCTGTCTGCTGCCGCCATCGCCACCACCGCGGCGGTGCTCGCGGCTTTGGCCACCACCCGCAACCGCAAGTTTCGCGGGCAAACGGCAGTCTTTGCACTGATCCACCAACCGCTGATGGTGCCCGAGATTGTGACGGCGGTAGCGCTCTTGATCTTCTTTGCCTCTATCAAAGTCATCACCGGATACACAGGTTTAATGTATCTCATCATCGCGCATTCGGCCTTTTGCATCCCTTTCGCCTACCTGCCGATCCGCGCGCGTCTGCAGGGGATGGACCTCAGCCTCGAACAAGCCGCAGCCGATCTTTACGCCACGCCGTTTCAGGTTTTCCGCCGGGTGACATTGCCGCAACTTTGGCCCGGCATCCTTGCCGGGGCGATGCTGGCATTCGTCATCAGCCTCGATGACGTGGTGATTACAGAGTTTGTGAAATCCGCCGGGCAGGATACGCTGCCAACCTACATGCTGGGCCAATTACGGCGGGTGGTGACACCAGAGATCAACGCGATTTCGACCGTGCTTTTGATGATCTCGGTAGCGATGGTGATCGCCTATACCCTGCTCAGCAGAACCAAAAAATAATCAACCAAAGGGAGCTTAAGATGAAAAAGACACTGACAGCAATCGGCCTTGTCCTCGCCGGGCCAGCCTTGGCCGAAGGGGAACTGAACCTCTACAACTGGGGCAATTACACCAGCCCTGAGATGATCGAGAAGTTCGAGAAAGAGACCGGCATCAAGGTCACCATTACCGACTATGACAGCAACGACACCGCACTGGCTAAGATCAAGGCGGGTGGTCATGGCTTTGACATCGTTGTGCCCTCAGGCACCTATGTGCCGATCTTCATCGGTGAAGGGCTGCTGATGGAGAGCAAGCCTAACGAGATGGAGAATTTTAAACATATGGACCCCCAGTGGGTCGACGTCGAATTCGATCCGGGCCGCAATTATACTGTGCCATGGCAGTGGGGGACCGTGGGCGTCACCGTGAACACCTCGGTCTATGATGGTGACATTAATACTGCCGCCGTGATCTTTGACCCGCCAGAAGAGTTGAAAGGCAAGATCAACGTGGTGCCAGAGATGAACGATGTGATGGGCATGGCAATCCACTATGCAGGCGGCGATCAATGCACCGCCGACAAGGAAGTCCTTAAAAAGGTGCGCGATATCCTGCGCGCGGCCAAGCCGAACTGGCTGTCGATGGACTATGGCAACATCGAGAAATACGCCAAGGGTGACCTTGCCGCCGGGGTGAACTGGAACGGCGCTTCATTCCGCGCGCGCAACCAGAACCCCGACATCGCCTTCGGCTACCCGCAAGAGGGCTATCCGGTCTGGATGGACAACGCCGCGATCCTTGCCGACGCCACCAATGTGGAAGAGGCGAAAACCTTCCTTAACTTCGTGATGGACCCGGAAAACGCCGCGATGCTGTCTGAGTTCGCGCGCTATGCGAACGGCATCAAAGGCTCGGAAGAGTTCATGCCCGAAGACATGAAGAGCGCACCCGAAGTTGTGGTGCCGGAAGAGTTGAAGGGTGCTGCCTATGTGGCCAAGGTCTGCCCACCCGAGGCGCAAAAACTCTACACCGCGCTCTGGACTGACCTTCAGAAGTAAGCGTAACGCCGGTGCAGGCGGGCTTTGGTCCGCCTGCACCTCAACGACCCCCATTCAAGACAAAGGAACCTCCCCCATGCCGGCAGATATCGTCATCCACAACGGGGCTTTGATGACCTTCGATGACGCCCAGCCTAATGCGGCTGCACTGGCCATAAGCGGCGGTAAGATCACCCATGTCGGCTCGGACGCCGAGGTGATGGTGCAGATCGGTCCTGATACCCGCGTCATCGACGCGCAGGGCGGCACCGTGTTGCCAGGGTTCATCGACAGCCATGTGCATCTCTTTGGTGGCTCGGTCGAACTGGAATACCTCAACCTTTATGGCGTCAAAGGTTTGGACGAGATGCGCCGCCTGATCCTGCCCTATGCCGAGGCCAATCCTGATGACAAACTGCTGTTTTGTGTGATGGCAGACTACGGCATTCTTGGCACCGGCAGCACACTGACGCGGCAGGATCTGGACACCATCCTGCCCGACCGCCCCCTCGCCATGTTCGCACCTGACCATCACACTGTCTGGGCCAATACCACCGCGCTCAAGGCAGCAGGGCTGCTTGAAGGGGGCGAAGTCGATTCGGGCTCGGAGATTGTGATGGGCCCGGATGGACTGGCAAGCGGTGAGCTGCTGGAACCCGGTGCCTATAGTCCGGTCCTTGCCCTCACCCGCCACGGTGGGCGCGATATGCTGGGGCTGACCAGCGGCAAAGACCCGGTGCCGCCCGCAACCGCACAGCAACGCGAGATGGACAAAGATGTCATCGCCCGTGGCCTTGCCCATTGCGCCGCGCAAGGCATCACCGGCTTGCACCTGATGGATGGCAACCGCTACCAGCTTGAACTGCTGTCTGAGCTTGAGGCCGAAAGGCGTTTGATCTGCCGCTGCACCGTGCCCTTTCACCTTAAAGGCACCGATCCCGTCTCGCGGCTGACCGAAGAAGCCCCCGCCATGCGCGCCGATTATCAAGGCGACAAACTGCGCTGCATCCATGTAAAAATGTTCATCGACGGCGTGATCGAAAGCGGCACCGCGCTGATGCTGCGCCCCTACCCCGGCGATCTGGGTGCAGGTGGCAACATCGGCGATGAGGTCTTTACCCAAGAACATTTTGTCGCGGCCTGCGAGGAGGCCGATCGGCTCGGCTTTCAAATTGCGGTTCATGCGATCGGTGACGCTGCCGTACGGCGCACCATTGATGCCTTTGAGGCCGCGCAAAAGGCCAATGGCACACGCGACAGCCGCCACCGGATTGAACATATCGAAGTAATGCATCTGGACGACCTGCCCCGTCTATCTGAGTTGGGCATCGTCGCTTCGCTGCAGCCCGGTCACGCGCCGCGCGGCCACATCTTTCCTCCCGAGGGGGTCACAAACTACCTGCACCCCGACCAAATCCCCGGCGCCTATGCGTGGCAGTCGATCCGTGAAAGCGGCGCAAAGGTCGTCTTTTCAACCGATTGGCCGGTGATCCCCGTGGATGTCATGCGCAGCGTAAAAGCCGCGATTGCGCCGCTGGACCTTGGCAAAGAATGGACGGATCAGAGCCAGAGCCTGACAGACACGCTCGCGAGCTATACCCGTGACAACGCTTGGGTTGAGTTTGCTGAAGACAGGCGCGGCAGGCTTAAACCCGGCATGGACGCCGATGTGGCCGTGCTGAGCCACGATTTGACGCGATTGGCACCCGAAAACATTACCGAAGCCGAAGCCCGTGCCACCATCATGGGCGGTGAGGTGACGTTTCAGAGATGAGTATAAAGCCCAACGGTCCGACATGCGCGAAAGCAACCTATTGATCGGCTGAGCGATGAGACGGGCGCGACATGTCGCGCCCGTCTGTTGTTTTTCAGCTTTCCAGCGCAGCAAGGATCGCATCTGGGGTGATCGGCAAATGCCGAACCCGTGCGCCCGTCGCGTTGAAGATCGCATTGGCGATGGCGGGCGCGATGACCGTGGTGCCCGGCTCGCCAAGACCCACGGGCGCTTCCGTGCTCTCGACAAAAGCCACTTCGACATCTGGCACATCGACCATCCGCAGCGGCGTGTAGGAGCCGAGGTTAAGGTCGACAACATTGCCGTTTTCGATCCGTGTGCCTTCGTGCAGCGCCATGGAAAGGCCCCAAAGCGCCGCGCCAACGCATTGCGCGTGCGCCCCGTCGGGGTCGACAACCGTGCCGCAATCGAACGCGAGCCACATCTTCTGCACAGCCACCTCACCCGTCTCGGCATCCACCGCCAGCTTGACGGCGGCAGCGGTCCACGTCGGCATGCTGCGCGATTGGCCAAAGGTCGTGGCGATGCCGATTGCGGTGCCCTCGGGCAGGTCGGTCTTGCCATAGCCCGACATCTCTGCCACGCGCTGCAGAACGGTCGCTTGGCGCGATGCGCCGCCGACCGCGTTGGGCGCAGAGCCTGCGTTGATGCCTTCGGCCTTCAGGTGATCCAAACGGAACTGCAACGGATCGGCACCGACCTTATGCGCGGCTTCATCCATGAAGCTTTCCACGGCAAAGTTCGTCCAGCCCGGCCCGACCGAGCGCAGCCAACCGGGGCGGAAGGTCGCGTTTGCCAAATCGTTCGAGATCGCCCGCACGCGGTGCGCGCCGACGCTGTACCAGTGATCGGCACCGTCGATTGCAAAGGGATCGTAAGGCTCTTCGTTGACACCTTTCGGCATGAAGCCCGGTGCCATCACCTGCGTTGGCCAACCGGCGGCGGCGTGGTGTTCCATCCCCGTGACGGCCTTTGCATCATCAAACGCCATGCGCAGCTTCTGCACCGAAGGTGACCGGATGCTGTCGAACTGGGCGTCTTCCTCGCGGGAGAAGACCAGCTTCACCGGCTTGCCGACAGCTTTGGACGCCAGCGCGGCAGGCACGATGTAGTCGCCATTCAAACGACGGCCAAAGCCACCGCCCAGCATATAGCTGCGCATCACGATCTTATCGGCAGGCACCTCAAGCGCCGTGGACAGCGTCGGCAGGATCAGCGATTGCCACTGGTTGCCCGCATGGGTTTCCCAAATGCCGTCAGCGTTTTGGAAGACGGTCGCGTTCACCGGCTCCATCTGGAAGTGCAGCACGGATTGCGTGGTGTACTCGGCCTCCAGCGTCTCGGCAGCGGCGTCGAAAACGGCGCTGGTCTCGGGCTGTTCGGTGTGCAGGATCGACCCGGCGTCGCTTGCGATCAACTCGCGCGAACGGGCTTGGATGTCATCCTCTGACACATTTGCCGTCTCGCCTGCGGTCCAATCGACGCTGATCTCATAGGTGGCCATCCGCGCGGCGTGGAGCGTTTTGCCCAACACCACAACCCAGCCCGGCACGGTGCCCGACGGGTCATCCAGCACCACGGTTTCAAGATAGCCTTTGACCTCTTTCGCGGCGCTGTCATCGACTGAATTAACCTTGGAGCCATAGCGCGTCGGCGGCAGCATCGGAACGCCGTAGACCATGCCGTCGACCTTGGCATCCAGACCATAGATCGCCTGACCGGTCGTCTTGGTATCCAGATCAAGCGGATGTACATCCTGACCCACGAGCCGCAGATCGGCATGGGGTTTCAGCGGCAGGGCTGCCAATTCATCTTCAGTAAAGCTCCGGTCGAGCCCTTCGGCCACCAGATCGCCATAGCTGATGCTTTGCGTGCCATCGGTCACGGCACCGTCGCGCGCGGTCAGACCAGAGGCATCGACGCCCCATTTGGCCGCCGCCGCTTCGATTAGCGCAGTGCGCCCGGCAGCGCCGGCCTGACGGTAGACCGGCCAGCTTTGCCAGATCGACCAGCTGCCGCCGGTGACCATCAGGCCCCATTTCTCAGCCGTGTCGACATGGGTGATGTGCACATTCTCCCAAGCAACTTCCAACTCATCCGCCAGAATACGCGCGATGGCGGTGCCGACGTGCTGGCCCATTTCGGCGCGAATGATGTTGACGTTGACCTGACCATCGGCGTCGATCCAGTACCACATCGACGGCTCAAACGGCTGGCCGTTCGGAGTGATCGGCGTGCCATCTGGCACGGCGGGGTTCATCGCGGCGTTCGACGCTTGTGGGAAGCCAAAGGCAACGCCAGCGGCGGTCATGGACACCAAAAACCCACGGCGGGTCATTTGCGATTGATTGTCGGAGCCTTTCAGGCGGGACATCAGATTAGCCATTGTCGGAGCCTCCCATTGCGGTGGCGGCGTCGCGCACGGCTTGACGGATACGGGGATAGGTCATGCAACGGCAAAGGTTGCCGGTCATCACCGCGTCGATGTCTTCGTCACTGGGGTTGGGCGTGTCTTGCAACAGCGATGCTGCCTGCATGATCTGACCCGACTGGCAGTAGCCGCATTGCGGCACGCGCAGGTTGCGCCATGCTTCTTGAACGGGGTGCTTGCCCTCTTCGTCCAGCCCTTCGATGGTGGTGACCGACAGGCCCTCTACATCCGCCAGATAGGTGATGCAGGACCGTGTGGCGGTGCCGTCGATATGCACGGTACAAGCGCCGCAGGCCCCGATGCCGCAGCCAAACTTGGTGCCGGTGAGGCCGATTTCGTCGCGGATCGCCCACAACAGGGGCATGTCCGGGTCTGCGTCGACAGAGATCTGCCGCCCGTTCAATTCGAATTTTATCATGAAGTTGTTGTCCCTTGGGGTATGCTTTGCCTGAGGGGAGCGCGCGTATAGCTGCCCTGACGTTAGGGGCTGTACATAGGTCTAATGCCCGGCAATGACAGCCGCAGACTGCCCCGATCACATAATTGTCAGACCGGGCGACCGCGCGCAGTTCCCGGCCTTAGGGCAGTTCCTGCGCGCGTTTTAGACGTGCTGCCCGCCATTGATCTCAATCTCGGTCCCCGAGACATAAGAGCTTTCTTCGCTGCATAGAAAATAGATCGCCCGCGCGACTTCATCGGGTTGGCCAAGGCGGCGCATGGGGATGCCGCTCACGATCTTATCGGTGCCTTCGCTGAGGATCGCGGTTTCCACCTCGCCCGGTGCGATTGCATTGACCCGAACGCCGAGCGGGCCGAAGTCATGGGCCATCTCACGGGTCAGCGCGGCAAGCGCCGCCTTTGACGTGGCATAGGCCGCCCCGGCGAATGGATGCACCCGGTACCCGGCGATTGAGGTCACATTCACCACCGACCCGCGCCCGGCGGACAGTTCATCCTGAAGCCCGCGCGCCAGCACCACTGAGGCGAAGAAATTTACATGAAACACCTGCCCCCACGTCCGCAAATCGGTGTCGAGTGTGCTAAGCCTTGCCCCGCCCTCACCCTTTGGCGAAATGCCTGCATTGTTGACCAGCGCATGTAAGGGGTTCCCGTTCAACAGCCGCTTGACCTGTGCGACGGCCTCTATGGTCTGGTTCGGGTCGCTAAGATCAACCTGCACATGATCCTGTGCCCCACCGGGCCAAGGGCATTCGGGCGAGAACGCCTGCCGGGAACAGCCGATCACCCGCCAGCCCTTGCCCGCGAAAGCCTTGGCCGTGGCATGGCCGATGCCCCGGCTTGCCCCGGTCAGAAGCAGCGTCTTTTGGTCGTGAACCGCAGTATCCATCGCTTGATCCATATCTGGCGCAATGCCTGAAAAAGCGCCCTAGTCCGCAGCGGCCAGAGCGCGTTCGTAGTCCTGCCCCGGAATAGCGTCGAGCAGGCTGCGCGTATAGGCGGTATCGGGATCGTGCAGCACTTTGCCAACCGGCCCCGCTTCGACGATCTGGCCCTTTTGCATGACGATGATCCGGTCACAAATCCGCGCCGCGACGCGCAGGTCGTGGGTGATGAAAAGCATCGACAGGTTAAGCCGGGTCTTCAACTCCGCCAGCAGATCAAGCACCTGCGCCTGAATAGACACGTCGAGCGCCGAGACGGCCTCATCCGCGATAATGATCGACGGCTCCAGCGCCAGCGCACGGGCAATGCCGATCCGCTGCCGTTGCCCGCCGGAGAACTCGTGCGGGAACCGTTTCATCGCGCTTTCGTCCAGCCCAACTAGTTCCAGCAGTTCACGCGCTTTGGCCTTCGCCTCTTTATCCGGCGTGCCATAGGCGATTAGCCCCTCGGTGAGGATGCGGGACACGCGGGCGCGGGGGTTGAGTGACGAAAACGGGTCTTGGAAAATCATTTGCAACTTGCGCCTCTGCGCGCGCAGTTCCGCGCCTGACATATCCGCGATATCGACGCCGTCCATCAACACCCTGCCGCCATCAGGATCGAGCAGACGCACCAGACAGCGCCCGACGGTGGATTTGCCCGACCCGGACTCTCCGACGATGCCAATCGTCTCGCCTGCGTAGAGGTCAAAGCTCACGTCCTGCACGGCCTTCACCACGCGGCGCTTGCCGAAGAGCGTGCCAGAGCCGGTCGAAAAGGTCTTTTGCAACCCTTCGACTTTTAGCAATGCGGTGCGGTCGATTAGCTCAGGTGCCTCGCTCTGGGTCAGCCGGGGGATCGCGTCGATCAGGGCGCGGGTATAGGGGTGCTGGGGCTTCAACAGCACCTCTTGCGCCGGGCCAGACTCAACGATCTCACCCTTTTTCATGACGATGACTCGGTCGGCGATATCGGCCACCACGCCAAAGTCATGGGTGATAAAGATCACTGCCATACCGCGCTTGCGGCGCAGGTCTTCGATGAGTTTGAGGATCTGCGCCTGTGTGGTCACATCGAGCGCCGTGGTCGGCTCATCCGCAATCAGGATGTCAGGCTCGAGCGCCAAGGCCATCGCAATCATGACCCTTTGTCGCTGCCCGCCCGACAGTTGGAAAGGATAGGCCCGGATCGCCGCTTGGGGGTCGGGGATACCCACCTCTTCCAAAAGCTTCAGCGCACGGGCACGGCGTTCGGCCTTGGCAAGCGCGCCATGTGCCTCAAACACCTCAGCGATCTGCGCGCCGACACGCATCAGCGGGTTCAGCGCGCTGAGGGGTTCTTGAAAGATCATCGAAATGCGGCTGCCACGCAGGCTCAGCATCTCTTTCTCAGACAGGCCAAGGATCGATTGCCCGTCAAAGGTGATGCTGCCCTTGTCGGGCACAACCCCCTGCGGCAGCAGCCCCATCACCGCATTGGCCGACATGGATTTGCCAGACCCGCTTTCGCCGACAATGCAGAGGATCTCTCCCGGTGCGAGGTCGAAGTTGATGTCCTTCGCGGCATAGAGCCGATCCGCCCCCATGGGCAAAGCGATAGACAGATCACGGATGCGAAGCAGGGTCATTCGGATTTCCTCGTCAATCGCGGGTTCAGCGCGTCATTCAGGCCTTCACCGATCAGGTTCAGCGCCAGCACGGTCAGAAGGATCGCCATGCCCGGCAGGAAGGACAGCCACCATGCCGTGCGGATCACGGTGCGTGCAGCCCCGATCATATAGCCCCAAGACATGATGTTCGGATCGCCCAGCCCCAGAAAGGACAGCGAGCTTTCGAGCAAGATCGCCTGCGCCACCATGAGCGAGGCCAGCACGATAATCGGCGGCAGCGCGTTGGGCAGGATGTGGCGGGTGATGATCTGAAGGTTGCCGAGGCCGGACAGGCTCGCCGCTTCGACAAACTCGCGGGTCCTGAGCGACAGCACTTCGCCGCGCACCAAACGCGCCACCGGGGGCCATGACACGATGGAGATCGCGATGATCACAAAGGTCAGACTGGGCTGGAAAATCGCCAAGAGCACGATCGCCAGCGCAAAGCTGGGGATGGTCTGAAAGAACTCGGTAAACCGCATGAGCGCGTCGTCAATCCGCCCCGCAAAATACCCCGCCGCGGCCCCCACCGGCACGCCGATGGACAACGCCACGATGGTCGAGACCAGCCCAACCAGCAGGCTCACATAAGCCCCATGTGCCAGCCCTGCCAGCACATTGCGGCCAAGCGCATCGGTGCCCAGCATCAGCCCCTCTTGGGTAAATGGCGGCAGGAAGGGGCGCTGCACCATTTTCCACGGGCTTTGCGGGAAGAGGATGGGCGCAAGGATGGCAGCGGCGATGACGAAGGTCAGAATGACCAGACCGATCACCGCACCACGGTTATAGCTGAAACGTTTCCAAAAGCTCATCATGTTGTCAGCCTTATCCGCGGATCAACAATGACATAGATGACATCCGTGATCAGGTTGAACAGCAGCACCATGGCCGCCGAGATGTAAAAGACCCCGAGGATCACGTTGTAATCCCGCTGGTTGATCGCCTCGAACATCAGCCGCCCAATGCCGGGCCATGCGAAAACGGTCTCGGTCAGGATCGCCCCGCCAAAGATCTGCCCCGCCTGAAGCCCCGCAAGCGTAATGACTGGCAAAAGCGCATTGCGCAGGATATGCCGCCGTTGGATCACGCCGCGGGTCAACCCTTTGGCGCGGGCAGTTTTGACGAAATCGAGCCGCGAAACTTCCAGCATCGAGGCCCGCGTCATGCGCATATAAATTGCGGTGAAGAACAGGCCCAAGGTACTGGCCGGAAGGACGAGGTGCTTGGCCACGTCGAGCACATGGGCAAACCCCGTATAACCCGCGCCGATGGTGGAATAGCCAAAGCCCGGCAACCATTCGAGCCAGACGGAGAAGACCAGCGTCGCCATCAGCGCCACCCAGAACAGCGGCGTGGCATAAAACAGCAGCGCGAAGGTGGAGATAATCGTGTCACCCCACCGCCCCTGCCGGGCGGATGCCGCGACACCGGCGGTCACGCCCAGCACCAGCGACAGCACAAAGGCCACGCCGGTCAGCAAAAGTGTCGCTGGCAGGCGGTCGCCGATCATCTCGGCCACTGGCATCTGCTGGCGGAAGGAATAGCCCAGATCAAGCTGCACCGCGCCTTTGATGTAGAGCCAAAGCTGCATGTAGAGCGGCTGGTCCAGCCCGAAACGCGCCCGCAGGTCTGCAAGAAATTTCTCATCCGCTGCCCCGGCTTCGCCCGCCATGACCGCCGCAGGGTCACCCGGTGCCGCATGGATCAGCAGGAAATTGAAGACAAGGATCGCCAGCAGGATAAACACTGCCTTGATCAACCTGCCCAATATGAAACGTATCACGCTATCCGCCCCGTTCTTGTTCTAAAGTGAGCCCAAGCCGCCGAAACGGCTCGGACCTTGAGCGTTGTCGCTCTTTTTATTTGTCGATCCACACGTCACGGAAACCGTCGTTCACACCAAAGGCAGTGTTGACGGGGTTTTTGATGTCACAGCGGTAGATCGTGGGGAAACCCAGTTCCAAGAGCCAAATGTTCGGCACGTCCTCGACGATTTTGTCTTGGATTTCCTTATAGGCGGCCTTGCGCTCTTCGGGGCTGGCCATCAGTGCCGCTTCGGCGAACAGCTTGTCCGTTTCGGCATTTTGATAGTTTGCCACGTTGTTCCAAGGCGAACCGGGAGCGGCATTGTCGCCCATATAGGTCCGCGAAACGCCGAGCGCCGGATCGCCGTATTGGTAGAGGTAGGTAAAGGCGAGATCAAAGTCGCGGTCTGCGACCTTCTGGTTCCAACCCGCCACGTCCGACGGCACGATCTCGGTCGTCATGCCGATCTCGCTCAGGTTTTGTTTGACGGCCTCGGCCCAGCGCTGCCAAGTCTCACCGTAAGGCAAACCCAGAATGCGGATGGTTTCGCCATCATAGCTGCTTTCTTCGAGCAGGGTTTTGGCCTTTTCCGGATCATAGGAGATATCCGGCGTATCGCCGTCATAAAAGCGGGTGGAGGATGACAGCGGCCCGGTCGAAACCTTGCCCAGACCATTCCAAAGCGCGTCCTTGGCGAATTGACGGTCGACGCCATGCATGATCGCCTTGCGCACTTTCACATCATCAAGCGGCTTGTTGTCGTTGTTCACCCACATCCAAGACAGCGGGCCGAAGTATTCCCAGCCCTTGTCAGTGATGCAGGTGTTGTCCATCGCCTGAATGCGCGCCACGTCGAAGTTCTCGACCGAGCCGCCGGGCAGCACGTCGACCTTGCCGGTCTCATAGGCCACCGCGCGCGACGCCGCATCGGGGATCACGTGGTAATAGACTTCGTCGACGTAGGGCTTGCCCTCCATGTAGTAGTCTTCGTTCTTCACCAGATGGATGAAGCTGCCTTTCTCCCATTTGTCGAACTTGAAGGGGCCGGTGCCGATAGGCGTGTTGTTCGCTTCATTGTTTGCGAAATCCGTGCCTTCGTAGATGTGTTTTGGGATCATCGGCGCGGTGCCCGGCTCAAAGATGCCGATGAAGGGGCCGAAGGGCTGCTTCAAGTTGAAGACAACCGTATATTCATCCGGCGTCTCGATGCTCTCGACATGCTCCATATAGGTCCGCATCCGCGAGTGGCTCTCGCGCAGAAACTTATCCATGGAGAATTCGACATCTGCCGAGGTGAAAGGCTCTCCGTCATGGAACACTACGCCTTCGCGCAGTTTGAAGGTATAGGTCTTGCCGTCCTCTGAAATCTCCCAAGATTCCGCCAATTGGCCTTCGGGCTTCAGATCGAAGTCATAGCGCAGCAGGCTTTCATAAATATCGCCGCCAACCATCTGCGTCGGGCCGTTCTGCACAAGGCCGATCATCAGGCTGGGCGGTTCGGGCTGGATCACGACGTTCAACGTGCCGCCGGATTTCGGCTCGCCATCCTGCGCGGCCAGTGGTCCAGCCAGTGCCAGCGCCAGAACGGCTGCGGTTAATTTGGTAGTGTTAAGCATTTCAATCCCCATTGGTTGTGTTGAATCTTGGCCCTTTGAAAGCGTCCGATCTGAGGTCGGCTTCTTGCAGTCAATTGGGACAAGGCCGCGCGGTGCGCAGGACTTGGAAAACTCATTCACCTATGGTGAACGATTCGATGTATCTGATGATCCCCTCCTTTGCGTCATCTATGTCGGCGCGCATTTCCGCAGCGGCGGCAGCGGGGTCGCGTTTCTCACAGGCTGCAATGATCGCCTGATGATGTCGAACCAGCCCCAGCTTCTCGCGCCCGTAGTATCCGGCAATCAGCGGCCCCATACGCAGCCACAGCCCGCTGAGAATGGCCAGAAGGATCGGCATTTCCGCCGCCTCTACCAGCGCGAAGTGGAATTCCTGATTGTATTTCACCGCCTGCGGCCAGCGCCCGGCCACGGCTGCGGCTTCATTCCTCTCCACGATCCTTTTAAGGTGGCGGATCTCCTTGGGGCCCACCATCTCAGCAGCGCGGCCTGCGGCGAAACCCTCTAACTCGCGCCGGATGCTTGCGATTTCGAGGTACTGCGCCGTGGTCAGCACCGGCACGCGCACATCGCGCATGCTGCGCTGGACCAAAGCCTCGTCCCGCAAAAGCCGCTGCACCGCGTCGCGTACCGGGGTCGAACTGGTGCCCAACCGCTCAGCCAACCCGCGAATGGTGACCTTTTCATTCGGGCGCAGCTTGCCTTCTACCAAGTCCTGACAGACCCGATCATAGATCGCATCGCCCAATGAAACTTGACTGATCTCGGCCATCGCGCCCTCGTCCTTACCGACCGAACCATGGCCAGTTTTGATGCATGATGCATCATTTCTATTGAGCCTGCAAATTAAAACTGCAATGCTCTGCCGCAACGACATCAGACCACAGGGAATGTGATGAAAGTCTTTTTCGATGAACGCCAGCTTGGCCACGCGCCGACCCATTACTTTCGGCGGGGCGCGGCCATGCCGCATCAAGAACAGCCGCAACGTGCTGAAATTTTACGCGATATGTTAATCGGCGAAGGGTTTGAGATCACCAGGCCCCAAGATCACGGGCTGGCGCCGATCAAGGCGGTGCACAACCCCGATTACGTGGATTTCCTGCCCGACGCCCATGCCCGTTTCGTCGAAAGTGCGGGCCCCGATGCGCTGGCGATTCCCACGATGCATCCGGGCGTGCGCCGCGGAAAAGAACCCAAGGACATTCACGGCCAGTTGGGCTGGTGGATGACGGACACCTCAACCCCGCTGACCGAAGGCTCATGGGATGCGGCCTATTGGTCTGCGCAAACCGCAGTGGAAACCGCCGAGGCCGTCGCTGGCGGCGATCGTGCGGCCTATGCGCTTTGTCGTCCGCCCGGCCACCACGCGATGCGCGATTGCTCAAACGGGTTTTGCTTTTTCAACAACGCCTGCATCGCCGCGCATCACCTGACCCAGACCTACAAGAAGGTCGCTTTGATCGACATTGATGTGCACACCGGCAATGGCTCGCTCGACATCCTCTATGAACGCGGCGACATCTTCTTCTGCTCGCTGCATCCCGATCCGGCCACCTACCCCACCTTCTATCTCGGCCATGACGATGAAACGGGCGAAGGCGACGGTGCGGGTAAATCGCTGAACCTGCTGCTGGAACAGGGGGCAAGCCAAGATGACGTGCTGGCCTTGCTCGACAAAGGCATCGCCGCAATCCGTGACTTTGGGGCCGAGGCGCTGGTGATCTCACTGGGCTTTGACATGGCCGCCGATGATCCGCTGGCCGCCGTAAACGTCTACCCCGATGGCTTTGCCGAAATGGCGCGGCGCTTGGCGGCGCTGAACCTTCCCACGGCATTGATCCAAGAGGGCGGCTACCTCGGCCCGTCGCTGGCCGACAACGCCAAAGCTTTTCTCACGACATTCCGCGAGGCCACAGCATGAGCGCGACACCCAAAGAGATGAACGGCGCCGAAAGCGTTGTCCGCAGCCTGCACGCGGGCGGTGTGGAGGTTTGTTTCGCCAACCCCGGCACCTCCGAGATGCAATTCGTCGACGCGCTGGACCGCACCAAGCTGATGCGTTGCGTCTTGGGCCTGTTCGAAGGCGTGGTGACGGGGGCCGCCGATGGCTATGCGCGCATGGCGGGCAAACCAGCGGTGACCCTGCTGCACCTCGCGCCCGGCTTTGCCAACGCCGCCGCCAATCTGCACAACGCCCGCAAGGCGCGGGTGCCGATGGTGAACCTTGTGGGCGATCACGCGCTGCGGCACCAAAAATACGACGCCCCCCTCTCGGCAGATGTCGAAGGCGCTTGCGCGCCCTTCAGCGATTGGGTGCGTTCGGGCCGTGATGCGGGCAGCTTTGCGGCGGATGCGATGACCGCCCTCGCCGTGGCGCAAAGCAAGCCCGGCAAGGTCGCCACACTGATCGCCCCTGCGGATATCGGCTGGGATGCGGGCGGCAAAATGGCCGAGGCCGTGGCCCCCGCCGCCCCTGCTCCGCTGGATGAACACGCGCTAGATGCCGCGATCAAGGCTTTGGAGAGCGGTGAGAAAACCGTTCTACTCGTCGGCAGCGCGGTGCTGGAAAGCCAAGAAGCAATGGCGCTGTTGCACGGCATTGCAAACAAGACCGGGGCCGATATCCTCGCGCCCACCTCGAACCGCCGAATGGAGCGCGGACAGGGCCGCTTTGCGATCAACAAAGTCCCCTATCCGATCAACGCGGCCCTTGAATGCCTTGCTCCCTACAGCCGCGCAATCCTGATCGAGACCCCGCCCCCCGTCGCCTTCTTTGCCTATCCCGGCAAGCCGAGCCTGCTGCTGCCGGTCGATTGCCATACCGTCACATTGGCGGCGGTTGATGGTAACGGGTCTGAGGCCATTGCCGCACTGGCGGATCGGATCGGTGCCAAACCCGCCACGCCGCCCCAGCACGACAGGCCCGCCCCACCGCAGGCAGGCGGCATCAGCTTGCAAAACCTCGGCGCGGCCTTGGCGAACGCGCTGCCCGAAGATGCGATTGTGGTGGATGAAGCCGTATCCTCTGGCGGGGCCACCTTCCCCGCAGGCGACAGCGCCGCGCCAAACTCTTGGCTGGCCATCACCGGCGGGTCGATCGGCATCGGCATCCCCCTCTCTGCCGGAGCGGCCATCGCCTGCCCCGACCGTCCGGTCATCACGCTGCAAGCGGATGGATCGGCGATGTACACGATCCAAGGGCTTTGGACCCAAGCGCGCGAGAACTCCAACGTCACCACGATCATCCTCGCCAACCAGTCCTATGAGATCCTCAAGGGCGAGTTGCACAACGTCGGCGCCCAACCCGGCCCCGACGCGCTGAGCATGTTGAACCTTGACCGCCCCGAGTTGGACTTTGTGGCAATGGCCAAAGGTATGGGCGTGCCGGGCAAACGGGTTGAGGACATTGCCGATCTGATGCGCGCCATCGAAGCCGCGGCGAAAGAACCCGGCCCCTTCCTCATCGAAGCGATGCTTTAACCCTCGAAAGGACACGACATGACCCTCGATCCTGATCTGAAATCCCGCATCCTTCAGGCCGTTGAAGACGGTTTCGCTGAGCAAGTGAGCTTTACCCAGCAACTCGTGCAAACCCCTTCCCAACGCAGCCATGAACATGCGATCCAAGACCTGCTGTTTCGCAGCTTGCAGAGCCGTGGCTATGCGATGGACCGCTTCAAAATGGACCGCGCCGCGATTGAGGCGCATCCCGGTGGCTCGAAATATTCCGACCAACACTCCGACGCGCCCATCGTCGTCGGCATCCACCGTCCGCGCGATGAGGTTGGCCGGTCGCTGATCCTACAATCACATCTCGATGTGGTCCCCGAAGGGCTGCACGACATGTGGGATGATCCGCCCCTGTCGGCCAAGATCGACGGCGACTGGATGTATGGCCGGGGCGCGGGCGATATGAAGGCGGGGGCAGCGGCGAATATCTTTGCGCTCGACGCGCTGCGCCGCATCGGGCTGCAACCGGCAGCGACCGTCTATGTGCAATCTGTGGTGGAGGAAGAATCCACTGGCAACGGCGCGCTCCAAACCTTCCTACAAGGCTACACCGCCGATGCGGTCTTCATCCCCGAACCCGAAGAAGAGATGCTGGTCCGCGCCAACACCGGTGTCATTTGGTTTCAGGTACAAGTACGCGGCGTGCCCGTCCATGTGCGCGAAATGGGCGAAGGGGCCAATGCGATTGACGCGGCCACCCGCGTCATCACCGCCTTGCGCGAGATGGAGGAAGACTGGAACGCCGAGAAAGGCGACCACCCGCATTTTGAAGACGAAGCCCATCCCATTAACCTCAACATCGGCAAGATCGAAGGCGGTGATTGGGCGTCTTCGGTGCCGTCATGGTGTAACATCGATTGCCGCGTTTCCATCTACCCGGGCCGCAGCGCCGAGGATGCCGCGCGGGAGATCACAGAGCGGGTCAAGGCCTTCGCCCAAAGCGACAACTTCCTGTCGAACAACCCGCCCAGGGTGGTCTTCAACGGCTTTCACGCCGAAGGCTATGTGCTGGAGCCCGGCAGCGATGCCGAAGCCGTGCTGGAACGCGCCCATGAAGAGGCCATCGGCGCGCCGCTTCAATCCTTCATGACGGCGGGCTATCTCGATACGCGGGTCTATGCGCTTTACAACAAAATCCCGGCGCTCTGCTACGGGCCAAAATCGCGCAACATCCATGGGATCAATGAATCCGTCAGTCTCAGTTCGGTGAAAAGGATCACGCAGGCCATGGCGCTCTTTATCGCGGAATGGTGCGGGACCGAGGATATCGCCCCATGACCGAGGTCGGGATCACGCCTCAGGGAGGCCTGCCCCCCTTCCTCAGCGGGGTGCTGGTCGAAGAGAGCGGCAAAAAGACCGATCTTCTGGCGCAAGACCCGCCCGCTTTTGACGCGGCACTTGCGGCTGAAGTCGCCTTGCAACGCTATGGTATCTCGGGTGAGATCAAGCCACTGGCGGCGGAAAAGGATGCAAATTTCCTGATCACCCTGCTCACGGGGCAAAAGGCGTTGCTGAAGATCACCAATGCCGCCGAAGAGCGTGCTGTAACCGATATGCAGACTGCCGCGTTGATGCATCTGGCCGCCGCCGACCCCGACCTCCCCGTGCAGCGCATCTGCGCCAGCCTCAGCGGCAAAGCAGCCGAGGTTGCCACCGCCGCCGATGGTCAGTCCCATGTCGTGCGCCTGATGACCTTCCTTGGCGGCACCGTCCTCAGCAATGCCACGCCCCGGCCCGGCCTTCACCGCGCTTTGGGGGATTTTCATGCGCGGGTGGCACTGGGGCTGCGCGGTTTTTTCCATCCGGCGGGGGGGCATTTCCTGCAATGGGACATCAAACAGGCGGGCCATCTGCGCCCCCTGCTGACGGATGTGCAGGATGCCGCATTGCGTGCCGAACTGGAGCGTATCCTTGATCACTTTGATGCAGAAGTCGCGCCTCAATTGCCGCATCTGCGGGCACAGGTCGTACATAACGATTTTAATCCGCATAATATTCTGGTCGATGGGCAGGAGGCGCAGCATCCCGTCGGGCTGATTGATTTCGGCGACATGGTGCATACGCCGCTGGCCTGCGATCTGGCGGTGGCCTGTTCCTATCAGCTCGGCCAAGGCGCGGACCCGCTGCAAGATGTTTGCGAGATGGTCACAGGCTTTGCCAAACGCCTGCCGCTTGAGCCGGATGAAATAGCGCTTCTGCCAAGCCTGATCCGGCTGCGCCATGCCACCACCTTGGCGATCGGCGCCTCACGCGCGCGGCGCTATCCCGACAACGCCCCCTATATTCTGCGCAACGCCGCCGCCTCTCAGCGCGGGCTGGCTGCATTGGACCATGTCGGCGACATCGCCGCGATCAAAGCCCTACAGCATGCTGCGGGAACGGAGTGACCCCCATGACCATGATCAACGCCTATGACAGCGCCCAAGCCGATGCCCTGATGGCAGCCGACCGTGCGCTGATCGCGCGCCGCGCCAAGGCGCTCGGCCCAGCGTACCGGCTATTTTACGATCAACCACTGCACATCCAACGCAGCTCAGGGGTTTGGCTCTGGGATAAGGACGGACGCAAATACCTCGACGCCTATAACAACGTCGCCTCTGTCGGCCATTGCCACCCCCGCGTTGTCGAGGCCATCACCCGGCAATTGGGCGTTCTCAATACCCACACCCGCTATCTGCACGAAGACGTAGTGACCTATGCCGAACGGCTGCTAGCAACCATGCCCGAGGCGCTTGGCCATGTGATGTTCACCTGCACCGGGTCCGAGGCGAATGACATCGCCCTGCGCATTGCCCGCAGCTATACCCGGCGCGAAGGCGTGATCGTCACCCGGCTTGCCTACCACGGGCTGACCGAGGCTGTCGCGGAACTGTCTCCGTCCTTGGGTGACTTCACCCCGCGCAGCCCGCGCATCCGACTGATCGACGCGCCCGATACGCTGCGCATTCCGACAGCCGAGCAAGGTGCCAACCTTGCCGCCGATCTCGCCCAAGCGATTGCCGAGATGCGCGCCGATGGGATCGAGCCTGCGGCCTTCATCGTCGATACGATCTTTTCCAGCGACGGGCTGCACCCTGATCCGGCGGGGTTTCTGAAACCGGCGGTTGATCTGATCCGTGCCGAAGGCGGGCTTTTCATTGCCGACGAGGTACAACCCGGCTTTGCCCGCACCGGCGAGGCCTTCTGGGGTTTCCAGCGCCACGGGCTGGTCCCCGATATGGTGACCATGGGCAAACCTATGGGCAACGGCTTTCCCCTGTCAGGCACTGCGATGCGCCCGGAATTGGTGAAAGAGTTTGGCGAGAAGGCCCGCTATTTCAACACCTTTGGCGGCAATCCCGTGGCCGCCGCTGCTGGCATGGCGGTGCTTGATGTGATCGCGGATGAGGGCTTGCAGGCCAATGCCGCGAAGGTCGGTGACTTCCTCAAGGGCGGATTGCAGGACATCGCCACGCGCTATCCCGAAATCGGTCATGTGCGCGGCGCGGGGCTGTTTCTGGCGGTCGAATGCGTCACCTCGCGCGAGACCAACGCGCCCGACGCGGCCCGCGCCAAGTTCGTGGTCAACCACCTGCGTGAGAACGGTGTTTTGATCAGCGCCACCGGACCGGGCGCCAATGTGCTGAAAATCCGCCCGCCGCTTGTGCTGCAGCAGCCAGAGGCGCAGATGTTCCTTGATGCGGTCGAGGTGGCCTTTGCCGCAGCGGAGGCCAAGGGGTAGCGTCCGTCCTCCGAGCTCCTCCTATGCCTCGTGCAAAGCACGCCCACCTCCCGCGCAGGAGTTGGCCATTCAAGGTCCAACTGCAGCACCGAGGCAAGCAGCTGCTTGGTATCGGCATGTTGCGACGCGCCAAAGATGTGATTGTGTCCACCTTACTTGATGTTCCTGCCATCTTTCATCACGATCATCCTAAACACGCTTGCGTCTACTGTGGCCAAATTACGGGTAATAAATATAAGGGTCAGGTCTCATTCGGTTTGCAGCTTGACTAATGGCCGCAGTTTACCCTCGGCTGCGGGCTAATCCACAGCGCTAATCACATCGTTGCTGATGATAACCTCTGCTTTGGCGGACAGTGCACGGGCGATACCCACGCGTTGCTTTTAGCCACCGGAAAGCTCGCTGGATTTGCGATGCAAACCGCGCGCTAAAGATCACCCAAATCCATCAATTCGCCACCACATGCACGTAGCTTCCGCACTTTGTAGCCGGTACACTTCCGTAAGGGCCAGACTAAAACCCCACAAGAAAGAGTTTTGGGTTAAGTGATGCATCCGCCGACTGCTAGATCATTCGTACATTGCGCCACTTCGTCGCCGAGCGCCTAGCCAACTGCGGCTCTTTTAATGCGGGCCGTCGTTCTGGAAAACCGCCAATTAGAAGAAGCAGCAAGCACGCGATCACCCGCATGAAGGTGGATTGACCTGACCCGCTCTCCCTCAACCAAAGCCACGGTTTGGTTGCGCGGAAAGGTGAGGTTTAAATCGGCCAGTACTTTAGGCTCTGCATGCAATCGCGCCGAGCCATAATGCTGTCTAACGGCAGCGCGTTCTTGGCTGGCAAGCATTCGTTTGCAGTGGTTTACCCCGTTTCATTATCTTTGTTATGTGACGCGCCCGTGCTGCGGCCAGAAGTATAGATATCCAAGCAAAACGCGACAGAACTTTGTTGCGGATAGACATTTTTTAACAATTCCGTGAAATTAGCCGGCAGGACTGGGGGGGGTATAGTCCTTGATGCCTTCATACGGTTAATTTTGAAAAAGGATCGTATCCACTCTGCAGCCCTTGGCTTCCACTTCAATCTCTAGGTGGCGACCATCAGTCTCAGCCCAGAGAAGAACAAACCCACGAAAACTTCTAAAACCTCTTGATAGCTGCTTCCAAATACTACGTTTACTCTCTCAACGAACGCCCTAACTGATTCCCAAGATCCGAGTGGACATAACACAGTATGAACGACACCAAGACGGCTGATGCAGTGCCGAGATTATCCACCGGGACTTTAGGTCTGGACAGCGTGCTGCGGGGCGGCATTTCTCCGGAACGGCTTTATCTGGTTGAGGGCACGCCGGGATCGGGCAAGACGACGCTGGCGCTGAAGTTCCTGATGGAGGGGCGCGCGTCGGGCAGTCAGGGGCTCTATATCACCCTGTCCGAGACGGTGAACGAGTTGACCGCAGTGGCGCAATCGCATGGCTGGACCCTCGATGACATTGCTCTGTTTGAGATGGTGGCTGAGGATGAGTTCAGCTCGGACAATGAGCAGTCTTTGCTACACCCCAGCGAAGTCGAGCTTGGGGAGACCGTGCGCGGGATTATTGACTTGGTCGAGAAAACCAATCCCGACCGGGTGGTGCTCGACAGTCTGTCAGAACTGCGGCTATTGGCGCAGAACCCATTGCGCTATCGGCGACAAATCCTTGCGTTGAAGCATTTCTTCGCGCGCCGGAAGTGCACCGTTTTGATGTTGGATGATCGCACAGCGGAACCGGGTGATCTGCAACTGCATTCCATTGCGCATGGCGTTATCTCGCTGGAGCATTTGGCAAATGACTTCGGCTCGGAGCGGCGGCGTTTGCGGGTGATCAAAATGCGCGGGCTACAGTATCTTGGCGGCTATCATGACTTCACGATCGAACGCGGTGGCATCTGCGTCTATCCGCGTCTGGTCGCAGCACAGCATCACCGCCCGCATTCGACGGAACCTGTCACCACTGGTCTTAAGGAACTCGACGCGCTTTTGGGCGACGGTCTGTTTCCCGGCACCAACGCGTTGTTGGCCGGACCCGCTGGTGTGGGCAAGACGACAACAGCAGTGCGTTGTATGATTGCGGCGCTGAAGCGTGGACAGAATGCGGCCTATTTTCTCTTTGATGAGCGCCTGTCTACTTTGCTGATCCGGTCCAAGGCGCTCGGCATGGACCTGCAGCCCTTTATCGACAGTGGCACGCTTCAGATCCGCCAGATCGACCCGGCGGAGCTCTCTCCCGGTCAGTTTGCCCATGCGGTGCGCAGCGCGGTTGAAGTCGACGATGCAAGCGTCGTGGTCATCGACAGTTTGAATGCCTATCTGCATGCGATGCCCAGCGATAACTTTCTGGTGCTCCAAATGCATGAATTGCTGAGCTATCTTGCCCAGCAAGGGGTGGTGTCCATAATGGTACTCGGCCAACACGGGATCACCGGTGATCTGCGTTCGGATGTCGACATCAGCTATCTTGCGGATAGCGTGTTGATGATGCGGTTCTTTGAGGCTGAAGGCGAAATTCGGAAGTCTATCTCTGTTATCAAAACGCGAACCTCGGCCCATGAGCGCAGCATTCGTGAGTTCAAGATTGATCACAACGGCATCACCATCGGCGAGCCGATCCGCGGATTTTCCTCTATCCTGTCCGGGACACCAGTCTACAACCAGTCAAAGGGTGATCTGATGTCGCTTCAGACGAGCGATCAGGATGGCTCCAGTTGACCAGCCTATCGTCGCCTGCGGAAGCCGAGGAAGAGGCGCCGTCTGATATTCTTGCGTCCGTCGCGGTCATGGCCCCGCGCGGGCGTGATGATGCCGTGGCGCGTCAAGTCTTAGCGAAAGACGACATTGCCACGCTATCCGTACCTACGCTAGCGGCGCTCTGTGATTTGATCACCCAGCATGTCGGCGCGGTGTTGATCACCGAAGAAGCCTTGGGCAGCGCGGATACAGAGGCGCTAGCCCAAGCCTTGGACGCACAGCCGTCATGGTCAGACGTGCCGTTTATCGTGCTTGCCAATGGCACCACACATAACCGCAGCGAAACGGCCGCAAAGCGCATGGACAGCCTGAGCAACGCCGTGCTGTTGTCGCGCCCGCTCCATGCGGAGGAGCTGATCCGCGCTGTGCGATCCGCTTTGACGGCCCGCAGCAGGCAGCATCAAGCGCGTCGGCAGTTGGAAGAATTGCAACTGCGCGAGCGCCAGCTGTTTGAGAGCGAAGCCAAGTTTCAGGCCATTGCCAACTCGGTGGATCAGATGATCTGGTCCACCCTGCCGGACGGGTTTCACGACTACTATAACGACCGTTGGTATGAGTTTACCGGCGTCCCCGAAGGCACTACCGATGGCGAAGGGTGGAACGGGATGTTCCACCCAGATGACCAAGAGCGGGCGTGGCAACGCTGGCGACACAGTCTTACCACTGGCGAGAGTTACGAGATCGAATACCGCCTACGCCACCGCTCGGGCGACTACCGCTGGGTGCTGGGCCGGGCCAAACCCGTGCGCGGCCAAGATGGCACCATCCTGCGTTGGTACGGCAGTTGCACCGATATTCATGAGATCAAAGTGGCGGAAGAGCAGCGCCAGTTAATGTTAGGCGAGATGAACCACCGGGTGAAAAACACGCTTGCCATGGTCAATGTGATGGTCTCGCAAACCCTGCGCCTGTCGGATAACCTGCGCGACGCGCAGACCGCGTTGCAGTCGCGCATCTCCATGATGGCGCAGGCCCATGACCGGCTGATTGCAGCCTCCTGGGCGGAAACCCGAATGCCCGAAGTGATCGATGCCGCCCTCGCCCCACACCGCACCGGAGAGGGCCGCTTTTCCATCGAAGGGCCCGATGTGGCCGTGGGCTCGAAACAGGCCTTGGCCATGACCATGGCGCTGCATGAGCTTTGCACCAACGCAGGCAAATACGGGGCGCTTTCAGTAAAGGGCGGCAAGGTACGCATTTACTGGGAGCAGACCGGCGACCGCTTTACCTTTACTTGGGCCGAAACCAACGGTCCCACTGTCACGGCCCCGACCAAGCGCGGCTTTGGCAGTCGGATGATCGAACAAGCGCTTGCCGCATATTTTCAGGGTCAGGTGGAACTTTCCTTCGACCCTGAGGGTTTGCGATTCAGACTCAGTGCGCCCTACTCCGGTTTGCTGTCCTGAAGTTCTCTACGCTGCAAAACGAGATTATGAGCTTTTCAATGTATTCTGAGACCCCCCAACGTACTGCCGTTCTTGTTGTAGAAGACGAGCCCCTGCTGCGCATGGATGCCGTCGACATGATCGAAGACGCAGGTTTCAAGACCTATCAGGCCGGGTCCGCCGATGAAGCTTTGGAAGTGATCCGCAACAGTGACGATATCGGTATCCTGTTCACAGACATCGATATGCCAGGCTCCATGGATGGGCTCAGCCTTGCGGCCTGCGTGCATTCGGATTGGCCTGCAATCTCGATCCTCATCGCCTCCGGCGTCGTGGGCGTAACGGATGAAAAAATGCCGAAAGGGTCGAAGTTCTATGCCAAACCCTATGCGACCAGCCAGATCGTGAGGGATATGGAGACTATCTCGGCGGCGCATGTGCAGGGCGGCTGAGGCCGCATTAGGCGGCTAGAGATTATCCAATTGCGGGTGGGATGAAGGTAACTTCCACCCCACATGCAATCCCAATCGCGCCCTTACCTCAAATAAAGCTGACCTGCCGGATATTTCACCCTCGGCATGCTGCGCGTGGCGAGGAAGAAGCCGATTAATAGTGCCCGACCAAAATTTGGCACAAAGTGGTGCGCGTATTGGATTTTCACATGATCGCGCGAAGGGGAACCGGCAAATGCAGCGGGCCCATCTACCCTTGTGGGCCTGCCCACGCGACAGACGATTGACACAGCCAGCGTCAGGCCGCACCACCGAAGTATGAGAGCATTGTTCATCATACTGGCGTTTCTCTGCGCACAGGCCGCTTGGGCTGAGCCACCAGACCGGCAATGCTCCAGCACGAAATGGGGCCAATCGCATTGCATCCGGGGCGCCCATTTCGTCTATGACACCTGCAACGCCATCGCGGTCTTTTCCAATCGCCACGGGCTGAACGCCGATTTTTTCGCCCGGTTGATCTGGCAGGAAAGCCGTTTTGACCCCAATGCCCTAAGCCACGCAAACGCCCGCGGTATCGCGCAGTTCATCCCGTCAACCGCCGCCTTGCGCGGCTTGGCCGACCCGTACAACCCCGCCGATGCGCTTGAGCATTCCGCGCAATATCTGGCCGAAATGTCGCGTCGCTATGGCAACGAAGGGCTGGCGGCAATCGGCTATAATGGCGGGGAGCGAAGGGTTGAGGGCTTTTTGGAAGGCGGCGGGCTCGCCGCTGAAACAATTGCCTACGTCCCCATCATCACCGGATTGGACGCCGATGCATGGCGTGATGCACCCCCTGAGAACCCCGATTTTCGTCTTTCTAAAACCGAGGATTTCCTGCCCGCCTGCTACGCCATGGGCAAAGCGCGACGTCTGACCCCGCTCAAACTGCCGAAACCGCCGCTGAAGCCTTGGGGCGCGCAGGTCGCCTATGGCCGAACACAGGCGCAGGCGCAGACCGCCTATGCGCGGCGTCTTGCCAAATGCGCGGCATCGCTCGCAAGCGAAAAGCCGGACTATATCAAGGTTAAACACCGCGCCAGCAGGCAAAAAGGGTTCGTCATGGCACGGATTGGGCGCAACAGCCGCGAGGCTGCGAACAAACTCTGCGCAACAGTGCGCGCCTCGGGTTGCCACTGCGCAGTTTACGCAAATAAATGACGCGGAATTTGTATCAGAGACTTACCAAAAGCTAGGAAATATGATGGTTGGCGAGGCAGCAAGTGAGCCGAGCCTTAGCGCGGAACCTTTCCCCGACTACACCAAGCCTCGATATTGTAGCGGCCCAGCCCCCAACCCCCAAACCAACAACGCATCCACATTCTCGACAAAGACACAGCGTGCTGCCACAACTTCCCTCGAAAGCAATTTCCGCACCTGTATGTTGGCTGCGGGAGTTATCGTTTGGGCTTGGAGGAGCAAAAGAACATGAATGTATTAAAACAAACTATCTGCGCGGCATTCGCCGTAGGGCTCGTGGGCGGCGCGGCCAGCGCTGAAACCCGCGTGACCTATAAGTCTGCCAAATCAGGCTCGTCCTACTATCAAATGGGTGTTGAGCTTGCTGAAGCTATGAAAGCGGGCAGCCGGGGCGAAATTTCGGTGACAGTGGAAGAGAGCCAAGGCTCGGTTCAGAACGTCATGGAAGTACGCGCGCGCGGTGCAGACTATGTCTTTACCACCCCGCCGTCGCTTGTCGGAATGGCCCAAGAGGGTAAGGCGATGTTTGAGGGCAAAACCGCGCCGGAGTTCGACGACATTCGCGCGCTGTTTCCCATCCCGTCACTAACCATGCACTTTGTGATGTCTCAAGACAGCAAAGCCACCTCAATGGCAGATCTTGAGGGCAAAAGCATCCTGCTGGGCAAAGGATCTTTCGGTGCGACGGAGGGGGAAAAGTATCTCGATATGTTCGGATTGTCGGACAGTGTCGAAATTGCCGATGCGGAACTGAGCAACGCCGTGGCGGCACTCAAGAACGGGCAAATCGATGGTTTTGTAACCGCAGGGTCTTTTCCAGCGCCCAATGTCGTGGAGGCCGCGGCGTCGACCCCCGTCAACGTGATCTCGCTGAGCGATGAGCAGATCACGCAATCCAAACGGACGAGGATTGTTATTCCTGCGGGGACCTATGCGGGCCAAGAGCAGGATGTGACCACGACCTCCCTGCCCGTTGCCGCCTTTACGACCACAAAGATGGACGACGAGACAGCCTATCAGTTGACCAAGACCTATTGGGAAAACAAAGAGAAGATGGCCGACACCTCGCCGTGGTGGGGCAACGTCACCCCTGAGTTGATGAACAACATCACCACAGAGCTGCACCCGGGCGCGCTGCGCTATTACGAAGAAGCCGGGATCGCGACCAAGGCGTCGCAATAACATGGAGGGCGGCGCGGGTTTTTCACGCCGCCCTGCCTCCACTCAATGCCGGACCTCCCCCATATGACAAACCTTCCTGAGAGCCGATTGGCGGCGAGTTTCTGGATCGCGCTCGCTGTCGCACTGGTCGCCTATCATTTGGCCCTGGTGTTCTCTGGACTGGTGCCGAATCTGATCAGCAGGCCGCTGCATATGGCCTTTATTCTCCCCTTCGCGTTGATCCTCGACGCAGGCACGCGTTTGCGGCGGATCACGGGGAGCATCCTTGCACCAATTGGCATTGCCGCAGCACTTTGGGTGGCCTTCAACAGCAATGCGCTCGGAGACCAATATGGTTTTCTGGAAAGCGACTTTCAGCTCGCAGTGGCAGTGACGCTGCTTTTGGTGGTGCTGGAAACGGCCCGGCGTGTAATAGGCTGGCCGCTGCCGCTGGTGGCAGCACTGGCGCTGCTTTATGGGCTGTTTGGACAGTATATTCCCGGTGAGTTCGGGCATTCAGGCACGCCTGTCGAAAGCTTTTTTGGTACGCTGACCATTGCTGAAGGTGGTATCTGGGGCACGCTCACCGGGGTTTCGGTCTCGGTTGTGGCGATCTTCGTGATCTTTGGCGCTGTCCTGAATGCGGGCGAGGCAGGCCAAGGGTTCATGAATGTTGCGGCGGCGGCAGCGGGTCGTCTTAAGGGCGGCGCGGCGAAGGTTTCGGTTCTGTCCTCGGCCCTGTTCGGATCGATTTCCGGTTCTGCCTCGGCCAATGTCGCCTCCACCGGCGCGATCACCCTGCCCGCGATGACCAAACTCGGCTATCCCAAACGGCTCGCCGCAGCGGTCGAGGCCGTGGCCTCCTCTGGCGGGCAGATCATGCCGCCCTTGATGGGGGCTGGCGCCTTTGTCATGGTTGAGCTTACAGGCGTGCCCTACACCGGCATCATGGCCGCCGCAGCACTTCCGGCCTTGCTGTACTTCCTCGCGGTCTGGGTTGGTATCAACGCCTATGCGCGGCGGTTTTCGCTCAGAAGTATTGCCGAGGCTGACCGGCCCGCTCTGCGGGATGTCGTGGTCACTTCGCTGTTCTTCCTCGTTCCGTTCTCCGTCCTTCTTTGGGGAATGTTCGGCGCGAAGTTCACGCCCGAATATTCGGCAGCTATGGCGATACTGTCGGCGGCGGTACTCTTGTTCTTCAACGCGCAACTGACTTTCCTGTCGCGCCAGATCGCCATCCGATTGGCAAGCGCAGTTCTTAACGCCGCGCGTCAGGTCTCGCTGATCGCGTCGATCATCCTGTGTGCCTCGATCATCATCGGCGTTCTGTCGATCACCGGCCTCGGCGTAAAAATCACCTCACTCATTCTTGAGGGCTCTGGCGGCCTGCTCTGGCCGTCGCTTCTGTTGACCGCGCTGGCTTGTCTGATCTTGGGTATGGAGGTGCCGACCACTGCCGCCTATGTGATCTGTGTTTCGGTGGCCGGGCCCGCACTCACTGAACTGGGGCTTTCACCGCTTCAGGCCCATCTCTTCGTCTTCTGGTTCGCGCTACTGTCGACGATCACGCCTCCGGTCTGTGGCGCGGTCTTTATCGCGGCCGGGATGATCGGCGAGAATTGGTTGAAGGTCGCTCTTACGGCTATGGCACTTGGTATTGGCCTCTACATTATCCCGCTGGGAATGGTCGCGAACCCGGACATGCTGCGCCTCGCAGAGGCCCCATTTGCAGCTCTACTGGCGGCGGGACGAGTAGCTTTGGGGCTCACCCTGCTATCGTCCGGATTAATCGGTGCGCGGCGGCCTTTTCCGACTGTTGCTCTTTGTGCCAGTGGTTTGTCCATCGTCTTCTCTGGGCTCTGGTTTTGATTCTTATTGCGGCTTGAAATTCGCGCAGACACTGCCCTAACCGAAGCACCCTGCAAGGTTATGCCTGACCGGCCTGCAGAAACCAGAAGCGACCTAGAGACGGAATGGTGCGACAGGCGGTTATTGGATAGCGCCACCTAAACCTTAATTCGTAATCGGATAACAGCAGGCCTGTGGGATAAGGAACGTGCATCGGTTTGATATGATGGGATAGCCCCGCATACCCCCGAAACCCATAGTGTCGACAACTGGCTGTCGGCCTTCTCAGGAGACTAACATGAAATTGCTTTACCCACTTGTCGCCGCCACGGTGCTGACCTCCGCCTGCGCCCCGAATGTTGCACTAGATAGCGACGTGGAGCGCGGCATTGTCGGCGCGGCTCTCGGCTATGGCGCGGCGAAGGCCCTTGATGAAAACGGCGACCATGGTGCAATCATTGGGGGGCTTGCTGGCGTCTTTTGTGATGATGCAGGCATCTGTAGCCGTCCTCGCAACTGAGCCTGTATAAAATTTGAGAGCGCGAATGCAAATCCGCGCTCTGAACTTGGTTACCATATCGCCCTGTTCCTCCGAGCGACACCCGCATAGCTCAGGCCACTTTGTCAGACATTGGGCGTAAGGAACTTGGCCTGCATCCAGATCGGGTCGTCAGGGCACGTCGGCCATAGGGTCAGACAACACACAGGAGTAACAGCGAGGCGTACCCTCGTCCAAATTTAAGCAATAGGTTGGCACAACCGTGCATTAGGGCTGGCCTTGCTGTTGGTCCTTCTTGAGCCGATCAATCACTAAACTAAGATTAGACAATAACAAATCTGCCCGCCCTAGCGGCAGCGCTGATGGCGATAATCTTAGGAGTGACGGAATTGAAGCTGCTATACAATCAACATGCTACCACTTTTCTAGCCGCTGGGGGTGGCTCGAAAGAACTCGGCAAAGCGCATTAGGGCATCAGCAAACCGCCCCGAGAAATTCCCCCCGCCGCGCCGACCGACACACCAATTGCCAGCGCCCCGGCAATCGAGACCAGGCCGTGCAGGAACTGTCCCCGAAGCGTGAAAAGGTTTGACTGGCTAAGCTACTAAGCTTCAATCAATAAGATAACGATGATTGCTGTGTAGCTTAAAAATTTCCCCCTCAATACAACCCCTGAATCTCCAGCGGCAACTGCTGCACTTCTTGTTTCTTCAGGATCGTTTTTGGCTGCCGTGTCGCATCGGCCGCTTTCAGGCGGTTAAACCGGCGTGCAGAGGCTTCGGTGATGTCCTCCCGGCTGCGCAGGATGGTGGGACGCAGGAAGACAAACAGCGTGCGCTGCGTATTACGGCCATTGCGGGTTTTGAACAATTCGCCCACCACCGGCAGGTCGCCCAGACCGGGCACCTTGCTGCTGCCGTCGATACGATCGTCGGTGATCAGACCGCCGAGGACCACGGTGCCGCGGTTGTCAGCCATGACAGTGGTGTTGATTACCCGCCGGTTGGTTATCAGATCGGCGGCGCCTTCGACATTGGCATTGGTCAGGCTGGAAATTTCCTGTTCGATCACCAGCTGCACCACCCCGCCGGCTGTAATCCGTGGCACCACGTTCATCGTGATGCCGACGTCGCGCCGCTCGATCGTGGTGAATGGCGTGGCGGTATTGCCGTCGGTGGCAAAGCTGCCAGTGCGGAAGGGCACGTTCTGGCCGACGACGATGGTCGCAGGTTCATTGTCGAGCGTGGTGACGGACGGTGTCGACAGCAGACGGGCGCTTGTCGATTGCGACAGGGCCTGCACCAGAATGCCAAAGTCGTTGCCCCCCGCGCCAAGGGTCAGCCCCGTTGACAGGGCCGAGCCGGAGGGCACGCCAACCGCCGCAAGGACCGACCCCAGCGACACGCCGCCGCCGTTAGAGAAATTCGTGGCTGCAATGGCTCCGCTCGGGACATTCGGACCGAGCCCAAGTTGCACCCCAAGACGCTCGGCCACCTCGCCGGAGACCTCGACAATGGCCGCTTCGATCATGACCTGCGGGCGGCGCACATCAAGCGCGTGAACGAGTTGTCCGACTTCCTGAACCTGCGCTGCAGTACCGCGCACCACGATGGAATTTGTCTCGACCGAGGCGGTGATATTGACCGCTTCGGGCACGACGGCACGGCTGAGCGGGACGAACTCCCCCTCTGCGGTCTCGGCAGCCTGCGCACCCACATCGGCGGCCACGGCATTGGTGATATTCGTCGCATCACCCACCGTGCCCTTGATGATATCCGCGATGATCTGCGCGTCGCCGTACTGAAGGTTGAATACCGTCGTGGCAACAGCCTCGCGGGGGTTCTTGCGGGGGGCCACGTCCATGGCGATGGCAAGGTTGCGGATCTCGGTGATGTCTTCTGGAGTGCCGCGTACAAGGAGCAGGTTCGATCCCGCATCCACCGACAGGCGCGCGCCGGTTCCCGCAGGCCCCAAAACTTCGAGAATGGCACTGCCCACGGTCGCGGCATCGGCGCTGCGAAAGCGCAGCACTTCTGAACGGACCAGCGCGTCGCCGTCAAAGCTGCGCGCGATGGCCATGATACGGTCCACATTGGCACGGGTGTCGGTGATGACCACGCCATTGGGGTCCTCCACCGCTTCGATATATCCAGATTCAGCCACCAGCGGGCGCAAGACACGCACCGCTTCGGCTGAGGGCAGACGGTTCAGCCGCAGCATCTCAGTGACGAAATCCTGACTGCCAGCAACCTCGGCTTCGCCAAGGTTCGGCCCGCTCGCGGTGCGTGCTTCGGCCTCAGGGACCACCTGCCAGATCGATCCAGCCTGAACGGCAACGAACCCGCGCACCCGCAAAATGGATTGGAACAGGGACCAGACCCCCTCGGCATCGAGTGCTTCGGCGGAGACCACTGTCACCTCGCCTACAAGACCGGGATCAAGCACCAGCGTACGACCGGTAATCTCAGAGATCTGCTCAACCAACAGGGAGATATCGGCGTCCCGCAAGTTGATGACAAAAGTTTCCTGCGCCCGCGCAGGCGCGGGCAGGAGCAGCAGAATTGCAAGGGCAAAGGCCGCGATATGGGGCAGAAGTCGGCTCACTGCAGCGGGAATGACATAACGATCAAGCGGCCATCCCTTTCGACTTCGATCCGCGCAAGACCGGATTCCGCAACGACATCATAAAGCGCACGGTCTTGATCTACGTCGCCAACACTCTGGCCATTCACACTTGTCACGATGTCACCTGCTCTCAACCCGGCGCGATTCACGCCAACGTCGTGTTTTTCCGCGATCGTATAGCCTTTTTCACCCGGCACCAAACCAATCGTGTCGAGAACCTCAGCCGGGTTGGCAATGATGCGCTCTCGCCACATGTCGATATAATCCTGCGTGGTGACAGGTTCGGCGCGGGAGGCCGCGTCCACCTGCTCGCTGATCGAACCGCCCTGCCCCGACTTGATGAGCGCCAGCAGCCGTTCGGTCCCCGTAGGCACCTGCGGCCCGTCGGAGGCAAGTTCAGCCCCCTCGAAGTAAAGCGCGCTCTCACCTTCCCCGCTCAGAAGGGTCACATGGTCCTGAAAAATTGCTGTGAGCGTGACGCCCGGGACAACCTCATCGCCAATGCGATAATTGCCCTCAGAGGCATCCGACCGCAGCAGCGCCAGAGAGCGCGCCGGATCATCACGCACAATGACCCCCAAGAGCAGCACATTCTGCGGTGCCTCTGCTGCCTGCGCATCTGCCACGACAACGTCCGCCGCGCCGAAGGGGGCCAGCGCCAGTGCGGGGCCAATGTCTGGCGGGGCCGTGGGAGTTTCCGCAGGCGCTTGCAATTTTGCCGCCGGGGGTATGACGCGGTCGTGGCCCAGCACATGCCAGGTGGTCTCTGCCGCCACGGCGGCCACGCTCGACACTGCGGCGAGGATCACCCCCAGTCGCAGCCATTTCGCCCCCCGGTCAAAGCGCGTCATGACGGGCCTCCCGTATCGACATAGCCATCCAGAATATACAACACTTGATCGGTCCCTGAGATCGCACTGCTGACGGAAACGGCCTGCAAGTCAGGATCATTCGTTGGGCGGCGCGTGACTTGCACATCGAATTCGATCCCATAAACCTCAACCGACCCCGGCGTTCCAGGCAGGCCGACCCGTGCTTCCGACAGGCGGTACTCAGCCGCCCAACGCGCCGCCACACGGTCCGACAGTTCGGTGATCCGGCGGCTGTGCCCCTCAGTTGCGGACAGAAGCGACACCGCGCCCATGGCGAGCACGGCCATCGCCACCAGCGCTTCGATCAGGGTGAAACCTGCCTCTCCCGACCGTGTCATTCTTCCTCCTCAAGCCGTGCGGCGTTGATCCCGTCGAAACGAACATATTCCGCCGCCCCACGTCCCGCCCGCAGTTCGAGCGACAGAGGGTCGCCCCCATCCGGGCGCAGATCGTTGGAGACAATGACCATCCCGGCCCCATCAGCGATCCGCGTACCATCCGTCAACATATGCGCTTCGCTCAGAATGGGCAGATGATGCGGCACCCAGCCTTCGCCGTCAAAGACATCAAAGCGATAACCTTCCGCGCCCCAGACGAAACCTGCGGGCATCCCGGTCAGGATCACCTCATCCGCCGCCCGATTGAGCCGCGCGACCAGTAGATCGGCCTCCTGCTCCGCCGCATTGCCCCGTGGTCCGCCACCAACGCTCAACCCCACGACACCGGCCATGATCCCCACCAGCACGAGAACGACCAGCACCTCAACCAGCGTGACACCGGCCTCCCGGTTCCGGGCATTGGCAGCGGCTGTCGTCAATTGCTCGCCTGCAACTGCCCATGTGCGATGTCCGCCGCGGCCCCTTCGCCGCCGGGCGCGCCGTCCGCCCCCAGAGAGACCAGATCGAACCCGCCATTCGCACCCGGAGAGGCATAGAGATAATCATTTCCCCAAGGATCGACTGGGACAGCAGACAGATAGCCGCCAGCGACCCAGTTGCGCGGCTCGGGCGGCGCGGTGGGGCGCACGGCCAGCGCTTCGAGCCCCTGGGCCGTGGTCGGATAGGTCCGATTGTCCAGCCGGTAAAGCTCCAACGCCGAACCCACCGCGCGGATGTCCGATTGCGCGACCGTGACCCGTGCTTCATCCGGGCGGCCAATGACGTTGGGCACGATGATCGCCGCCACCAGCGCGATGATGACAAGCACCACCATCATCTCGATCAAAGTCACCCCCGCTTCACCGTCGCGGCGCTTGCCTCGGCCCGCGCGGCGGTCCAGCACCTTTTTCCAGTGACGCATGAAACTGTTTCCCTATCTGTTGCGTGGCTTTCCATATACTATGGCAACAACGGGAAGTTTGAAAAGGTAATTTTTCGTGATTAGCCAAGGCCTTACGCTAGATTCAAACGCCTCCGAGCGCCCTGTTGGGCTGTCCGCTTCCAACACTGTGGAAAACCGCCTGGCGACCCCTAGTGCGGCGATGCTGGCCCGCGCAGAGGAATTTTGCCCAAAGGTTGATGGCCTGCCCGCGCGGCCCGTCGCGGCGGAGCTTGTCGGCAGTTTCATCGTCAACGTTCCCAAGTCCAACGCCCGGCAGCGGCAGGCGCTGATCACCTTCGCGGTCGAAGAGCGGATCGCGGCACCGTTGCATGCGGTCCAGATCGTTCAGGCACCGCTTTCCAATGCCAAACCGGGCGACCATCTGGCGCTTGTCCTGTCCAATAATATTATGGCCGAAATCGCGCAGGCCGACGCGCCGCATTTGCCTGAATATCTCCTGATCCCCCGCCCTTCGTCCGATACAGGCCCGGTTTGGTCGGTCTGGAAGGAGGGCAGCCGTGCAGTGGTACGCTGCTATGATGGAACAGGTTTTGCCGCCGAGGCGGCCATGCTCCCCCTCCTGTGGCAACGCGCCGGAAAGCCCGCGCTGCGCTCACTGGGCGAGCCATTAGGCGATGCCCTGCCTGCCGAAGACCTGTCAGACGCTCCGCCGCCGCCGGACCCGGCGGATGCCGCCTTCAGCTTCGCCCAGCCCCGTCATGACGCGGCGCGCGGGTTTGCGGCGTGGAAATGGGCCGCCGTCGCCGTGGCGGCCGCCCTGATGCTGCACTTGGGTTTCATCGCTTTCAACGCCCACGCCCTGCGGCAGATCGCCGAAGCAGAGCGCCGCACCGCCGAGCAGGCCATCGCCACTGTGCTGCCCGGCATGCCGCTGACCCGCGAGGTCGGGCCGATCCTTTCGCGCCTCACACCCACGCAGGCCGTCGCGGCGGAGGGGAGCTTCCTGCCCCTGCTCAGCGCTGTGTCGCGCACCCTTGCCGATGCGCCGGTCGGGTTTCGGCGGATGTCTTGGGGCAAGACGGAAAATACGCTGGTTGTCTTGGTACAAAGCCCCGGTCTGGAAGACCTGCAAGGCGTAGAGCGTGACCTTGAAACGGCCGGGTTCACCGTGCGCAGTGGCGCTGCAACAGCGGGCAATGGCGGTGCGGAGGTCGAGATGCGGATCGGTCGGGGGGCCGGAGGATGAACGTCTTGAGCAACCTGAACCCACGTGAGAAACGCCTCGTCGGCCTCGTGCTTCCGCTGGCGGCATTGGTGGCGGGGTACCAGTTCCTCTGGTCCCCCTTGCGGGACGCACAGATCGCGGCGCGTGCCGATATTTCCGCCTTCCGTCTTGTGCAGGACACCGCCGCGCTGGCCTCTGTCGATACGATCGCCCCCGTGTCCGCGCCCAACGACACCCCCCTCGCCACCCGCATCACGACATCCGCCACAGCAGCGAACCTGACCCTGCGCCGGATCGAGCCCGAGAACGACAGCATCCGTGTCACACTGGACGACACGCCCTTCGCCACCGTGCTGCTCTGGCTCTCCGATCTCGAAGAGCAGCATGACGTGACGCTGGAAGCGCTTGAGGTGGACCGACGCCCCGCGCCCGGTCTTGTCTCGGCGCGGTTGTTGCTGGGGGCAACGCGATGACCGAGGCCAGCCCCCTGCCCCGCCTGTCCTACGGCTTTGCCCAGAGCCAAGGTGTCATCCTCACCGCTGAAGCCGACGGCCCGCGCTGCCAATACCGTCACGATGCACCCTTCGAGGCGCTGATTGAGGCGCAGCGCGTCTATGGTGCGGCGCTTAAATACGAAGAAATCTCCGCCGCCGAGTTTGAAACAGCCCTTGGCACGATCTACCGCGATTCCGCGTCGGAGGCCGCGCAGGTGGCGGCCGACGCGGATGATGATCTGGCGTCACTGGCCGACACCGCTGCCTCGATCGATGACCTGCTCGCGCAAAACGATGACGCGCCGGTGGTGCGCCTGATCAATGCCCTGCTGCTGGAGGCGGTCAAGGAAGGTGCGTCGGACGTGCATATCGAGACCGAAGAGCGCCGCCTGCTGGTGCGTTTCCGGGTGGACGGTATCCTGCGCGAGGTGATCAGCCCGAAACGCGCTCTGGCTCCGCTGTTGGTGAGCCGGATCAAGGTGATGGGCAAACTCGACATCGCCGAGAAACGCCTGCCGCAGGATGGTCGCGTCTCGCTCAGGGTCGGCGGCTATGATCTAGACGTGCGGATTTCGACGATCCCCTCGCAGTTTGGCGAACGTGTGGTGCTGCGTCTGCTCGACCGGGGGCAAACCCTGCGCGGGATCGACCATTTGGGTCTGTCGGAGCGCGACAATGCGGTGCTGAAGCGCATCCTGTCCTTGCCCGATGGCATGGTGCTGGTGACCGGTCCGACAGGCTCAGGTAAGACCACGACGCTCTATGCCGGGCTCGACATGCTCAACGACCGGCAGCGCAATATCATGACCGTCGAGGACCCGATTGAATATACGATGGACGGTGTGGGCCAGATGCAGGTGAACGCCAAGACCGACCTGAGTTTCGCGCGGGGGCTGCGCGCCATTCTGCGCCAGGACCCCGATGTTATCATGGTGGGCGAAATCCGCGACCGCGAGACGGCCCAGATCGCGGTGGAATCGGCCATGACGGGGCATTTGGTAATCTCGACCCTGCACACGAACACGGCCATCGGCGCGGTCTCGCGGCTGGTCGAAATGGGCGTTGAGCGGTTTTTGCTGGCGCCCATGCTGCGCGGGCTAATCGCGCAGCGGCTGGTGCGTCGCAACTGCACGGAGTGTCTGGGCGACCACGCGATCACGCAGGCAGAGAGCGACCTTCTGGGAGGCAAGATCAAACCGGGTGAGATCGTCCGAAAGGGTCTTGGTTGCGACAAATGTCAGGACAGCGGTTTTCGCGGGCGGCTGCCGCTTTACGAGATCATCGAAGTCGACGGCGCGCTGGAGCGCAAGATGCATGAGGGGCAGTCAGAGGCCGATCTGATCGCCGCCGCGCGGGAACGCGGGCCGAGCATTCTTGACGATGGCATCGCCAAAATGCGCATGGGGCTGACCACCGCGCAGGAGGTCGCCCGCGCGATCCATGACGGCGCGCCGCCGCCCCCACCCGCCGCAGCGCAAGAGGATGAATAGTGCCAGCCTTTGCCTATGAAGCGATCACCCCGGCAGGGAAATCGACCAAGGGGATCATTGAAGCCGCCAGTGCCGCCGCCGCGCGCAGCAGCCTGCGCCAGCGCAATCTTGCCCCGCTGTCCGTCGAACCGACGGTCGCAAAGAAGGGAGCAGCGGCAAAGGCAGCGGGTTTCGGCAAGGCCAAGATATCGCGCCGCGCGCTTACCCTGCTGACACGGCAATTGGCCACGCTGATCGGCTCGGGCATTGGCGTCGAACAGGCACTGAAGACGGTGGCGGATCAGCAGAACAAGCCCAATGTCACCTCGCTGTTGCTTAATCTGCGGGCCTCCGTGCTGGAAGGCCGCAGCTTTGCCCAAGCGCTTGGCGATTACCCGCAGATTTTCGGGGACTTCTACCGCGCCTCGGTCGCTGCCGGTGAGACTTCGGGGCAGTTGGGTCAGGTGATGGAACATCTGTCGGGCTTCGTGGAAACCCGCGCTAAGAACCGTCAGACCGTGCAGCTTGCGCTGCTTTATCCTGCCATCCTTGCGGTGGTCTCGCTTGCGGTGATCATCGCGCTGCTGACCTTCGTCGTGCCTGACATCGTGCGCGTCTTCACCTCGCGCGGGGCGGAACTGCCGCTCTTGACGCGCTCCCTGATCGCGGTGAGTGATTTCATCAATGCATGGGGGCTGGTGATGCTGGGCGGGCTGGCGGGGCTGAGTGTCGGGGCGGCCAGCCTGTTGCGACAACCGGCGATCCGCCTGCGCTGGCATCGCTTCCTTTCCCGCTCGGTGCTGACGCGAAACTTTTCGCTCAAGACCAACTCCGTGCAGTTCGCCGGTACGCTGGCAACCCTTACCGTCAGCCGTGTTCCCCTTGTCGACGCGCTGACCGCCGCGACCCAGACCGTGCCCAACCTGCATGTCCGCGAAAAGGTGGCCCAAGCCACCGCCCGTGTGCGTGAGGGCATGGCCCTGTCACGGGCGCTGGATGAGGCCAAGGTTTTCCCACCGATGCTGATTGCCATGATCGCCAGCGGCGAAGCGGGCGGCGTGCTGGGCACCACCCTGACGCGGGCGGCAGACGATCAAGAGCGCGACCTGAACGCCTTGGTCGCGGCGCTTGTGGCACTTGTCGAACCGGCGGTTCTGCTGATCATGGGCGGTATCGTCATGCTCTTGGTGCTGTCGATCCTGCTGCCGATCGTGAACCTGAACAATCTGGTGACCTAGAATGGGAATTCGATGATCATCGGCCCGCTTGTCGGCATCCCCGGTACGAGTACCGCGCCCTCGGGCTCGATCCGCGCGATGAGCCGCCGGTCCCCGGTCACGGTGAATTCCGCCAAGTTGCTGTCGCGGTCCTTCAAACGGGCGTGGGCGTCATTGCCTTCGGTCGTGAGGTCCAGCGTCATCTGGGGCACGGTCGCGTCGCGGCCCAAAAGGTCAGTGCAGCGGCCTTCGGTGATCAGCACCGCGCCCGTGGCCGCAGCGGCACCCTCACGCCATGCGACCTTTTGCACATCAACGACGGCGCGCGAGGTACAATCCTTCAACGCCGCGTCAGGCACCAGATCAAGCAACCCCGGCCCGATCCGCCCCACAACATCCGCCGCACTCACGGAGCCAAGGCTGACCGTGGCGACACCGGTCAGTTGCGTATCCGGCCCTTGCAAGGTCCAGTCAGCCACTGCGCGGGCGGTCAACAGCGACCAGCCACGCAGGTCCCAATCCAGCGAATATCCACCGTCCAGAACCGCACGCCCTTCCCACAGGCCGCCATACAGGTCAGTAATCGGTGCAGGGATGACGGCCACGCGGCGCAATGCGCTGGCCGGAAGGGTGACAATCAATGCCGCCACGTAAACGAGGAATGCAAAACATGCCAAAAGCACAGCAGACATCACCCAGCGATAACGCGGCTTCCGGTGCCTCTTCTCGCCTGTCGCGGCGGCGGGTATTGTGGGGTCTTGGTGGGTCATCGGCGCTCTTTGGTTTGTCGGGCTGCGGCGGGCTGTCTCTGACCGGGGATGATCCATTGCCGCCGGAAAACGCGGTGGGTCAGGCCGTTCTGCTGGCCCCGCTCACCGGCCCGCGTGCGTCATTAGGTCAGATCATGCTGGCGGCTGCAAGCCTTGGCGGCAACGCAACGGGGCCGGGCTCCGAAGTCGAGGTTGTCGATGCCGGGGACAGCCCCGAAATGGCCGTTGCGGCGGCGAAGAAAGCGCGCGACGGAGGGGCCACGATGTTCCTCGGGCCACTGTTTTCCGGGCAAAGCCGGGCGGTGGCTGAAGCCGTGGGGCGCGGTACACCTGTCGTCTCACTCTCGAACGACAGTTCCATCGCCGGGGACAACCTTTTTGTCTTCGGCATCACCCCGCAGCAATCCGCGAAAGCTATCCTTGGCTTTGCGGCCACCCGTGGCAAACGCAACGTTGTCACAGTCGTCCCACCCGGCCCCTTTGGTGCACTGTCGGCACAAGCTGCGCAGGCCGTCGCTGCGACACTGGGCGGCAAGACCCCCGCGCCCATCGTCGCGGATTCCGCCGCAGGGCTGATCGACAAAATCCGTGCCGCAAACGGTGGAAATCTTCCAGATGCCGTCTACCTGCCCGTCGTCGGCGGGCCGTTTGAGGAACAGGCCGCCGCGATCAAGGGCGCGGGCGTGCAGTTGCTCGGCTCCGAGCAATGGGCTTCGATCACCCCCTACCGCATCGACGCCTTGCAGGACGGTTGGTTCGCCGCCCCCGACCCCGTGCGTTTCGAGGCCTTCGCCACCGCTTTCACTGCCTTCAGCGAAACCGAGGCCGGTGTTCTTGGCGGTTTGGCCTTCGATGCCGTGGAAATGGCGCGCATCCTTGGCCGCATCGGTCAACAGAACCGCAAGGGGCTGCTCCGCGAAGCCGGGTTTGACGGTGTGGTCGGACCCTACCGCTTCCAGAAAGACGGTCAATGCGCGCGCGGACTGGCCATCCTGAGCGTGACAACCGGTGCCAACAACCTGATCGGCTCGACCGGCGCATGACCCCGGAAAGGGACCCGGCGGCGGGGGTGACCCTAGTTGAGATGCTCGTCGCGCTCAGTCTCTTTGCCATGGTCGGGCTTGCTTCCTTTACCACGCTCGACACGATCCTAAAGGTGCGCGAACGCACTGACGGCAGGCTGGAACATCTGGCGCAGCTGGACCGCGCCCTGCTGATCTTTGGTCGGGACATTGTTCAGGCCGACCCGCGAACCCTCAACCTTGTAGACGGGGTGCTTTCCACTGTCGGGCATGATGGAAAGACGAAGCGGCAATACCTGCTGGCCGAGACGGTTCTGAACCGTGAGATCGGCCCGCCAAACGCCGAGACGCTGTTGACGCAATCGCTTGTGCAGAATGTCGATGCGCTCGCCTTCCGTGTGTTGGACGAAGACCGGGTCTGGCATTCGACATGGCCGGACCCCGCTGGCGGGGGGGAGGCTCTGGCGGTGGACATGCATGTCGAAATCAACGCAATCGGCAGCCTGCGGCGTCTGTCGCCCCTGACCCGCCCTGCCCCGAGATGATAAGGTTGCAGGGGCGAAATCCCGAAGCCGGGGTCGTGTTGATCAACGTGCTGGTGGCGCTGGCTCTGGGCTCGGCCATCGTCGTTTTGATGTTCACCTCCCAAGAAAACCTGATGGAACGTACGCAGCGGGCTGCGGCCGCGACACAGGCCGAAGCGCTGGCTCTGGGGGCCGAAGCCTCGCTCATTGCAGCACTGCGGCGCGACATGGAGACCGCACCCGATACGGATCACATGGCCGAACCCTGGGCCTTGGCTGCGCAGGAAGAGGTGCAGCTTAAGACCGGCACTTTCGCGATTGCTGTGACCGATGCGCAGGCACGGTTCGACCTCAATGGGCTGGCAGCGGGACGGCTTTTGCAGCAGCAGATTTTGGCGCGGCTGGTAACATCGCTCGACCTGCCCGACCAAGTGGCACTCGACATCATTGACCGCGTCACCCGGCGCGGTCCGATGCGGTCTCTGTCTGAGGTGGATACGCTTGATGCGCAGACCCGGGCGACCTTAGCACCCCACATCAGCCTGCTGCCGCTGCTGGGGGATGTGAACATCAATACTGCCAGCGAAGCCGTAATCGCGGCGGTTCTAGGCTCGCCCAGTGCGGCCCGGCAATTGGTCAAGCGACGTGAGCAGAGCGGCTTTCTCACAAAGGGCGACGTGTCTGACGCAGGCATCGTCGCATTGAACGGCATCGGCTTCACCTCGAATGTCTACGATGTGGAGAGCCGGGCGGAGGTGGATGGTACTACGGTCACCCTGACCTCACGATTGATCCGGGAAAGCCTGCTGGGGCAAAAAGACACCAACGCAATCGAACGCAGCTTTTCTGCGCATATTGCAGGGGACGGCACCCTGCCGGACCCGGAGCCGTTCCGTCCCTGACAACGAAAAACGCGGCCACCCCATGAGGCAGCCGCGTTTGGTATTTTCATGCCCTTGTCAGGCGGGATAGGTCCACCTCAAGGGTTGAACGGTTCCCGCGTCGGCAATTGCGGCAGGGTGACACCTGCAAGCGAAATCGGCTCATCATTGCGGTCCTGATTGAAAGCGCGCACGAAGTCGCTCCCCAGTTGGGCAATTCCGTTAAGCCCCCCGCTGCTGCCACAGGCGACGAGAACGCCACCCAAAACCACAAGAACTGAGATACTCTTCAACATTGGAATTCTCCTATTCTATGGGTTTAGTTGTTGGGCGAACCGGCGATTGGTGTGTTCAGGTAAGGGAACATGGCCTGCAGTTCGGTTGCACGCAGGGGCGCACCGTCTGTCAGCGGCACTTCACCAGCGGGCGCTGTCTCATCGGGATCACCCGCACCGCAAAGACCAAGGTTCACATTGTCCTCAGCGCTCGGATCGCCACTGAGTTCCTGACCAAGCGGCACGTCGTGACACAGGCGACCCATCATCACGCGCAGCGCGAGATCGACAGTGTCATCCCCCGGACGGCGACCATTGGGGAAGCCGGCAAGGTCTTCAGCCAGCAGGCCAAAGGTGTGCTGTTCGGACACCGGTGTTGCCGGGAAAGTCGTGTTCAGACGCAGCATTTCCGAAAGGTCTGTCTGTGCATCGAAACCAGCAGGCTGGTTCACACCCGGGAAACCACTGAGGAAGGCCGTAACAAGGTCGTTCCGCGGGAAGTTGTTCGGAGCAATGTTATCCGATGCACCTAAAGCATCACGGAACAGAATGTCCAGCAGCGCCGGCAGCGTCGGGTTGGTCACATAAACGGCAAGAGCTTCGTCGATCGTAGGCTCAGCTGCGTTGAACAGGTCCTTGTCGGCAAGACCGATAACGACTTCGTTGACCAGCGGGTTCGACAGGCGCGACTGCTGCACCCATGCACCGCCATAGAGCGACGTTTGCTCATAGGTCGGCGACGGGTCTTCCAGCTCGCCCTGCGGCAGGCTTGCAGTTGTCCATGCGCCGATAACAGGCTCTTCGCCCTGTGTCAGACACTCAATCGGAATCTCGAGTGCCAATGTGGTCACGTTGGCCTTGCCGATCAGGTCATCATTGGCGCGGTCCTGTACGATGCCGTTCGGATTGAAGTTCGGATCGTTATACTGCGGCCACATAGGGTTGTCTGGCCCCTGCACCGGCACCAGATTCACAAGATCGAAAATCTCGCCCAGATTCACGGCGAAAGCTTCGGCACGTTGACCGGCAAACACACGGCCAGTCCCGCAGCCCGGGATCTCGACGTTGTCGTAGATATAGGCGTTCGCGTAGGCCTCATAATCGGGCAAGGTTTTGTTGCCGACATTGTCGAGAGGTTTAGTAAAGGTGGTGCCGCCGGAATGCGACAGCGAAGCGCGGTCGCCGCTGCGGCGGTCGCCAGTAATCATGGTAACGCTGTAGCTCTCGGTCTCACCAAGTGCAGCTGTTGGATTGCTGGCCGTGATCTGGCCTGCTGCGCGCAGCGGAATGCCGACAGTCTCGCCGCCAACCTCAAGCTGGATGCCGGTGCCATCTTTCAGGTTGTTGTCGAACTGGAACTGAAAGGTTATTTCTTCTTCGGCATCCGCGTCATTGCTGACGTGAATCTCGTAGATGGCATCGGGATCCATGGTGAAATAGTTAGGCCCGCCGTAAGGGGCCTGCAGAGGCTGGTAGTTGGCGATCAGAGTTACATAATCGCCGCGGCCTTCCTCATAGCTTTTGAAGACGTAAAAATCGGTCGCGTCGATCTTTGGCTGCTCGGTAATACCGGGCGCCTCACGGTGCGACGACGCGGTGGCGAGGCCTGCCGTCAGGCAGACTGCGGTAGCGCAGCTTCCCCGTAGCAAGGTACGAACGGAAATAGACATTTTTCACTCCCAAGTTGGCATATTTGTTGTGCCGAGACCCATGGTCATCGGATCGCCCTGCGCGCTTTGAAAAATGCTATCCTCCACCCGCATTGTTCGAGTCACGTAGCCCGTTCGAGAAAGTTTCATAGCTAAGCGAAAAAAAAAGATTTGCCGGTCGGAGCCAAGAGTTGCAGGTGTGTGTGATGTTTACCGGATCTGACATGCCACTTCCCTTGTTCCTACTCTCCTCAGCCATATTGGCTTTGGTCCTGGTGCAGCTTGTCCGTATCGATCTGCGCGAGCATCGCCTGCCTGACCGCTACACCCTCCCGCTTATTGCGATCGGCCTTATAACAAATGCGCTGGCGCAACGCGCTTTGCCGACAGAGGCCATTTGGGGATCGATCATGGGTTACGCGGTCTTCTGGTTGATCGGCGCGGTCTATTTCCGCCAGCGCGGGCAAGAGGGGTTAGGCTTGGGCGACGCGAAATTACTCTCCGCAGCAGGCGCTTGGGTGGGTATTCTCGCCCTGCCTTGGGTCGTATTGCTGTCAGCCCTAGGCGGCCTCGGCTTCGCGCTTTTGTCAGGTCACGGGCGTGGGCAGCGTCTGGCTTTTGGCCCCTGGCTTGCGGGGGGGCTGTTTCTCACTTGGATCGCGAGATGGCTTTTCTCAGGGTAGAAGTTCGGCATCAGAAGTGGGCGTCGCGGCGGAGATTCTTTCGGTAACGATTGAAAGCGTTAAGAAGCGCGCAACTGATGTGCCCACGCAATTTATTCGACTTTATTTTCGGGAATTCCTGCAGCCCATCTCACTTCGCAACGCATCGAAGCCAGGTTGAGAAACTCCCCCAAAACTACGCCCCATCGAGACCAGCCGCGACACCAATAGCCGCCGTCCTAAATCCCGAACACCATCACAAAAGCAAGCGCCACCGAAAGCAGAACCAGCGTTTCTACTACCAGTATGATACTGTAGCTCGGCTTCACCTTCACCATGTTGGCAAGGCTGGTCTTTACCCCCAAGGCCGCAATTGCAATCACCAAACACCAACGGGACAGCTCGTTCAGCAGTGCGAGGATTGCAGGAGGCAGCACACCTGCATTCGCTACAACCGCGCAGGCTGCGAACATCAGCAGAAACCACGGAACGCCGACGGCCTGCTGCTGCGCACCTCTGAAGCTGAACATAACGACAAGCATCACCACCGGGAGCAGCGCGACCCGCAAGATTTTGACGTAGGTGGCAAAAACACCTGCTTCTTCACTGATCGAGTACCCCGCCCCCACCACCTGCGCAACATCATGGATCGTGGCGCCAATCAGAAAGCCGCTCTCGATATCGCTCAGCCCCAGTGACTTAAAAAGAACGGGATAGGCGATCATCGCGATTGTCGACAACGCTGTGACACCGATTACAACAAAAAGCGTGTCTTGCTCACGATCCTTGTGCAGGGGAAGGACCGATGTAATCGCCAGCGCCGCCGATGCCCCGCAGATTGCGACTGACCCGCCTGCCAGCATACCAAAGGCGGTGCGGCGGCCGAAAATACGGGCCATCACCACACCGCATCCGAATGTCACTAAAACGAACCCGATGATCGCGATGACGGGGGTAAGGCCAAGGCTCATGACCTCTGCCAACCCCAACCGCAGGCCCAGCAGTCCGACCCCAAAGCGCAAGAGCGCCTTGGCGGCAAAGTCGACCCCAACGGCGCAGGAATTGTCTTCCGACAGGAAATGAAAAGCCATGCCGAGCAGCAAGGCAAAGAGCATGACCGGTGCGCCGTAGTGGTCAGACAGGAAGGTGGCGGCAACCGCGATGACACTGGCAAGCAGCAGCCCCCCGGAATAGGGGGCGACGCGGGATTTGGCGGTCAGTAGCATAGGTTTTCCTAAGGCCGGTCAGGTCAGGCCGATTGGTGTTTCAGCCGGAGCTCGGCAGAACGGGCATGGCCTTCCATCCCCTCCATCCGGCTGATGCGCGCCGTGCGCAAGGCCAGCTCATGCGAGGCTTCCGCATCGCAGCGTTGCCAAGTCACGGTCTTGGTAAACTTATGAACGGACAGCCCGCCCGTATAGCGGGCAGCTCCGCTGGTGGGCAGAACATGGTTCGGGCCTGAGGTCTTGTCCCCAAAGGCGACCGTGGTCTCTTGCCCAAGAAACAGCGACCCATAGGCCGTGAGCCGGTTCAGCCACCAGTCGAGGTCTTCGGCCTGCACCTGAAGATGCTCCGGCGCATAGCGGTCGGCCACTTGGGCGGCTTCTTCGCGGGTATCGCATAAGACCACCTCGGCGCGTTCGGCCCAAGCCACATGTGCGGCGCTGGCATTGGGTTCGGGCAGGCTGTCGATCATTTCGGGGGCGCGCCTCAAGACCGTCTCGGCCAGACTGCGGTCTGTCGAGACCAGCCAGACCGGGCTGTCTGCCCCGTGTTCTGCCTGACTGACCAAATCCCAAGCGACCGTTTCCGGGTCTGCGCTATGATCGGCGACGACAAGTGAATCGGTCGGACCGGCGAACATGTCGATCCCCACAGCGCCAAACAACATGCGCTTGGCCTCTGCCACATAGCTGTTGCCGGGACCGACGAGGATATCCGCAGGCGCGCCGCCAAACAGCCCCCTCGCCATGGCCGCGACCCCCTGCACCCCCCCGAGGTTTAGGATCAGGTCCGCCCCGCAAAGGTCCATCGCAAAGACAATCGCATCGGGAATACCAACGCCAGGGCGCGTGGGCGAGCAGGCTGTGATATGCGGCACGCCTGCGACTTTGGCGGTGGTGATCGTCATCAGGGCACTGGCGATATGGCTGTAGCGTCCGCCGGGCACATAGCAGCCCGCGCTTGAAACGGGGATCTGTTTCTGCCCCGCGATCAGCCCCGGCATGATTTCAATTTCGCAATCGGCCATTGTCGCCTTCTGCGCTTCGGCGAAACGACGGATATTGGCATGGGCGAAACGGATATCGTCCTTCAGGTCTTGCGGCACCCGTGCAGAGGCAGCGGCCCGCTCTGCTGCAGAGACAGCGATATTTCCGGTCCAGCCATCAAGGTCGCGTGCATAGTCCCGAACAGCCGCTTCGCCGCCCTCTTCAATCTTGGCAAGCATCTGGGCAACCACGCCGCGGATGTCCTTACCCTCAACGGCCGGGCGGGTCTCGACTTGCTTGAGATAGGTGACGGCCATGATCTTACCTCGGTTGGATTTGGGAATGTCGATGGATCGCTTCGGCCAGCACATCGATCGTGTCGAGGATCGGAACCGAGGCGGTCAGAGCGGGGGCGAGTAACGAAAATTCCGAACAGGCGACGCAGAGAAGTCCGGCGCCTTGGTCTGTCAATTCGGTCGCCGCCTCTGAGAGAGTCTGCTGCGCCTGCGGAGTGACCCCCTGCGTCTTGATGAGCCGGATCGCGGCCAGCATACGATCGGCATTTGCAGGCCAAAGTGCGGTCAGCCCGGCGCGGTCAAGTTCGGCGTCAAACACCCCCGCCATGCGCACGGCGGGAGAGGCAAGAATGCCGACCGAAGCGCCCTCAGGAAGCAGCCCCGCTGCGCGGTCGACCGACAGGGCCACCATGTTCAGAAACGGAATGGAAACCGCCGCCGTGATAGCCGGGGCGTAGTGATGTGCCGTGTTGCAGGGCATGGCGAGGGCCGTGGCCCCTGCCCGTTCCAACCGCTGCGCCATTGCAGCCAGTACCGGGGTGGGATTTTCTCCAGTCCCCTCGATCAGATGTGCGATGCGGGACGGCACCTGCGGGTTCATATCGATCAAAAGCGGCAGGTGATCGGCGTCGTCTTGGGCGTTGACCGTAGCAAGCACCCGCTGTTGCAGCAGGATGGTGGCCTCTGGCCCCATGCCTCCCAATACGCCGACGACTGGGCGATTCATGATGCCACCTCGCTCACCGCGTCACAGATCAACTCGGCGATCAATGCGCAATCGCCGCGCGAGAAGCTAAGCGGTAGGCGCATATCGAAAAGCGTCGCCATGATCCGGTCTGTCGTGGGCAGGCTCTGCGCCGGGACATATCGCCAAGAATGATGCGCTGAGGTAAAGCCCGCAGGCTCTTTCGCGCCGAACCATTTCAGCTCCACCCCACGGGCTGCGGCGGCATCCAGCATTGCCCGGCACTGCTCTGCCGTAAACTCCGGCAGGCGGAATTGAATGGAGGAGCCTACATGTTCTTCGGCGGAGGGTAGCTTGATCGTCGCAATACCGTGCTGCGCTTCCAACCTTTTCTTAACCAATGCATAGCGGGCGTTCCAGCGGGCAATGTTGGTGTCAAGCTCGGCCAGTTGCGGCCGCAGGATCGCCGCGCGCAATGCGTCCATCCGGGCCGAGCAATTAGGCATGTCGTAGCGCGCATCGGCAAAGGCCTCTGGCGTTGGCCCCGCACCGTGGCGTTCATAAAGCATGTAGCTGCCCGACAAAATCGTTGCGCGGGCGGCAAGCTCGGCGTCGTCCGTGGCAAGCAATCCCCCCTCGCCCGAATTCATGTGCTTGTAGGTCTGGGTCGAGAAACAGGCCACTTTACCGAAATTGCCGGACCGCGTGCCGTTCCACCGCGCCCCCATCGTGTGGGCGCAATCCTCGACGACGGTCACCTGCGCCGCATCGCAGATCGACATCATCCGCTCCATGTCACACAGGTGTCCGCGCATATGCGACAACAGCAGCACCCGCGCGCCCGAACTTGCGATTTTGGCGCCTAGGTCATCAAGGTCGAGCCTCAGGTTCTCGTCGATCTCGACCAGCACCGCATCAGCGCCCACCGCCCGGATCGCACCGGGCACCGGGGCCAGCGTATAGGCATTGGTCAACACCTTGTCGCCCGGCGCTACATCGCAGGCGCGCAGGGCGATTTGCAACGCCTGCCCGCCCGAGGTGACGGCAAGGCAGAACTTGCTGCCCTGCCAATCACGATATTCGGCCTCAAGCTGTGCCACCTCTCCGGCCTCACCCGGGGCGAGGTTGTAGCGGTGCAAGCGGCCAGACCGCAGGACTTCAACCGCGGCTGCGATTGCATCTTCGGAAAGCCCCTCTTGCTGGGTGAAACTGCCAGTAAACTTGCGCACCACTTGAGCCGCCCTCTCTTACAGGTTGACCCAGCGATTGGCGGTGTCAAAGGCGAAGTCATAGCCGCCAAGCGCCGCCGCGCCGCCGGTGTGCAGGAAGACCACTCGCTCGTCCTTGAACGCGCCCTTGCGTGCAAGATCGATGAGACCCGCCGCCCCTTTGGCGGAGTAGCATGGATCGAGCAGAATGCCTTCCAGCTCGGCAAACATCTGGATCGCCTCGATGCCGCTGTCGGTGGGCAAGCCGTAGCCCTCGCCAACATAATCGGTGTTGGCCATCACATCCTCGCGCTTGACCACGCCGGCACAGCCCAGCTTCTCGGCGGTTTTGCAGGCCAGGTCATAGACCATCTGCTCTTGCTTGGGCTGCGGCGCGCGGGTGCCGATGCCGAGAATGGGGATCTGGGCGTTCATCGCGCACATGCCGGTGACAAGCCCCGCCTGTGTGCCCGAGGACCCGGTGCCGTGCACCAGCCGGTCGATCTTCATGCCGGAAGTGTTCACTTGGTTCAGCAGCTCAAACGCACAGTTCACATAGCCCAATGCGCCTGTGGGGTTCGAGCCCCCGCCGGGGATGACGTAAACCTTATGACCCTCGGCCCGTTTCTTTTCGGCGGCCTTTTCCATCTCGCCGGGCATGTCATGGCCACCGGGGAACTTCTCAGTCGTCGCGCCGTGCAGGTGATCTAACAGCACATTGCCATTGGTGTTGTAGTTGGCGTCGTCATATCCGGTGCGGTCTTCTAGCAGGATGTGACAGGCAAGCCCCAGCTTCGCCGCAGCGGCAGCGGTCTGGCGGCCGTGGTTGGTTTGGGTGGCACCTTGAGTCATCACCATGTCAGCGCCCTGCTCGATGGCCTCGGCCATCAGAAATTCCAGCTTGCGGGTCTTGTTGCCGCCCGTGGAGAGGCCGGTGCAATCGTCCCGCTTGATCCAAATCTCGGTGCCAAGCTCTTTTGACAGCCGTTTCATATGCTCAAGCGGTGTCGGCAGATGGGCAAGGTGGACGCGGGGAAAACGGGAGAGGTGCATGGATAATCCTTGTCGTAGCTATTGGGTGTGCAGCGGAACGCATTGCCGCTGGATGACCTTGGTGCGGGACGGGGCCAGTGTTGCACCGGCCCCTGCCCATCATGTTATCCGCGCATTAGCGCATAGGAAGGATCATATGGCGAGGGGTCGATCACCTCGGTGCCAACGATTTCCCCATAGAGATCAAGCGGGATTTGCGTGCCGGGGGAGGCCAGCGCCGGATCGACAAAAGCATAGGCGAGGTTCATGCCCACCCGGTGCCCCCAATCGCCTGAGGTTACGGTGCCGACGACCTTCCCGTCTTGCATGAGTGAGGCACCGCCATGGGCCGGGGCATGGGTCGCGTCGACCTTGAGCGTTACCAGTTTTTTGCGCGGCCCTTCTTCCATGCGCTTGCGAAGCGCCTCCTTCCCAATGAAATCGGCGGGCTTTTCGGGTTTTACGAAACGGTCCAGCGCGGTCTCAAACGGGTCGAACTCGGTCAGCAGGTCAGCTTTCCAGTGCATAAAGCCTTTCTCCATCCGCATCGATTCCACCGCGCGGGCACCGAAGAGCTTAAGGCCATGCGTCTTGCCAGCCTCGCGCAGGGCCAGATAGGCGGCATAGAGCGCGTTGTTTGGCACGTGGATTTCATAGGCTAACTCGCCCGAGAAACTGACGCCTAGCACCGTGGCAGGCGCAAATCCGATGAAACATTCGCGCAGGCTGAGCCATGGGAACGCCTCTTTCGACCAGTCGCCGCGCGCACATGCGCTGAGCACATCGCGTGCCTTTGGCCCGGCGAGCACGAGGATCGTTTGGTCATTGGTGAGGCTGCGGATTTGCACATCTTCGTCGTCGCGCAGATGCAGTTTGAGCCAGTCCATGTCGTGATATTCGCTGGCGGCTGCCGAACCGTACCAGACCCGCTGCGGGCCGCGGTCCGAGGCGGGCAAGTTGGCGACTGTGGCCTCGCCTTTGACCATGCCGTGGTGGTTCAGTAGGTAGCCCAAGCCCACACGACCGTCGCGTTTTGTGACCACGCCGCAGAGCATCCGGTCAAGGAAGCTGTGGCGGTCGCTGCCGGTGATCTCAAACCGGTTGAAGCCGTTGACCTCGCAGAGGCCGACATTCTCGGCCACGTTCCTCACTTCAGCCGCGACCACGTCAAAAGCCTCGTCGAAGTCAAAGCTCAAGGTTGGGTGGAAGTCCGGCGACGGCTTGATGTAATCGACCCGCTCCCAACCGTTGACCATGGTGAACTCGGCCCCTTCGGCGGCCATCACCGGGGTCAGCGGCGTGGTCTTGGCGGGTCGCGCAGCGGGGCGATGCTCATGCGGGAAGTGGAAGCGGAATTCGTTCTGGTAGTCTTCGATGGCCTTGAGCGCCGTCAGTTCCACATTGGCATGGCCGGTGAAGCGGCGCGGATCAATGACCCAGGTGTCATAGCAGGCTTCCCCGTGAACGATCTGCTGAGCCAAAAGCCAACCGTGCCCCCCGCCCTCGCCCAGACCTGCGCGCAGGCCGATGATGCAAAAGGCGTTGCGCTTGCCGGGGATCGGACCGACCAGCGGCGCGCCGTCGATGGTATAGGTGATCGGTCCGTTGACGATGGAGCGGATGCCGGTTTCGGCCAGTGCGGGCATGCGCTCAAAGGCGCCTTCGAGCACGTCCATGACCCGTTCAAGATCATCCGGACAAAGGGCGTTGACGAAATTCGGGTCGATCCCGTCCATCCCCCAAGTTTTGCAGTTCTGCTCATAAAAGCCGACCAGCAGGCCGTTCTTTTCCTGACGGCTGTAGTAGTCGGAAATAGGACAGCGCAGCAGGGGCATGCGATGCCCGGCCTCGGCGATGGCGGGAATGTCCTCGGTCAGAAAATACTGGTGCTCCATTGAGGCCACCGGGTGATGCACCCCCATCATACTGCCGACCTCATTCACCCGGTAGCCGCAGGCGTTGACCACAATATCGCAGTCGATATCGCCGTGTTTGGTGTGGACCGTCCAAGTGTCGTCTTTGTGCTGCGTCAGGGCTGTGACCGGCGTATTGCGGTAGACCTCGGCCCCGGCTTTGCGTGCGTGATAGGCCAAAGCCTGACAAAGCTGCGCGGGATCAATGTCGCCATCGAGCGGATCCCAAAGCCCGCCCAGCAGATTCTCGGTCGATATCAGCAGGTGTCGCCGGGCGCATTCTTCAGCGTCGATGACTTCCAGATCCACATCCATGCCGCGCGCCATTGAGGCAAAATGGCGATAGCCCTGCATCTGCGCTTCGGTGTTGGCCAGTCGGATGCCGCCGTCCGCATGATGGTAGTTGATCGGATACTCTGGGTCTTCGGACAAGCGTTTGTATAGGTTGATGGAATGGGTCTTGAGCCCCACCATCGTTTGATTGGCCCCAAAGTTCGTGACCTGCGCCGCCGAATGCCAAGTCGTGCCTGAGGTAAGCTCATCACGCTCAACCAAGACAACATCTGTCCAGCCTTCCTGTGTGAGATGATAAAGCGTCGAGCAGCCGGCGATACCGCCGCCGATAACAACCACTTTGGTCCGAGATTTCATGGGGTGAGCCTCCGATACATATTGGGATCAGAGGGGCAGAGGTATCCTAAAAGGGCAAGCGCTCATCTCGATATTCGAGAACATCCAAGGATACCTTGGATAGTTTGATTAATTTCGTGGACCCCGATTCCGCACGACCCCGAGGGTCAAGAGGAAACATGCAGGGTCACCGCCGCCGCTGGATCGGAAGGCACAAATCGAATAGCATGCCAGCTCTAGTCCCGTTCGTTGCCGAGGTGGGTATGACGTTTGCCGGCGGATCAGATGCTCCTGTGGATTCCAGTTATAAGCAGCGCCGTAGCGACAAACCGATAAACTCTCACCCTCCCGGCGGGAGACATAGGCTGTCCAAGGCCAAGTGCAAGCGCAGGTCTCGGAGTGGACCATGCCGTTACCGAGCGCTTTCGGCATCAATAGTTCGCTAAGCTCAATAACGGAAAGACAGCTGAAAGGCTCTGCGCCTCAAGATGCTACTGCGCGGCTTACGCCAACCCGTGACGCGGGTTTTATATCAGGTATCGACAGGCGGCGACGCCAACGGGATTTTTAGCTTAACCACCAGCCCCTTTTCTTGTGGTATTAGCTCAGCTTTGCCGCCGTGTCGGCGCAGGACATCCTGAACGATCGCAAGACCGAGACCGCTTCCTTCCCCTTCGCTTAGCTGGCCGAACCTTTCAAAAGCGGCCTGAGCGCTGTCTTCGGGAATGCCCACGCCGTCGTCTTCCACGGTCAGAACTGCATTTTGCCCCTCAACCATGGTCCTCACGCGGATCGCGGAGAGGCCTGTTCCGCCATGGGTCACCGCGTTCTCAAGTAGATTGGTGATCGCCTCACCGAGCAGCACAGTGTCGCCTTTAACCGGTAGCGAGTCTGGATAGGGTTCAAAGCCGAAATCTATGTCCCGCGACAGGACCGTGGGGGCAAAGTCACTGCACGCTTCTGCCGCGAGGGCATTGAGCTCAAGCGCACCGAATGTTGGCGCATCGTCGTAGCGTAACCGTTCGAGAGACAGCAGCTGATTTGCAAGCCGCGCCGATTTACGTGCGGCTGCAATCAATTCGCGTTCCCTTTGGCGGCGCTCTTGCGGATCGCTGACATCCGGCAAAACCTCGGCCAATGACAACAGCGCCGATGCGGGGTTGCGTAGTTGATGCGCGGCATTCGATATAAAGACCTGATGATCCTCTATGCTTTGCCGTACCTGTCCAAAAAGCCGGTTCAACGTGGCGACAATGCCAAAGACCTCTGCTGGCACCGCGCGGCGAATATCGCGCAGGTCGTCGGGGGACCGGTGCTGGATCGCGTCTTGCAAATTGTTCAAGGGGCGCAGGCCGATCTTCACGCCGAACCAGACCACCAAGGCAAGGGCTGCCATCAGACTGGCTATCAGGGCAGCTGCCCGCCGCGCCAATGCCGCGGCAAAGGCATTGCGATCGCTGTCCCTTTGCCAAACCGTGACGATCGTGTCGCCGGTCAGGTTCCCGATGGTCGTGCTCTCCGTCATCCGCAACACGCGTACAGGTTCGCCCCGATACTCAGCTATCGTGTAGTTGAGCCTTTCCTCGTCCGTTTGGCCTTTAGATACGGGCGGATAGGCATAGCCGGTAATGTAGATGCCACCGGGGCCGGTGACGTGGTAGAAAAGCTCGCCGCCCCCCGCGTCAGAGACAAAATCCCGCGTGCTGGGGGACAGTGCGTCCCCGCCCGAAATCGCCACATCGCGGGAGATCGCCAAAGCTGCGGCCAGCAGGCTCCGGTCGAACAGGGTTTCAGAGGTGCGCTGCGCCACTTCAAAGCGCCAAAACCCCAGAATGATGGAGAGCAGCAGCAGCGGCGGCAGGATCAGCATGAAAAGCCGCGAGCGCAGCGACATTGCGGTCATGCGCTGTCGACTTCCAGCATATAGCCCAGCCCACGGGCGGCTTTGATGCGGATGCCGAAGGGCTCCAACCGTTTGCGAAGACGCGACACATGCGGTTCGATGGCACTGTCTTCCTGCTCGGCCCCGGTGCCGTAGACATGGGTGATCAACTGGGATTTCGACACGATCCTCCCGCGCCTCTCCAGCAGGCATTCAAGCGTCGCCAGTTCTTTGCGGGGGAAGGCCAGTGGCTGTTCATCCTTCAGCAATTGGCGGTTGGTTCGGTCAAAGACCAAGGGGCCGAGCGCGTCGCGGGCGGCGAACTCAAGGTTTTTGCGCCGCGCCATGGCCCGCAGCCGGGCCTCTAGCTCATCCATCTCGAAGGGCTTGGTTAGATAATCATCGGCCCCGGCATCCAGCCCTGCTACTCGCTCTGAAGTCTCCGCCCGCGCGGTCAGCAGGATCACCGGCGTGCCATCGCCACGGCGGCGCAGCCGGGTCAGAACCTCCAGCCCGTCGCAACCGGGCAGATTGCAATCCAGTACAATCAAGTCTGCCCCCTCATGGCGCAGAAAAGCATCCGCGTCTTCCCCATCGTGCAGCAGGTCCACCGCATGGCCGCGATCGCGCAGGCGATGGGCAATTCCTTGAGCAAGGGCCTCATTGTCTTCGATGACTGCTATGCGCATGATTAAAACTTAATCCTGATGCGCAAGTTTCGCGCAAGGTTGGAAAGGCAGTGTGCCCGTGTTGGAGGAGGGATTCGTTCCCTAAAACAAATCCGAACGACGGCAGATGTGAAAGTCTGACCGCTACAGAATGTCTACGGGAGGACACCTATGACTATCAAGTATTTCGCCGCAACCGCTGCATCCGCCGCCTGCCTCGCCGCTCCGGCGCTGGCCGAGGTTGACTTTGCAGGCAAGACCATCGAGTGGGTCATCCCCTTCTCGGAAACGGGTGGCTCGGCCAAATGGGCCAACTTCTTTGCCCCGCTTTTGTCCGAAGAACTGCCCGGCAACCCCACCGTCGTCGTCAAGTTCATGCCAGGTGCTGGTTCGACCAAAGGCGCCAACTGGTTCCAAGAGCAAGAGCATGACGAGGGCACGGTCCTTTTCGGCACCTCTGGCTCGACCCAGTTCCCCTATCTGCTGGACGATCCGCGCGTGCGGTATGAGTACAGCGACTGGAAGCCTGTCATGGCATCGGGCACCGGCGGGGTCGCCTATCTGAACCCCACAGACGGTGAGAAATTCGACGGCACTGCCAATAACCTCAAAGACGTCAACTTCATCTACGGCTCGCAGGGGGCCACGCGCCTTGACCTCGTGCCGTTGCTGGCATGGGAGATGCTGGGGATGAATGTCGAGCCGGTCTTTGGCATCAAGGGCCGTGGCGATGGCCGTCTGATGTTTGAGCGCGGCGAGGCCACGATCGACTATCAGACCTCGTCAAGCTACCTCGGTGCCTCTGCCGATTTGGTCGAAAAGGGTCAAGCCGTGCCGATGATGACCTGGGGTGCGCTGGACGAGGACGGTAACATCGTTCGTGACCCCACTTTCCCCGACATCCTGACCTTTAAAGAAGTCTGCGAAGCGACCGAAGGCTGTGAGACCGAAGGTGAGGCTTGGGACGCGTGGAAGGCCTTCTTTATCGCTGGCTTCCCGGTGCAAAAGATCGCCTTCCTGCCTGCAGGGACGCCCGATGACGTGATCGAGACCTACACAGCGGCCTTTGACGCGGTGCGCAACCGCGAAGATTTCGCCCAGATCGCCGAGAAGCGTGTCGGGAAATACCCCGTCTTCGTAGGCGAAGGCGCAGCCAAGGCAACACAGCGCGGCACGACTGTCTCTGCAGAGGCGAAGGCCTTCGTCACCAACTGGCTGCAAGAAGCCTATGGCGTTTCGCTGAAGTAAGCGAAACCCTCTCGGCCCCGGGCGATCCCCGGGGCTACCCCCCTTTAATCTAACATTTCGAGGTCGGTGCGATGGATCTGTTCGCAACCGCTCTGCCTGCGCTTGGCCAGGCATGGGCTCTCATTCTGCAACCTATGGTTCTGGGATATCTGGTGCTGGGCGTGGTCATGGGCCTGGCTGTCGGGGTCTTTCCCGGTCTTGGCGGGATCGCGGGGCTGTCGCTGCTCTTGCCCTTCATGTTCGGCATGGACCCGGTGCTGGGTCTGGCACTGATGATCGGCATGGTCGCCGTGGTGCCGACCTCTGACACCTTCGCCTCGGTCCTGATGGGCATTCCGGGTTCTTCGGCCAGCCAAGCCACGGTGCTCGATGGCTTTCCGATGGCCAAGAAAGGCCAAGCCGCGCGGGCGCTTTCGGCGGCATTCACCTCATCGCTCTTCGGCGGTCTGGTCGGCGCGGCGTTCCTGACGATGTTCATCGTCATCGCGCGGCCCATCGTGTTGTCCTTCGGCCTGCCTGAAATGTTGATGATCTCGATCCTTGGCCTGTCGATGGTCGCGGTATTGGCCGGGCGCGTGGCGCTCAAAGGTCTGGCGGCCGCGGGCCTCGGCCTGCTCATCGGCACCATCGGTGAGGCCGACGCGGGCGGTTCCCTGCGCATGGCGACCTATGACATCCCCTACCTCACGGACGGCTTGAAACTGGTGATCGTCGGCCTTGGCATCTTTGCCGTGCCCGAGATCGTATCGCTCCTGCGCCAAGACCGGGCCATTTCAAAAGAAGCCAAGCTTGGCGCGGGCTGGGGCGAAGGCGTGCGGGACTGGGTTGATAACAAATGGCTCTCGGTGCGCTGCTCGCTGATCGGCGTGGTGGTTGGCGTTATTCCCGGACTTGGTGGCTCTGTCGTTGATTGGATCGCCTATGGGCACGCAGTTCAAACAACGAAGGACAAATCGAACTTCGGCAAAGGCGAAGTGCGCGGTGTGATCGGGCCGGAGAGCTCGAATAACGCGAAAGAGGGCGGCGGCTTGGTCCCTACCCTGCTCTTCGGCATTCCGGGCTCTGGCTCCATGGCGATCTTCATTGGTGCCATCGCGCTGTTGGGATCTGGCGAGATCGAAGTCGGCCCATCGATGCTGCGCGACAACCTCGACATCACCTATTCGATCGTCTGGTTGCTGGCGCTGGCCAATGTCGTCGGCACGCTTCTGTGCATCGCGGCTTCGGGCGGCATCGCGAAGCTAACCACAATCCGCTTCACCTACCTCGCACCGTTCCTCTTCATGCTGATCTCCTTCGCGGCATTTCAGTCCGGGCAGAACTTCGAAGACATCCTCGCGCTCTTCCTGATCGGGCTGATCGGCATCTTCCTGCGCCGTTTTGACTGGTCGCGCCCGGCTTTCCTCATCGGTTTCGTGCTGTCCAACCCGGTCGAGAAATTCTCGAACCAAGCGTTTCAGATCGCATCGTTTCGGTTCCGCAAATCCTTTGAGGAAGGCATGGACTATATCTTCTCTCCAATCGTCATCGTGCTGCTGATCGTCACCGTGGTCTCTGTCGTGCTGGGCCTGCGTCAGGCCAAGTCGATCATGGCCGAAGGCGACGTTCAGTCAGGATCCAAACGCGCACCGTTGGTCTTTTTGCTGATCATCATGGGCTACGTCGTGGCCGCGCTGATCAATGCCTCGCTGATCCCTGACTACAACATGACCGATAAGATCGTGCCGCTGGTTGTGGGGGGCATCGCCTTGGCCGCGCTGCTGATCCTGCTGGTGCAGATGATCCTGCGCCCCGAAAGCGATGCGATCTTTGCCGACAAGGAAGTCTCTGGCGAGGACGCGGATGCGCCCTACGGGTTGTGGGGCACGCTGGCTTGGTTCGTGGGGCTGATCATCGCCACCTACTTCGTCGGCTTCATCCTCGCACTCTTGGGCTTTTTGGTCAGCTTCCTGCGGGTCCGGGCACAAGCACGTTGGCCGAAAACCCTGATCCTGACCGCCTGCGGCATCGCGCTGATGTGCGTCATGGCCGGTGCGCTTAACCGTGATTTCCCACCCGGTCTGCTGCAAGGCGCAGTCGATCTGCCGTGGCCGCTGAACTGAGGAGCTTAGAGATGACACAGACTGCTATCCCCTATCTCTTCATGCGCGGCGGCACCTCGCGGGGGCCATACTTCAACCGCGCGGATCTGCCGGAAGACCGCGAAACGCTGGCCGAAGTGCTACTCGCCGTGGTGGGCTCTGGCCATCCGCTCAACATCGACGGCATCGGCGGCGGCGCGGCGGTCACCACCAAGGTCGCAATGCTATCGCCTTCAGACGACAGTTGGGCCGATGTGGACTATTTTTTCGCCCAAGTCTCGGTCGAGGATCGGCTGGTCGATTTCAAACCGACCTGCGGAAATATCCTGTCGGGTGTCGGCCCTGCGGCGGTGGAATTGGGCCTCGTCCAACCCACCGGCGATGTGACGGATGTGAAGATCCACGCCGTCAACACTGGGGCCAAGGTGCTCTCCAAAGTGCTGACCCCCGGCGGCGTGCTCACCTATGACGGCGACACCCAGATCGCGGGTGTGCCCGGAGCCGGAGCGGCCGTGGCGTTAAACTTCATGGGGGTCGTCGGCTCTTCGACCGGGGCGTTTTTGCCTACGGGCAACATCCGCGATACCTTTGACGGGGTCGAAGTCACCTGCATGGATGTGGCCATGCCGATGGTCATCGCCCGCGCGACGGACTTTGGCCTGACGGGGTATGAAAGCGTCGCCGAACTCGACGCGAACATGGATTTCTTTGCCCGTATGGAAGCAATCCGCCTTCAGGCCGGGGCCGCTATGGGCATGGGAGACGTGTCGAAATCCGTCACGCCCAAGTTCGGCTTGCTGGCCCCTGCCCGCGAGGGCGGCACCATCGCGACACGCTATTTCATGCCGTGGAACACGCACCCCTCCATGGCGGTGACCGGGGCGCAATGCCTCGCGTCCTGCGCGCTCACGCCCGGCAGTGTGGCCGATGGCCTGTTGGAACGCCCCATTCAAAGCCCCGCCGACGTTGTGCTCGAACATGCCTCTGGCACGATTGACGTGCTGGTGGATTACGACACGTCCGACGGCTTCGCGCTGAACTCCGCCGGGCTGCTGCGGACGGCGCGCAAGCTGGCGGATGGCTGTGTCTTTGTCCCCTCGCGCATTTGGGAGGGTCGCTGACATGCCCGTGATGAACCTGCTTGTCGCCTTCAACGGCTCCGACGCCTCCGTCGCCGCGCTGCGCTATGCCGCTTCTCTCGCCAAACAGCGCGGCGCACATGTGACGGCGATCCTTGCGCATACCGCGCATGAGGTGATCGACCGTCGTTCCCGTTGGATCCCTGAAGAGGCCCGTGCCCTGTTGGAGGCAGCCAACAGCGAAATCTCGGCCGAGGTCACCCGCCGGTTCGAAGAACTCCGCCCCGCCCTCGGTCTGGGCGACGCGCTGGATTTCCGCGAAGAGACGGGCCGCGTCGACACGCTGCTTTCAGAGGGCGCGCGCTATTATGACATGCTGATCGTCGGCGCCCGGACCGAGAGTGACGACGCTCATGTGACCCACCACCCGGACCGCATCGCCTTGCAATCTGGGCGTCCTGTGATCGTGGTGCCCGCGGGCTATGACGCAGGCGCGCGGCACAGCCATGCGGCGCTGGCATGGGACGGCGGACGCGCCGCCGCGCGGGCGCTGTCGGACAGCCTGCGCTTGCTTGAGGCCGATGGCCGGGTCAGCGTTCTGACGGTGGGCAAACGCACCTCTTGGCCGATCGCCGATCTGATGACCCATCTCGACCGCCACGGCGTCGAAGCGGTGCATGAGAACTTTCCCACCACCCATCCGGTGGCGCAGACTCTGCTGTCCTATTGCGAAAGGCACGATCCCTCGCTGCTGGTCCTCGGTGCCTATGAGCACTCCAAGTTCCGCGAAGATTTCCTTGGTGGCGTGACCGCCGAGGTGCTGGAAAAGATCAAAATTCCCGTTCTGTTATCCCATTGAGAAGCGAATGATGACCAATTACGAGAAAATCCACGTCGCCCGCCGTGATCTGGAAAAACTGCGCGCCGAGTTGATTGCCAGCATCGGCACGCAGAAGGACCGCGACCCCGATCTGCTGATCCTGCATGAGCGGGTCAGCAAAGCGATCAACGCGCTGTCTGCATAGGTGCAGGGATGAAGGTTCATATCCTCGACGACTGGTTCGACACGCTGCGCGGGTTGCCTTGCTTTGACCTGCTGGCGGGGCACGACGTGACCGTCTGGACAGATCATCAGCCTGACGAGGCGATCTTGGCCGACCGTTTGCAGGATGCCGACTGCGTGGTGCTGTTTCGCGAGCGAACCAAGGTGACGCGGGGGTTGCTGGAACGTCTGCCAAACCTGCGCCTGATTTCGCAGCGCGGCGCCTATCCGCATGTGGATGTCGCGGCCTGCACCGATCAGGGCGTGCTGCTGTGTTCCAACAAAGGTGCGGATGGGGCCAACCATGCGGCAGCTGAACTCACCTTTGCACTGATCCTTTCAGCCATGCGGCAACTGCCGCAGCAGATGGCGAGCGTAAAGGCAGGCAACTGGCAGATGGGCGTCGGGCGCAGCCTGCGCGGGCGGCGGCTGGGGATTTATGGCTATGGGCGTATCGGACGTGTGGTGGCGGACTATGCCCGCGCCTTCGGGATGGAGGTCATCTGGTGGAGTTCCGAGGCCGGGCGCGCGCGGGCGGAAGCCGATGGCGAGACCGTCGCCGAAAGCCGCGCGACGTTTTTCGGGTCCTGCGACGTGGTGTCTCTGCATCTGCGGCTGACACCTGAGACTCGCGGCAGTGTCACCGCGGAAGACCTCAGCGCCATGTCGCCCCGCGCGGTACTGGTGAACACCTCCCGCGCCGGGCTGATTGCCGAAGGCGCGCTGCTGCAAGCGCTCGACGCCGGGCATCTCGGCGCGGCGGCGGTGGATGTCTTTGATACTGAGCCGCTAACGGATCCCAACGACCCGCTGCTCTCACACCCCAAGCTGATCGCCACCCCGCATATCGGCTTTGTCACCGAAGACGAATTCGACAAGCAATTCGCGGATATCTTCGCGCAGGTGAACGCTTATGCGGCGGGTGCCCCGATCCATATGATCAACCCTTCCGTCTACGTGCCATAAGCCCCGCGACCAGCGGCGCGCCGACGATCACCAGCACAATGCGCGTTAGGTGGTGCGTGATGACGAATCCCAAGTCCGCCCCGGTAACGATGGCCAGCACCGTCATCTCGGCCTGCCCGCCCGGCGCGAAGGCAAGGAATGCCTCGACCGGATCGCCCAACCCGGCCCAGGTGACGAGGCCGGTGAAACCTGCGGCCAAGACGGCGAGCACCAGCACATAGGCGACGCCCGCCAGCACCACCCGCGTCAGCTCGCCCCATGTCACGCCCAGAAAATGCACGCCGATCCCGCAGCCGATGAAAAACTGCGCGGCAAGGATGGCTTCGGCTGGCGGGCGGCTGTGGATCAGACCGGAGAGCGACAAGACAGCGGTGACGATCATGGGGCCAAGGATTGACGCGCCAAAGAGGCCGATCCGCTCTCCCCCTTTCCAGCCGATCAAGGCCGCGGCGGCCATCAGGGCCATCTCGCTCACCGGAAGCTCCGTCACCGGTGCGCCGATGGGATTGGTCAGCCCTGCCCCGTAGGCCAGCGTCAGAAAGGCAGGCGCAAGGGTGACGATAATCAACACCCGCGTGGCATGGATCAGGGACAGTGCGCGCGGGTCGCCCCCCGCTTCGGCACCAAAGATCACCATGTCCTGCAGGCCACCTGGCATGGCAGCGTAATAGGCCGTTGGCCCGTCGAACCCCCAGACATGGCGGAAGAACGGAACGCCGATCAAGCCAATGAGTGTAATGAAAACCGGCACCAAGGCCACCGACATCGCCATTTGCGGGAGTTGGTGGAACAGGTCAGGCGTGATCGAGGCGCCGACCGCCACCCCGAGGATCGTGCGCGCTGCGACCGAGACTTGACCGAAGCCCTTTATCGGTACGTTCGACAATGCCGCGATAAGGCAGGCTGCCATCGGCCCGAAAAGAAATGGCAGCGGCAGATCAAGCCGCCAAAAGACCAAAGTACCACCTCCGGCGAGGATCAGGGTCAGCGTGCGACTTAGGGTCGATTGGGAAATGCGCATGGGCGTCCACTCACTCATTCTTCCGGGCTTGACCCCTTTGGGATACGATTGTATCCACCTGTATGCAATAGCGAACCTAGGGACGTTTCCATGAGCGATGAAGACCGCACACCGCAGGGCAACTCTACCTATGCGCAACTGATGGACGAACTGCGTGCCGGTCGGCTGAACCCCGGCGACAGGCTGCGTGAAACCGAACTGGCCGACCGTCTGGGCGTCTCCCGCACCCCCGTGCGCGAGGCGATCCGCCAGTTGGAGGCCGACGGCGTCGTGGCGCATATTCCACGGCAAGGGGCGAGCATCCGCACGCTCGACTACGCCGAGGTGATGGAACTTTACGAGATGCGCGCCGTGTTGGAGGGCACCGCCGCACGGCTGGCCGCCCGCGCCGCCTCGGACATCGAGATTGAAGAGCTGCAGGACATGAACCAGCAGCTTGCCGCTCTGGGCAATGTGCCCGAAGCCTTCACCCTAAACCGTCAGTTTCACGCAGCCCTCTTGGACGCCGCAAAGAACCGTTTTCTGACCCGGTCGATCCATACGCTGCAAAAGACGCTGATGATCCTCGGCCCGACAACCCTCACCGACCCTGCCCGCGCCGAGAGAGCGGTAGAGGAGCACTTTGGCGTTCTGGACGCGATCAAGGCCCGCGATGCTACTCTCGCTGAAGCTGCCATGCGCGCGCATATCGAAGCGGCTCAGCGAGTGCGTGTTCGCGCCCTGCGCGCACAGCCGTCGCGCGATCAGACCTATGACGGAGACCTACTGTGACCGTAGCCTACGATATCGTCGTGATCGGCGGCGGCAATGCAGCCCTTTGTGCCGCGATCACCGCCGCCGAAACGGGCGCCCGCGTGTTGATCCTTGAAACGGCACCGAAACCCTACCGGGGCGGCAATTCCCGCCATACCCGCAACTTCCGCTGCATGCACCACGGGCCACTGGGGCCGCTGGTCGAAAGCTACACCGAAGACGAATATCTTGCCGATCTGATGAAGGTGACGGGTGGCAAGACCGATGAACATCTTGCGCGCCTTGCCATCCGCACCTCTGAGGAATGCCTGCCTTGGATGGAAGAACATGGCGTGCGGTTTCAGCCTTCGCTCTCGGGCACCCTATCCCTTGCACGTACCAACGCCTTCTTTCGCGGCGGTGGCAAAAGCCTCGTGAACGCCTATTATCGCACCGCCGAAGGGCTGGGCGTGGATGTGCTCTATGAAGCCGCCGTGACCCATCTCGAACTGGAAGGCGACCGGGTGACGCGGGTGGACTATACCCATGAGGGGGCCGCCAAGAGCCTTTCGCCCAAATCCGTCGTCGTGGCTTCTGGCGGCTTTCAGGCCGATACCGACTGGCTGGCACGCGCATGGGGGCCAGCGGCAAAGAATTTCCTGATCCGCGGCACGCCCTATAACCGCGGCGTGGTTCTGGCGGATCTGCTGGATCAAGGCATCGCACAGGTCGGCGATCCGACCCAATGCCATGCCGTCGCCATCGACGGGCGCGCGCCGAAGTTCGACGGTGGGATCGTCACACGGCTGGATTGCGTGCCCTTCTCCATCGTCGTGAACAAAGACGCACAGCGGTTCTATGACGAAGGCGAGGATGTCTGGCCCAAACGCTACGCCATCTGGGGCCGACTGGTGGCCGCCCAGCCCGATCAGGTCGGCTATGTCATTATCGACGCGAAATCGCTGAACCTGTTCATGCCTTCGGTTTTTCCACCAATCAAAGCCGATACGCTGGCGGAACTGGCGGGTAAGATGGGCCTGCCCGGTGATGCGCTGGAGCAGACCGTGGCCGCGTTCAACGAAGCCTGTGGCGATCAAACTGCCTTCCACCCCACCGAGCTTGATGGCGTGGCGACCTCCGGCCTCACCCCACCCAAAACCAACTGGGCGCGACCGATCACCGAGCCGCCGTTCTACGGCTATTCGCTGCGCACTGGCGTCACTTTTACCTATCTCGGGCTGAAGGTGGATGAAAACGCGCAATGCTCCATCGGCGACCGTCTGGTCAGCAACCTCTGGGCGGCGGGCGAAACCATGGCGGGCTCGATCTTGGGCCAAGGCTACCTCGCCGGGTTTGGCATGACCATCGGCACCGTATTCGGACGTATCGCAGGCAAGGAGGCCGCGGCCCATGCAAATTGATCTACTCCAAGAGGCCCGCCGTCAGGCCGAAATCTGCAATGCCTGTCGCTATTGCGAGGGCTACTGTTCTGTCTTCCCGGCCCTACAGGCCGAACGTGCCTTCTCGGACGGAGACCTGACGCAACTGGCGAACCTCTGTCACAATTGCCGGGGCTGTTACTACGCCTGCCAATACACCGCCCCGCATGAGTTTGAACTGAACCTGCCGCAAGCCTTAGCCGATGTGCGCCAAGATAGTTGGGAAGAGTTCGCCTTTCCACGTGCCGCCGGGAAAGCCTTCCAGAAAAACGGCCTCGCCATCGTGCTCGCCACTGTTTTGGGCTTTGCATTGCTGTTCTGGGCTGCCCTTGCGCTGGCCGCTGCGGGGGGCGAAGGTTTCTATGCGGTGTTGTCTCACAATGCGATGGTGGCGATCTTTCTACCCGCCTTTCTGTTTCCACTGCTCAGCATCGCCATCGGCCTGCGGCGCTATTGGCAAACGGTGGGTGGTGCTCCGGTCCGCCTATCTCACCTAAACGGAGCCATCGCTTCGGCCGCGAACATGCGCAACCTCAAGGGCGGCCACGGCGACGGCTGCAACTTTGAAGACGAAGACCGCTTCACCCATGCACGGCGCTATGCGCATCAGGCGATCATGTACGGCTTCCTTCTGTGCTTCGCTTCGACCAGCGCGGGAACTCTGATGCACTATCTGCTGGATATGCCCGCCCCCTATGGGCTGTTTTCGGCGCCCAAGGTTTTGGGGCTTTCTGGTGGAGTTCTATTGGTGTTGGGCTGTAGCAAGATGGTTTGGCTCAAGCTGCGCTCGGACAAATCACTCGGCGCAAGCAATGCCTTTGGCGGTGAGATTGCCTTCACCGGTTTGTTGGGGTTCGTCGGGCTGAGTGGTCTGTTGCTCTATGCGGCAAGCGGTTCTGGCTGGATGCCGGGCCTTCTGGTCATCCACCTCGGCGCGGTGCTGGCGTTTTTCTTGCTGACACCTTTCACCAAGATGGCGCATGGGTTCTATCGCCTGGCCGCATTGGTGCGGGATGCGCAGCGGCATGACTATTAGGCAGGCTCAAAACCATCGACCGCATGACCTTTGGTATTGGGTTGCCGCTGGTCCGCAACTGGACCGAAACCGGCAAACGTCGCGCGCGTAAAGAGGGTCGCTCCTTTGGCTTGCCAGACGCGTCAAACCCCGCTGAGGGCGCGGAACTGACCAAGAACCTTATTTTTAATGCAGTATAACTGGGCTATGTGCCGGTCTACAATTCGAGCTTGGGAGAGCACCTTGCAGGACTTAGGACGAAGTATGCCGAGTGTCTATCTGACTGGACGCATTGAGTTCTATCATTCGTCAAATCCGGGAACATTCCCCAGTCTTACGATGAAGCTTGGATCGGCGACCTCTCCGCTGTTTGGATCCTCGCAGATCATATAAGCGTCGGCACCTGCACAATCATCGGATAAAACCTCCCGTTCGGCACGGTTCTGGGCCTCCTGCGCTGAGGGATACTCAAACTGCTTGGCAATTTTCAGGCCGGTCTGCCCGCTGCGCCCGGCCTTTACCTCAACATACGTTTGGCAAATATAGTGAATTTTTTCTGGTGAACGCTCGGAGTTTGTCATGAATGGGACCTTAAACACGGTTTGTTAGAATGTAGCCCTGTTGCGCAGTTCAGCGTCTGACTTAAAGAAAGGCTGTCGGCGCTTGATTGCCACTATGAACCAGTTTCAGAGCGGCGCGTTTTGCGCGGTGGTTTGACTGTCGTCTCGGATGGCGTGTTCGCTTCTCTTTCGAGGCGAGCGTTACGCAATCTGGAGTTCTTCGCATGTCGCTGCTCCGCTTCTTCGTCGACCATTTGTCTCACGACACGCGTCGTCTTTTCCATCGGAGTTTCCGGTTTGGCGGCGTAGACTTTGGACAGGTTCTTTTTTGTATGCTTTGACAATTGTCAGTTTCCTTTGTGGTTTACGCCTAGGTGGACCAAACGAGCCCTTTTAAACTGGCACCAAATGTTCAAACTTGCCTTGGGTGCGCTTTGGCAAGCCTGTAGGTGGATCGTCCAACAGGCTCACTTCGATGTCGGGCGCAGCCATCGCATGCATCAACGCGTTGTAGTTCATCTGGATTTTCATTTCCGAGCCCACCGACAGCGGGGATCGATTCGTCCCAACCACAAGATGATCGCTGGTCGCACCAACCACTTTAGTCCCAACAGGCAATGAAAGTCCCTGAATGTCGGTGTCCTGCTGCCCAAGCGCGAGGATCATGAGCGCGGGCGCACCACCGGCAGGCTTAATGCGAAGGCGTTCCGTGGTTGGATCGATCAGGGCGATGGGGAAAGGCGCGGGTTTTGCACCCGTTTCAATGACTTCGGCAACAAGTGTGAAGGCATCCGTATGCATCCCCCCGATCCGTTCACCGGACAGGGGTTCGACACCCAGAAGGATCGCCTCGCCCAGCCTGAGGTCATTGACGCGGCCCGTTGCGTGGCCGCCTAATGCCCAAGGTAGGTTTGCAGATCCTCCACCAGATACGATCTTGAGGCTGGGGCCGCCCCCCCGCTCAATCTCATTCGCCAACTCGCTTAACGCGGCCATTTGAGACGCTGTCGGAGCGCGCCCGTTCAAACAAGCAAAGTTAGCACCGATCCCCTCTAGCGTGGCCCCGGGCATCTGCCGGACCTGCTGCGCAATTTCAGCCAGCTTCTCGGGAAATATTCCGTCGCGCCGGTCCCCCATCTCGACCATGAGGATGATACCGTGAACTGAACCATTGCGGATCGCAGCGGCTGCCAATGCCGAGATGACTGGAATCTCTGTGTTATAGCTCGCTTCGCAGGATTGAACGACTTCATCAGCCTGACTTAACATCGGCGTCCGGATCAGTGTGATCGGGCCTGTCAGCCCTGTCGACCGTAGCCTTTGCACATTGCGGATACGTGCATCCGCAAGCGCCGTGGCCCCACCATCGAGCATGGCCTGAGCGATTGCAGGATGCCCGCAGACAGCCTTCGTCACGCCAGTGACGCCGACCCCCCGCAGGCCCAAACGCTTGACCAATGTCTGCGTGTTGTGCCTGATTTTGCATAGGTCCACCTCGATGCGTGGGCAACTCATACTGTTGCCACAACAGGCCTTCGCGTCAGTGCCGGGTATGCGGCAGTGACCATCGCAAGCAGTTCTGCAACCGGTCTGGCCAATGCATCGGTGACCGGCAGCCCAAGCTCTTGTGATTGGGCCGCGATCGTATCGGTGATCTCGGCCTCAGACATCCCCTCGTGATTGAGCGTAACACCGATGACCTTGGTATCAGCAAAGGCTTCGATCAAAGCGATCTCACTTGATGACGTGGGCATCGGCATAGTTGGAAAGTCGCAGCGATGGGCACGTTTTGGCGCGTGCTGCAGGATGACCGCATCCGGCTGGCTCCCCCGCAGAATGAAGGCCGATGTGCAAAAGGCAGGGTGGCTCAGGGCGCCCTGTCCTTCGATTAGGATCACATCGGGCTGTTCGCCGTCAGACGCGGCAACTACCGCGCCCTCAAGCTCGCCACAGCAGAATTGCGGCGGCACGGCATCCATTGCGATCCCGTATTTTGCGCCCTGCATCAGGCCGGTCTGGCCCGTGCCAACAAGCACGGTCTTGATACCTTTTGCATTCAGCGCCCGCGCCAAGACGGTGGCCGTTGTCCGCTTCCCGATGGCGCAATCGGTGCCGAGAACGGCAATCCGCAGCGCTTTGACATCAGCGACACTCCCATCAAAGAGGCGCATGTCTTTGCTGGCTTTCGGCTTTCGGATGTCGCGGATCGTGACATTCAGGTCCGATGCAGCACTGGCTATTTCTGTATCATCGCACAGATATTCATGCAGCCCGCTTACGATATTCATGCCAAGCTCAATCGCTTTCAGAACAACGCCCCGGTCCGCAGTCGAGAGACGCCCTGTTGAGGGGGCCATCCCATAGATCAGCGTATCGGGCGTGACGGCTTCATGGGCCACCGCTGCTTCGAGATGACCAAAGATCGGTATTTGGTTAGCCCTATCATCGAGAACGACGCCGCTGTCTTGTCCGCTATAAGTGCTGTCGATGACTGAAAGGATGCGATACGCTTGGGAATGGCGGACAAGGCCATTCGCCGTCTTGCCATCAATCCGCGTAAAGTTGCCTTCGCAATAGGCAATCGCTGTTGGATGAGCCGCGATCTGCGTGTTTGATAGTGCTACAGACGCATCGCTCCGGCTCATTGGCGGCGCTTGCGCACCGCTGGCCGGACGGCGGATGGTATCGACAGTGTCAGATTTCGTTTCCATTTTATTCTCTCTTTTTATGTTAGCATCAAGGACAGGCCCGTTCGCAGCCCCACAGGCTGATGCCTGTGTTGCGATGTTTCGCGCTCAGTTGTTAAGGACGCACTGCCCTTTGGATTTCTGGAAATTTCTGTTGCATTCCCATCGGTTGCCCGACCTGCCCAGATGCGCGTACTCAGGAATATCTATCAATTCGCATGTCTTGCCCGATGCGGCATATCCACGATCGCACTTCCAGCCTTTTCCATAGCTTGTGCCATCGAAATAGGCATTTTCGGGGATCACGGCGGCTTTGCAAAGACCGGCCTGTTCAACGAAGCCACGCTCACACGTCCAAGGCTGACCGTACCCCGTTCCATTCAGATAGGCGTTGGCCGGAACCGCAATCTGAGCACACTGACCCCCGGTTGCTTCGTACCCACGTTCGCACCTCCAGGTGGACCCATATGAGGAATCTACCAAATACGCATGCGCTGGCAGGACGATTTCCTTACAGGTGTCATCGACCCTGTCGTAGCCCCGCAGACATCCCCACCGTTCGCCTGTCGGGTCTAGGAACCCCCCTTCAGGCACCGCGACCGCAACACAGGTTTCCATATCGGTTTTGCGAAACCCATGTAGACAGTCCCATCCGGACCCGTAAGACCGCTTCGTTTCATATGCGTTTTGCGGGACATTGACTGCGAGGCAGGCTTTTTCATTCAGCCGGAAACCAATATCGCATTCCCATCCATCGCCGTAACTTCTGGTACTGGCGTTCTCCGGCATCGGTTGTGCGCTGTTTTGGGCCAATGCAGGCAGCACAAAAAGCATAAGCGCTAAGATTGAACCGGCAAATAGGCCGATGATTGTGGGGCGCTGCGCAGGGGTGCAGAAAGCGAGTGCCTGAGGGCCGCGCGGCCCTGTGAGTTGTGATTTACGATCCATCTCTCTTGAGCCCCGCAGGGCAGGCGACTGCCAATTCCCGGCTCGAAGCTCTAATGCCCGGCACTAAGTCCAAGGTCACTCGTTCTTCCACAGGGGTGTCAGCGATCTTCTGTGTGCCGCAAGAGGTGGTCAACCCGTCACGGGCAAGGCCAAGGCTCGAGACAGCACCTGCACCAACTGCGGCGCTATAAATACTGGGTTTCGTCGATCCGGGAAGTGTCATTTTCGATCCTCTGACGGCGAAAGCCCCGCCTCACTGTTTTTGATTGAGTACGTGATTGCATTCGCCTGATCTTGCGCCAGAGCCAGCTTTAGGCCTCGATGATCCGCTGCGCGAAGCTTTGCTCTCCAGCGCCGATAGACCAGATAGAAGCGTCGTTTTTCGTCGGCAGGCCGCAGAGCTGAAGCCTTCAATGGCTGCGCCGCCTACCAATTTTCGTAGTCATCATCGGAACGCTCATCCGTGTGTCCCGCGATCGTAAGCGGCTGGGGAATGCCATAATCGACCTGATTGTGCGCGATCACATCGGCAACAGTCCCAAATATCAAATCCCTGCTAACGGACGTGACAGCTGAATTTTCATGATGAAAGGTTGTGGTCGGCTCTGGCAGGCTGATGCGCCTATGCCGCAGAGAACCACAACTTCGTATCTCCTACTTAGTCTTAAAGAGACGGAAATACAATGACCTGCTCCCCTTGGGGTCCGCGTTTATAGGTTAGCTCTGTTCAGGTTTTGGTATTCCTTTGACCGGTTAGCCTATTCGTATGGCGTCAGGCCCGCGAGGCTGGAGTGAGGCCGGTGGTGATTGTAGTCGGCGCACCATGCCGCAATCATGCGGCAGGCATGGCGCAAAGACGGGAACAGGTGTTCGTTTAGGCATTCCTCACGGATCCGCCCATTGAAACTGTCGACCAGGCCATTCTGCATTGGCTTGCCCGGTGCAATGTAATGCCGACCGACCTTGCGGTGCTCTTGCCATTTGAGCATCGCGTTGCTGGTCAGCTCCGTCCCGTTGTCCGAGACCACTAAACAAGAATAACCGCGCAGTTCGGCAATCCGATCCAATTCGCGGGCGACGCGTGCGGCGCCGATGGCTGTATCGAACACAGCGGCCAGACATTCTCGGCTGAAGTCGTCAATAACATTAGCGCGCGGAAAAGACGGCCATCCTCCAGCGCGTCCGACACGAAGTCGACCGACCATCTCTGGTTTGGACCTTGCGGGATTGCCATCGGGGTTCTCGTGCCCACTGCGCGCTTGCGTCCGCTCAATTGCGAACGGTTAAACTTTCTTCCCCGGTAGAGCCGATACAGCTTCTTCCAGTTCACTTGCCACCCCTCGCGCTACGGCAGGATGTGCAGGCGTCGATAGCCGAACCGCCGCCGTTCGGACGCCAATTCTTACATCCTTGTCCGCAGTTCCGTGTCGGCAGGGCGCTTAGACCTGCGCCGATACACAGGCGGATCGATCCCGGCCAACGCGCAAGTGCGTCGTTGATTGTAACCCTTAGTCTTCATCGCCCAGTCCACAGCTTTCCTCTGCGAGCCGGGCCTTAAAAGTTTTTTCCGAGCATTTCTTTCAGCGTCTCCACATCCATCATCTGCTCTGCCAGCATCTTCTTCAGCTAAGCGCTCTCGCTTTCCAGCGCCTTCAAACGCCGCGCGTCGGACACTTCCATACCGCCATACTTCGACCGCCACTTGTGAAAAGTCGCATCGCCGATCCCATGCTTGCGACACAATTCCTTTGCACCAAGCCCAGCCAGGCGCGCCGCCCGCCGTAGCGCGAAATTGTTAACAGCGGGGCCGATTTCAACTGCCAGTGGCCGACCGGGTGGGGAGCGCATATGCGCCCTCTTACGAGCAAGAAATCTGGACGAACCATTCGGGTCATCCTTCCTTTGACAGGGGGGCGCCTCCCCCCATGACCTGCAGCACAAAGCTTCCAGACGCCGTGATCATGAGAAAGCCGTGAAACGCCTCAATCCCGGTGAGGAAACGCAGGTGCCCCAAGGGTGTCAGGTCGCCGCGTCCTAAGGTGGTGAAGTTAACCAGTGAGAAATAGAAGTAGTCCATCAAAGTGATCGGCGCACCTGCCGGGCCGGAGGCGTTCAGCGCGCCGATTTGTAACCCCTGCACCGCCCAGAGAAAGAAGAGCGTATAGATAAAAGCCTCAATGACATGGGCTATCGTAATTGCTCCGACGGCCAATCCTAGGTTCCGGCCCTGGGCCGTTCTGTTGCGCTGCGCAATCGTATCGGAAACCCACTTAAGGACGAAATAGTGGATTGTCGTGCAGATGCCGACGACCAGAATGGATAGAAGCATTGCTTGGATCATTGAGGGGCCACCTGTTTGGTATCAGGGCCATTTCTGCGTGCGACTATGCGACAGCTGACGCTCATGCGGCGGCAACCATATCCGAGTTCTTTACAGCCACTGTTTGCGGTGCGTCCGCCGGCATCAATGCATCATCCATCAAGTCCTCAATGAAAGTACTCAGCAACTGCGTGCGCCCGGTGACGGCAGCCTTGCGATAAACTGCGTTCGTCTGCGCCTTGATCGTGCCTTCGGAGGTGCCGCGTAGTTCCGCAATGTCGCGGGTGCTCAGGCCTTTGACCAGAAAGACGGCGACATCCCGCTCTGCGGGCGTCAGACGCCAGTCGGTGAAATGCTGCGTCATCACCAGCGAGAACTCCGAGGTGCATCTGCGCATCTTCTCTTCGGCCAACCGCGCACGTTGCAGACTGGTCCTAAGGGCGATCCAGCCAAGCGCCACACCGAGGTTCAGGCCGATGGCCAACACGGTCTGCTGATACTCATGGCTCTGCCAAATCAGAAATTCAGGTTCCAGTCCGACAGCGTCCAGCAAGAAGCAGACGGAAAAGAAGATTGCCACAATGGCCTGTAGTGCAGCGATGGCCCAAAGGGCGATGGTTCCACGCGTTCTCATTGCTCGAACTGCCTTATTTTTTTGGTGGAAAGAGCAGGGCCAGCCCGTTCGACGGCCCTGCTGTCGGCGCTTACTTCATCGCTGTGACGGTCAGCTTGCCTTTCACACGGTCGGCCACGAATTCGATGTTCTGGCCTTCCTTCATATTGGCGATCAGCGTCTCATCGGCTTTGAACACCATGGTCATCGACGGCATGTCGAGGTTTTCCAGCGGGCCGTGAATGATGGTCACTTTCTTGCCCTTGGCGTCGACTTTCTTGATCTTGCCGGTTGAGTAGACGGCGGGCGCCGCGGGGGCCTCATCAGACTGCTTCACGGTGATCGGGCCATGCATGCCGGATTCGTAATGGCCGGGGATCAGGCAGGCGAACTCGAAGGAACCTTCATTGGCGAAGGTCCAGATCACCTCGCCCTCCATGCCGGGATCAAGGCGAACGGAGTTTGGGTCGTCATGCTCCATGTCCATCTTGGCCATGGCTTCCTTGTGCTTGGCATTGCCTTCCATCGTGTCGATTACGAACTCATGCTCGATCTCGCCTTTGTTGGTGACGGCAAAGCGAATGGTCTCGCCTTTTTTGATGTCGAACTCGGCGGGTTCAAAGATCATCTCGCCGTCGTCGGTTTCGCGCATGGTCACCTCGATCGTGCGGTCAACCGCCTCGGCCTTGCCGGGCATGCCTGCGGCCATTTCCTTGTGCATGTCGCCATGGCCGTCATCGGCGTGACCGCCGCCATGGGTGCCTGCCGCATAGGCCGGAGCGGTGATGAGAAGGCTGAGGGCGGTTGAGAGAAGAAGTTTGTTCATGGTGTTTCCTGTATGGTTTTAGAGGTCATTTTGGTCCAAGGGCCGCTTAGCCCTTGGAGGTTGGTTTTGGCGTAATCTGGGTTTTCGGGCTGTGGTTCTGCGCGAAGTCCGGCAGTTCGCCCGTCCATTCATACGCTTCGGTGCCCGGCGGGTTTTCATACCAGCCGGGATCTTCGTAGTCGTCCGCGTCGATGCCTTGGCGCACCTTCACGACCGAAAACATGCCGCCCATTTCCAGCGGGCCATGTGGCCCCCAACCGGCCATCATCGGCACGGTATTGTCGGGCAGCGGCATCGACATTTCGCCCATATCCGCCATGCCCGCCGTGCCCATGGGCATGAACTCGGGCTGCACGCGGCGGACCTGACGTGTCATGTTGGAACTGTTGGTACCGATCAGTGTTGGCACGTCATGGCCCATGGCGTTCATCGTGTGGTGCGACTTGTGACAATGGATCGCCCAGTCGCCCAGATGCTCGGCCACGAACTCATAGGCCCGCATGGCGCCCACGGGGATGTCGATGGAGACCTCGGGCCATTGCGCCGATTCCGGCACCCAGCCGCCATCGGTGCAGGTGACCTTGAAGTCGTAGCCATGCATGTGGATCGGGTGGTTGGTCATGGTCAGGTTGCCGACGCGCACCCGGACCTTATCGCCATGGTTGACGACCAATGGGTCGATGTCTGGGAAGATCCGGCTGTTCCATGTCCACAGGTTGAAATCCGTCATCGTCATGATCTTCGGAATGTAGCTACCCGGATCAATGTCGAAGGCGTTCAGCATGATCAGGAAGTCCCGATCCACGCGCATGAAGTACGGATCTTTGGGGTGGACCACGAACATGCCCATCATCCCCATCGCCATCTGTACCATCTCATCCCCATGCGGGTGATACATGAAGGTGCCGGATTTGGTCAGATCGAACTCGTAGATAAAGGTCTTGCCCGGCGGGATGCCGGGATGGCTGAGCCCGCCGACACCGTCCATGCCAGAGGGCAGGATCAGCCCGTGCCAATGCACGGTGGTATGTTCGGGCAGGCGGTTGGTGACATAGATGCGCACCCGGTCGCCCTCCACCGCCTCGATGGTGGGACCGGTTGACTGGCCGTTATAGCCCCAGAGGCGCGCGACCATCCCGTCAGCCAGTTCGCGCTCCACCGGTTCGGCAACGAGGTGGAATTCCTTCACCCCGTTGTTCATCCGATGCGGCAGGGTCCAGCCGTTGAGCGTGACCACGGGATTGTAATCCGGCCCGCTGGTGGGGCGGGTTGGCGATTGGGTCAGCGCGCTGTCCATGACGGCGGCTTCGGGCAGGCCCATATTCATGGTCTGGCCCCATGCTTTGGAGGACACGAGCGTCGCTCCCGCAGCACCGGCCCCCAGCAGTTGACGTCTGTTAATCATCTGATTGCTTCCTTGTCTCAATGTCCTGCGCCGCCACCGGCGGCAATCTGTGCCTCTCCGCCGGCGCCACCGCCGCCGCTGCCACCGCCGTAGATCGCGGCGGTCAGACCGGCAGAGGCCAGCCAAAACTCACGCTTGGCATTGGCCGCCTCAAGCTGGCTTCCGATCTTTTCGCGGGCGTCGTTCAACAGATCGAAGGTGCTGGTGATCATGCCGTTGTTGCTGAGCAATGCCTCTTCATCGATTGTGCGCCGCAGGGGCAGCACGACGTCCGAGTAGTGCCGTGCGATCTGATGGCTTGAGCGGTAGGCCGTGGCCGCCGCCCGCGCTTCGGAGCGGACGTTCACCGCCCGTTCGGCCAGCACATTGGCGGCTTGAAGATAGCTGAGTTCGGCCTTGCGCAGCCGCGCCTTGCCGCTGTCGAAAATTGGGATGACGAACTCGAACTCGACCTGAGGTGAGATACTGGTCTCGACTTCTCCGTCCTCTTCCTCACGCTCGATCTCTGCCCCGGCAATAACTTCGAGGTCGGTCAGGGTGCGGGTGGCATCGGTCAGACCGTAGGCTTTCGCCGTGGCCTCCAACCCCAGCCGGGCGACTTCCAAATCAACACGATTGGCCAGCGCCAGCCGTTCAATGCCCCTGTGGCTGCTGACCGTGTTCGGCACACGCGGTAGGGCATCGGGCACGTAATAGGCCACGTCCTGACCCCAGAGCCCCATAAGCCGGGTCAGCTGTTCCTTGGCCAACTGCGCATCCAGCCGCGCCTGCGCCAACTGTCCGGCCATTTCGGCGTTGAAGGCCTGCTCCCGGGCCTGCGCGGCCTTGTTGAGCGCGCCGGTCTTACCCAATTGCTGCGCCAGTTCCGCCGCGGCGTCGGTGGTGACGGAAGCGCGTTTGAGGTAGCTGACCGTCTCAAAGGCCGCCACTGCATTGATCCATGCCTCGCGCGTTTCATTGGCCAATGCCAGCGTGTCGCTCACCGCCTGCATCTGCGCGTGCTGGAACTCCGCCTCGGCAGCGGCGATGCGCTGTTTGCGGGTGCGAGCGTCAAGCAGGTTCACGGCGATCATGCTTTCCAAGGCACGGTAAAGCCCGACCTCAGGCGCGCCGATGCCCAGTAAGCCGATTGAGACGACGGGGTTCTCGGGCGTAGATTGCTGCCATGCTTCCGCTGCGGACAGACCGATCTGCGCATAGGATGCCTGAAGCCCCTTGTTGTTCAACAGCGCAACCTGCACCGCGGTTTCCGCGCTAATAGTCTTGCCCTGCACCATGGCGCGGACCTGTTTGGAGGCGGCGACGGTCTCGGCCTGCGACTGCGCCCAGACAGTGCGTTTGCCGATGGCTTTGGAGGTGCGTGCCTCTACGGTGGCAAAGCCAGCATCACGGGCCGAGAAGCTCACCGGCAGGTCCGTTGTCGTGCAGGCGCCCAAGATCAGTGGTGTAATGACGGCGGCGGTTTTGAGTTTCCAACGCATCAGTGGTTCATCCCCTGCATATCCATCCCTTGCATAGGTGCCTGTTCAGCGTTCAATCGTCGCCAATCGAGCGGCTCCACCACGCCGCGCCGACGGTAACCTGCAAAGGGTTGCTCTTCGGCGGTCGTGGCACTGCCGCGCGTGCTGTTGTCAGCGGCGGTCATCGCGGCGACTTCGGGCAGAGGCGTGGGCTGCTGCACATAGGCGGCAGTGATGTCGGGAAACGGGGGGAGCGACGTGGCGCAAGCCCCGAGGGTCAGGGATATCGCCCCTGCAATCAGTGGTAATTTCATTGGTTTTTTGCCTGAGAATGAGGTGATCTTACCCGCAGCCAGCGGCGACGGATGCAAAGGCCGTTAGTCGGCCGGGATCAACTCAGGCTCGAGGCGGGCGCAATTGGCCAGCGGGTTGGCCAGAGGCGACAGAATGGGACACGCTGGTGTATTCAACGGATCGCACACCAGTCACTTTTGCATCCTGTGAGGTGGTCAGCGCCGCCGTCAAGCAGATACCACCACAGCAAGGCTCGCCTTCAAAACTGTCTGGTATTTCTGGCTGGTCCGGCATGGCCGCCGCGTCCTGGTGCGGCTCGGACGCGGTGGCCATCAGATGGCCCGCGTGATGCGCCGCCTGCGCGCTGTCATGCATCCCGTTTTCGGCATGAACCGACGAGGGCGGCAGCAGCAACAGACCACAGGCCAAAACCACGCCGAGAAGGACGCGACAGAGGTTGGATATGTTTGCCAGAGCACGCATAGGTGTTAGCAGTGTCGTAAGTCGCAGAGCCTGTCAACGCGTCCAGCGCTGGAAGGATTGCGGTCTTCTGGCGGAAACCGGCCTAATGTGCGGGGCAGCGGTTTGGCGTTTTAACCCAAAGAGGAGGCCAGAGGCGCTGGCTAAGGTGCCAAAGCGCGATGGGCATTCGGTCCGAAACGCCTACTTCGACGCCTTTTGCAAAAGACCGATTAGCTCGTCAAACTTGGCGCGTTGTTCTTCCGGGTTACCGCTGGCAATCGCAGCCTCGACGCAATGCTGGGCGTGGTTCTCCAGCACAAGCTTTTCGACGCCTAGAACGGCGGATCGGATGGCCGCAGTCTGAGCTAAGATGTCCATGCAGTAGCGGTCGGCCTCAACCATTTTTGCGATGCCGCGCACTTGTCCTTCGAGCCGTGATAGGCGGTCCAGCGTCTTTTCCTTGTTAGCCTTCATGAGGCGTCGCTCCAGTAGAGATTTGTTGCCAATCGTAAAATATACCCCACATGGGTATAAAACGAAGGCACACATTGGCAAATTAGGAGGACAATACAATGGATTCAAAGAATAAGCACGACGATAGCACAGGCAGCGGCTATGGTCGGTTCTTCGCGATGATCGGCACCTCAACGGTCGTGATGTATGGCCTGATGTATCTTAACACTTATGCCCTTGACCATGTCTTCTTCTCGCAGACGCGGATGTGGATGGCGCTCTATATGGGCGGGGTGATGGCAATCATCATGCTCGCCTTCATGCTCGGCATGTATTCCAATCGAAAAATGAATCTTGCGATTTTCGCCGGAGCCGCCATCGCCTTTGCGGCTGGCCTATACCTGGTCCGTTCGCAAGATACGGTGGGCGACACGGCCTGGATGAAAGCCATGATCCCGCACCATTCCATCGCGATCCTGACCAGCGAACGCGCAAATCTGTCCGATCCGCGCGTGCGCGAGTTGGCCGACGCGATCATCAAGGCACAGCGCAGCGAGATTGAAGAGATGAAGCTCTATATCGAAGACATCGAAGCCAACGGGGATGCAGCGCCTGGCACGCCCCGCACCAAACCCTAAGATCAAGGAGCATATCATGCCCAGAGACACCCGTGATGTGGCCGACGTAACATCTGACCCGGCGACCGCAGCGACCGGAAAAACCGCCCTGCTCTACCGCATGGCCCTGCCAAACCACCTGTGCCCGGCGGGGCAGAAGGCGCGATGGCTTTTGGAGCGCAAAGGCTACGAGGTCGATGACCGCTTGTTCCGCGCGCGGTCCGAGGTGGACGCATTCATCGTGTCCCCAAACAACAACCATCCCAATGAGGGTGGAGGTCTCGCGCAGGGCAGCGACAAGGGCAAAGGGCAAAGGGCGCGACTGTCATCGCCCAAACAGCGATTGTGTAGGCAGCAAAACTGGCCGCCGCCGCCACCAGCCCGACAGTGGAGTTTGCTTTGACAAATCTGCAAAAAGTCTTGTGCATCGCCGACCGAAGTGCCGCAGAGTTAGATTTGGAGTTCAGTCCGACATTAAACCAAAACTTAATTTTCGCCTACGTTTTGTACTCTCAACCAAACGCCGAACGCGCTCAGGATCATGAGGTCGATCCCGTCCGCTCGTACGGATGATTTTTCGAACATACCAAAGGCCGCAGAGTGCAATAGCGACACTCCCAGCCGATATCATTATCTCGAATAGGTCCATTTGCGCAGTCCTCTCGCCAGGTCGCAATAAATCATCATATTAGATTTCCGGCCAGATCGACATGAACCCAAATCTTCTTCATGTCGATCTATCAAAACCAAAAATCATTGACCTGCTCCCCACTGGTCCCTCACTCATAACGAGAGTTTGCAGGTTTGGTTTTGATAGTTGGGGGTTCCGGATTGGGCAAGCGCGGCAGGCGCGGAGCTCTCAAATTGCTCAAGCGCCTGCCGCGCTTGCTTTGGCGTCTGGTTTCCGCGCGATGAGTGTGGCCTGACGGTGTTGTAGTCGTAGCGCCAGAGGGCCAGCTTCCGCCGCGCATCATCCAAAGTGTCGAAGATCTCCTCATTCAGAAGTTCATCGCGCAGGCTGCCGTTGAATGACTCGATGAAGGCGTTCTGCTGCGGCCTGCCGGGATCGATGTAATGCCATAGAATGGCGTTCTGGTCGGCCCATCGCAGGATGGCCCTACTGGTGAACTCGGTCCCGTTGTCGCTGACAATACAAGCGGGTTTTCCGTAGATCCGCACCAGCGCGTCCAGTTCCCGAGCGACACGCGCGCCGGAGATGCTGGTGTCTGCAATTAGGCCCAAGTTCTCGCGGCTGCAGTCGTCGATCACCGCCAGAATACGGAACTTACGTGAAGCCCCGAAGCTGTCGGAGAGAAAGTCCAGCGTCCACCGTGCATTGGGGCGCACCGCCTGCGGCATAGGAGTGCGCGTGCCTTGGGCCCGCTTGCGACCACGTCTCCGCTTCACTGAAAGCCCTTCCTCACGGTAATGTAACCCGCCAACAGCTTTATGCCTGGCGACATGATCTGAAGAAGAAAGGGCTTTGGTCTCCAGACGATGGAGCGCTCTTTATTCCTTTGGATGTTGCGCCTGATCCTTGCGTTCCTGCCATCTCTGATCTGGCACCCAGCCTATCAGAGCCCCCACCAGTAGAATTGCGTTTGCGCAGTGGGCGCTGCCTCCGCTTTGACAGCACAATGGACCCGGGCGCGCTTACGCAGTTGATCCGTGCGGTGGAGGCGGCATGATCGGTCCTGGGACTGGCGTTCGTGTGTATTTCGCTTGCGGTGTCACGGATATGAGGGAGGGGCATCGCGGGCCTGTCGGCGCTGACGCAGGACGTTTTGCGCCAGAAGCCGACCAGTGGCGCAGTGTTTGCCTTCCGCGGGCGCAGGGGTGATCGGATCAAGCTACTGTTCTGGGATGGTCAGGGCTTTTGCCTCTATTACAAAGTGCTTGAACGGGGCCGCTTTACTTGGCCAAACGGGACAGAGGGTGCGACACGACTGACATCGGCGCAGTTGGCTATGTTGTGGGAAGGCATGGATTGGCGGAGGCCGGACTGGGGCGCACCACCGGCTCGCGTCGGGTGAATTACACGTCTGATTAGCTTTGTTTTTATGGTGCCAAGACACTGGGTATGGTAGTTTTATCCATGTCCATTGATACGCAAAACCTCCCTGATGACCCTACCGTTTTGAAGGCGATGATCGCTGCTTTGCAAGCTGAGAATGCCAAGATATCGGCTACTTTACGGGTCCATGACTAGCTGGTTCAGGCGTTGCGCTTGCGGATTGCCAAGTTGCAGAAACTGGCCTTTGGCGATCTTCGGAAAAGATCGAACGTGAAATTGAGCAGCTGGAACTGGCACTGGAAGACCTGCTTGTAGCTGTTGCCGAAGGGGACGATGGCCTCATCGACGAAGGGCATGATGAACCATCACCAGACACTGCCGATGCGCCCGCTTTGCGCCGTCGGCCACGTGTCTCAGATGAGACCCGCGCGAACGCCGCGAACTGGACCCCGCTAGCTGCTGCCCGGACTGTGGCGGTGATCTGCGCGTAGCGGGTGAGGATGTCAGCGAACTGCTGGATATGATCGCTGCGCAGATGAAGGTCATCCAGATCGCGCGTATCAAGAAATCCTGTCGTCGTTGTGAGAAGATGGTTCTGGAACCAGCACCCAGTCGTCCGATCCCCGGCAGCATGGCAGGGCCAAACCTGCTGGCGCATGTGCTGGTGTCGAAGTTCGATGATCTCCTGCCTTTGTATCGCCAGCACGAGATCTTTGCGCGTATGGGGGCCGACATTCCCGAAAGCACGCTGGTCGGCTGGTGCGGACGCTCCATGAAGACCTTGTCGCCGCTGATTGAACGGATTGAGGCTGACATCATGGGCAGCGACCTGCTGCACGCAGATGACACACCGATCCGGGTGCTGGACCGCTCAAAGCGTGACAAGGGTCTTGGCAAAGGGGTCAAGCAAGGCCGGACCCGGGCCTATGTGCGCGACTAACGGCCTTGGGCAGGGGCATCACCACCCGGTGCAGTCTATCGATTCGCACCGAACTGGAAGGAAGAGAACGTCCTGAGCCATCTGGCCAACGTCCGCGGTATTCTACAAGCTGACGGTTACAAAGGCTATGGCAAGCTTTGCGTGCCTGATAATGATGGCAGGCAGCGTTTGCGGGAGGCTGCCTGCTGGGCTCACCTGCGGCGCGACTTCCACGACTTCTGGACATCAACCAAGTCCGAGCTCGCCCGCGAGGCGCTCGCCCGGATCGGAAAGCTCTATGATATCGAGCGTGACATTAACGGCCAGCCTGCGAACGCGCGACATGTGGCGCGTCAAAAGCTGAGCCAACCCAAGGTAACGGCTTTCTTTGCTTGGTCAGAAGAGCAACTCCTACGCATTCCGGGCAAGAGTGATTTGGCTAAAGCGTTTTGGTATGGCCTGAGCCGTCGAGACGCCTTCAGCCTGTTCCTAACCGACGGACGTGTAGCATTAGACAACAATCCCGCCGAGCGGGCCCTGCGCCCAATTGGAATAGGACGGAAAAACTGGCTCTTCGCGGGGGCCGACACAGGCGCAGAAACTCTCTCCCGCGCCATGACCATCATCGAAACCGCCAAACTGAACGGCCTTGATCCGCAGGCATATCTTGCCGACGTCCTCGACCGCATCCACGATCACAAGATCAACCGACTGGACGAGTTGCTGCCTTGGAACTGGACACCAGCCGATGCCGAGAACAGTCAAGCTGCATAAGCTGCGGTATCAATGGTTCGGTTACGATGAATATGAGATTGATCTGATCAAGTCGGAATGCACCTTTTTCGTGACCACCTTAGAAGTCGGCGTGCGCAAAACTAATAGTTCACCATAGCAACCCTAAAGCAACCTAACGATTAAAGTTACCACAAGTTACTTCGATCTCGCGTAACTTCTCTTAAGTTATTAGGAACTCGATATTTGAGGCTACTCAGTCAGTTTTCATAGGGGTAGGTAGCGAACGGCCCATTGCGGCCATTGAACCAGCCTTCCAATGCCGCAGCGCGGCTTCCCCAGACCGGCCGTTCGTGCATCGTGCAGCAATTTCGGCGACTGAGAGACCGCAGCGCGGACAAAAACTGACCTTGGCCTTCCAAATGCCAAGGTATGCTTTGAGGAACTCAGGCGCGGATGTGCGGCCTTCAAGACGTGGGAAGGCTATACCATCCCAGTTCAAATAAGTGATCCTAAATCAGATCCAACGCTGGGATAGACCGCTGTCATCGACTTGAGCTGTTTTGCAGTCAGGCCCATTTTGATCGCCAGCCCAAAAAAGTTGATCAACTCGCCATATTCCGGTCCAAAAAGGTGTGCGCCCAAGATCTTACCGTTCGACTTGTCGACTAAAACCTTCGCAGCCGCAGAGGTTTCACCAATCCGGTAGTTCGAATACCAGCCGCCAGTATCAGTGAATCGGACGTCGACATCGTGACCGGCCTCTTTGGCCTCGGCCTCTAACATGCCGACGCGGGCAAGTTCGGGCACCGTAAACACTGCCGTTGGAATGCCCGAATAGTCCGGCACGATCTTCTGCTCCTTGAGCATGTTCGATGCGGCGACCTTGCCCTCGATTACGGCAACGGGCGTCAGCGGCATGCCCTTCGTGTCGGCGGAATCTCCGGCGGCAAACACGGCGTCGTTCGTCGTACTTTGCAGATGCGGGGCCACGACAATGCCCTTCTCTCCATAAGCGACATCAGCGGCCTCAAGGTTCAGATCGGCAAGGGCTGCGATGCGACCCGCGCCATGCACGACCAGATCGGTCTCAATGGTCGTCGTCTTGTCGCCTGTTTTCACTTCAACGGCAAAGCCCGCATCAGATGCTGTGATCGAGACGATCTCGGTTTCGCGCCGCAAGTCCACACCAACAGCGGCACTGCGCGCGATGAGCATCTCGACCAGATCGGGGTCAAAAGCGCTCAGCGGGCGGGCCCCGCGATCTATGATGATAGGCTCGGCCCCAGCACGTGCGGCGATATGTGCAAACTCAAAAGATACGAACCCACCCCCGACAAACAAGATACGCTTGGGCAAGGTTTCGAGGTTCAAAAAATCCGTGCTGTCGATCATCAAATCGGCACCGGTGAAGCTAACCGGTCTCGGAATCGCACCAGCGGCGATAAGGAAACGTTTTGACTGATAGCGCTGCCCGTCAACTTCGAGCGTGTTGGCACCGGTAAACCGCGCAGCACCGTACAATGTTTCGACACCGTTTCCGGTCAGACCCTTTTCCATCTTATCTGGAACTGGATCGGTAAAGCCGCGCTTGTGGGCCATCAGATCCAACCAGTTGATCTTCAGCCCGCTGGGATCGATCCCTTTGCCCTCCATAAGCCGCGCGGCATCGACGATTTCAGCGCCGCGCCGCAAGATTTTCTTGGGATCACAGCCTCGCAAAGCGCAGGTGCCGCCGTAGGGCAACGCATCAACGATAGCCACACGCCAGCCTGCCGCGCCGCATTTATTCGCGGCCGCGACGCCAGCCATGCCTGCGCCGATGACGATCAAGTCGTATTTATCTGAATTATTCATGGTTAGTCTCTTTCGCTAAAGGGCATCTCAAGTGTTTGCGCAACACGACAGGCATCTTATTCCCTTGGCTGCAGGATCGGCTTAGCATCTCTTGCCATGAACGGTCGGAATGTCGCTGAGCCCGCTTGCAGCGCCTGTGCCGCACTGAACGAAAAGCCATTGGTGTCGCCACTCTGTTGGCCCCGCCAGCTCTCAAGGTGAGCTTCACTGCAAAACCCGATCATTGACTGACACTGACTGGAGGCTGCACATCCGCCATCCTCAACTATACCCGCCCATATCCGTGCATCCTTCGGTTCGACCTCCAACAGGGTCAGCCCCTGATCCCCGATCTTGACTGAAACGGAATCGCCGCACGCGCCGCAGTCGAACCGTACCTCCCCCGGAAGGCCCACCATCGCAGATGCGCCAAACGCATCGATCGCGCAGACCGTATGATTGGTTATGCCGGCTATTGTCACACTATGCGGCATGTCACTGTTGGAGAAAGGATAGGCGTGCTGGATGGTTTCACCGTCCATGACGATCAGATCCCGCGCCTCAAGGTCGTCAAGCAACGCCTTATCTTGCGGGTCAACCTTTGGCGGTTGGCCGTGGTTCAAAAATGCCTTCAAGATCGCCAGATGCAGGTCACGTGCTGGCACGGACATTGTGTCCCATTGCTTGCGTGCGCGCCATTCGGTCAGCAACTGCGGCAGGGCATTCGCAACATCGGGATCGGTCACGACTGACATATCCAAGCTCATTGTGTGAGGATCATTGGTCATAACTTTTTGTCCTTTATCCTGCACAGCAGCTCAGTTTTGCGACATCCATATCGAAGGTCTGGGCCGCGAGCTTCAGGCCTTCTACGGTGGTCAGATACGGAAAGATCGTTGCGCCGAGGTCTTTGGTCGTCATGCCGAACTTCAACGCCATAACCAGTGTCTGGATGGTGTCGGACCCTTCGGGCGCGATGATCTGGCCGCCCAGCAGCTTATCTGTAGCCCTATCCGCCACCAGTTTGATCAAGCCACGTGTGTCACGGGCGGCAAGTGCGCGCGGCACCTGATCGAGCGGCACGACAGAGGTCTTCACGTCGAAACCCGCATCCCGCGCCTGCTGTTCGCTGAGGCCGACGCCGGCAACCTGCGGATCGGAGAACACGACCCAGGGCATGGCGGCATTCTCATAGCGTTGATCATCGCCCAGAACCGCGTTTTTCACAGCCAACTTTGCCCCGTAGGCTGCCATATAGACGAACTGGTCGCGGTCGGTCACGTCGCCCGCCGCATAGATGCCGGGCACTGACGTCTGCATGTCGTCGCCGATGACGATGGACCCAAGCGTGTCGGTTTCTACGCCGACCTCTTCCAAGCCCATTCCTTCGGTATTGGCGCGTCTGCCAGCGGTGGAGACAAGATGATCCGCGGTGACCTCGACAGGCTTGCCGCTCTGCATGACATGCAAGGTTACGCCCGACGCGTCACGTCTGACGTTCTCATAGCTCAGGCCGGTCAGCAGCGTGATCCCCTCGGCCATGAACGCATCTGCTAAAGCCTCAGACACTTCCGGTTCGGCACCCGGCAACAGATGCGAGCGCGCGACGACCGTAACCTTCACGCCCATCCGGCTCATCATTTGCGCCAGCTCCGCACCGATGTAGCCCGCCCCCAAGAAGATCAGGCTTTCGGGCAAGGTTTTCAGCTCAAGCATGCTCTTGCTGTCCAAAGCACCTACATCCGCAATACCTTCGATGGTTGGCAAGATAGAGTGGCCACCCGTCGCGATGATGATCTTGGGCGCAGTCAGGGTGCGGCTTCCAATTGTCACGCCGCCCTTGATCAGTTTTGCCGGGCCAGCGTCGATGTAATCGACACCTGGATACTCCGGTAACAGGTCTGCGTATTTCTTCTGCCGCATGGTTGCGACCAAGTCGTCCTTTGACTCCACCAAGGTGCGCCAGTCATCAACTTGGGCCTGTCCTGATACACCGGGGAACCGCTTGGCCGCCTGTGCGCCGTGGATCGCCTCTGCCGCGCGGATCATCGCCTTGGACGGCACGCACCCGAAGTTCACGCAAGTACCGCCGATGGTGCCATGTCCGACCAGTGCAACACGCTTGCCAGCATCGGAGGCTGAAATGGATGCGGAGAAACCCGCCGAGCCTGCGCCGATGACAATCAGATCATAGCTTCCGTTACCGTCGTCATTCATGTTGATATCTTTCATTTCAGCGTGCCTCGTCCAGATTAGAGTTCTTTCGTTTGGCAGCGACCAAATAAATGATCGCACCAATGGCCATAAGCGGTGTCAGCATGCCAAGAATTCCGAAGAACATGCCAACCGCAGTGCAAGACCCCATCATCATTGTGCAGCTCCTTTTGATTTCGCTCTGTTGAGGAGAAGGGCGTAGACGCCGACAGCCACGAAAGCGCCAACCGTGATCCGCAGAGCAAAGCGGAACTCGATCCAGATGATGAGGATCGACAGAGCAGCGGCAATTGCAGAGGCCCAGATTTTTGGAGCCGGGCCCGGCTTGCCCGCACGTAGCCAGAGCGCCTGCGACACAACGGCGAGGCAAAAGAACAGCAGGGGAAACAGCGCGTAGTCGAGCCAGCCGGTCAAAGCCGACAGTCCGACACCGGTCACGGCGATGACCAAGAGGGGGGGTGAAGCAGCACAGGGCAGCAAAAAGCGCGCCGCCCAACCCCCATTTAAGCATGCGGTCGGGGTTTTCAGTATTCTGGGTCAAGTAACACTCTTTCTGTCTGAAAATTATTAGAATTCGAGGCACGGCGTTTGGCAGATCGTTGGACTTCGCAAAGGACGAGTAAGGCGAGCGCTGCTAAGAGGGCGATGGAAAGCCCACCAAAACCTGACAGCCAGGCTCCAATCCCACCGACCGTTGCAGCCAGCAGAGCCGTGCCGCCTCCGCAGCACATGATCACGACCGGGGTCGCAATTCCAAACGCCAGCGGCCCGCCCATCAGGGTGTTTACGGGTTCGGAATTCTCTGAAGTTAGGACTCAGAGTCCGGCAAAGCCGAGGCGGGATAGCCGTTGTCTGTGACGGCATCGATGATGTTCTCCACGCTGGTTTCAGCATCGTCGAAGGTGACACTGTAAACACCGTGTCCAGCTTCTGGCCCTTCGACAAACTCTTCAATACTGACCGATGGAACGCCGCGCATCGAACTGGCAACGATGAATGAACAGGAGGGACAGGTCAGCTCACTGACCGCGATCTCGACTGTGCGCTCTTCGGCGAAGGCTGCGGAGGTAAATGCAGCAATGGCCAGCGCTGACGATAGCAATATGTGTTTCATGATTTTGTTCCTTGCTCAGAATTTGAGAATGAGGGGTGTGATGTAGGGAAACGCCATCGCCACGGCGACAATTGCGGCGGCTGCCCAAAGGGTCACCCGCATGACAGTCCTGTTGATCGGGCGGGCACAAGTGCCATCGGCACAAGCGTCCGGGCTCACCGGCTTGTAGGCCTTGTAAAACCCATATCCGATAAACGCGGCACTCAACGTGAACGTGACCCACTTGTAGGCATAGAGCGCGCCAAGCTGCGCGATGAAGACGCCAGTCACGCCGAAGCTCACCAGCACAAGCGGCAGGATACAGCACGAAGTCATTGCCAGCGCGCCGAGAACGCCAAAGCCAGTCGCACCCCAGCCTTTCTTGGTATCATCGCCGGCCTGTCGGGTCTGGTCGGATGTCTGGTCAGAAATAGCTTGGTCCATCGAATCGCCCTTGTCCTATTCTTTCCACCGTTCTACGGTCTGTAGGAAGTACAGGCACAAGGAGTTTCTCATGAAAGTTGATAACATAAGCGTGAAGCCGTTGCGGCGTGTTGACGTCGCCAGAGCAACGGGCTGTAACCTTGAAACCATCCGCTATTATGAAACGGTTGGCATCATGCCGGACCCGCCGCGCAGCGCAAAAGGTCACAGATGTTATGACGAAATCCATGTCAGACGGTTGAAATTCGTCATGCGCTCCCGTGATCTTGGTTTTTCATTGGAGGAGATCAGGGGATTGTTGGGATTGGTCGATGACCGGACCCAGACCTGCGCCCAGGTTCAAACTGTTGCCGAGAGCCATCTTCAAGATGTGCAGGAAAAGATCGCCGACCTGAAGCGGATCGAGCGCGTCCTGTCAGAGACCGTTGCGCGCTGCACCGGTGATGCTGCCCCCGAATGTGCCGTCATCGACGCGCTTCTCGAAACATAGGTGGACGAGTGTTTGTGAGGTAACAGAGTGGTTGATCGGAAGCGCTCCGTTATTAGCGGATGAGTGGGCGCAAATTGATTGACTTCTCTCTGAAATGGGTAACTCACAAATGCAGACGGTTCTAATTTATTTCTTAGCGGCGCTGGCCGAAATTGCGGGATGTTTCGCCTTCTGGGCTTGGTTTCGATTGGACAAAAGCGTGTTCTGGTTGGTGCCAGGGATGTTGCTTCTCGGGGCATTCGCCTGGCTGTTGACCTTCAGTCCCGCCGATCAGGCAGGACGCGCTTATGCCATTTATGGTGGGGTATACATTGTATCGTCCCTGCTCTGGCTCTGGGTTGTCGAGGGTCACAGGCCTGACCATTGGGACGTCATCGGAGCCATCATTTGCCTTGCCGGTGCAAGCGTAATCCTTTGGGCTCCGCGCAGTATGTGAAGGATGCTCCTGTGGCAACTTAAACAGCTTCAAACACTGTGCCAACTTGTCTGCTTAGCTGGTTTAACGATTCAGCAAATCAGAAAGCTTCGTATTGTAATCGGGTATTAAAATTGCGGTGACGGTCTGTTTCGCTCACTGACTTCGAAAGCTGCCATTTAGGTGTTCTGCAGCATATAGAAATTTGGACTCCTTGCCGACGTTAGCTGCAACAAACACTGGGGTGTTCTGAGCGGACAAAAAGGGGTTTCGCAGCACTTGCACCAATGTTTGCTTCCACTTTCTGGTTGTAGACGGTTAGGTGTCTCCCTTGCATATTGCTCCAATAGCGCAGGTTTCGAAATGGCCAACACAGCCGAAAAAGCCCACACTAAAAATTAGTGCGGGCTTCCCAACTTTATCAGCTGGCTGCTTTGATCATTGCCACCGCTTCTTGCGTGCTCCACACAGCGTTCGCGATAAAGCGGAAGTTGGTCAAAGCGGCTAAGTAGCCATCGCCATCTGGGATAATCGCAGCAGCGGTCGCGTCTTTAACAACAGCAACTTCAAAACCTTGCTCTATCAGTTCACGCATATGGGATTCAGTGCACAAGTTTGCTGACATACCCGATAAGATGACTTGATCAACACCTTGCTTACGCAATTGCAGTGACAGATCATTCGTGTCGTTTCCGTAAACCTTGTGCGGAGACGTCACGATTGTTTTGCCATCGTTGATGTATTTCTTGTACTGTGGCATCCAGTCAGCACCAGACCCGTCAAAACCTTCAAGGTTCAATGGGCCTGGCCGGTCAAACATACCGATTTTGTGCATTAGCTTTTCCAGCGCGCCCTCGAACTTCCAACCATGATCGGTTGGGTAGTAATAGTGCGGCGACACAGCAACTGTAATGTCCGCAGCTTTTGCAGCTTTGAACAAGGTTTCGATGTTTTCGACAGTGTTGTTCTCTGTCACCGATGCACCTACCACGCCCCACGTCACGCCATCAGGGCTTAGAAAATCGATCTGAGGATCAGTAACAACCAAAGCAGCGCGACTGAGATCCAGTTTCATATTAGAAGGTGGCAGAACGGAATTTTCTGGATCGGCATAGGGGTCTGCAGTCTGGGCAGATGCCGCTGTTGCACCTGCTACTGTTGTTGCAGCTGCCGCAGTTACCGCCAACCCTCCGCGAAGGGCGGCGCGACGAGAGATTGTGCCGTGGTTGTGGTTTGGATCATCGCAATTACACATCTTAGAATTCCTTATGTTGGTTGGATGTATCCATTAAATACGATGCCGCATGTGCCTATTCGTCTTGAATTTGCTCGGTGGGTAGAAAATAGGTGTTTTTTCGTCCAGATAACGGCCAAAACTAGTTCATGGAATTTGAACATATCTTTGACGAGCTTGAAATCACGACAAACCCCTTCGCCATTTGCGAATTGCAAGGTACCAGCAATCTTGGTCTTGAGCGCGATGCTTCTGCAACGTTGCACTACATCCTATCAGGTGAAGGTGAAATCACCCTTCGGTCTCGCGCACCCTTTAAGGTATATCGTGGTTCGCTTGTACTTATCCCTGCGCTGCAAAGCCATGGACTCCACAGTTTTGGCGTGACGAGCAACCCGGTGCCAAAGTGCAAACCCGCCGCTTTGCGCCTTGGACATCTCATGGCAACATCTGATTGTGGCGGAGAGGGGCAATTGATTGCCCTTTGTGCCCATGTCGATGTTGGCCTGCGTGGGGTCGCAGACATCATTGATCTGATACGTGAGCCGTTGATCGAAAATGTTTCGGCACCCAACCGGATGCACCCGGCCTTACAAACCTTGCTGTATGAAATAGCTAATCCGAGTCTTGGCAGCCGGGCTATGATCCGTGCCCTACTGACGCAATGTATGATCGAAATGCTCCGTAAACGGCTGGCCGTATCCGATAACGCATTGCATTGGATGGCTGCCTTGGCGGATCCAACGGTATGGAAAGCGTTGCGCGCCATGCTCGATGAACCCGGAGACAATCATACGGTCGAAAGATTGGCAGACAGTGTCGGTATGAGCAGGGCGGCATTTGCCAAGCGATTTTCCAGCGCGTATGGATCTGGTCCGATAGAGTTGTTGCGCGACCTGCGGATGCGACGCGCAGGTGCATTGTTACGTGATACAGACTTACCCGTAAAACGAGTTGCCGAAATGGTTGGATTTACATCCCGCAGTGCATTTAGTCGTGCGTTTGAGACAACGACCGGTCAACCGCCTCGGGCGTTCCGAGCATCTTTACTTAGGAGGTAACAATTCGGATTGGTGCAAATCCCAATTCGACTCTCCACTTAAAAGGGTTGTTCCAGATTGTGGCACAAGTATTGTTAGTTAACATTTGGTCACGTCGCAGCATCCAGGTAGTTTGGTTGCGAACCAAACCTCCGATGCGGCACGCATGAAGGTCCGCTCTGGGCCAGTATCGCCGGGCGCGCTGATGCTGCGAGTGCAAAAATAGCCATCTCCGCGGCGACTAATTTGGGATCACGGCTGACTTTAGCTACGACGAGCATCAAGGTCTGCTGGGCGGATCTAACCGCCTTTCAAGATTTCGGTCAAAACGGCAATTAACTTGGAGATAGCCGCTCGAGAATAGGTCTTGTCCTCGGCACTTCTACCTATTGCATGAAACCGCCGAGGTCCGTCTTGAAAGCGTACATTCGAATCCTGAAGCGGAGCTATACAGCCGCACGCTCAGCTGCGGTTGGCATGTCCTGAGGAGTGATAGCCGATTCCGGTTGTTCCTCCAGTCCCAGTGGCTGGGCGGCGCGACCCTGATGGCGTTGCCGTTCTATGTCGTCGCAGCGAACGGTAGCGGCGTCACTGTTGCCGACGTCGCCTGACGCGCAGTGTCCCCAGACAGACGCCTTTTGCCTGCCTCCAGAAATTCTTTCGACCAGCTGTAATACAGGCTCTCAGCAATACCCTCACGGCGGCACAGCACCGAGATGCTTTCCTCGCCACGCAAGCCTGCCAAGACAATGCGGATCTTTTCTTCAGCTGAATATGTCTGCCGGGTCTTACGCCGGATATTTTTGACCACCTTCTCGGCGGCGTCTTTCGACGTCTGGGGTTTCTTTGTCATCTCGATCTCCTAATCGATAAGATGAACCAGAAATCCTCCCTTATTCAAATCAACAAATCTGTCCCATGGGTGCTGACGTCAGACACAACACGTTGGATTATCGACGGCACGGCGGACGGCATCCGCCGCTTTGTCCGCGAGGAAACACTCGCACGTCAGGCGATAGCTTCTCAAGCCTTGAACGGGTTCCGCTTTGAATCGACCCCACATGCCTTCAATGTCTGGCTTCACCTGCCCAAAGGCATCACGCGCACCGAAATGATCGGGCGCATGGCAGGCACAGGAGTGGGGATCATGCCGTCAGACGCCTTCACTGTTTCTGGCAATCCCGCCGAAGCGATCCGAGTCTGTCTCGGCGGGCAGATTAAACGAAGCCAACTCCACAACGCGATGGGCCTTCTCGCCTATATCATGTCGAGTTCGGACTGAAGCTTTCAGGTTTAGGTTTGAAATTATACGTTTATTTAGAGCCGGCGCACGAACAGAAGTTCGATATCCGAATTTCCGCTCTGGTCGTTGATAAAACGCCCTGCTGCGCTGCAGCGAATGTCTGCTTCCCGCCCTTCGTGTCGGAGTCCTCGCAACCGCAGCGAAAACTGAGCGCCCGCAACGAACGGCGGGAAGTTTCCGCATAGCGGCCCACACGGTATGCGGACGCCCCCAATACTTTTGGCGCAGGCGGGACCGCTGCGCTTGGTCCGACGATGTACTTTTCATCCCATACGTTTTGAGCTGTAGCTACCAGGCGATGCGGGAAGCACTACAGTCTTATTCCCGATTAGAAACACGCGGTAGTTAGCATGAGCATGGACAGCTCGAGCCAACACGCTGGCTTCTACGTCCCGCCCTAGCGAAACATAATCCGACCCATTCTGCGCATGGGTAACTCGCACGGTATCCTGCTCAATAATCGGACCCTCATCCAGATCAGCGGTCACATAATGCGAAGTCGCGCCAATAAGCTTTACGCCACGTTCATAGGCTTGCTTGTAGGGGTTCGCTCCTTTGAACGAAGGCAGAAAAGAATGATGAATGTTGTTAATTCGACCGCTCATCTTCTGGCACATGGCATCAGAGAGAACCTGCATATAGCGGGCGAGCACGATCAATTCTCCGCCTACTTCTTCGACCACGGCCATGATCCGCGCCTCAGCTTCGGGTTTATTTTCTTTGGTCACCTTTATGTAGTGAAATGGAATATCATGGTTCACCACGACCTTCTGATAATCCATATGGTTTGAGATTACCGAAACGATCTCAATCGGTAGGGCTCCAATGCGCACCCGGTACAAAAGATCGTTAAGACAATGGCCGAAACGTGAAACCATTACGACGACCTTCATCGGTTTACCTTGATCATGAAACTCGTAGGACATGTCGAAGCGACCTGCCACGTCGTTAAAGCCCTCGCTAATGTCTGCGAGCATAGCACCGGTTTCGGCTTCCGCGCTGATGCGCATAAAAAATTGCCCGTTATCAGCATCGTCAAACTGGGTGCTGTCGGTAATATTACAGCCATTCTGCGCGATATAATTTGCGATTGCTGCAACAATTCCGCGTTTAGAAGGGCAACTAACAGTCAAACAAAACTGGGTCACGGGCTCAACTCTTGGTTTTCAATAGCAGGGAATAAGCGACGGAGGTAAGACGGCGATAGCCCTGTCTGCATTCCTTCCGCTGCTGGGTCACGTAGCATGGCAACGGCGAGAGCGAAATCGACCTTAGGCAACACCCCCTCAAGCCGCCCGCCAGTCCGAAGTTATCATGCGCGCGCATTTCTCACCGATCATCATTGAAGGCGCGTTGGTATTGCCGCCGATCAACATGGGCATGACCGAAGCATCACCGATCCGGAGGTTGGCCAAACCGTAAACCTTGAGGGTATCGGAATTAACCACTGCCATTGCGTCATGTCCCATCTTCGCGGTGCCAACAGGATGGTACACGGTTAAGGCCTCCGCGCGCAGATAGGCAAGAATATCAGCATCGTTTTTGACATCGGATCCGGGTAGTATTTCACTCCCTTCAAGATCAGCCATTGGCCCCGCCGCAAAAATACGGCGCGCCAATTTAATACCTTCGACCAAGACTTCCGCATCTCGACTGTGAGAAAAAAAACGATGGTCAATTAAGGGCACCAGTTCGCCTTGTTCCCGTCCAACTGTAATCTGTCCGACGGACTGGGGCCGAAGGACGCAGGTATGAACTGCAAATCCATGCCCCCACTCAATCAGTCGCCCGCGGTGACTGCGATAGCCAGGAACGAAATGGAACTGCACGTCCGGTAGTTCATCAGCGAGAGGGGTTTTGGCAAACCCGCCCGCGACGACATAGTTGGTCGAAAGCTCGCCCTTCCGTTTGCTACCAAAGGCAAATGGCGCACTTATTAGTCGCCGCCAGTTCGCAAACGAAAGCCCCAGAGTGCGCGCTGATGGACTACGCACGGTGATCATCCCATCTACGTGATCGCGTAGGTTGCGACCAACCCCCGGCAGATCGTGTAGAACCTCCACACCTGCTCCCTTTAGCACGTCAGCAGGCCCGATTCCGGATTGCATCAAAGCCATCGGCGTACCAATAGCGCCTGCGCTCAAGATCACTTCGCCCGCGCAGGTAACCTCAACAATTTTGTCGTTCCGCTTAAGCGCGACGCCGGTCACCCGCCCATCTTTGATCACAAGCTTCGTCAGTTCGGTTCCTGTCCACACTTCCAGATTCTTCCGGTGTAGGACGGGTTGGAGAAAAGCATTGTAGGACGAGAAGCGCAGTCCGTTTTTTTGGTAACGTTATATATTCCAAGACCGAGCTGAGAAGGTCCGTTGAAGTCCATGTTATGCGGCAACTGTAGCGTCTCCCCCGCCCTAATGAACTGATCGCAGACAGGGTTCGGGTCGGTAGGGTTGCTGACGTGCCGTTCGCCATTACTGCCATGAAAGTCCGTCGATTGTCCTATGGTGTTGCACTCAAGGTCTTTAAAGATCGGCAGTACGTCGTTCCACCCCCCATCCCTCGCAGCCAAGGTCGCGCCACTCGTCATAGTCTTGCGCCGCGCCGCGAATATAGAGCATCGAGTTCATGGAGGACGATCCGCCGAGCATCTTGCCCCGATTAACTGGAATACGCCTGTCGTTTAATTCGGGCTGTGGCGTACCGACATATCCGTAATCAAAGCGCTTGCGGCCATACATCGCAAGGATACCAGCAGGAAGTTTGACGCGAGGATCGCTTTGTCCGCCGCCCGCTTCCACCACTAAGACACGCGTCTTGGATTGAACGGACAGACGGTTTGCCAAGACGCATCCTGCCGATCCGGCGCCAATAATGATGTAGTCAAAGCTCTGCGTCATGGGTAATTTTTCCGTCACAAATTGTTAGAGAGATGCGCGCGGCGTCTTTGTCCTGCGCCAGATCGTCGAGGCTGCCATCTATCAAGACCAGATCCGCCACGAACCCTTCTTGCAGCGCCCCCCGACAATCCTCCGTGAAGTCCGCATAGGCACCACCGGTGGTGTAGGCCAAAAGGCATTCTTCAAGACTGATCCTCTGATCTGGCGTGTCTGGCCCCCAAGGCTTACGGGCAAGCGCACAATGGATTGCGTAAAGCGGAGATAGGGGAGAGACAGGCCAATCTGTTCCAAAAGCAAGCGGGATATCGCGGTCGCGGATCATCCTCCATGGGAAGGCCGTATCCCACCGCCCGCGCCCCATGATCGTTGTCGTCGGCTCCAACGGCAATCCAGCAGAACCCGGCGGATGGACCGGCTGCATTGATGCGACAATACCAAGCGGTTTAAGCCGATCCAGATCAGGGGAAGTAATAGTGTCGATATGTTCAATGCGATGGCGGCTGTCTCGCTTGCCATTTTTCTTTTGTGCAGCTTCGTAGCCATCAATAGTTGCGCGCACTGCGCCGTCCCCTACCGCATGGGTCGCCATCTGAATTCCTCGTTTATCCGCCGCAACGCAGATGGCGTTAAATACTTCTGGTGCGATCAATGGTTCGGACCGAAAGCCAGCCCGTTCAGGATAATCGGACACAGTTAGGGCAGTCCAAGTGTCGTAAACGCCATCAAGGAACAATTTGATACGACCAAAATGCAGCCAGCCCCGCACCTCCTCACCGAAGAGATCAATGCGGTCGACCCCTTCAGGGCCATCCTTCTCAACCAGTTTTAAAGGTAAGCTGACCCGCACAGGCATCTCCCCTGCCTGTGCCAAGTCGCGCATTAGTCCGGCCTGATAGGGGTTGCCGTCCATATTCACAGCTGAGGTGATACCATGCTGTGCGCAATAGAGCCCAGCCCGCCGAATTAAGGCCTGATCATGGGCGCGGCTTTCCTCAGCAACTGGTTCTATACCAGTATTGTCGAGGCTGTCTCGCCCCTGCAAATCCGTCAGGTTTTGGATATAGCGCATGGCTTCGAATTCGCGCAATTCGCCCGTGGCCAGCCCGTCGTTCCCCATGACTACTTCGGCCCCCTGCCCGACGTCGGCACCATGCAAAATACCAGCGAGTTCAAGAGCACGGGTGTTAGCCCAAGCACAATGCAGGTCAACTGCCAGCATGCAGATCGGCCGGTTCGGGGAAATTCTATCTAAAAGGTGCCGGTCAGGGCGCGCGTTATCACCGACGATTGTGTAATTTGCAGAAAAACCGGTCAAGATACCCTTGCCAGGATTTTTCTTGATGAATGCCTGAAAAGCCGCATTCAACGCGTCAAACCCAAATACATCGGTCAAATTCAGCATTGAAAGCGTCGCGCCGCCCATAAAAAGATGCAGGTGACTTTCGATAAAGCCCGGCAACAGCTCACGACCTTGGGCGTCGATCATTCGGGTCGCAGTCCCTGCCTGAGCACAGATGTCAGCGTCCGTTCCCCGCGCAACGATCTGACCTGATTTTATGGCCAGCGCAGTGGTCCCGGGGGGCGCAAAGATTGACCGAATTTTCACGTTGAAGATACAGAGATCGACCGACATGAACTGCCCCCTGACGTGGATTGGAGGGCCGATGGCCCTCCGAAAATTTGTTACTGCAGAAGCTGGGTCCAGACCCGGGTCACCAAATCCTGCGCGGCGGGCGAGCAACTGCGAGACATCTCGACCGGCACCTCGGGATAGAGGGCAGGCGCATTTTCTTTGGTGTATTTTTTATCGGCTTCGACGACCTCAAGCGGCGATGAATGTGCGTAGTAGTTCATTTGCGCGGTAGCATTCTCCGGCGTCGAAATGAATTCGATGAACTTAATGGCGTTGTCGCGGTTCGGCGCGCCTTTGGGGATCACGAGACTGTCGATCCAACCCACCAAGCCTTCCTTAGTCATCGCGTATTCAACCGGTGCCCCGTCGCCTTTTGCGCGAACCACTTCACCGTCCCACCAGAAATGCGCGGCAACTTCACCAGAACTGAGGCGTCCTTCGATGTTGTCAGATGAATATGCTGCTACGTGTTCTTTCTGTGCCATGAGCAAGTCCAGCACCCGCTTCATCTCATCTGGGTCTTCCGAGCAGAAGGGTATCCCGAGATAGAGCTGTGCGGCGCCAATAACCTCGTCTGGGTAGGACAACATAGCGATTTTGCCTGCTAGATCGCTTTCCGGCTCGAAGAAATATTTGAGACTGTCGGTCGGGCCGTCGTATTCTGCGGTGTTTACGGCGAAACCAGCAGAGCCGTAGGCTAACGGGATCGAATACTCCTGCGTTTCGTCCCACCATTGGTTGCGCCAGCGCTCGTCAATGGCGTCATAGGCATCGAGTTCACTGGCCCCAAAGTCTTCGATCAGCTCCTCGTCGATCATGATGCGCAAAAAGTGCTGGGAAGGTGCCGCCAAATCGTAGCCAGAGGCGCCTGCCTGCAGCTTGGTTAGCAGGTCTTCGTTAGAGGTATAGCCATCTACACTGACATCAACGTCATATTCCTGGGAGAATTTTTCGATGAGTTCAGGCGCGATCGACTCAGACCAGACGTAGAGATTTAGCTTACCTTCGGCCGCCGCTAAGGTGCCAAAGCAGAGCGCGATGGCCGTGGCTGAATAAAGTTTGTTCATGTCATTCTCCAGTTAGACTTAGTTATGAAGCGTCAGTCATTGTTGTTCTGACCGTGAGCAGCCACGGACAGGGCAATCGTTGCAAGCAGGATCGAACCGATAATTAGCATGGTCGCGATTGCATTCAGTTCCGGTGACGTTCCGGCCCGAATGAGAGAAAAGATATAGACCGGCAACGTGGTCGTGCCGCCCGAACTAAGGAGGTTTGAAGTGATGAAATCATCCATCGAAATCAAAAACGCCAGCATAGCCCCCGAGAACAGCCCCGGAAAAATCAGAGGTAATGTCACTCGGCGGAACACTGTCCAACGGGTGGCATAGAGGTCCATCCCGGCCTCTTCGAGGTCCAGTGACATGCCCTGAAGGCGCGCCCGTATCGGGAGGAAAGCGAATGGGGTGCAGAAGGCAGAATGCGCAATGACAAGCTTGAGCAGGCCGTTTTGCAACCCTATCAGCGAGAATAGGATCAACGTCGCGACGGCCAAGACAATCTCGGGCAGCAGCAGCGGCAGGTTGACCACAGTTTCCGATAGCTTGCGAAAGCGCACGCCTTTGCCACGAATGATTGCCAGCGCTGCAAGCAAGGCAATCGTTGTGGCCACCACGGTCGCAATTCCCGCAACTATAAGCGAGGTTTTGAGCGCAGCCATTAGCGCGCTGTTGTTCATTGCAGAGCCGTACCACTTAAAGGAAAATTCGGTCCAAACACTGGTTATACGGTTCGCGTTGAATGAATAGAGTACGACGATCAAAAGGGGCGCATAGAGATAAGCAAAGAAAGCGATGCTGAGCAGCCCCAACCCAGGGTAGCGTTTAACGTTATGGTGCCTATTCATTGCTTCATCTCCCTACGGGCGCTGCGGATCGCAATGGCAATCAGCACCAGCATCACGACCGTCAAAAGGGTGATGGCAATTGCCGCCCCAAAGGGCCAATTGCGCCCGCCCCCGAACTGAAGCTGGATGAGCGACCCCATCATCATCTGTTTGCCACCGCCCATTAAGATCGGTTCCAGCACCGCCCCAAGGGCTGGCACGAAGACGAGAATGGCACCCGAGGCGATGCCGGGAGCGGTGAGCGGCAGGATAACGCGGCGCAGGGTAACCCAACGGTTGCCGTAGAGATCATGCGCCGCTTCGATCAGTGTGCCGTCGAGCTTTTCAATGGAGGCAAAAACAGGCAGCACCATTAGCGGGATATAGGTATAGACCATCGCTGCCAGCGTTGCGCCATCGTTATACATTAGCGTCATCCCCTCTGGCGCTCCGAAAAGGCCGAGGAACCGCGGGAGCGGGCCGCCCTTCCCGAGAATGATCATCCAGGCATAGACCCGCAGGATCATTGACATCCAGAACGGCAGAGTGACCAGAAAAACGAGAATTGATTTGCGATGCCCAGGTTGGCTTGCAATCCAATAGGCCACTGGAACTGCGAGGATTAGACAAAGGACCGTCGTGATAGCTGCCAACAGAATGGTACGAAAGATGATGATTAGATATTGCGCCGTAAATTCCATCTCGCCAGTCCAGCCTTCGTTGAACATGATTTGGCGATAGCCAGTAAGATCGAATCCCCAATCGAACCCTCCGTAAGCCCCACGTGTCGCAACGGAAACAGCCCCAACGATGAAGATGGGCAGGATCAGAGCGAAACCCATGATTAGCCAAGCGGGGAGTAGCCCAAGATAGGGGAGTTTGATTCCACGGCGACGGGCTCGTGGCAAAAGGGGGCTATGATGCGATGCGATATCAGTCATGCAGCTAATACCCGCGCCGAAGTTTCAACAAAACCGACATTGACGATACCGCCTACCGGGATCACGTCCCCCTCTCGGGATGCATTGCGGCGCGAAGCCCGTATTTCAGCTCCCCCCGCTGAAAGGAGGTAATGCGTATATCCGCCCAAGTATTGCTTGCTTAACACCTTAGCTTCGAAATCAATCCCTTCAGCTTGGTCGCCCAAATTGAGCTTTTCAGGCCGGATCGACAGGGTCGCTTTTCCCAGTCCGATTGCCGCCGTCGAAGGCACAGTGATAACCTGTCCGAAGGGTGTACGGACGGTTGCTGTTTTCGAAGCGGTTTTCAAAACCTCAACATCAAGGAAATTCGTCTCGCCGATGAAATCGGCGACAAAGCGGTTGGCTGGGTCTTCGTAGATTTCCGACGGTGCGCCAAGTTGCTGGATTTCACCGCTACCCAGCACCGCGATACGGTCTGACATGTCCAGCGCCTCTTCTTGATCATGGGTCACGAAAACGAATGTGATACCGGTGTCGCGCTGTAGACTGCGTAACTCGTTGCGCATCGCCTGACGCAGCTTCAAATCCAACGCCGAGAGCGGTTCGTCCAGGAGCAGCACTTCCGGGTCTGGTGCGAGAGCGCGCGCCAACGCGATCCGCTGTCGCTGCCCGCCGGACAATTGAGCCGGCTTGCGGTTTGCAAAGGCGTCCATATGCACCCGCTCAAGCATCTCGCCCACACGGCTACGAATTTTTGCTTTGTCCCAACCGAGGTTTTCCAACCCAAAGGCAACATTCTGCGAGAGGGTCATATGGGGAAACAACGCGTAACTTTGAAACACGGTATTCACCCGGCGCTTATGGGGCGGGATATCAACGATATCGCGACCATGCAGTCTGATACTGCCGGTGTCTGGCGTCTCGAATCCCGCCATCATGCGCAACAGTGTGGTTTTTCCGCAGCCCGAAGGCCCTAGCATTGTGAAGAACTCATTTTCGCGGATATTAAAGCTAACGGAACGGAGCGCTTGGTAAGATCCAAAGTTCTTGGATACCGCGTTGACTTCGACTGCGTTTTGCTGGTTCATCCGGCTTCCCCAAGTTGCAAGTTCACGCCGCCCGACCTGCCATTTCACAAGCAGATGTGACGGTATTTAGCTATGTAGACGGCAAGTTCCGGAACCGATCAATGAGCACTTCTGGAAGGTATGCTTAGCCTATTCCTAATCCGCGGAGATATTCGGGCAAAACGCCTATGAAATAAGGCGATGTCAGCAAGAAATCTATAGCCTACGACCAGGGAGTATGCTCCTGCCTGCGTAAATATTGATCAATCCGGCCAATTGATTAGGCACAGTTGAAGTACCGCTTACGCAGCAAGTTTTTATCGTTTAGGTATGCCGGACGCACCGATCACTATAGCGGGTACAACCAATGCCACTTCGATATACGTTCAGACAGTTGGAATATTTCGTCGCCGTTGGTGAAACTGGCAGTATCGCGGCGGCATCTCATCTTGTGAATGTCTCTTCCCCTTCTATATCCGCGGGTGTTTCGCAGCTAGAGGATGAACTTGGGGTCAAACTATTCGTTCGTCGCCATGCACAAGGCCTCACGCCGACTGCGGCCGGACGCCAATTGCTTGAACAGGCGAAATACGTCCTGCGCCAAGCAGCGGAAATACAAGATCTCGCCGGCGATCTTTCGGGTTTTATACGCGGCCCATTGTCGATCGGCTGCCTTAGTACTTTCGCTCAAACCGTGTTGCCCGGCCTGCGTCAGAGTTTTGTTAGTCAATATGAAGACGTCCGCATCACTCAAATAGAGGCCGATCAATCAGAACTCTTCAGCCTACTTCGCCAGGCAAAGATCGACGTCGCACTGACCTACGATTTGAGCCTGCCGCGGGACCTCCATTTCCTCCCGATCCTAGAACTACCGCCGCTCGTCGCCTTGAATGAAACCCATCCGCTAGCGGAGCTGTCAGAGATCACCGTTGAAGAACTGGCGTCACATCCAATGGTGTTATTGGACCTGCCTCATAGTTCAGATTACTTTCTGTCCTTCTTCGCAACCAAAGGTCTGCGTGCGAACATCGCCGAACGCACCCGTGACATGGCGGTCATGCGCGGCCTCGTGGCCAACGGCTTTGGGTTCTCCATTGTAAATTTCAGACCTGCTAACGACCTTGCACCAGATGGCAAACCGCTGCGCTTTGTGCCCCTTGCAGGCGATCAACGTCCTATGAAGCTTGGTTTCTTGACAGGCAGCGATACGGATCGAACGCAATTGCTCAAGACATTCTTAGCGCATGCCGAAAGCTGGATTGAAGGACGTGCGGACGCCCTGCTTGGGATTAAGTCTGCTTGAGACTGAACCTTTGGTCATCCGCTTAAGCAGACGGTCCATCATCAGATCGCAGGTACCAAGCTGGTCGAGCTTAAGAAATTCATCAGCCTTATGCCCTTGACCCTCCATGTTTCCCGGCCCGCAGACGATCGTAGGAATTCCGAGATTTGCGAAAAAACCTGCCTCGGTACCGAAAGGCACTTTCGTGAGACTATCGCTTTGAACGAGGTCCACCACGCGCTGCACTACTGCGCTGTCGTGGTCGATCTCCAAACCCGGATAGGTCGTGGTCACGGTTATGTCGATTCCGACGTCACTTGCCATTGCGCTATGCGCAGCAACAATCTGCGCCCTAGCCTTGTCGAGTAAATCCAGGAAATGTTGCAGGTCGTCATGTGGGAGGTGTCGCAACTCAAATTCGATATCAGCTTTCTCCGGCACAATATTCAGCGCCGTACCGCCTGTCAGCTTTCCCGCATGTACAGTAGAATAAGGAATATCATAAGCGCTGTCCTGTCCGGTTCCTCCGGCATATCCCTTCTGGATGTCCCTGAGTGCGCCAATAAAATCGGCGGCCAGATGAAGTGCATTTACATAGTACGGCGCAAGGGCCGAATGCCCCGCTATACCGCGACAACTTGCTAGCAACGCCGCCTTACCTTTATGTCCGGTTGCGGGAACCATTAAAGTAGGCTCCCCAACGATACACAAGTCTGGTGACCAGCCCAGATTTTCTAGCCCGGGCAGCATTTTGCGGATGCCCTGACAGCCGACTTCTTCGTCATAGGAGATCACCAACATCAATGGTTCTGCCAACGGCGTGTCGGCTACGCGCAGTGCAAACGACAACATTGAAGCGAGAAAGCCTTTCATGTCGGTGGTGCCGCGCCCGTAAAGCCTATCGCCGTCACGGGTCAACTTGAAAGGTGGGTATGTCCACTCCTGGCCCGCAACAGGCACAACGTCGCTATGCGCCGACAGGAGCACCCCACCCGGTCTCTCAGGGCCGATCCGCGCGACGAGGCCGGATTTCTCGCCCTCCGGATCGGGGATGCGCTGCGTGACAAAACCAGCATTGCTCAGCAGATCGTCAACATAGTCGATCAGCGCCAGATTGCTCTGAGCGCTGACCGTTGGAAAGGCGATCAACTGGTCAAGGATATCCAGCGTCGTCGCGTGGGGCTTCATTCTGCGGCCAACTCCGTGATCTCGCGGCGGAATGGCAACTCGTCCCCGATATCCTCTCCATCAAGTTCGCGGGCATAGCGATGGCCTGCGTAAGTGGCCCATGCAATCGGACCGGAGGCTTCCGCATCACCAAACAGTTTTACCGACCGGATACCCGCATCTGCCCATTCGTCTTGTCGTGCCGCAAGGTCATGAAACAGTTGGTCGTTGCCGATCCGCGAGGCAACCATGACGACCGCGTCACACTCATAGCTGCGTGTTTTGCCAGTATAGACGCAATTGCTGACCACATGGCCCGCGCCTACTTCGGTGATGCCACGGTTCAACACGATTTCGACACCAAGATTGTCAAGCTTCGCATGAATGGTGGCCTGCTCCAGCGTGTTGTTGGTCCAGTCAGAGACATAGGCCGACGGCGTGACCAAAGTGACTTTCGCGCCCTGTTTGACCAAAAGCTCGGCCAAGACGCCGCCCATATAGTAGTGATCGTCATCATAAATCACGACATTGCCACCCGGCACAGTGCCACCCATTAAATCATCGGGCGTGTATACCTTCGCACCCTCCGCAATCGGCATCGGCACAACATGCTGGCGCGCTACACCGTCGCGCCGCCACGTGGAACCAGTCGCGATCGCGACGTTCTGGAAGCCAAACTCCAACACGCTTTCTGCATCCAATTCGCTGGCACGGTAAATCTCTACATTCGGGCGCTGAGAAAGCTGGTAGTCGCGATAATCCACGACACGCCCCCAGGCTGAGAGGCCAGGCAATGCACGTTCGCGGGTGACGCGGCCTCCAATGACGTCGCGGGCTTCAGCCACCGCCACGTCATAGCCACGGCGGCACAGCGCCCAGGCCGCTTCCAGTCCAGCGGGGCCCGATCCGATAACCAGCACATTCTCGCTGGTGCCCTTAGAGTTCATTGTTTCCGGGTGCCAACCTTTACGCCATTCCTCCATAAAAGTCGGGTTCTGTGTGCAGCGGCTAATGGACATGGTCATGTCGCCAGTGATGCAGATATTGCAGCCAATACATTCGCGAATATCCTCTATCCGTCCTTCTTCAATCTTCTTAGGCAGGAACGGGTCCGCGATGGAAGGCCGCGCACAGCCGATCATGTCAAGCGTGCCGGATTTGATCATCTTGGCCATAACATCAGGTGAGGTGAAGCGGCCAACACCGACAATCGGCTTATCGGTCAGGTCTTGAATGCCCTTCACCAATTGTTCCTGGGCAGCCTCCTCCTTGAAACGCGATGGGCCTGAGCAATCCTCCCAAGTCCCCTGTGCCAGATCCCAGATGTCAGGCAAATTGCGGTTCATCTCGACAAAATCTCGGACTTCGGCATTCGAAAAGCCCAGCTCGCCGATCGTCTCATCAAGAGATACGCGGAGTGCGATGGCCATCGTGTCCCCCACTGCGTCCCGGATATCACCGATCACCTCATTTGCGAAACGGGCACGGTTCTCTAGTGAGCCACCATACTCGTCTGTGCGGTGGTTGGTTGCGCGACTGAGGAAGTGCTGAAAAATGCCGAACCCATGTGCGCCGTAGAGATTGATGAGATCAAACCCTGCCTCTCGTGACCGTTTGGCCGCGTTCACGAACCAGCGGCGCAGATCCTTAATCTCGGTCTTGGACAACGCGCGGGCCTGCACCGGATCGTTAGTAAATGTGCGGATCGGCAGCGCGGAGGGCGCCAGCGGCACTTCCTTTGAATAGAGGTTCGGGCCATTGATACCCGAATAGGCAAGCTGAATGCCGGCCAGCGCCCCATGCTCTTTCATCTTTTCCGACATACGTCGTAGCTGCGGAATGTCTTTGTCTTCCCACAGCCGCAACTCAATGAACGGCGTAATCTCGGATGTGTGGTGCATTTCGCATTGTTCGGTGAAAATTACCGCCCAACCACCTTGGGACTTGATTCCGCGCATCTCCGCCGCGGCAGAAGGATCTCTGTACCCGCCACCGTTACAATGTGGGACTTGATAAAACCGGTTCTTGGCGGTCAGCGGGCCAATCTGAAGGGGTTCGAACAGAATGTCGTAACGAGGGTCGCGCATTTTAATCTCCAAAAAGGAAGGTCGTGTCAGAGGCGTCCAACTCGGACGCCCGGCATGATCAGGTTTTGTATTTGATCCAAGTGGTTTTCAGCGCGGTGTATTTGTCCAGCGAATGCAGAGACAAGTCGCGCCCAAAACCGGATTGCTTCACGCCCCCGAATGGGGTCTGGGCCGATAGCGCATCGACCGTATTGACGGAAACCGTACCAACATTCAGACGGTCTGCTACCCGGCAGGCGCGCGAAAGGTTGTCTGTCCAGACCGAAGCCGCCAGACCGTAGATTGAATCATTGGCCATAGCGACGGCATCCTCTTCGCGATCAAAGGAGATCACCGACAAGACCGGGCCAAAGATTTCATCACGGGCCAGCGGATCATCATGCGCGACATCTGTAAAGATCGTCGGCTGTACGAAACAGCCCTTCCCGTCGACCTGCACCCGCCTCCCCCCAGTCACAAGATCAGCGGTCTTTTGGCCAGCTTCTACAAACCCCATGATCCCTTGTGTCTGCTTCTCATCGACAATGGCACCCATCTTCGCAGCGGGGTCCAGCGGATCGCCGGGTTGCATATTCTCCGCGCGAGCGACCAGCTTCTCAACCAGCGCGTCTTTGATCGAGCGTTCGACATAAAGACGCGAGTTGGCAGAGCAGACCTCGCCCTGATTAAAGAAAATGCCGAAGGCGGCCATGTCGGCGGCGGCGTCGAGATCTTCACAATCCGCAAACACAAGATTGGGGCTTTTGCCCCCTGTCTCCGGCCAAACCTGTTTAAGGTTGGATTGACCGGAGTATTGCATGAAAAGCTTGCCCGTAGCTGTCGATCCGGTGAAGGCGAGGCAATCCACATCCATATGCAGGCCAAGCGCCTTTCCAGCCGTTGCGCCATAACCCGGCACAACGTTAAGCACACCATCGGGTAGCCCCGCCTCAGAGGCCAACTCGGCTAGACGCAGCGCCGACAGCGGCGATTGCTCAGCCGGTTTTAGAACCACTGAGTTGCCAGCAGCCAAGGCGGCCGCCGATTTCCATGTCGCCATATCAAGCGGGAAGTTCCACGGCACCACGGCCCCTACGACTCCCAAGGGCACACGCCGGACCAGTGCCAAATCACCGGGCCCGGTTGGAGCAACCTCGTCATAGAGCTTGTCGATCGCCTCAGCATACCATTGGAAGAAATGAGCCGAGCCGGGGGCGTCTACAGTGGTGGCATCAGTGATCGTTTTGCCCATGTCCAAGCTGTCCAACAAAGCCATTTCCGCGAGATTTTCGCGGATTAAATCTGCCAGTTTCAGCAGAACCGCTTTGCGGTCGCCCGGTGCCATGCGCGACCAGCGGCCATCCTCAAAGGCGCGGCGGCCGGCTGCCACCGCCAGATCGACATCGGCGGCGTCGCATTCAGCAACCAGCGCCAACACTGCGCCGGTGGCTGGATTAGTACTTTCAAAGGTCCTACCGGAAACGGCATCAACGAAAGCACCGTCAATAAACGCTTTACTGCGGATGTCCAAATTGGCCGCGCGTGTCGCCCAGTCCTTGCGGGTATAATCGAGCATGAGATGTCCTTTGGTTATTGATCGCCCGGTACGCCGTAAGAAGGCGCTTCCCGAGGGTCTAGTGCGCGCTGGATGTAGGCGTCGAGCTGCGGCTTATAGATGTCCCAAGCCGTCGCGATGTTTTCGATGGGGCACTCTTCAGTCCAATCGCAGCGCAGATCGGCGACCGGCCAGCTGACTTTATCGACGATCTTCATGCCTGCAGAATGTACTGGCCCCGCTTCCCCGCCCGCGGCCAAACCTGCGCGCATTGCGGCAATCAATCGGTCGCCGATGTGACCTGTAGCCGTCAAATAGCCGTCTACAATGGCCTGCGGGACGCGGTCGTTGGCCAGCAGATTGCCGCCAGAAGCGACATTTTCAGCCTGCGCATCAGTCCAGATACCAAGAGATTTGGGGCCGGAGTGAATGGCCGTTCGCCCTGCCGTGTCCACGGCAAGCACCTGTCGATACTCCAGAAAAGACGCTTCTTCCTGCATTCGTGCGATTGCCTCAACTGCCGTCAGGCCATCTTGCATCAGATCAAGCGTCGCTGGCCCCAGTGATGGGTCAGTGACATTCTGAGTGGCAACAGCGCCCACAGCAGCCCGGGCGAATGAACAACGCGCTGCCACCGCTGGAGAGGACGAGGAAATCGCCACGCCGAACATGCCGGTGTCGGGGCAACGAGCTACCAATGAAAACGTCATTGCGGGATCACCGCTGTGCCGTCGATCTCCACCAACCAGTCTGGACGGGCCAGCGCTTGCACGACAAGCCCGGTAGAGACCGGATGCACGCCCTTGATGTACTCGCCCATGGTTCGGTAGACGGCCTCGCGATGACGAACATCGGTGATGTAGACGACAACTTTTACCAGATGCTCCATCTGACCTCCGGCTTCTTCAATTAGTTGCTTGATGTTCTGCATGACCTTATGCGTCTGCTCTACAGGATCGTGGCTCTCGATGTTTTTTGCGTCATCGAGATTCTGCGGGCATTGGCCGCGCAACCAGACAATCTTGCCTCCTTCGGTCACGACAGCCTGGCATAGATCGTTGTCTAGGTTCTGTTCGGGATAAGTGTCCGAAGTGTTAAATTTGCGAATTCGGGTATGTGCCATGATCTATTCCTTGGACTATTCCGCGGCGGCCTGCACGATGGCGGCCTGACCTTCATATTTTTCATAGCTGCGCTGGATCTCTATCTGGTCGGCAATATGTTTGGCATCATGCCAAACCCCCCAGATGAAAGACGAACCGCGTCGGGATTGCCATGGCAGACCCAGGAAGTAGATATCCGGCTCCACTGAGACACCGCGGTTATGAAGTGGTGCTCCTCTGTCGTCGAACGCATCGACTTTTAGCCAACTAAAATCCTGTCGAAAGCCGGTAGCCCAGATGATTGTCGAGATCCCCTCGTTCTGGAGAGCGACAGAGCGTATCGGCTGCGTCAAGCATTGCGGGTCTGGATACATCTGCCGCGCTTCGGGTTCTTCCGGCAAATTCAAACCCGTGCGGGCAACATAGGCATCGGCTAAGTCCAACACTTCAAGATAGTTTGCGTCGCCTGCCGCGATATTCTGCTGCAAATCATCCGCAAAACTCAGTTCGCCGTCGCTATAGCCGCTGGTCAAACCTGTCAGTATGACCCCCTCGCCCCCAAGGCGGCGGAAGTCCATCGTACGACCACCGTGGGCGCCACTTACAGAAATAGTCACATGCTCTGTCCCTGGCGCGGGTGCAGCCATATCCCAGAGCCCCAAGACACCAAGCCACCAAACATTGTCGCGCCCCCGATAGCGACGAGGCGGGCGATCATGCGGTCCGACCGAAAGAAACACCTTGCGGCCAGCACGGTTCAATTCGTCCGCGATCTGCGCGCCCGAAGAGCCCGCCCCGACAACCATCACTGCCCCGGCGGGAAGTGCTTCGGGGTTTTTGTAATGAAAGGAGTGAATTTGTTGGACAGGCGCTTCCTTTGGCACGATCGGCGGGATTACGGGATGCTGGAAAGCACCAGTAGCAGCAACGATACGACGAGCTTCGATATCGCCCGAACTTGTTCGGACAAGAAAGCCACCGGTACCGGATAACCTGTGCGCTTCTTTAACCTCGACCCCTTCTCGAATTGGGGCCTTAATCATCGCGGCGTAATCCACCAGATATTGAGCAAGACGATCTTTCGAGACGAATTCGTCCGGCTTGGCCTCTTCGAACGCAAGACCTGGGAAGCGATCATGCCAAGCAGGTCCGTTGGCTACAAGATTATCCCACCGACCAGTGCGCCATGCCTCAGCAGTTCGTTTCTTTTCAAGCACGATGTGAGGAACTTCCGCATTTCGCAGATGCTCGCTCATGGCGATCCCGGCCTGCCCTCCACCAACAACGAGGGTATCGATCTTCTCTACGGGCATCTCAGCACTTCCTTCCATGAACCGAAACATCGTCCACAGTGGGACCCTGCAACGAGAAATAAGAGAAATGGGATGCAACTAAAATAACGGAAAGTCGCACCAGATATAAGGAACAGCCTAACCCGAACTCGAAAGTCCTTTGATGGCGACAGCAAAACCACCTTCCACGCTGAACTACTTAGGAATTTCCGTAGCTAAGCGTAACTAAAGAATGGTTTTGCCAGCACCTTTGCTGCGCCACACAAAGCGCAATTCAGCTCCCTGCATGAGGCAAAAAATGGATGGCTATCTTACCCCCGACGACGCCATGAGGCTCGAAGAAGATACGATCGGGGAGATGCAGCTTCCAGCAAACTGCGTGTACGGCATTCATACCGCACGTGCGCTTTGCAACTTCCCGATCTCTGGCGTGCCGCTCAGCCACTTTCCGGAACTTGTCGGCGCCCTCGCGATGGTCAAGAAAGCCGCTGCTATGGCCAATTGCGAGGTTGGCGATCTCGCACCAGATCTCGCGCGGGCCATCATCACGACATGCGACGAGATTTGCGCTGGACAGCACCATAAAAACTTTGTCGTCGATATGGTCCAAGGGGGAGCAGGCACGTCAACAAACATGAACGCGAATGAAGTTATTGCAAACCTCACGTTAGAGCGTTTGGGGCACAACTATGGTGACTACCGGAATCTACATCCTAACGATCATGTAAACCGTTCCCAATCTACGAATGACGTTTATCCCACGGCACTTCGGTTGGCAGTATTGTCGGCATGTGCGCCTCTCTTGGTACAACAAAAACGGCTGAGCGCGGCTTTCGCGGAGCGAGCGCAGGCCTTTGAGGCGGTCATGAAAGTCGGCCGTACGCAGATGCAGGATGCGGTGCCGATCACCCTCGGGATGGAATTTGCCTCCTTCGCTGACACGGTTGACGAAGATATCGAAAGGCTTCAGCAGGCCTCTGAGCTTTTGAAAGAAGTGAACCTCGGGGGTACCGCAGTCGGAACGGGCGTAAATGCACCGTCAGGCTATGCAGAGCGTGCGATCGACAATCTCGCGGCTATCTCTGGTCACAACCTTATTGCCGCAAAGAACCGCATTGAGGCCTCTTCGGACCTTGGTGCCTTCGTCATGTTCTCCAGCACGCTTAAACGCATCGCTGTAAAAATATCTAAAATCTGTAACGACCTCCGCCTTCTTAGCAGTGGACCGCGTGCAGGCTTGGGAGAAATTTCCCTTCCGCCGGTTCAGGCAGGTTCGTCGATCATGCCGGGCAAAGTGAACCCGGTAATTCCCGAGGTCGTAAACCAAGTCGTCTACCAGGTGATTGGGAATGACCTCACAGTGACGCTGGCAGCCGAGGCAGGCCAGTTGCAGTTAAACGCAATGGAACCGGTGCTAATCTTGAACGTACTCCAATCCATCCGAATGCTGACACGCGCCTTCCAAGTCTTAACAGACCGCTGCGTCAACGGCATCGAAGCTAATACTGAGCGCTGTCAGGAGCTACTGGAGAGGTCCCTGGTCCTTGCGACGGCGCTTGCCCCCTTGATCGGCTACGAACGCGCCACTGAAATAGCCAAAATTGCCCATCGAACCAACAGTACGGTTGCCGAGGTCGCGGTTCAAACCGGGGCAATCGAAGCCTCGGACATTTCCTCTCTGCTCACGGCAGAGGCGATGTTGAGCCGTGCAATTCGTCAGAAAGAAACCCCTTAAAATGCCTAAATACAAAGGAGCAACAGTTTATGAAGGTGCTTGTATCCGTCAAACGGGTAATTGACTACAACGTTAAGGTACGCGTTAAAGCGGACGGGAGCGGCGTTGACCTTTCCAATGTCAAAATGTCCATGAACCCTTTCGACGAAATTGCCGTCGAAGAGGCGGTCCGGCTGAAAGAGGCTGGTATTGCCAAAGAGGTTGTCGCGGTTTCCATCGGTGTGAGACAGTCGCAAGAAACCCTGCGCACGGCCTTGGCAATGGGCGCTGATCGCGCGATCCTCATACTGGCCGCTGACGACGTACATAGCGATATCGAACCGCTGGCAGTCGCGAAACTACTGAAAGCCGTAATCGACGATGAGAAGCCCAGCCTTGTCCTTACAGGAAAACAGGCGATCGATAACGATATGAATGCCACCGGCCAAATGCTGGCCGCGCTAACCGGATGGGCTCAGGGAACTTTCGTAAGCGATGCATCTAGCCCCCTGATCCGCATCTGAACCTACCGATTGATCAGTGATAATCATGCCTGATCACATAAAAGGGGATTGGCATGTCGAACGATATGGTCTGGGGTTTTGAGGTGCGAACGAGCGCGTCGGGTAGGAAAATCTGGCCGAATGACCTAAAGCGCGAGGCTGCACGCAAAATTCGAGAGGACGGCTTATCTGCTGGCGAGGTCGCGGCCGATCTCGGCGCGCATGAGTGCCTTGTACGCAAGTGGTTTGTTGCAGACCGTCGCAGTCGAGGGGAGAAGGTTCAGGTCGAAGGACCTGCATTCACTGAGGTCATAACTGGGAACCCGCCTGCTCCGGCCGCCCCTCCGGCACCACTTGGAGCCGACGTGAGCAATTCTACAGCACGCTTGGTGATAAACAGCCTCAGCTTTGAGTTCCCAACCGGTATTTCAGATGTCGACCTACTTAAGCTTGTTCGCGTTGCGAGGGAATGTTCATGATCGCGCCATCACATTCCTACAAGATTTTCCTTGCCACAATGCCGGTAGATTTCCGAAAGGGAATGGACGGATTGGCAAGCTACGTCATGAGTAACTTTGAACTCGATCCATTTTCCGGTGCCTTCTTTGTGTTTCGGTCCAAGAGTCGCGACAAAATCAAGGTCCTGATGTGGGATGGCACCGGACTGGTGTTAATCTACAAACGCGCGGAAGGCGGTGGGTTTGTTTGGCCGAAATTATCGGAAGGCACGATTACGATGACAAAAGCCCAGTTCGAGGCTCTGTTCGAGGGGATCGATTGGCGCCGCGTGACATCCGCCGACTATCAACACCCAAAGGTCTTTAAAAAGGCCGCCGAAAGGTGACCCGCGACCTATTGTAAGCGTTGCATCTGACCCCGGCTGTGACATTTATCTCAGATAAACGTTACCCCGTGTATTGGCGCGTAGCGCCAATACACAATGGTACGCACGGGACTTCCGGCCCATTGCTGCCTTTCATCGACCGTTTAGATGCTGCGGCGCGGCCCGTCCAATCTGCCGTTCGCTGTGACCGCATAATCTCCGGGGTAGTGAACTCACGTTCTGCGGACAAAGCTGCGGTTCGCGTCACCAATTCGATTGTCCGCTTCGTCAATGACAATGCCAATGGTTTCCTCGCCAATATGCAACCGGTTAAAAAAGAAAAGATCATGGCGATGACTAGATCCAGGCACGGCCCTCTACACCTCATTGAGATCCGACGGGATGATGAAAATCCAGGCTGGATCGAAGAAGAGCGGCGCAATGTGCTGCCTTGTTTTCGTGAATTTGAAAAACTGACATCTCTTACAGGGTATTTTCTCGTGCCCGAACCCTTCGGGACCAATCGCGGGGGTTGTCAGCATGGGGTCGCCCGAGTAGCGCTGTCGGACAAACCAAAATTGGTCCGACAGCGTCATTCAGCAGGCGTAGCGTGTCCGGTTCGTCATCTTCGTCTGGGTGCTTCAGTAGCTATCTGAGTGTAACAACCGGTCCGAAAATCCGCGATCAGCTCTCAGCTTGGCGGGACGACTGCTTTATATATGCCGCCACTCTTCCGGAACCCAGGCGTAGGCCCCGTCTTTTTCTTCGACATGGCCGATACCGGGGAACGGCAAATGGGTGCCCGCAACGGCAATCTTGTCGGCAACCACCATATCCAGGACACGGCTGCGCGTCTCTGCGGCCTGCGCGCTATCTGCGTCAAAGGCGATACCGGCATCGGGGTGGCTGAACTGCAGCGACGCGACAGCGGTGCTGTCTCCCCATATGAGCAACTGATCAGAGCCATCCGACACCCGGATCCCGCTGTGTCCAGGCGTATGCCCCGGCATGGCCAAAGTCGTGAGGCCGCCACCGAGATCGGTATTGTCGCCAAACATTTCAGTCCGCTGGGTGTAGGCCTCGCTGACAGCACGTGCCAAGGCAAAGAAACCTTGCGAAGACTCCGGCGCACCCGATGCGATCGTCTCATCCGTCCAGAAGGCATGATCGGCTTCACTGACATGCAACGATGCATTCGGGAAGACCGGGCCATTATCTCCCATCAATCCCCCGATATGATCCGGGTGCATGTGAGTCAACACAATGCGCGTCACGTCCTCGGGTGCAACGCCAAGCGACTCCAGCGATGTGCGCAACCTGCCTGCTGTTGGTCCAAAGGCACCGCCCGCACCAGCATCGACCAAGCTAACCTGGTCTCCTTGGCGAATGACGTGAGTACTGATTGCCAGCGGAATCGCATCCGCAGGGTCAAGATAGGCCGCCTTCATTCCTTCCGCGATTTGCTCGTCCCCGAGGTTCGTCACAAGATTCTGATCGAGCTTGAAATACCCGTCCAACAATGTCGTCACGCGCAAATTGCCGACCATACGATCATAGAAGGTTGGAAGTGGTGCCGTTGCATGGGCCGCAGCTTGCAGGGGGTGTGGGCGTCCGGCGGCAAGAAGGGCGGCCCCACCCGCGGCACCCAGAATCAATCCACGGCGCGAAAGATCGAAAGAAGTCATGAGTTATTCCTTGTTTCATATGCAGAACTTCAATTCTGCGTATTGTATGCTTTTAATCAAATAGGTCTAAATTTCAGATGACCACCCACCGAGAGCATGGACAGACCAACGGCCCTCGGACGAACAGCGGACATCTTACGGATTTGCGGCACACCACAACTCGGGCTCGAAGCCGACTTTCGCCGCAGATCGATTGTAAAGTTGGCCGTCGGCGAAACGCCGAAGACGTGGCGGGACCGGTGGATTGGAGGAACCGCTATGCCTACCGCCAACCTACCAGCAATCCGTGCCTGCCGTCCCGCTTGGAACAAAGGGCGCATCGTCGGCCAGAAACGTCCGCTGCAACCGAAGCATGTCTGGGCGATCCGGGTCCGACTGGAGATCGCCCATCGGACCCGAGAACTGGCGCTCTTCAACCTCGCCATCGATAGCAAGTTGCGTGGCTGCGACCTGGTGCGGCTCAAGGTCGCCGACGTCTACGCCGCGGGGCAGGTCAAGCACCGCGCAGCAATTGTTCAGAGCAAGACAAGCAGGCCCGTGAGCTTCGAGATTACCGAAGGGACTCGGAAAGCAATCGAAGCCTGGCTCGAATCCCCGCTCATGGTTGGGTCGGAGCATCTCTGGCCGGGGCGGTTCCACGAACGGCTGCACATTTCGACGCCGCAGTATGCTCGCCTCGTCCGGGACTGGGTGGCCTCCATCGGTCTCGAGCCGAGCGCCTACGGCACCCATTCCATGCGTCGCACCAAGGTTGCGCAGATTTATCGGAAGACCGGCAATCTTAGAGCAGTTCAGCTCTTGCTTGGCCACACAAAGATGGACAGCACCGTGCGCTACCTCGGCGTCGAACTGGAGGATGCGCTCCCGATTGCAGAGTCGGTAGAGATCTAAGCGCCAGGGGCCGGTCTGTCGCGGCCGGCCCAGACCTGCCATTACCTTGATGATCGAACGCTGCGATGCAGCTTCAAGATATCGGCCACTCATCCCTCGCGCATCATTTTCGAAGGTGAAGGTCGGCGGAGCGGACAAAGGAAGCATCCGCTCGAGTTATCTCCGTCTCATCATGCAGTTTCTCGAGAAGCTGGACCGCGCGTGAGAGGTCATATCCGCTATCCGCGCCTTATCTCGTTATCGTTTTCAAGATGACCTCTGCGGCCTCCTTCGGGCGGTCCCACTGCGGGAAGTGGCCACACCGCTCGAACCAGTGCAACCGCGCGGTGGGGAAGGCCGCTTGTGCGCGCTCCGCCTGACGCGGCAGCAGGAGACGGTCCTGACGGCCCCAGCCAATCGTCACGCGGCCCGGAGGTGTGGCGGTCCCCTCCTGCAACGGACCACGCGCCAGTTCGCGCAGCATCGCGTCGAACACGTCTGTCTCGGCTATGGCCGTCAGTTCGTTCTGGACAAGCAGGGGATCGAGGGCACCGGGCTTCGCCGACAGTTGCGCGAGCAGAACGGCACGCGCGGCACGGCTATGCGAGAGCGCCGGAATGCGCTGCCGCAGGAGGCGCACCAGCCGGACCGAGGCGGCAAGCGTCGAGCGGAACCACGCCGTCTCCCAGCCGCGCCAGAAACCACCCGGATCATAAGCGACCGTGTGGCCGCCGATGCCGCGCCGTGCCAGTTCCAGCACCAGCCGCGCACCGACGGAACTGCCGACGGTATCAATGTCGGCGAGCCCGTTCCGGTCGATGAAGTGTTCGAGCGCATCCGCATAGGCGGCAATCGTCTGGCGCCCCGAAAGAGCCGGAGACCCCCCGTGCCCAGGCAGATCGACCAATATGACTTCGCGTTCGCGAGCAAGCATCGGCAGGATGCCGTCCCAGGACCGGACGCTTCCACCTAACCCGTGAACCAGGAGCAAGGGTGGTCCGGCACCGTGACGTTCACAATTCAATTCCATGCTCAAGGAACGCTTGGCAGCGGAACTGGTTCCGCCGGTTGTGCTGGTAACCGACGGGTCGTCGTGCCGATGGCGGCATGCAGCGGACGCGCATGTTCCGGTCCTCCTGCGCATCGCCGCCGCCGCCGCCCCCGCGCACAGATATCAATTCCTGATCCCTGTGCGGTCGTCTCGCCGCAGTCAAGAACGGCCCTAAGCCGACCTTCACGCATTGGGCTGCGAAGGTCAGCTTCGCAATACGAAGCCATCCTTGGCTTTCGTCACGAACATTTTCCTGTCCGTCGTATAGACAGCGCTTCCTTCTGTTCTTAGATGACCGCTATGCGCCGTCTGGTCCGCCTTGCCATGCTCTGCCTCTCGCTCGCCCTTCTGGGCGGGGTGGTGCTGCACGACGTATCCGGTGCCCGGATGTCGATCCACATGGCGGCGTCAAGTGTCGAACAGCAAGATGATCTCTGCCCAGCCTGCGTTCAGGATGCCGGGGAGGAGATGGCCTGTGATTTCGACTGCACAGCGCCGCTCTTGTCCACAGCATCCTCGATGGCGGACCTGCCCATCGCCGTAATTGCGAGCAGCCTCGCCTGGCCTGCGGACTCCGCAGTGCGAACGCGCCATCTGGATTTTGATCCCGCCCCGCCGCGAACCACCATCCTAAGCTAACCGGCCGCACCCGCCAGGTGACGGCCTGGTTTCTCCATGCCTGCCGGATGTCGGCAGGCTGACGTTGAACCGATCGTTCACTCTTAGGATTTCAATCATGTCCAACTATACCGCACGCGCGTTGTCGCGCCGGCGCGTCCTACTCACTGGGAGCGCCGCGACGGGCGTAGCATACTTCACCCCAGCCATCGCAAGATCAGCCTCTCAGCTCGCCTTTTCCCCAGATCCGTCCGTCCTGACATTCGACGGCTCCACTATCCTTGCGGCTTCCTCGGAGGGGCTGTTCCGTCAGGTAGGCGCCAAATGGGAACAACTCCCCGCGCCGAGGAATCCAACCGCAATTGCCACCCACCCGGATCGCCCCGGCAAAATCTTCGCGGGTTGGAAAAGCCCAAGATCGACTGATGCGCCTGCGAACATCTGATAGGGATGTCTTACACGAACGACCCATAGCTGCCATCAGCCTAGCCGGCAGCGAACGTCAGTTCGCAGTCTTCTTAAACGTTGCTGCAAGCAGATAGAATAGTCGCTATGTCGACAAGAATATTTTGAGAACTGTGTAATTTCGTTTGTGAAATGCTTTCCGAACACTCAATAGCAACCCTGGGACGCCCCAAACTATACCAGTCAACGGTGGCCCTTCACTAATCCAACCTTTATTCCGGGTCTGTCCTAATCCTTTCCGGCTATGGCTTGAAGGGTCTCAGGCGACCTCAAACAACCCTGCAGCCCCCATTCCCCCGCCGACACACATGGTGACGACTACAAATTTCGCACCGCGTCTTTTGCCTTCGATCAGCGCATGGCCGGTCGTGCGGGCCCCAGTCATTCCGTAGGGATGGCCAATCGAAATCGCGCCGCCGTTCACATTGAAGATTTCCGGATCAATGCCCAAATGGTCGCGGCAATAGATCGCCTGACAGGCGAATGCCTCGTTCAGTTCCCATAGGCCGATATCCGAAACTTTCAACCCGTGGTGCTTCAGCAGTTTGGGCACCGCGTAGACTGGGCCGATCCCCATCTCTTCGGGCGCACATCCGGCAACCATCATACCGCGGTAGATCCCGAGAGGGGTCACATTTCGCCGCGCGGCTTCGGCACCTTCCATCAATACCATTGCACTTGCGCCATCCGACAATTGGCTGGCGTTCCCGGCAGTGACGGAACCGCCTTCTATCACCGGGTTGAGCGACTGGAGTGATTCCAGAGTGGTCGAGGGGCGGTTGCCTTCGTCTTGGGTCAACGTCACCTCCTGCATAGAGATCTCGCCGCTGGCCTTGTCTTTGACCGCCATTTGCACGGTAATCGGCACGATCTCATCATTGAACTTCCCCGCGTCCTGTGCGGCGGCGGTGCGCTGTTGAGAACTTAGCGCGTAATCATCCTGTGCTTCGCGGCTGATGCCGTACTTATCTGCGACGAATTCTGCGGTCTTCAACATTGGCATGTAAGCGTTTTTGACCTGCGCGGTAACATTCGGATCGGTAGCGGCTATGACGGCTTCAAAATAGGGGCCCTGGACCGCGGAAATATTGTCCTGCCCCCCTGCAATAGTGACCTTCATCCCGTCGACCATGATCTGCTTGGCCGCTGTGGCCACGGCCATCAGTCCTGAGGAGCATTGCCGGTCAATCGTTTGGGCCGAGACGGAGGTCGGCAGTCCTGCGGCAAAGACCGCGTTTCGGCCGAGGTTCAGGCCCGCCGTGCCTGCGGCCAGCACCGTGCCGATGACGGCGTCGTCGATCTCGGCTCCGTCGACCCCGGCGCGCTCGACCGCGTGTTTGATCGCGTGGCCCATCAAGGTTGGGGATTTGGTGTTGTTGAACGCTCCTTTGAACGCGCGGCCAATGCCAGTGCGAGCGGTAGAGACGATGACAGCTTCTTTCATGGAACTACTCCTAATCGACGGGTGGACCGTCAGAACATGTTTGGGATGAAGGTGATGATGCCGGGGAACCAGATCAGCAGGCCCAGCAGAATGATGTCGGCGACAAAGAACCACAGCACACCGCGGAACACGATGGCGGCAGGCGCGGCTTTGCCCACCGTGGAACTGAGCACAAAGACGTTCATGCCAATCGGGGGTGTAATCATTCCGACTTCGAGCAATTTGGCGACGAAAACCCCAAACCAGATGGCGTCGATGCCCGCCGTGCCGACCAGCGGCAGAAAGATCGGCAAGGTAATCAGCATCGCACCGATGGGTTCAAGAAACATGCCGAGGATCATGTAGATGACGGCGATGCCGATCAGCAGGAACACCGGGCTGGCCCCCAAAAGCGCCACCGCGTCCGAGATCATATAACCGACGCCCGACAATGTCAGGAACCGGGTCAACATGCTGGCCCCGATGGTCACGATGAACAAGCTGCCGCAGGTGACCAGTGTCTCGATCACCGAGGTCTTCAGCGCCTTGAACGTCAGCGTGCGTTGCGTGGCCGCCACGACCATCGACATCAACGCCCCAACTGCCCCTGCCTGCGTAGCGGTAAAGAGCCCGCCAAAAAGCCCGCCCAGCACTGCGACCACCAGCAAGATGACCGGCAGCGCGCCTTTCAACGCGGAGAACTTTTCGGTCCATGTGACCTGTTCCGTCACCCGCGGCGCAAGGGAGGGGTTCAACGTGACCCGAAGCAGAATGACCGCGATATATGACAGCGCCGTGGCAATGCCCGCGCCAATGCCGCCAAGAAACAGATCGGTGATTGAGACCTGCGCAATCACGCCAAAGACGATGAGCAAAATGCTCGGCGGGATAAGCGCCCCAACAGTGCCAGCCGCCGCCACGGTGCCACAGGCAAGGCTGGCGTCATATTTGTTACGCAGCATCTCTGGGACAGCAACTTTACCCATGGCAGCCGCGCAGGCCACACTGGAGCCGGTGACCGCGGCAAAGCCCGAGCAGCCAAAGACGGAGGCGATGGCCAGACCGCCCGGAAGACGCGCGAGCCAAAGGCGCGCGGCATCAAAAAGCCCCCGCGTCAGGTCCGCGTTAAAACAGATGTATCCCATAAAAACGAACATTGGCACGGAAGACAGCGTCCAATTCGAGATGAAGGTATAGGGAACAACTTCAAGCATCCCCCAAGCCGCATCGCTGCCCACGATGGCGATCAAGCCAAGGTAGGAAACCAAGATCAACGCGATCCCGATATGCATATTCGCAGCGATCAGAACCAGCAGACCGATTATTCCCAGCGATCCGATCAATGCGTCAGACATGGTCTGTCTCCAGTTCTGCGGTGCCCGTCGCATGAATGTCGTTCTGCCCAGTAAGGCGCAGCACGACCCGAGCGATTAGCAAAAGCGCCATGGTGCCAAAGGCCAATGGCAAGAAGAAGAACGAAGGCCAGACCGGTATCTTGCCAACTTGTTCGACCACCGAGGCATTGATCGACAGCTTGTGCAGCGCCTGTTGCCAAGACTGTGCTGTCAGCAGCAGATAGACGCCTGCAGTGATCGCGATGACCAGTGTTTCCAGTTTAAGCCGGACCCCCTCGGGCAACAGGACAGTTAAAAGGTTCACGCTGATATGGTTGCCGCGATATTCCGCCGCGAGGATCGGCAGGAAGGCCACTGCGATCATATAGTAATTGGTGACGATCGCGGACGTCACAGAGATCGGCGCGTTGAAGGTAAGGCTCGAGAGAATATCGAGGCTGATGTGAACCATCATTGCCACCAACCCAATGGCGGCAATGATGACCAAGGCCCGGTCCACGGTCCGGACAACACTGGAGATCCAGCTTCGGGTCATGGACACGGGCCTTCTCCTCACAATCCGTAGGTCGCAGGGTCAAGCTTTGAGAAGATCTCGGCCCGGTAGACTTCGGCGATTTCCTCAGGCGTCCACTCCCGATCAAGCGGCAACAAACTCTCCCATTTGGTCACCAACTCGCGAAAGCGCGCGACCTTCGCCTCAGCGTCCTTCAATCCATGGGTTTCCGTGGCGATTTTGACCACTTCTTCAAGATCGGCCTGAATGGCGGCCTCCGATAGCGCCACCATATCAGGAGAGGCCTCGTGGACGTTAATGCCCTTTTCCTTGGCCAGCGCGAGGTTGGTCGCAACGTCGTCGGCAAATTTCCATGTGGTTGCGGCGTTACCCAGGGCTGCGGCATCCATATAGGCCCGGCGTTGCTCCTCTGTCAGCGACTTCCAGAAATCGCGGTTGACGCTCATGACGTCCAGCCCGTGTACGGTTCCGCCCGGCAAGTTGGTGGTGACGTCCGTTGCCACGTCAATCAAACGGATCGAAGTCAACTCCGAAGGTGCGTTGAACGCCCCATCAATGGTCCCTTGCGACACGGCCTCGAAAATTTCATTGCCGGGCAGACTGACGCCTACGGCGCCCATGGCCCCCGCCCAGCGGACCCAGGACCCGCCCGCGGCGCGGATCTTCTTGCCCTTCAGTTCTTCAGCATTGGTAATCGGCGTCGTGCTGATGATCGCGTAGGCGCCGGTCGAGGCATTGCCCAGCGGCACCTGATTATTGGCCAGCCGTTCCGCAATGCAAGGCTCGCAGGTCAGGATATACTCGCTCATCGCGCCTGACATCGCGTAAGGGTTCTTGCCCAACATCGCCAGGTCGATGGGCAGCATTGCCTCGGGCAAGTCCGACGGGAAGTAGTTCAACACCAGATAGCCGCCATCGACGACACCATCTTTGATACCGCCAAATGTCTGCACGAGATCAAGGAGCGAGGGCGGGAAAACCCGGACCTTCAATTCGTCTTTGGTCCGGGCCGCGAGATCAGCAGCAAAAGCGTCAACGCCATAGTGAGCGCCCGAGCCCGGCGGCACCCCGACCACGATCTTGACGTCGCGCGCCTGTGCGCTGGCGGCAGAAAGGGCGATGGCGAATGCAGCGCAGGTGCTCCGCAGAAGTGTGGTAAGTTTCATTCCTAGTTCCTCCCTAAATGCGTACCGAAATGGCACGCGAAGTTATGTGACTCGATCGAGCCGCGACTACCGTCCCCTCCAGACCGGTTTCCGCTTTTCTGCAAAGGCGGTGGCACCTTCGCGGGCATCTGTCGAAGTGATTACCCTCTCCAGAATTTCGTTCTGCCGCTCCCAGACCTGATCGTGTGACCAGCGGGCTGCATCGGTGATGATTTCCTTCGTCGCTGCCAAAGAAAGCGGCGCGTTGTCAGCAATCTGGCCTGCAAACGCGCGGGCGGTTTCAAGCGCGGCACCGGGCGCACAAAGTCGGTTCACCAGTCCCCAGCGCTCAGCCTCTACCGCTTCGATCATCCGACCTGTCAGCGCACATTCCATCGCGATCTGGCGTGGCATCCGTTCGGGCAGGCGTATCAAGCCCCCAGAGCCGGCAATCAGGCCACGTTTGGCCTCAGGAAGTCCGAAGACCGCAGTTTCGGACGCTACAATCATGTCACAGGCGAGTGCGATTTCGAAACCACCTGCCAGTGCATAGCCTTCGACCGCAGCAATCAGCGGCTTGGAAGGCGGACTCTGTGTTAGTCCGGCAAGGCCACGGCCTTCGAGTTCGACACGCTCACCAGCAATGAAGGCCTTGAGGTCCATCCCGGCACAGAAATGCTCGCCCGCGCCGGTAAGGACGCCGATGGAGAGCGCCGGATCGCTGTCCAGAAGGTCCATTGCCTCGGCAATCGCGCAGGATGTTTCATGGTCAATCGCGTTGCGCCGGTCGGGCCGGTTTACTGTCACGATCATCAAAGCGCCTTCGCGAGTCACGATCACCTTTTCTGCCGGTATATCGGTCATGCCGCCTTCCTCATTCTCGCCCAAAGTCCCATACGGTCCCGGATCACGCGGCCGTCGACAACGCGGCCATTCTCCACCCGCACGATCCCATTGACGTCCAATGTTTCCGCAACAGGGCCAGAGGCGGGTGCGGGCAACCCGCCCAGATAGCGGCCGGTCTGGCGGACGTTAAAAGCCACATGATCTCCCGCCGACAGCATTTCGCCCACTTGCGTATCCGCCACCTCGAAGGCCAGCGCCGTTCCAGTCAGATAATCGTCATCACACCGAACCGCGTCAGGAAAGCGCGGCCAATCGCCTTCCACCCATTTCAAAACAACTGCTTCCGCTTCCGGGTTACGGGCTTGGGGCGCTGTGTCCCACGGGGCCGCTGCAGGCGATTCTACGGGATCGGCGCGACCGGATTTCAACTGACGGCGCCGGGTCATGTAGTCTTCCTGTGCGACGCAACCGGTCAGAACCCGCCCGTCGCTGCGGTAGATTCCTACGCCCGACCAAACTGCCGCTTTGCCACTTGTAGATCCATGCTCGCTGAACCAGATCGCGGCCCAATCGTCGCCGACCAGGGCCTGATGCACGGTCATGCCCATGCCCGGATAAGCCTTCATCTGCACATCGACGGCAGGCAGCCAGGCATCATCGCGCCCCGCAAACACCACGTCTCCAATCGAAAGCGCGTAGTCGGGGGAGCAAATCTCGCGGGCCACGCCTTTGTCCTGGCCATTAAAGTAGCCGACCACCCAACGGCGCAGAAGCGACAGAGTGTCTGTCATATCGCTCCCCCATAGGTCTTCCGCAGCTCCCCTTTCAGCAATTTACCAGAGGCGTTACGCGGTAAAGTTTCGGCGAAAACGATGCGTGAAGGGCATTTATAGCGGGCCAAGTGGCTGCGGGTGAAGCTTAGCAATTCTTCATCGGTGACACGCGCGCCCTCTTTCGGCACTACGATCGCAAGCGGTGTTTCACCCCAACGCTCGTGGGCAACGCCGATAACACCGACCTGAGCGACAGCTTCATGGCCGTTCAATACGTTTTCGATCTCGGCAGGGTAGATATTCTCGCCGCCTGAAATGATCATGTCTTTGAACCGGTCAAAGAGAAACATGTGGCCCGCTTCATCCAGATAAGCCGCGTCGCCCGTGCGAAACCAACCGCCATCCACAATGGCCTCTGCGGTTGCCTTGGCGTTTCTCCAATAGCCCTTCATTATCATCGGGCTGCGGAGCCAGACCTCCCCCACTTCGCCGGTTGGCATATTCGCCCCCGTCCCCGGATCGACAACCCGTAGTTCGACCCAGGGCATCGCCACGCCACAGGATTTCAGCAGATGGGCATTCGGCCCGTCCGGGTCGTGCAACTCGGGGCCTAGGCATACGACGGTGCCGGAGCTTTCGGTCATGCCATAGGCATGGATGAAATCGCAGCCCAGAGTTTCCATCGCACGGCGCAGCAGAACGTCGCCCATCGGTGCTGCGCCATACATCAACAGTTCCATGCTCGACAGGTCGGCTCCGGCCACCTCAGGCGCATTGAGCAGGGACTGGACCACGGCAGGGACTAGAAAGGTATGTGTAACCGCATGGCGGCGGATCAGCTCGATAATCGCGGCGATGTCGACCTCGGCCATCAAGACGGTATGCCCCCCCGCAAGCATAGTGCTGCTGCCGTATCCACATCCGCCAACGTGAAAAAGCGGCATGGCAACAAGATTGACGCTGCGGTCCGTCATACCCCAAGCCTCGGCCAGATTGCGCGTGTAGGACATGCCTTCGTTCGTCAGCATGACGCCCTTGGGCATACCGGTTGTGCCGGAAGTGTATAGGATAAGCGCCACATCATCGGCACGGCCCTCATATCCGGGGTCTGTCTCGGATGCTGTCTCGCATAGCGCCTCGAAGGTTGCGCCGAAATGGAGCGTTTCACCTTCAAAGTTTCCATCGGACAAAGCGGCGGCCCCGGTCTCATCGATCAGCAGCAGAGATGGCGCGGCATCGACCAAAATCTCTTTGATCTCGCGCGTTGATAACCGCCAGTTCAGGCAGACAAGGGTGGCACCGATCTTGTTGGCCGCAAAAATCATCGCGAAATATTCAGCGCGGTTCTTGGAGAGGATCGCCACCCGGCCACCCTGCTCCACCCCTTTTGACAGCAGCACGTTCGCACATTTAGAACTAAGCCGGTCCAGCGCGCCAAAGCTTTGCGTTTTGCCGTCAAAGGTTAGGGCCGCCGCGTCGGGGCGGACCCGCGCATGATTGCGCATGATATTTGCAAACGTGTCGATGATCTTCCCCTCCCTGATCTGACGGTTCACTCAATAACTTTTGGGCAGTCCTAGCGAATGTTGGGCGAAAAAGTTCAGCACCATTTCCCGGCTGACGGGCGCGGTCTTGTGAAGACGCGCGATAAACCACAGGTCAGCCAGCCCGTATTCCAGCGCCATTCCATTGCCCCCATGGACCTGAATGGCTTGATCCAGCGCCACGAGTGAGGAATCTGCAGCAGCAAATTTCGCCATATTGGCAACCTCGCCGGCCTCTGCTGACCCTTCATCGTAGAGCTGCGCGGCGCGCGCTGTCATTAAGCGGGCCTGTTGCACCCCGACATACGCGGCGGCGAGCGGATGGGCGACGCCTTGATGGGCCCCGATGGGCACCCCCCAAACCTTCCGCTCCCCGGCCTGCAACGCGCCTTTTTCGATGGCATAGCGCGCGATGCCGTTGTTGATCGCCGATGCGCAAATGCGTTCGGGGTTGAGGCCCGAAAACAAATGTTTCAGCCCATGTCCTTCGGTCCCCACCAAAGCTTCCGGCGGGATTTTGACGTTGTCGAAATAGAGCATGAAGCTGGTTTCGGGCACATGCAGAGCCGTTTCGATCGGCGTTTTGCTAATCCCTTCGGCATCAGTCGGCACAAGGAACAACGACAGCTTGCCGCGCCCATCGACATCCAATTGTTCGTCGCGGGCCACGACCATGATGGCATCGACCTCATCCACCGCAGAGGTCCAATATTTCGCGCCGTTCAGCAGCCAGCCGTCCCCGTCTTTCTTGACGACTGTAGAGATTTTGTGGGTGTTCGACCCGGCATCGGGTTCGGTGATAGCGAAAGCCAGACGTTTCTTTCCGCTGGCGAGACCGGGCAACCAGTCGTCCTTCATTGCTTGGCTAGCGTGGTTTTGGATGATTGGCGCACAAATGGAACCGATGACCAGCGACAGAATTGGACAGCCCTGGGCCGCAACTTCCTCGACGATAACGTTGTAATCGGCCATGCCGCCACCACCGCCGCCGTATTCCTCGGCAACATGTACGCCGATAAACCCTGCCTCCCCAAGGGCGTTCCACAGCTCGATCGGTTTGCCCTTCCGCTTTGTAACGTCCTGAAAGTACTTTCGTCCGAAGCTGCCTGCCAGTTTGCCGACACTGTCGCGGAGCATCTGGTGATGTTCGGCGGTATCCGCGAGTGAAGAGTTGAAAACGCGTGCCATATCTGATGCCTATCCTGTCTTGGAATTCGTTTCGGGAAGCGGCCAGTCGTAGAAACCCTTACCCGACTTTTGACCGAGCTCTCCCCGTGCAACCATATCTTGCAGCAGCTGAGGCGGCTCGAAATGCGCCCCCAATATGCCTGCAAGTTGCCGCGCAATATCCAGCCGGACGTCGAGACCCACCATATCGCTCAGGCGCAGGGGGCCGACCGGGTGGCGATAGGCGGTGGTGATGGCTCGGTCGATATCCTCGGCACGCGCGACGCCGGTTTCGACCATGCGGATTGCTTCGAGTGCCTGAACGAGGTCCAGCCTGCTGGTAGCAAAGCCGGGGGTGTCTGTGACGACGGCAGAGGATTTACCGATGGCTTCAGCGAAAGCACAGGCCTCTGAGACACTGGCTTCATCTGTCTGTGCTCCGCGGATCACCTCGACCAGTTTCAGCGACCATACGGGGTTGAAAAAATGCATTCCAAGAAAGGTTTCCGGATCCCGAACCGCCCTGGCCAATTCATCAATCGACATGGCAGAGGTGTTGCTGGCGATCAGTTTGGGCGTGCGTCCCGCGATCTGGCCAAGCACCTTTTCTTTCAGTGCGCGTTTCTCCGGGACTGTCTCGATGACGAGATCAAGGGCTTCAGGCAATCCATCCGTGCTGTCCAAGGTCATCACCCTCGCAAGGTTGGCCTCTGCGGCTGCCACCGTCATCTTGCCCCGGCTGACGGCACCTGTGGCGGTCTCACGCAATGTTGCGAGGGCACGCTTGGTGGACCCGGCATCCGGCTCGACCAGGAAAACCTCAAAGCCCGCCATTGCAAAGACATAGACGATCCCGACACCCATGGTGCCGCCCCCCACTACGCCGATCCGCTGCGCCGCGTGCTGCGCTACATCATGCATCTTGCTGTACCCCTGCATCTTGAGCCGCAGCGGGCGTCTTGCGCAGGGCAAAGCCGGAGTATCCCTCTGCGGCGCAGGTCTCCAACAGTCGACGGTAGCTGCGGATGCCGCCAGAATATGGCATGAACACCCGTGGCTTTCCCGCCACCTCGCCGCCGTTATAGAAACTATCGGCCGTCATATAGAGCGTTTCCAGTGCGCGTTCCTGCACGTGGGCGGTCCAGTCCTGTTCGGCTTGCTCAGTCGCCTCGATTTCAACCTCTCCGCGCGATTTCATTCCGGCCAGCAGCGCGACAAACCAATCTACCTGTTCTTCGATCGACACCATGACGTTCGACAGAACCGACGGGCTGCCAGGACCAGCGACGATCAATAGGTTCGGGAAGTCAGCAGTCGCCACACCTAAATGTGTCAGAGGGCCCTGCGCCCATTTGTCTTTCAGCAAGGTGCCGCGGCGTCCGTGGATGGCCGGCTTGAGCAGTGATCCGGTCAGTGCATCAAAGCCGGTGGCGAAGATGATGATATCGAATTCGTGGTACGCCTCTGCCGTGCGAATGCCGGTCTCGGTAAACTCGAGGATCGGAAATTTCTTCACATCCGCAAGCGTGACATTGTCGCGATTGAAAGCCTCGAAATAGCCACTGTCCACAGAGGGCCGGCGGGTACCGAAATGATGGGTGCGGGGGATTAGTTTATCGCGGGTCTTCGGGTCTTTGATCCGCTCGCCGATCTTGCGATGCAGGAATGCGGAAGCGACCTTATTGGCCTCTGCGTTGAGCAAAATGTCCGGATAGGTCAGTGCAAAGCCGAAGCCAAGGCGCTGATATGCTCGCTCAAAAGCCTGCTCACGCTCCGCTTCAGGCACATCGAGGGTCGCGATCTTTTCCGGTTTGAACCCCAGACCAGTGGGCGAATTGCGCATCAGGGCGCGACGCACGGCATAGTTGGCCTTGACCTCGCGGTCTTCTTCCTCGGTCAGCGGCGCATTGGCGGCCGGAACACTGTAATTCGCCGTGCGCTGGAAAACAGTTAGATGGGCGGCTTCGGGGGCGATGATCGGTGTCATCTGCATGCCGGATGACCCCGTGCCGATGATCGCAACCCGTTTGCCTGCGTAATCGACCCCGCCCTTGGGCCATTCCGCGCTGACGACCACCTGCCCCTCAAAGGAGGATTGGCCGGGATAATCCGGCAATTTAGGCGCAGAAAGTTGCCCCAGGCACAACATTAGAAAACGCGTCTGCCATGTCTGACCGTCCTGCGTTCTTACAACCCAGTGCGCGGCGGCTTCGTCATAGAAGGCTTCGGTGACACGGGCATTAAGAACCACGTCCCGGCGCAGGTCAAACCGGTCAGCGACATGGTTGATATAACGCAAGATCTCCGGCTGCGTCGGATAGCGCTCGGTCCATCGCCACTCCTGCTCAAGCTCTTTGGAGAAGCTGTAGGAGTAGTCGTAGCTTTCCACGTCGCAGCGGGCACCGGGGTAGCGGTTATGGTTCCAAACGCCACCGATCTCATCTGATGCTTCCAGAACTTTCGCATCGATCCCAGCCTCGCGAAGCGCATGCAGCGCACGCAAGCCGGCAAGGCCCGCTCCGACGATCAATGTTTCGATCTGCATCATCTGCACCCCTCCCCAGGTGGCATTGGCACTCTTCCGAACCATAAGATTACTGATAATTAGAAAATACTACTGATGAGTATATTTCAAGAAAATTTTCTTTTGGGGGGGCCGAAAAACTGACTTGGAGGGCGCGGCATTGAAGGGGGGGCGAAGTATAGGTGCTTCAGCCCGAAATACGAGCGCAGCCAGAGTTTTTCAAGCTGTGCAGTTTATTGATAAGAAACAATAATATGTATCAGCAACAGTCAAATCAGACGGTGCTATTAACCAGATTCAGAATGATATCCGTCATCTTTTCTGACACGTCATCGGCGCTCAGGGGCCCGCCCGCATTGAACCAAAATGTCGACCAACTGACCGCACCCACTATTGCGAAGGCGGTGACTCGGGGATCCCTAAGATTGATTCCCTCGTTCTTGCACGCGGTCGTCAGCAAGGATTCGATTCGTACCATGAACTTGTGTCGCAGCGCCGCCAATTCCTCGGCATGTTCCGGCAGCAGGTTTTTTTCCTCGCGAATGTTGATCGCGATGTTCTTTTGGGATTTCAAGACCGAAGAGACATATCGTGGAACGAAGCGTTTTAGCAGCGTGATCGACGGCTCGCCATGTTCCAGGACCCGATCAATCTCGGCCAGGGCATTGCGCACCCCAATCCGGCAGATCGCCACGAGAAGATCAGATTTGGATCCGAAATTGGTATAGATAAAGGGTTTGGTCACCCCAAGCCGGGAGGCGATTTCATCCAAGGTCGTGTTGGTGTACCCCTTCTCGTAAAAGAGCTCGGTCGCGGCGTCCAGCACCCGCTGCCGCTTCAACGCGATCACTTCCTCGCGGACTTTCAGTCTGGTTTGTCGCACCGCATTCGCTTTCATCCACATACCTCCCAAAGCCATACGTTGGCCCTCCCGCCGGAACAAGCGCGCGCATCCCAACAGGGTTTTACTTGCAGAAGCAAAGATTGCAGTCATACTTACTGGTAACAATTGATACTTACCAGAACTGAAATGTACATCATGCCGATTGATCCCTGCTTTACAGAACTACTATCGGACCCGCGCAACATTGTTCGACCTCCCCCACCGCATGTCCTTATAGAGCAAGCGCGGCGCGCGGCAGATGCCGCCATGGTGCAGGGCCACGCGCCGCAAATGGCATCGGTAACAGATCAGGTTGCTCGCTTGCCGGGGCGCGATATCCGTTTTCGGCACTACCGCCCCCATGAGGCGCCGGTGCTGCCCGCGATCCTTTTTTGTCACGGTGGCGGATTTGTTTGGGGCAGCATTGAAACGCATGACGGGATCTGTCGTCGATTAGCAGCCCGGACAGGGGCAGCGGTTATCAGCGTCGGCTATAGACTAGCGCCCGAGACGCGATTCCCCGGCCCCGCCCAAGACGCTTACGGCGTCCTTCGCGAGGTCATCGCAAATGCGGATACCTATGGCATCGATCCGGCAAATACTGCGCTTTGTGGGGATAGTGCGGGGGGAGGCATTTGCGTCAGTGTGGCTAAGTTCGCAGCGCGCGATGCCTTCCCGCTGCGCCATCTCGCCCTCATCTATCCGGCGCTAGATCCCGACTGCGCCTCCGTGAGCCAACGCGCTTTGGCCGACGGCCCCCTGCTGACACAAGAGGCTATGCGCTGGTTCTGGTTCTGCTACCTTGGGGCATCTCAAGAATCGGCCTCCGAGTTCATGCCGCTGCATGAAGCGCATCTGGAGAGCTTGCCTTCCACGACGATTGCCACGGCGGAATATGATCTTCTGAAGGATGAGGGTGAGGCACTCGCCTCGCGTTTGGGCGCGCATGGGGTAGATTTCACCAGCGAATGTTTTCCCGGTATGATCCACGGGTTCCTGTCACTGCCTGCCGTATCACCGATTACGGAAGCCGCTTTCAATTTTGTCTGTGGGCGGCTCCAGGCCGCCCTCGGCACCCACCCCTAAACAAAGGATCCTGAGATGCGCCGCAAGTTCATCGATATATCTGTGGCGCTGGACGCCGATCTCATCTCGGATCCCCCGCTCATTCAACCGCAGATCGAATATCTGGATCACGAGCAGACCAGCGGGCAGGTTGCCTCGTTCTTCGAGGGCCTAAAAAAGGATCAATTGCCCGCAGGCGAAGGCTGGGCGATCGAGCGTCTGCAGATCGCCACCCATAACGGCACCCATCTTGATGCACCCTATCATCACCATTCCACAATGAACCGGGCGATCGTGGAGGGGGGCGAACCTGCCGCGACCATCGATGAAGTGCCGCTGGAATGGTGTTTTTCGAATGCGGTCAAGCTGGATTTTCGCCATCTGGCGAACGGCTATGTGGCAACTCCCGGAGATATCGAAGCGGAGTTGAAGCGTATTGGCCATGAGATTGCACCACTGGATATCGTAGTCGTCAATACCGCCGCCGCGACGCACTACGGCAAGGAGGATTATATTCACACCGGCTGCGGTATCGGGCGCGACGCAACGTTATGGCTGTTGGAGCGCGGAGTACGGGTGACGGGCACCGATGCGTGGTCTTGGGATGCGCCATTCGGTCTGACTGCGCAAAGGTGGCTGAGTGACCGGGACCCAAGCATCATCTGGGAAGGGCATCGGGCATCGATGGAAATCGGCTATTGCCACATGGAAAAGCTTGCAAACCTCGACCAATTGCCCGACCACGGATTTATAATCTCCTGTTTCCCTTACAAAATAAAGCGCGCATCTGCCGGGTTTACCCGCGCTGTCGCGATTATCGAGGAGCAGTAAGATGCGTCTGGGAACTGTGGTCCACGCAGACCGACAAATCGTAGTAGCCGCTGCGGACGGCGGGCTGGTGGACCTGACAGCGGCTTGTGGCATTCCGGATATGATGACCCTGATTGCCAGCGGCGCACTGGGGCTAGAAACTGCCCGCGCCGCCCTCGACACCGCGCCGCGGATTGAAGAAACAGAAGTTACATTTCTCGCGCCCCTGCCCCGCCCCGAACAACTGCGCGATTGCTTGGTGTTCGAGGAACATCTCATCAACGCCTTCGCAAGAGCCCGTGAGATGACCGGACGAGACTTTGCCATTCCGCCGGTTTGGTACGACCAGCCGATTTATTATAAATCCAACCGCTTTTCGGTGATTGGCCACGGGGAAGATGTGCGCTGGCCCGCCTATAGCAACCATATGGACCTCGAACTTGAACTGGCGATCGTGATCGGCAAAGGCGGTTCAGACATCAGCCTGGAAGACGCCCCGGACCACATTTTCGGCTACACCATTTTCAACGACATGACCGCAAGAGACGCGCAAATGCTGGAAATGGCCGGACAACTCGGACCGGCCAAGGGCAAGGACTTCGATACGGGCAATATACTGGGACCTTATATTCTGACCGCGGACGAAGTGCCTCACCCTGCTACACTTGAGATGTGTGTTTCGGTAAATGGGCAGCATTGGGGTGGCGGGAACGCACGTGACATGCGGCATGACTTTGCAAAGATCATCGCGCACATTTCGGCCAGCGAAACGCTCCATCTCGGTGAGGTGATCGGTTCTGGCACAGTTGGCACCGGATGCGGGTTAGAGTTGGGGCGGCAGTTGGCAGATGGGGATTTAATGGAATTGACGATTGAGCACATTGGCACACTGAGCAACCGCATTATCAAGACTAGGTAACAGCCGGATAGATCACCGAGGCAGCGCGAGCGGTTTCGGCCCTAACCGGACATTCAGGCCCGACTTCGATGCCGCACTGCGACTTCCCGAGACCGGCCATTCAAACATCGTGCAGCACTCTCGTTTGGTGAAAGTCAGCTGTGCGGGACGAAGCGTCAATTCGCTGCACTTGCACCAATGGCTGCTTTCGGGGCCGGTTGATGTTGGTGTTTGTTGCCAGTGACACGAACGTAAGAGTTGTGAACTGAAAAACAGCTTGGCTCTGTCGGCCCGAAGCTAAAAAGTTCCGTCGACCATTCGAAAATCGTCGTCGGTGTGTCCGAAATCATCCGAAGTTTAGTTGTTTGCCGTCAATGGATCGATGATCTGCGAAACTTTTGTGATGTTCGACACGGGAATGCCGCTCAGTTCGGCGTGTTTGTTGATCTCTTCCTCGCTCTCGGCAAGATAGACACAGAACGTCTTCTGGGCCGCAACATAAGAATGTTGCCACTGTATGCTCGGGCCGATAGTGGCCAGTGCCTGATTTGAGGCGCGGGCAGCGCCGCAAAGCTCAGTCAGAGAAAACTCGCCAATGCCGGGAATGTCGCGTTCGATGATGAAGCGTTCCATTCTTTGATCTCCTTTGTTGGTTGAAATGAAGTCGCCCCATGACCATGCACGACCGTCAGCGCATATCAAAACTCAATTTTCTTTAGTCTGGTAACGGTTTTCTATCGTAATCGCAGTTGTTATTTTGTGAACTAAAGATAAACTTTATTAATGGTCACTTTAACACATCTGAAATCACTCCAAGCGGTCGAGTTATCTATTCGTAAGGGCTCGCTAAAAGCTGCTGCAGACACGTTGGGCATTACGCCTGCTGCAATTGGACAGCGCGTTCGAACATTGGAAGACTTTCTAGGTGCCGATCTCTTGCTGAGGGGGCGATCTGGATTGCAGCCGACACCTCAGCTTGAGCACGCTCTTGCTGATTTGCAGTTGGCCTTTGCAGCACTCGAACGAGTGACTGATACGCTCGATTTCCAACGCGTTAGCGAAATACAGATTGTTGCGGACCCGGATTGGGCCGAGCTCTGGTTGGCACCACGTATCGATGCCTTCCGTGAAGCGCATCCTAACATCCTGTTCTGCATAAACGGGGCGGGGGATGTTCCTCTGAGATTAGGCGCGCCTGATATACGTATCGACTACGGAGAAGGGTCTGGTGAGCCATTATTTACCGACACTTTTTTGCCAGTAACCGGTCCCGACAACCCGCGCCGTATTGCAGATTGGGACCCTGTTCTCCAGATGGAGGGAATGCCGCTCCTGCATTTGAAGGTCCAGCGAGAAAGTTTAAATCATCCTGGGTGGGTCGAGTGGTTTCAAAAATTCGGTCATCGCGAAAGCGGCCCAGATCGTGGCGTTCATTATCCAAATGCCCGGGTTGCATTAGAAGCGGTGCGGCAGAACGTGGGCTTTTTTGTGTGTGGTCTGTCTTTGGTGCTGAGCGATTTAGAAAGCGGTTCGATCGTCAATCCCTTCCCTGGGTCTCAGCACATCACTGCACCGCATCCCTACAGGATGCAGCTTCGCCCCGATGCCGCAAAGCGACCCCAAGTGCAAAGATTTGCCGCATGGCTCCGCAACATGGCAAGCGAAACGCGCAGCGAAATCGAGCGATTTGAAAGCTTGTAATCCTGATTGCGCAAAGAGAGAGCGTGTGACCCCGCCGGATTGTGCGGATAACAACTCCCCTACAACACCTGAATCAACGTTTTTATGTTTTTGGCCGCTCCGCCAAGAGCTGACATTCGGACATCGCGCAGCATTGGTCGCTTTGGGCTCGAAGCCGACTTTCGCCGCAGATCGATTGTAAAGTTGGCCGTCGGCGAAACGCCGAAGACGTGGCGGGACCGGTGGATTGGAGGAACCGCTATGCCTACCGCCAACCTACCAGCAATCCGTGCCTGCCGTCCCGCTTGGAACAAGGGGCGCATCGTCGGCCAGAAACGACCGCTGCAACCGAAGCATGTCTGGGCGATCCGGGTCCGATTGGAGATCGCCCATCGGACCCGAGAACTGGCGCTCTTCAATCTCGCCATCGATAGCAAGTTGCGTGGCTGCGACCTGGTGCGGCTCAAGGTCGCCGACGTCTACGCCGCGGGGCAGGTCAGGCACCGCGCTGAGATTGTCCAGAGCAAGACAAGCAGGCCCGTGAGCTTCGAGATTACCGAAGGGACTCGGAAAGCAATCGAAGCCTGGCTCGAATCCCCGCTCATGGTTGGGTCGGAGCATCTCTGGCCGGGGCGGTTCCACGAACGGCTGCACATTTCGACGCCGCAGTATGCTCGCCTCGTCCGGGACTGGGTGGCCTCCATCGGTCTCGAGCCGAGCGCCTACGGCACCCATTCCATGCGTCGCACCAAGGTTGCGCAGATTTATCGGAAGACCGGCAATCTTAGAGCAGTTCAGCTCTTGCTTGGCCACACAAAGATGGACAGCACCGTGCGCTACCTCGGCGTCGAACTGGAGGATGCGCTCCCGATTGCAGAGTCGGTAGAGATCTAAGCGCCAGGGGCCGGTCTGTCGCGGCCGGCCCAGACCTGCCATTACCTTGATGATCGAACGCTGCGATGCAGCTTCAAGATATCGGCCATTCATCCCTCGCGCATCATTTTCGAAGGTGAAGGTCGGCGGAGCGGACAAAGGAAGCATCCGCTCGAGTTATCTCCGTCTCATCATGCAGTTTCTCGAGAAGCTGGACCGCGCGTGAGAGGTCATATCCGCTATCCGCGCCTTATCTCGTTATCGTTTTCAAGATGACCTCTGCGGCCTCCTTCGGGCGGTCCCACTGCGGGAAGTGGCCACACCGCTCGAACCAGTGCAACCGCGCGGTGGGGAAGGCCGCTTGTGCGCGCTCCGCCTGACGCGGCAGCAGGAGACGGTCCTGACGGCCCCAGCCAATCGTCACGCGGCCCGGAGGTGTGGCGGTCCCCTCCTGCAACGGACCACGCGCCAGTTCGCGCAGCATCGCGTCGAACACGTCTGTCTCGGCTATGGCCGTCAGTTCGTTCTGGACAAGCAGGGGATCGAGGGCACCGGGCTTCGCCGACAGTTGCGCGAGCAGAACGGCACGCGCGGCACGGCTATGCGAGAGCGCCGGAATGCGCTGCCGCAGGAGGCGCACCAGCCGGACCGAGGCGGCAAGCGTCGAGCGGAACCACGCCGTCTCCCAGCCGCGCCAGAAACCACCCGGATCATAAGCGACCGTGTGGCCGCCGATGCCGCGCCGTGCCAGTTCCAGCACCAGCCGCGCACCGACGGAACTGCCGACGGTATCAATGTCGGCGAGCCCGTTCCGGTCGATGAAGTGTTCGAGCGCATCCGCATAGGCGGCAATCGTCTGGCGCCCCGAAAGAGCCGGAGACCCCCCGTGCCCAGGCAGATCGACCAATATGACTTCGCGTTCGCGAGCAAGCATCGGCAGGATGCCGTCCCAGGACCGGACGCTTCCACCTAACCCGTGAACCAGGAGCAAGGGTGGTCCGGCACCGTGACGTTCACAATTCAATTCCATGCTCAAGGAACGCTTGGCAGCGGAACTGGTTCCGCCGGTTGTGCTGGTAACCGACGGGTCGTCGTGCCGATGGCGGCATGCAGCGGACGCGCATGTTCCGGTCCTCCTGCGCATCGCCGCCGCCGCCGCCCCCGCGCACAGATATCAATTCCTGATCCCTGTGCGGTCGTCTCGCCGCAGTCAAGAACGGCCCATTGCGGCCTTTGACCGGGCCCTGCTTCCGCTGCGACACGGCCCGTCATTTCGGACCTTCGCTGCGGGCGCGAAATTAAGGCGGAGGCGAACTGGTGGTGTGCGGACTTTCCTTCCGTTCGGCTCGAGTGCTCGATTTGCGCTGCAAATGCGAAAGTCGTCAGGGACAGAGAGTGGAAAGCGGTCGTTTCTCGCCCTTGCAAAAGACATGAAGTTGCTCTGGGAGAGTTGCAAGCCAGCCTTGGAACTCGGAATGCGCGACGGCAAAGTCCCTTGCAACTCTTGGACTATTGCTGTGAACAAACCTCAGCCGTCCGATCTGAATTGGTTCGACATCGCGTTCGGGTAGCGGAAGACAACGAACTGCGACCAGACGACACAAGCTAACGCACCATGTTATCGGAACGCCAGCGCACTGAACGAAATCAAATATCTATCTCCTTGCCGCCAGTTCGACAGGATCGCGGTGGCGACCAATAAAACAGTTGTGGGGGGGGCGCTGGCACCCCCCCTTTGGATCGCTCGTTCGAGATAGCATCGTTCTTCAGGATGCCGGAGTGGCCACAGGCTTGGATATGACCACCCGTTCGTTCAGCATCGACACCGCGGCACCTGCGACCAGGGCCCAGAAGGGCGCACTGATGCTGAGGAACGACACGTTCGACATCGCTACGATCAGCGCGACAAAGGCACCGATCTGGTGGCCCGCCTTGCGGTCGAAGGCGGACTGGAACGCGCTGAGAAGGACGGTAATCATCGCCAGACCGGCCACGGCCCCGATCAGCGGTCCGGGCAGCGCCATGATCAACGGCACCGCGACCCCGGCGAAGACCCCGAAGGCCGCGAACAGCACGCCGTTCAGGACCGTGGCCGCATAGCGCCCCTCGGGGTTCTCGCCGGCCTGATCGGACGAACAAATCGCCGTCATCGGCCCTGCGATATTGGCGTTATGGCCGCCGATCAGTCCCGCCAGCATGCCGCCGATGCCCGAGATAACGGTCATCGCGTTGATCGGCGGGCGGTAACCCTCGGCGTAGAGGACCCCGATAGCTTGAGCATTCTCGGCGCCAATGACCAGCACGGCCAACGGCACGGCAATGGCCAGGAAGGCGTCGACGGTGAACACGGGCGTGGTAAACTCCGGTGCGACAAAGCTGATCGCCGCCTCGCCGCCCTGAAAGCCTCCAGTCAGGGTCACGGCCACGAGGCCGACGACCAGTGCCGTCAGCACCGGCGGCACTGCGCGCAGGAACCGCATCGACAGAAAGAAGGCCACGGTCGCGGCCCCGACCACGATGGGCAGCTTTTCGATCGATGTGACCGCTCCGATACCGAAACGGATGAGTGCGCCTGCGATCATCGCCATTACGATGGGCATCGGCAGCCAGCGCATCACCTTGCCAATGAGCCCGGTGATGCCGAGGACGAACACCATCGCGCCCGCCATCAGGAACGCTCCGACCGCCTGTTCGAAGGGAAACGTGCCAAGCGCGCCCGCGACCAGCGCTGCGCCCGGGATCGAATAGGCCCCGGTTACCGGCAGCTTGTAGTAAAGCGCCATGATCAGGCTAATTAGCCCGCCAAGGCCATAGATCGCCAACAGCCAGGCTACTGTCTGTCCCTCGGTCAGCCCGCCATTGTTGGCCGCCCCGATCACGATCAGCGCCGGGCCCGAGCATCCGAAGATCGCCGCGACCAGTCCCGCGCTCGCTGTCTTGATGCCCAGCGCCTCGCGTAGGCCCGATAGGCCAGCGCCGAAGCCCGGACCCTTTTCGATCCAGTTCGATTGTTCTGTCTGTTCCACTTGGGTCTCCTCCCTTAAATGTGGTTGCTTGGCCGTCTCAGCGGCCGGTGAACGCGGGCTTGCGCTTGGCGTGGAAGGCCTCGACGCCCTCGCGGAAATCCTCAGATTGGCGCAGGCGACTGTAGTTCAGCCCCTCCATCTCGATCGCGGTGCTGAGAAGCGCATCGTCGGTGTCGTTCAGCAGCTTCTTCGCGGTGCGCTGCGCCATCGGTGAAAATTCGCGCAGCTCGGTGACCAGGTCGGTCACCGCCTGTTCGAGATCGCCGTCGGGCACGCATTCGGTGGCGATACCCCAATCGAGTGCTTGTTGACCCGGGATGCGCTTGGATCGCATGACGATGTCCTTAGTGCGGGTGACGCCGACGATTTTCTGCAGCCGGGCAGAACCGCCCGAGCCGGGGATCTGACCCAGCTTCTGTTCGGGCAGCGCGTAGCGACAGGTCTCGGACACGATTCGGAAATCGCAGGCCAGCGACAGCTCGAAGCCGACGCCGAACGTGTAGCCACGATTGGCCGCGATCACCGGCTTGGTGCAGCGCGAAGGCGCGGCAATGTTCCAAGCCAGATGCGAGACATGCTCGGGGCTTGCCTCAAGGAAGCCTTTGATATTGCCACCCGACGAGAAATGCTCGCCTTCGCCCGAGATCACGATGATGCGCACGCGATCATCGGCATCGAGAGCCTCGAAGACAAGGCGCAGCTGATCGCGTGCGCCCATCGAGATGACGTTGTAGGGCGGTCGCGCGAGGATGATGTCGGCGCGTTCATTGCTCGCATTGAGCTGCACGTGGAAGCCGTCGAGTTCAGCGAGGCGCGGATCGGTGAAGGTAAGGGTTTCGGTCATGTTAGCGTCTTTCATGTCAGTTTCTTTCCTTGGATTCATGCGGGTGTGGTCTCGGTCGGCTCGGCCTCGTATTCGCCTGCGACGAGCAGACGGCGGAGGAGCTTTCCGACCGGGGATTTCGGGATTTCGCGAACGAAAACGTAGCGGCGCGGACGGCGGAAATTGGACAGGTCCGAGTTGCGACAATGGGCGTCGAGATCGTCTTCGGTAACAGCGCCGGCGCGCTTGACGAAGGCAGTCACGACCTTGCCCCAACGCGCATCCGGCAGGCCAACCACCGCAACCTCGGCCACAGCGGGGTGCAGCGAGAGGCAGCTTTCCACCTCGACGGGTGAGACGTTCTCGCCTCCAGTGATGATCATGTCGTCGGCGCGGCCCGTGACGAATAGATCACCGTCGTCGTCGAAATGGCCGCAGTCGCCGGTGAAATACCAGCCGTCGCGGATCGCCTTGCGGTCCGCCTCGGGGCGTTTCCAGTAACCCTCGAAGGCCTCGTCGCCCTGCATGCAGGCAACGATTTCACCTTCCTCTCCTGGCGCGCAGGTCTCGCTGGCATCCGCCGCGCCGAACGGCACGACGCGCAAACGCTGGTTGATCGCTGCGCGGCCCGCCGATCCGGGTTTGGCCGCAGCGTCCTGGCAGATGGAGAAGGTGTAGATCTCGGACGAGCCATAATGGTTCACGAAAAGATCGGGCTGAAAAGCCTCCGCGAGTTTCTGCAACAGGCCATCGGTCATCGACGCGCCTGCAAAGCCCAGCTTGCGCACGCATGCAACCCGGTCCGGCGTGAATGCGGTGTGGTGGACAATGTCGTGATAGAGCGTCGGCACCAGATAGAGGTTGGTGACCCGATGAGTCTCGATGGCGTCCAGCGCACCCGGCACGTCAAAGCGCGGCAGGCAGATGAAGGCACCGCCGATCACGCTGGCTGACAGAAGCGACCGGATGCCCATCGTGTGATAAAGCGGCATGACGCCCAGCGTTCGCTCGCCGTGATGATACATGTTCTGAGCCACATGGGCGATGGCGGCGGCGCGCTCGGCACGGTGGCGACGCGGCACGCCCTTTGGCTTCGAGGTCGTGCCGGATGTATAGAGCATGACCGACAGATCCTCGGGCCCCGCTTGTGGCACGGCGTCGGGCGCGTGTCCCGCCAGCAGCGCCGCGAGGCCCTGATCGCCGCCCAGCGGTATGACTGTCAGGCCGTGCGCCAGCACCGATCCGGCTACCGCGTCGGACGCGGCATCATCATGCACCAGCACGCGGGTCGCGCTGTCGCGCAGAGCGTGGTCCAACTCATCGGCGGTGACACGCCAGTTCACGGGCGTTATGACGATCCCGGCAAGTTGGCAGGCCCAATGCAGCGACGCATTCTCCCACCGGTTCTGCATTGCCGTGACGAGTGTATCGCCCTTCCGCAGGCCGATCTGGCCAAGCCCATCCACCAACGCGCTGATCCGGCGATACCAGTCACCATAAGTGATTGGCTGTTCCCCTTCGGCGATGGCCATCGCGTCGGGGTCGCGTTCCACGGACGCGAGAAAGCTGGTTCCGAGGTCAAGCATCGATTGGTCCTCCCTTGATGCGGTTGCGGGCGGCAAGCGCCGCCTGAACGATGGGCGCGTAACCCGTGCAGCGGCACAGATGTCCCGAGAGCGCCTCGCGGATCGCCCCTTCATCCGCGTCCGGTTGGCGCAAAAACAGCGCGTCGAGCGTCATCAGGATGCCCGCGGTGCAGAAGCCACATTGCAGCGCAAAATGTTCGCGAAAGGCTTCTTGCAGGGAGCTCAGCGCATCGTCTGTCGCAAGCCCCTCCACTGTGCGGAGCTCGCAGCCCTCGGCCTGATGAGCGAGCATCAAGCAGGCGCGCGCGGGCTCCCCTTCGATTTGGACCGTGCACGCACCGCAGACGCCGTGCTCGCAGCCCACATGGGTGCCGGTCGCGCCGATCTCTTGGCGGAGGACATCCGTCAGCAATGTGCGTGGCGACACACGCGCCGAAACGGGACGTCCGTTCAGGGTGAAGCGCACCGGGTGCGTCTCGTCTTGGGTCAGTCGCGGCATGACAGTGCCTCCTTCAAGGTTGCGCGGCCGAGCTGCCGGACCAGATCGCGGCGGTAGCGGGCGGTCGCATGCAGGTCGTCGCGGGCCTGCAAATGCCAGGCGAACTCGTTCAACCGGTCATCGAGTCCTTGCGCGTCTGCGGGCAGATCGAGCGTGCGGGGCGTGTCGGCGACGCCGCCCACGCTCAGCGTGGCGGTGCCGTCGGGTCGGGCGATGGCGGCGCAGGCGACGATGGCGAAATCACCATGGCGGCGGGCCACTTCGCGGAACGCGTATCCGGTGCCTGTTTGGTGGGCCGGGAAAGTGACCGAGGTGATCATCTCGCCGGGGGCGAGGTCAGTGGACATCATGCCCTGGAAGAAATCGCGCGCCGCGACGGCTCGTGTCTTGCGACGGCGGCGCAGGGTCACGGTGCCGCCGAGGGCAATTAGGCAAAGCGGCAGCTCGGCGCTGGGATCGGCATGGGCGACAGAACCGCAAACCGTGCCGCGATTGCGCAGTTGCGTGTGTCCGACCCATGGCAGCGCGGCGCGCACCAGCGGCAAGCGGTCCGCCAGATCCGGCCAGCGTTCAAGCGTGCTCTGGCGCACGGCGGCCCCGATGGTGACGTTATCGCCCTTGGCCTCGATCCGAGACAGCTCCGGGATGCGAGTGATGTCAACGAGTGTGGCAGGGCGCGCGAGGCGCATGTTCAGCATCGGCATCAGCGACTGGCCGCCCGCGATGACCCGGGCCTCGGTGCCACCTTGATGCAGTGCTTCCAGCGCTTCGCCCATCTCCCTGGCGGCGACATAGTCGAATGGGGCGGGCTTCATGACCGGCCTCCTTTCGTTATGCGGTGGAAAAGGCCCTTGAGCCGCGCCAAAGGCCCGGTGCCCGCGCCGCCGCAATGGCGGGCCAGCGCGCGGAAGAACTCGCCGATCACGACCTTGGCCGCGCCGTCCAGAAGCCGCCCGCCGACCGAGGCAACCTTGCCGCCGATCTCAGCCTCGTAGCGGTAGGCGATCTCGGTGCCGTCGTCGGTGTCGGTCAGTGTGATGCGGCCATGTCCGCCGCCGGTGCCAAGCGCGCCGACAGCTTGGCCCGACAGCGTCACGGCGTTGGGCGGGTCGAGGTCCGACAATTCAATATCGGCCTTGTAGCGGCCCCGGACCGGCCCGACGCCCAGCGTCACATCCGCCTTGAAGCGTGTCTCGCCGACCTTCTGCACGCCGTGCGAGCCGGGTATGATCGCATCGAGCGTCGCTGGATCGAGCAGCATCTGCCAGACATCGGCGCGGCTGGCCTGCACCACGGCGCGGCCATTCCCCGTGAGCTTGCGCCCACCCGTCGTGGCCTCGGCCTTGGTCTCGGGCACCGGGTCTTTCGGGGCGGGCTCGTCGCCGAAGATATGCGGCGCAAGCTTGGCCGCGGTCACCGGCAGGACGATATCAGGTGAATCGCCTTCGGGGGCCAGCGCGTCGGCCACGGCATTGGCGATGCAGACGGGCGTCGACATGCAATTGCCTTCGCCCACGCCCTTGGCCCCGAGCGGCGTGAAGGGCGACGGCGTCTCGTGATGCAGGATGACCGGTTCGGGCACCTCAATCACCGTGGGCAAGAGGTAATCGGCCAGCGTGCCGGACTGGAATGATCCGTCCGCACCGTAGGCATATTCCTCAAGGAACGCCGCGCCCACCGCCTGGGCAAAGCCGCCACGCACCTGTCCGTCGACCATCGCGGGATGCAAGATCCGCCCACAATCGTGCATGGTCACGTAGCGGTCGATCTTGGGCTCGGCGGTCTCGGGGTCGATCTCGACCCCGCAGAAATCGAAGATGAACCCGTGACAGAGCGAGGAATTGATCCCGTCCTCGGCTGTCGGGGCCTCCAGTTCGGGCGGACTCCAATAGACCGTCTCGCGCAAGGTCTGATCCACGCAGTCCGGCAGGGTGCCCGGCGACCAATGCGCCGTGGCGGCAACCCGCGCGAAGGACAGACTGTTGTCGGGATTGCCCTTGGCGCGTATGCGGCCCCCCTCGAAGGACACGTCCTCGAGCGCAATGTTCAGCTGCGTAGCCGCGACCTTGGCCAGCTTTTCGCGCAGCCGCGTTGCTGCGATCTCGGTCGCACCAGCGACCGCCGGGGCAAAGCGCGAGGCGTAGTTGCCCGAGGCGATGGACCAGGCATCGCGCATCGTGTCCACATCAGCCAGAACGCGCACCGCCTCCATCGGCAGGGCGAACTTGTCGGCCACGACTTGCGCCAGGACGGTCCGGTGGCCTTGACCCTGCGGGACCGAGGCGACCTTGACCGTAACCGAGCCGAGCGGGTCGATTGCGATGGTTGCGGTTGCCTGCGCGCCGTTCTTGGGCCCCGCCTTGGCACGCTCTTCAGGGGTCAGCACGGTGGTGATGTAGCCCATATTCGATACCGAAGGCTCAACAACGCAGGCAAAGCCGATGCCATAGCGTCGGCCTTCGGCGCGGGCCTTTTCGCGGCGGGCGTAAAGCTCGGCGAGACCGCCTTCGGCGACCGCGCGGTTCAGCGCCGTGGCGTAATCGCCCGAGTCGTAGAGCGCACCGCTTGCCGTGCGGTAGGGAAACGCCCCGGCAGGGATGAGGTTGCGGCGGATGACCTCCAGCCGGTCCAGCCCAAGCTGCCGGGCGATGGCATCCATCAGTCGCTCCAGTGCGAAATAGATTTGTGGGCCGCCAAAGCCGCGGTTAAGGCCCGTTGGCGTCTTGTTCGTAAGAACGACACGATTGCGGATCGCCAGATTCTGGATGTCGTAGGCACCGGTCATGTTGCCGTGCATCCGGTAGAGCGTAGCAGGCTCCGGCGCGCGCAGATGGGCACCGCAATCCTCGATCTGATCCCAATCAAGTGCGGTGATCCGGCCATCCGCCTCAACCGCTGCTTCAATCCGAGTCTGCCGATTGGTCGCAGAAACGCTGGCAGACAGATGCTCCAGCCGGTCCTCGATCCACTTGACTGGCGCGCCCGCGATGCGCGCGGCGATGCCCGCGAGGATCATGTAGGGAAAGACGCCCTGCTTGATCCCGAACGAGCCACCGGAATCGGGGGGTGTGCGCAGCCGCAGCCGATTGCCCGGCACGTTCAGTGACCGGGCCACCACCGCGTGGATCGAGAAAGGGCCCTGGAAATTCGCGGTGACGTCATAGGCATCCTCGCCCGGCTCGTAGTTGGCGATCACGCCGTAGGTTTCGATGGGGGTGCAGGCGCTGCGCGGATAGGTAACGTCGATGCCAATCCGGCTCGAGGCAGCCTCGAACGCCGCTTCGGGATCGCCGTAGCGGAAGCGCCTTTCGTTAATGAGGTTTCCGCCGAGGCTGGGATGAAGCACCGGCGCATCGTCCGAGAGCGCCGCGACGGGATCGACCACTGAGCCGAGCGGGCCATAGTCAACCGCGACCAGATCTGCGGCATCCTCGGCCAGGTAGCGGTCGGTTGCCACGACCATGACCAGCGGTTCGCCGACATAGCGCACGCGATCCACCGCCATCGGCCAGCATTCGACATCGGCCTTCACGCCTACGGTCATCGACCGGGTGCGCGCGGCGACGTCCTGTCCGGTGATGACGGCGACGACGCCGGGCGCGCGGGCCGCCTCGGCGGTGTCGATCGACCGGATGTCGGCGTGTCCGTGCGGCGACCGCAAGAAGGCCAACGCCAGCGTTCCTGGTGCCACCGGCAGATCGTCGATGTAACGCCCGTGCCCCGACAGGAGTGCCGGATCCTCGACGCGTGCGACCGAGCGGCCGACGAGTGTCTCTGTAACGGTATCTTTCATGTCTCCTCCCGGCTTGGCATAGGCAAGCCCTTGGGAAGGGACGTTAGGCGCGCATCCGGAGGTCCCGCGATCCCGCCAGGTCTCGGACCTTACCGAGGAGTCTCAAAAACCGGGGTCAGCCGCTGTCGCGAAGCGCCGAGACATCACGGAAGATGCTCGGCGAGGAGCCGGCATGGTCGTGAAAGAAGCGCGAGAAATGCGCCGGCACTGAGAAGCCCAAATCGTCGGAGATGTCGGTGAAGCTGCGGGTGTCGTTTGCGACTGCCTGCACCGCGCGCTCCACTCGCTGGGTGTTCAGATAGACACGCGGAGAAATGCCGGTCTCGGCCTCAAACAACCGGAAGAAATGCGCGCGGGACACGCCGCTTTCGCGCGCCAGCCACTCCATCGAGGGAATTCGAGCCGGGTCCGCGCACATCAATGCCTGGGCCCGCGCGATCCGCCGGTCGGGCGCGCGCATTGCTGTGGCCCGTGCCCGGAGCGACGGCTGCGCCTCGCGCCAAAGCGCCAGCCGCTCGATGATCGAGACCATCAGCCGCCCGATCAGCCGCTCATGTGTTGCGGCGTCGCCCGGAGCCTGCACCATCGCCTCGGCGGTCTCGCCGACCTGGCGGCGAATCTGCGGGGTGATGGCACCGCCCGGATGCGGGAAAAAACCCGGTCCCGCGCTCGCTTGCCAATTGCCGCGAAACGCGCTCAGCCAGATCGGCTCAATGTAAAGCGCGAGGATGATCGTCGGCGGTTGGCCCGCGCGGTGCACGTAGCTGTGGTGTTCCCAAGCGTTGATGAGCACGGCGCTTTCGTCGGTCAGCGCCACGCGCCGACCACCCACGTCAAACTCGGTATCGGCACCCTCGACCTTCAGCAGCACGTGGCATTGTGCATGGGCATGCTTGACAAGGGGCCGGTCCATATCAAGGAGAGCGACCCGCCCGAACGTCCCGATAGCGATCCTCAGAGCAGACGACATCTGGAATCGTTACCAGTTTTCGCGAACCTGTCAATCTCGCTCGGCTGCAAGCATCTCGGGTGCAGGTATCATGACGGTTGGACGTTTCAGGCCATCCTCGAAGGCACTTGTTCAGTCTGTAACTTCACTCGTTCGCGGATGCCGAATACCCCGCTTGATCAACGTGGTCGCAATCTGGTCGGCTTAATAAATCTATTTCGTTGGTGCGGAAATCGCTCCGCTTAGCGCAAACGCACTTCGGTATGCGCAAAACCCCTTCGGCGACACAGAAGCCATTTCCTTTCAGTCGCATGGAAATTTGAGCTTCTTCCAAATCTCAGTCGTGTGAGCGGAGCAGAGCCTTACATCGACAAGCGTAGTCACAGATGAAACTGTCAAATACCGAATGATTGAATAGAAAGAGAAGGCTGAGCACTGGTCGTTGGCTGCGCTGGCAACGAACGTCAGCTCCGGGCCGTTCTTGCTGGTCCTGCTGATGCCGCACCTGCGAAAAAGTCTGCCCCTCACGCGGACAATTTGGGCTCCTTGCAGCCATACGGCAATGCAGAGTGAAACCCAGTTTCAGGATCGCCTGAATGTCAGCTTTCAATGTTCAGGCAGGGCCGGATCGCGCTTGCGGCGAACTTCCGCTCTTCGCCCTTTCACGCCAGCAAAGTTCATACTTAATCCTCAAATATCTGCGCAATGATCAGAATTTCTGCTGATGTCACATCGTCGATGACAATGTACGGTCCAAATTCATCCATGCTTGGATCAATTCGGACCCGTAGGGAAGTTGATATCTTTCGCAGAACCGAGTGCTTGGCGTGGAGCTTCAGCCGCGCAGGCGGCCCGCCATCAACTCGGCTCCGGACATCGTGTTCGTTCTTCATTGGTCCAAGATCTTTCGGACTGCTACCCGTTGATTCTGAAGTGCCTTTGAACCTTCCCGATCCGACGCTCAGACTCCGGTGAGGTGCTGATCGGGCACCCGCCAACAAGTAGGAATCTTGGTGTTGCCCAAAGTCAGCCAAAATACCTTTAGTAGCTCTTGCAAAGGAGCGCGACGATGCCTTACCGGCCTTATATGGAAATGGTTCAGTTCCAGTTGGATTGAAGGGTGAAGCTTGGGTTCGCGAATGCGATCCACGGCGAACGTTCAAGGGCATAACGCACTTCCTCTAAATAGATAGAAACATGCAGGGTGTTGTAGCGGAGGAGTTCTCTTTACCTTCGCTCGACTCTCCTCACTCAGTGCAATGGTGGCCGATTGATTGCCAGTTCGACAGAATCCATCATTCTTGTAACTGAGCGTAGACTTATTAATTGTGGAGCCCTGATCGCCTCGATAACCTCCTTCACTGCATCAACAGCTCCGGGTGGGAGGTTTCGCTTGGTGCTTAGCTGATCCGCGAATCCAAGCAGATGCTCAATTGAAAGCGGTGAGAGCTTTAAGGGTGGGCAGCGGCTGAGAAACGGGGCGGGCAGTCCCTGCACGCTATTTGCGGTCATGATCCATGTAATCCAGGACATATCAAAGGAGACGCGGAAATATGGGCACGACCATCGAACGGCGGTAGAGCGCTCCAAAAATGGTAGGAGCCCCTCGGATAGAGCGAACCGCTGCCCCCGTAGCGATTCGACCGTACCTGCTTTCTAAACCTCATCGACTACGATGACAGGGTTTGCCACCCCGGTGGCCATGATGGTTTCCAAAGGCTTTCCTGGCCCGGCGGATCCCCAACCACGTTGAGACCCAGTGACCGAGAAGGAAGCAGGCTCGCTGGTGGCCTCTACCACTGCGGTCGGCACCGTTAAATGCCGCGCCAAGGTGCGTGCCCAGTAGGTTTTTCCAATGCCGGGCGGTCCAACTAGGAGCAGGGGTCGCAAAAGCGGCGCCAGATCACCTCTGCGTACCGACGCGCGCATGTCCTGCCAGATCATTTCTGTCGCTGCTGCCATCCAGGGCATCTCAGAATGAATAGCAGAGGCAATTTCGTCTGCACGGTGTTCGGTTTCGACTGAAATAAGCTCTACGCCGTGGCGGAATACTTCCAACTTCTGGCGGTCTTTGTCGGCCAGATGATCCATGCCTGATCTACGAGAAACCGCATCTTTGTAGGCGACTACCTTCCGTCGAATATTGAGCCGATCTCGATCAGAAATATGATTGCCTCCTTCGAGTTTGCCTCTCTTCTTCCGAAAATTGATAAGGTGACGTTTCAGGCGGGCTTCGATGTCAAACGCTGACGGAGCATCGGGATTAGGGAATCTGACATCGGAAAATTTGATGCGGGGCATTTGATGTCCTCTCATAGCCGGTTCACCAGTATCTTGGCGACCAGCATTCGACAGCGAGGGGCTGCCTGGGGTTAATCGAGGGGATCCGGATCCTTGAGAACGTTATGGGAACATCTGGCAGCCTTCGTCAACCACCTTGCCTCGCTCCCAGGCCAAAAACGAAAGATGCCGACCCTCTCGGATCGGCATTTTACAAAGTAATTAATTTCAATCACTTAACGCACAGTGGAAGAAATAGACCTAGAAAGTGGAAGACAAATCAGCCGAAATGGCGCTGAATTGCCCGCCGTTTCACCTATTGAAACGGCCAGGCGCGATCTGCCACCGACCTACATCTAAAGCACTGGTTTAGTTGATGTCGGAAATCATTGGCGCCGGTTGGCCTGCCACCACGGCGGGTCATTTTTTGCCACTAAAACTTTCCGCATCTACAACCGTCTTGGTCAGCGTTGAAGCTATAGGTGATTAGCGATGCCATCAGTCAATTATCATGGCCGTCGCGCGCGGCGAGGACCGACGCTTCCGGCCCTCTGCAGACATTCAAGCCAAGCGCAGCAAACGGCCTCTTCCAATCCATGGCGGGATATCATGTTATTCTGGCGGCTGAATTACTTACAAGCTGCACACATCTTTTTGTAGTGATCCCCGCCAACTTCCTTGATGAAGTTGATACCAGCTTTGGCCGCGCGGATGGCTTCTTCCAGCGTGAGGTCTGGCAACGTTCCAAGGCCGTCAATTGTGCCGTGCGACTCGATTTGGACAAGCCGTTCGAGAGCGCGAACATCAAGCTTGTCTTTCACTTTGTCATGGTACTCCCCAAGAGCGTCTGCGAATTTAGGTCTGCCCGGCGAACAGAAGGTTGCGAACATCTCCAGCAACTTACGCGTCGCATTTGGCAGCAAGAATAGTTTGTCGGTTTCCCCAGTCTTCACGGCGCTACGAACAAGGTGGAAGAGGTAGTGATATTCGCTGTCGTAGTTCACCAGCAATTTGTGCATTTGGATAAGCGAAGTTACCCGTTCGTCTCCAACACCCGAATCCCGACAGTCAAGTGAAAGTAAGGCCTTCCCCCACTTGCTCTCGTCCCTGCGGTGCAAATTTTGAAACTCGCGTTTCACCATATTCATGAAGCTCGTGTTGTGCGTGAGGACAATGACCTGAGCGCACTTCTTGGTCATGCGCGTCATCAGGCTGTAGGCATAGGTTCGAGCGGCGGTATCGAGGCTCGAAATAGGGTCATCAATGATCAGCACAAGGTCTTCGACCTTGCGCCCCTCGGCGGCCAGTTGCGTCAGGAAGTAGCAAAAAGAAACCGCTGTCCGTTCTCCTTCACTAAGCTCGGTTGCAGGTTTTCCGCTCGGCCGAAGGATGCTGTAGCCACCGGCTTCGGCAACAAGACGAAGTTCTTTGTGCCCTAGGTAGGCCCAAATGAGCTCATTCATCTTGTCCGCGCCAACACCGTGGTCTTGTAGGTCGTTGCGAAGTTCTAACTGGCGGTCTGCAAGGCCCTTCTCGTCCGTTTGCGCTGTCTTAAGCTCTGTTCCGGCATCCTGCACAGCCTTTTGAAGGCGGTCCCAATCACCTTGGTTGGTCGCCAAAACATGTGCTTCGATTTTCGTGAAGGCGTCCTTTTGCATTGCGGCAAAACTCGTGAAGGCTTCGTTGTGCCTATTCACGGCAGAAGTCAGGGCGGTCTCTATTTTCTCATATTCTGCGAGCCACCTTTCAAGGTCGAAATCGGCCAGCTCTGCGGTTGCCTCGACTTCTTTGGTCGGGTTTGTTGCCTTTACCTCGAGACCTTTGAGAAGCTCCCCGACACACGCGCCAAGCTGCTTGATAGCGGTTTCGAAAAGCATTCGGTTCAGGGCGATTGCTTCCCGTTCTTCGGCGGTAACTTCAGCTTCCTTGGGGACAGACCGATAGAGCTCCCTAAGAGCTTGCTGGTGTTCATGCCCGTGCTTCACGGCGTCTTCCAGAACGCGAAGAGCCTCAGCCCACGATCTGTCGAACATTACCCGAAGCTGTGCTCGGCGCTCTTCAGAGAATGGGTTTCCACAGAGCAAGCAGTCGATCACACTATGTTCGTCGTGATAGTGGAGTCCTTTCTCGACCCAGCGAAGAGCATCCGAGTGGGCTTCGAACTCCTTCGAAGCGATGCCGGAAACGCTCTCGGTCAGCAGGGCTTGACCAACCTTGAACCAGTCAATCAGACCGGCCGGAAGGCTTGGGGAGAACGAAAGCGTTGGCAGGGGTTCCCGCTGAGCAAGCATTCCTTGGTTTTTCTTGAGCTCAGCTTCGGACAGCTTCTTCTCCGCGCCGAAGGATGCTTTCGAGTAATGTCCTTGAATTTTTCGAGCGTCGTAGGACTGCGTGTAAGTGCTCGACGCAGCGACTTCTCGGACGTTGCGCGCCACTCGCGTTTTGAAGTCCGATAGGTCCTTATCAGCCTTGGTCTTCGCCTTCTCTTTGGCCTTGGTCTGTTGCTTTGCCGCGGAAAGTTTTGGAGCTATCTCGTCAAACTCTTTTCGAGCATCGACCTTCTTTTCGCTCAGATAGGCAATTCCCTTCGTGCTGCTGGCATCCCATTCGAAGTTCCTGGACACAAAGTCTGTATTGAAAACCAGCAAGTTACTCCCGAAGGGGTTTGAGATAGGATTTTGCGTGACAGCCGTGCCGTCAGACACTTCTATTTTGAAAGCTGTTTCTGTGGGTAATCGCTCCTCAAGACGTCCCCGCTCAATCGACGAAAACACCCGCGAAAGGGTTGTTTTTCCAGACCCATTGAACCCGTAAATTAGGGTGCGAGGTTTGAGTTGAATATCTGCAGGGGCGGAAAAATCCTTCCACACTCCTGCGTTTTTCAGTTCGGAAACTCTGCTAATGATCAAGTTAATATGCTCTACTCGAAAAAATTCTTGGCGATGTTCGGCTATCAGTCAAAATATGCGACCGCCTTTGCCTTGGCGCAACTAAAAGTTGCGAGGTGATCCTGTATGGTCGTTGCTAAGCACCGCGTTTTGGAGTGTTTGGTTAAGGCAGGCGGTTCAGAGTCCCACCATTCACTAAGCCCGCCGAGCCAGTTCTTGCGCGAAGCCGCCATTGGCGTCAGCTGCAGCGAAAGTCCGGTTTCCGCCTTTCATTCCAAAGGCCCTCGCAATCGCAGCGCAAACTGAGCAGCGGCAGCGAACGGCAGGAAAGTCCGCATTGCCGTCCTTCACCTGCCACCTCAACGCCGGTGCCATTTCCAACAGCAATGAATGGCAGGAAGGAGCCCCAAACTGACCGCGTAAGCCGTTGGAGGCTTCGCAGTGGCAGCATGGCGCGCTTAGTGCGGCCGGCCCTTAGCCGACATTCGTGTAAGGCGTGGCAGATGGCCGGTCCCAACCCATACGCGACATTCGTATCAGCCGCAGCAAAAGCCTTAAGGTAGCCCGATACCCGTCGATCTTCCAGAGGTTGTGGCACTGACCTTAACCTCAACGCGCTTCGTCTGTGACCTTGCCCATGAATTAACTGTGCAAGTCATTCGTAGGAAGACGACAGCGCTGAAGGAAGCAAACGTTTGCGAATTTGGTCGGCCAGTTCGCTGAGATGCGCGGGGAAGCGCCTATTACGGCGAGCAAGGAGGTGGACGTATACGGATTGGAGTTGAGGCGCCTGAATAGAAACTGCAGAGAGTTGTCCGCAGGCAAGTTCCGCGCTAACGCTGAAGGCTGGCAAGACAGTGATCGCGCGGTCTGCAAGTGCCATGCGTGCGAGCAGAGCGATCGAATTGCTCGTGACGACCGGTGAGATCAAGAGGCCGTTGTTGATCGCTGCCTCGTCAATCATCTGGCGTATACGGAAATTCGACCCCATCAGCGCGAGCGGTTCGGCGCAAAGCTCTTGCATTGTCATGCTACGGCGCTGCGCCAAGCTGTTCTCCGTGTTCATGATTGCCATCAACGGAACCGTTGCGCGATAGCGCGAGACGATCTGCGGATGCGAGACGGGATGAAAACCGACGCCGAAATGCACCTCATCCTCAAGTAGAAGGCGCATCATGCTCGTGGTGTCTGTGACACTGACTGTCAGATTGATCCCGGAATAGTCGTCCATGAAGTGATCCAGCGTGTCGTAAAGCGCAGGTCCGAGGAACCCTTCGCCAATGGCGATCTCGACATGACCGGTTCGCGCCGTCGAAATTTCGAGAAGCTGCCCCTCTAACAGTTCCAAGCCAGTTTGACGGGCACGGTAGTAGTCAATGACTGCGTGGCCCGCGTCGGTCAGGCTGATCTCGCGACGGCCATGTTCGATCAAAGCGGTTCCGATTTCCGTTTCGAGCTGGGCGATCTGTCGGCTGACCGAAGACGGGGCAATCTCCAGGAAATCCGCTGCAGCACGCATCGAACCGCTGCGCCAGGCTTCGTATAGGAAATGGATTCGGTGATCGTTGACTTTCATTTCATCCGGTCGGTCGAGAGGTGGCTTATGTTAGTATGTTAAAGTAATTATAAATGTGTTGCAAAAAGCGCAACTACTATCAAGAAATTCCGTTATTGATTGCAACATTTCTCTCGGATGTAATGGTTATTGCCGTCGCCTCGTTCCTGAAAATCGGGGCGAACAGTGCGGCAAGCCGGCGTCAGACAGGCAGACATACCACATACAAAACCACAGAGAGGACACCTAATGGAAACCCGCGAAATCAACCCTTGGAGCTGGCAAGATGCCTTCGGGTTTGCCCATGGCCGCGAAGTAACCCAGGCAGGCCGTATTCTAACGTTGTCTGGCCAATGCGCTACGAATGCTTCCGGCGTTCCTCAGCATCCCGGCGATATGGCTGGGCAATTGTCCCTTGCTGTCGCCAATCTGGGCGAAGTGCTGAAACGAGCCGGAATGACCTATGCCAACGTGCAGGGAATCCGCATTTTCACAACCGACATGGACGCCACACTGGAGAATTGGGGATCGCTGATCGGCCCGTTCGTGGCCCTGGGTCATCGCCCGGCCAGCACGCTGGTCGGTACAACTCGTCTGTTCTCGCCCGATCTAATGGTCGAGATCGAAGCCACTGCGTGTGCTTGAGGAGGACCTGATATGATCCGTGGAATCCATCACCCGAGCCTCACCACCGACGACCTCGACGCTTTATTGTCCTTCTATAGCGACTTGCTGGGGTTTGAGGTTATCTCGTCATTCGGCTGGGAAACAGGAAGCGACCTGTCCGAACTGGCAGGCAACATCACCGGCGTGACCGGGTCCACCGCGCGCTCGGCGCTGTTGAAAGCCGGCAACGCCTATCTGGAAATCTTCGAATACACGCAGCCTCTATCGGCGCGCAGCGACACGCCCGCGCTGTCGAACAAAGGCATCGCCCATATCTGTTTCGACAGTGACGACGTGAAGGCCGATCACGCTCGACTCAGCGCCTCCGGGGTCACCTTCAAATCGGAACCTATCGACGTCGGCCCAATGCGCGTTTGCTACTGTCAGGACCCCGATGGGAATTTTGTCGAATTGCAGCAGATCACAGATCCGCAAAGCGGCTTGTGCCTCCCGGGATACGAAGCCTGAACAACATCTTTCGCCTTTCGCCGGAAGGCGCTGCACAAAAACAAAGACCGGCGTAAAAAGACATAACCAACAAGGAGGTTCGTTATGAACCAACCCACTCTTCAGTTCCGAGGGGGACTGGGTATGGCGTTTCTGCCGCCCGTCCTGTTCCTCATCTCCTGTTTCGTATATTTCGTCGTATTCAAGGCCTTCGATATGACTGCATTGGCAATGGGGGGCTTCGTGTCCCTGTTAATCGGCGCAGTTTTCGCGAAGAACTACAAGGAATACTGGGCGCAGGTCATGAAAGGCATCAGTGGCGAAAGCGCGGTTGCCATCGTCGTTATTCTGTTCATGGTCGGCATGATTTCGGCGCTGATCAAGGCGACGGGCGTGGCCACCGGCTTTGTTTGGCTGGCACAGGAAGTCGGGCTGAACACCGGCTATTATACGGTCTTCGTGTTTGTCGCGGTCAGCCTGATTTCGATGGCGACCGGGTCCTCAATCGGTACGATGTTCACCGCCTTCCCGATTTTCTACGCGGCGGGTCTCGCCATTGGCGCAGCCCCCGGCCCGCTCGCAGGGGCGATCCTGTCGGCGGCCATTCTCGGCGACAACCTCGCGCCGATTTCGGACACCACCATTATTTCCTCGTCGAGCCAGAGGTTCCGTTCGAAAGATGCGGTGGCCGATGTTGGCGGCGTGGTCAAACACCGGGCGCGCTATGCGCTGCTCTCAGCAGTGATCTCCGCTGTCTTCTTCCTGGTGGTGGGCATGGCGACGGCGCAGGACACTGGGGTTGCCGAATTCTCCGCAACCGCCTCGCCTTGGCCGTTGCTGATGCTGATCCCGGTTGCGATCATGCTGATCGTTGCGATGATCTCCCGCGACATTTTTCTCGCCGTCACGGTCGGCTTGGTTCTTGGTTCTCTGACAGGGCTTGCGTCCGGTCTCCTGCATGTGAGGGACATTGTCGGTGTTTCAGACGGGGCGCCTTCTGGTTTTCTGTATTCCGGTGTGTCCGGGATGCTGGGCACAGTTGCTCTGGTGATTTCCGTCTTCGGGATCATGGGGGTGCTGCGTGGTGCCGGGATCATGGAAATGGTCGTCAGCAAGCTGACAACCGGCCGACTGGCCTCGACCCCGCGTGGTGTCGAAATCGCCATCGGTCTTGGCGTTTCCGCGACCACCCTGCTCTTCGGGGGCGTGAACTCCGCCTCGATGCTGACTTTCGGCCCGATTGCCGACGAGCTTGGCGCCCGCGTCGGCCTGCACCCTTACCGGCGCGCCAATGTCATGGATTGTTTCGCCCTTGGTCTGGCCTCCGTCGTGCCGGTGCTCAGCGCCTATCTGTTCATCGGAGCGTTGCTGACCTCGGGGTACGAGGGTACGCCGGCGCAATCCACTTTTGCGCTGTTCCCGATGACCATTTACCCGCTGGTGCTGACCGTGGTGATGTTCATCGCAGTGATGACCGGCTGGGGCCGTCGCTTCGAAGGAGCAGACGGGGCCACCAGCAAGACTCAATAACGACCTGACAACGCAGGCACCGAAAGGATTTCCCATGGACCGTAATTCTGTCGACTGGACCGGATATATCCCGGCCATCACCACCCCCTTTGACCGCAAGGGACGTCTCGATCTTGATGCCTTCGACGGGCAGATGGAATGGCTAAGTGCTGAACGTATGCACGGTGTCATTCTTGCTGGCACAAGCGGCGAGTGGTTCAGCATGAGCTCAAAGGAACGCGCGGCTCTCTTCGAGGCCGGGGCGCGCTACCGCAAAGATGGGCTCTGGGTCATCGGTGCCTGCAATTCCTACACGTCTGCCGAGGCGATCACCCATGCGCGTGCGGCGGAAGAGGCGGGGCTCGACGGTATCCTGATCACCCCTCCGCCCTATGTCGTGCCGAACCGACGCGAGATCGTTAATTTTTACAGCGCGGTGTCGGATGCGACCGACATTCCGATGACAGTCTACAACTGGCCGCGCGGGTGTATTGTCGACATGGACACGGATCTGCTGGACGAGTTGGCGGATATTAACAATGTTGTGGCGATCAAGAACTCGACCGGCAATTTTGCAGGCTTCCTGACCGGCATGTATCGCTTGGAGGACCGGGTGCGCTACTTCGGCCTGCCGACCAGTGAACTGGGGGCCGATCTGGCGCTTCTCGGGCATGGTGACGGTCTGATGGGATCGGGCGGTGTCTTGGGGGCGGATCATCCGGACTTCTGGCGCGCGATTACCGCTGGTGACCGGACCCGTGCGATCGAGTTGGGCGAAAGAGACAGGGTGATTATGACGGAATGGTTCCGGCCCGATTACGGCGTCCAGTTCGGCAATCAACAGGCGATCATGAAAACCGCCCTGCGTCTGCGCGGCGTTCCGGCCGGCTTCGTGCGTGATCCGCTGATGGAGCTTTCCACCAGCGAGGTGGCGCGGATCGAAGCGACGCTGCACAAGCTGGGAATTAAAACCCAAGCTCTGGCCTGATCGCCCATGACCCGTGGTTACGATACAATTGTCATCGGCGGCGGCCTGCTCGGCTGCGCCACCGCCTGGATGATTGCCCGGGACGGTGGACGGGTCCTCCTGGTTGAACGCGACCAGATCAATCAACACGCTTCCGGCAGCAATGCCGGAAGCCTTCATTTCCAACTCGAATACCGGATGATCGAACGCGGGGTCGAAGCGGCACGCAAAGCCGCGGAAGCGATGCCTTTGCACCTGCAGGCGGCCCAGCTCTGGTCCGACCTGCCGGGCCTCTGCGGACAGGACATAGAGGTCAAGCAGACCGGCGGGCTGATGATTGCAGAAAATGCCCAGCAAGTGGAATTGCTGGAGCGAAAAACCGAGATCGAGCGTAGCTGGGGGCTCGACAACCGGATGATCGACCGGGCGGAAATCGACCGGATTGCCCCCTATCTGTCGGACCGCGTGGTGGCGGCGGCCCTTTGCCCGACCGAGGGCAAGGCCGATGCGCGCACCGCTGGTCCCGCCTTGGCCCGCGCCGCTTTACAGGCCGGGGCAGAGATCAAGACCCGGACCGAGGTGACAGGGCTCGTCCGTCAGGGAGGGCGCTGGCATGTGTCCGTGGCAACGGCGGAAAGCGCACAGAGGGCCATTGCCGAGAGTGTGGTGATCGCGGCGGGTGTTTGGACGACGCGAATGGGACAGATGATGGGAGCGCATCTGCCGACAATCCCGCTGGCGCTGATGATGACGGTCACGCAGCGCGTGCCGAAACTGATCCCGCATCTCGTGCAACATGCCGGCGGGCGGTTGTCGCTGAAACAGGCGCTGGACGGCAATATTCTGATCGGTGGCGGCTGGCCGGCACGGCTGATCCGTCACCGGGACGGCGAACCGAACTTCGACGCCAAGCCAGAGCTGTTGACGACGTCCCTGTCCGGCAATGCCGATATGGCGATCCGGGTGCTGCCCGATCTGTCGCGAATCCCGGCGATCCGCAGCTGGGTCGGCACCACGACGGTGACACCGGATCAATTGCCGCTGGTCGGGCCCGTCCCGGGGCAACCCGGGGCCTTCGTAGCAACCGGGGGATCAGCTTTTACCCTTGGGCCAAGCTTCGCCCAGGCGCTGGCTGCTCTGATCGAGTGTCGACTGCCGGAAACGGATTTGCAGGCGTTCGATCCGGCACGCTACGGGAGGCAATAAGACATGGTCAAGGCACGGCGACTGGCAACGAAACGCGGCGGTGACTTGCGGATTACCTTCGAAGGCGAAACCATCACGGCTTTTGAGGGGGAGACACTGGCTTCGGCCCTGTTGGCCGCGGGCGTTGCCGCCTTCAGTCTGACGCGGACGGGCGAACCCCGACTGCCATTTTGCAACATGGGCACCTGTTTCGACTGTGCCGTACGGGTCGATGATCGGGAGCTTGTACGCGCGTGCCTGACCGACGTGCGTGAGGGCATGCAGGTGAGACGGCAGGAGGTCAAATGACACAGGATTTGGCAATTGTGGGTGCGGGACCCGCCGGAATGGCCGCGGCTCTTGCCGTGGCAGAAGCTGGGTTTTCGGTGGCCGTCGTTGATGAACAGGCGCGAGCCGGGGGGCAGATTTTCCGTCGCCCCCCGGAGGCTTTGGGCGAGCGGCACGGCAGCTACCGTCCGTACCCTTGGGCGCGCGAGCTGATTGAGCGTTTCGAAGACCATCCGGGGATCGAGACCCATTTCCGATCGACCGCTTTTGGCGTGTTGCGCGACCGGGACGGGTTGGCGTCAACCGCTCTGGAGCTGGCCGTCAGCACCCCCACGGGGGGGCGCAAGCTCACGTCGCGGCGTCTCTTGTTGGCCACCGGCGCCTATGACATGCCGGTCGCCTTTCCCGGCTGGACCCTGCCCGGAGTGATGACCGCCGGCGCGGTGCAGTCACTTCTGAAAAGCCAGAAGCTTTTGGCGGGACAGCGGGTCGTTGTCGCGGGATCGCATCCAATCCAGCTCATTCTTGCCGCTCAGCTGCTGGATGCGGGGGCCGAGATTTCCGAGATCGCATTTGCGCGCGATCTGCCGGGATTGGTCGAGATGGCACAAAGCCTGCCGGCCATTCCAGGCCATGTGTCCATCTTCGCCGAGGGAATGCGTGCATTGGCAAAAATTCTGCGCCATCGCGTTCCGATCTCGCGCCGGACGGTGGTAAGCGAAGTAGTGCGCACGGATAATACGTTGGAGTTGCGCCTTTCCCAAGTCGATTCGGATTGGAAGAAAACCGGCGCAGATCACCGGGTTGAGGCCGATGTCCTGGCCCTCGGTTATGGGTTTACGCCGTCAACAGAACTGGCCCGGCAAGTCGGCTGCGATCTCAGCTGGAATTCGGCAGGGGGCGGCTGGACCGTCTCGCATGATGCGGGCTTTCAAAGCTCTGCACCGGATGTTTTCGTTGCTGGTGAGCCGACGGGCGTGGCCGGTGCAGAACGCGCCTGGGCCGAGGGGCATATGGCGGGGCTAACCATTGCAGCTTCGCTCGGCGCGGCGATCCAGCCTGCCACGCTTGCGCGGGCCAGACGACGTCTCGCCGGTGCTGCGCGATTTGCCGGCGTGATGCATACGATGTTCGAACCGCGTCGCGCCGCATTGGCCGAATTGTCTCGGCAAGAGGAGACGGTGATCTGCCGATGCGAAGAAATCCGCAACGGGACAATCGAGGATGCGCTGCAAAACAACCCTTTTATGCAATCGGCAAGCGCCGTGAAACTGGAATGCCGCAGCGGCATGGGCCCCTGTCAGGGGCGCTATTGCGAAGAAACTGTAGCGGCGCGCATCGCCGCCATCCACGAGACGTCGATTGAGGCTTCGGGGTATTTCAATGCCCATCTACCGGTGAAACCTGTGCCGCTTCAGGACTACCGAGATATCGGAGATGAATAGGCTTCAAGTTTTGGTGCGGGAAGACACGGAGCGACCGATACTTACCGCCGCAGACGTCCTTTCGTGCAGACCAATAGCATCACGATGCTGCGCATTACCGCTGTTCGGCCGAGGCGCAGCGAAGGTCCGCTCCCCGCCCAATCTGTAGAAAATTTTTTCACCGATTAAGAAATTGCAAAGTTCTTGACGTGCAGATAATCACATGGTTTCAAACGTGTTATGCCGTTCGCAGCCGATGCGAAGCGGTGAAACTACTCGCTCATAGAGCTCTCTATCAAAAACCACAGCTCAGACATGCATGATCCCGGAAAGAAGGTAGCGTCGTACCGTCATAGCCTTGTTGAGGCACCCCATGCCATAGCGCACTCAAAATAGCCTCCTCGACAGCTTCCACCGTGGCGACGAAAAACGCGTCCATACAGCGCTCATCCAATCGTTTGGCTTCATGGATATCAGCACTGTCGCGGCTAACGCTGTTGGCGGTTGTGAATGCGAGAGCAATGTCGCCGCTCTGATGGCCAATGTGGCTGCCCAAACGGCCAAGCGCTGCGGAACTTCGACGCGCCACCCGCGTCAATTGTCGCGACTCCATCGGTGCGTCAGTTGCAAGAATAATGATGATTGACCCACGGTCGGGATCGTCATTGCACTGCTCGGCCGGGGACGGCAACTGACGCCCTAAAACCCGCAGCGCAGATTGTTGGCCGAAGTTTGACAGGACCAGCGCGCCAAGGGAGAACCCGGCGCCGCTTGCAAGCCTTACTTGCCGCGATGCCGAGCCCAGCCCGCCGGCGTAGCCAAACGTCTTCATCCCGCTGCCCGCGCCTACAGTGCCCTGCGCAAAGCGGGTTCCACAGGCGTTCAGTGCGGCCTCTGCCTGCGCCTCACCTATGGCCAGCGCCTGAATGTCGTTAACCTTGCCATCGTTGCACTCCAACGACAGCGGGTTAACCGTGCATAAGCTGCGCCCAATTTCGGGATTTGATGCGACGGCCCGCCGGATGAGTGCTGTGCTACAGGGGCCGACGCCAAAAGTATTGGTCAACAGGATCGGCGTTTCGATCTCCCCCAGTTCAGCCAGTTGTATCAGACCAACGCTTTTGCCAAAACCATTGATAACCGATAGCCCCGCCGTAACAGGTTGCCGGAACATATCCCCCCCATGCGGCAAGACCGCAGTCACGCCGGTACATCGGCCCTCCCCCCGCACATCGGTATTTCCAACTTGAACGCCGGGAACGTCGCAGATCGTGTTGTCCGTGCCCGTGGGCAGAGTCCACCACGTCGCGCAATCAAATGAATGTCGCATGATCTTCTCCGCTTAGCTGTCATCAAGTTTGGGGTCCAACGCATCGCGCAGGCCATCCCCAAGGATGTTAAAACACAGGACAGTGAGGAAGATCGCCAGCCCCGGGAAGAAGGTCAGATGCCATTCACCAGCAAGCATATATTCCCGCCCGGTTGCGAGCATGGCACCCCACTCGGCAATCGAAGGCTCCACACCCAGGCCGATGAAAGACAGGCTGGTGGCGGTCAGGATAGATGTGCCAATCCGCATAGTAAAATAGACGATGACCGCGCCGAGCACGCCCGGCAGAATATGTCTGAACATGATGATCCAGTTCGATGCACCCGCAGCACGCGCCGCTTCGACATAGGTCGATTCCTTTAAGCTCAGGGTGCCTGAGCGCACGATCCGCGCGAAAGCAGGCACACTAAACACCGCCACGGCGATGATGACATTGGTCAGCCCCGCACCCAGAATGGCCACGATTCCAATCGCCAGCAGGATACCGGGGAAAGCGAATAGAACATCGGAGATCCTCATAACCACAGAATCGAGCCACCCGCCGTAGTAACCCGCGAAAAGACCGGCGACGATGCCGATCACCGCCCCGATGGTCACCGAGACAAAGCCGATGTACATCGACAGTTTCGCACCATTTAAAATCCGCGCAAAGATATCGCGTCCGAATTCATCAGTTCCAGCCCAATGCAGCAGCGACGGGCCTTCAAGCGTATTCTTATAGTCAAACTGGTCTGGCCCAAAGGGCAAAATCCACGGCGCCAGCACACCGCCGAGCAGCATTAGCAGCAGGAAAGCCCCGGCGATCATCGCGCCATAGCGGGTTGAGAAACGGCGACGGAATTCAACGAGTGGTGAGCGCGCGGTCTTTTCTGCACGGGCCGGCGCGCCGCTCATCGGGTCTGCGACATCAGTCATGGCGCGCTCCTATTTGTAGCGAATAGCGGGGTTGATGAAGCCGTACAGCATGTCCACCGCCAGATTGATTAAGAGGAATTGCAGCGAAAACAGCATGATCTCGGATTGCACGACCGCGTAGTCACGAAAGTTGATTGCATCCAGCAGCAGCGAGCCGAGCCCCGGCCAGCGGAACACTTTTTCAACCACGATGGAGCCGCCAAGCAAAAAGCCGAACTGCAAGCCGGCCATGGTCACAACGGGGATCAAAGCATTGCGCAAGGCATGCTTCCACACGACGATACGCTCTTTCAGCCCCTTGGCGCGGGCGGTTCGAATGAAGTCCTCCCGTGCGACGTCAATCACGGCAGAGCGGGTAAAGCGGGCCATGACGGCTGCCACACCTGCCCCCAAAGTCAGCGACGGCAGAATGAGATCGGATGGCTCATCAAAACCGCTGGTCCCCAGCCATCCCAGATTGACCGAGAACAGCTGCATCAACAGCAGACCGAGCCAGAAGTTCGGCATGGAAATGCCCGACACAGCGGCGAACATCCCCACATGGTCACCCGCGCTGCCCCGGCGCACCGCCGAGATCACCCCGGCGATCAGGCCAAAGAGCACCGACCATGTCAGCGCGGAAACCGATAGCCAGAAAGTTGGCATAAAAGCGCGTCCGATCATCTGCGAGACCGGCTCACCGGTGCGGAGCGACGTGCCAAGGTCCAGTGTGACAAGGTTGCCGATGAAGTTAACGTATTGCGTCCAGAGCGGTGCATCGAGGTTCAGCGCCCGGCGGATAGATTCCACCTCAGCCTGCGTTGCCGTTTCACCGGCTAGCAAACGCGCCGGATCACCGGGTAACGCATGTACGAAAAGGAAAACGAAGATCGAGATCAGGAAGAGCACCGGCACCATCGCGGCGAGCCTGCGGAGAAAGTAGTTTAGCATGTGACGGACTCGTAGTTCTGGCCCGGCGCATGCAGCGCCGGGCCGGTTTCGGGCATCAGTTCTTATTCGTAGGCGGCTTTGGCATATTGCATCGTGCCATCAGGCATCTGGAAGACGCCGGTCAAACCTTTCTTGCGCCCTGCCATCTTGTTCTCAATGGCCAGCCAAACGACGGGGGAATCTTCCCAGATCTGCTTTTGTGCTATGGCATAGGCGTCTCCACGCGCTTCAGCATCGCCCGTATTCAGCGCGTCCTGAATGGCTTTGTCGACAGTCTCATTCGAATAGAACGCCATGTTATAGATTTTGGGAATCCACCCTTCGGTCGCATAGACCGGACGGAGATGCCAATCCGCATCCCCGGTCGAAGGGGACCAGCCGCCCATCAGCATATCAAAGGTCGCGGTCTCGGGATCCATGGAAGAAAAGACCTTCTCTGACCGAGTAGCGCCTTCCATCGGCACGATCTTCACCTTGACGTTGATCTGCGACAACTGCTGCTGAAGGAACTGAAGCATCCGCACGCCGGTGGAGTTGTTAATGCCCCAGATTTCGATCTCGAAACCGTCTTCATAGCCGGCTTCTTTCATCAGGGCGCGCGCCTTGTTGAGATCGGTTTCGAGCGGTGTCTGGGCCTCATAAAACCGGGTGTCGGGCGCGATGGGGCTGTCAGGCACGATGCCATGGCCCGAGTAGACCACATCGACAAAAGCTTGCTGGTCAATAGCAAGGTTAAAGGCCTTGCGCACGCGCACGTCTTGGAAGTGCTCTTTTTTGGTGTTCATCGAGGCTGTCCAGACTGTGATGCCCGGCACTTCGAGAACCTCATGGCTATCGGCATTGTTCACACGCTTGGCCAGTTCGGCAGGTAGCACATGGATGAACTGAATCTCATCAGAAAGCATCATGGAAACGCGCGTAGCGCTTTCAGTGACCGGGTAGAACGTGACTTTGTCCACTTTGGGCCAATCGCTGTCCCAATACTCGTCGTTTTTTTCCACGACCACCCGCTCGCCGGGAACCCATTCCTTAAAGACAAAGGGGCCGGTGCCGACCGGATTGCGATCCACGTCTTTGCCCAGTTCTTCGAGAGCTTTGGGGCTGTGGATCACGACCGACGGGTGGGCGACTGTGTTGATCATCGCGCCGAAAGGCTCTTTAAGGTTCAGCACAACAGTGTAGTCATCGGGCGTCTCGACGGTGTCGACCACTTTGAAAAGGCTGTTCTTGGCGAGGTTCTGCGACTGATCTGCGAGCCGGTCAAAGTTGGCCTTGACGGCGGCTGCGTTGAACGGCGTGCCATCATGAAATTTCACCCCTTCGCGCAGCTTGAAGGTAAAGGTTTTCGCGTCTGCGCTGCCTTCCCATTCGGTGGCAAGCTGCGGGACCAGTTTCATATTCTTGTCAAAGGTTATCAGGCGCTCCAACACGCCACTGGCGACTGAATAGTCGACGTTATAGTTGGAGTTATGCGGGTCCATGCGCTGGAAAATCTGGTCCATCGCGATATTCAGGTCCGCCGACGCCAGCGACGTGCCAAGCGCGGAACTGGCCAGCAGCATGGCACTCAGCGCGGTGCGTTTGAAAAAAGATGTCATGTCGGAAATCCTCTCGTTGTGGACAAGTCGGTCAATTTTTATGAATCAGGCGGCTTCTGTGTCGTCCGCAGGATCGCGGGCGACCAGATGACCGGGGGCCACCTCGATCATCTGGTGAATGGCAGGGGGTTGGCCGATAGGCCGCACCGGACTGGGCACTTCGCCGGTAATAAGCGGTCGGCTGCGCTGACGGATCGAAGGGTCCGGCACGGGCGCTGCGGCCATGAGCCGCTGCGTATAGGCGTGCTGAGGGTTCTCAAAAACCTCACGCCGGGGTCCACTTTCGACGATTTGCCCCAGGTACATCACAGCGACACGCTGGCTAATGCGTTCGACCACCGCCATGTCATGGCTGATGAAAAGATAGGCCAGACCAAAGCGTTTCTGCAGATCCATCATCAGGTTGATCACCTGCGCCTGTACCGAAACATCAAGCGCCGAAACCGCTTCATCCGCGATAATGAGTTTAGGATCAGTGCCCAAAGCGCGGGCAATGGCGATACGCTGGCGCTGTCCGCCCGAGAAAGCATGCGGATAGCGGCTGGCATGATCTGCGCTTAGCCCCACCTCTTCAAGCAGCCACACCGCCTTATCAAAGGCGTTTTGCTTGGTCTCAAGACCATGCAGCAACATTGGCTCCGCGATGGAGTAGCCCACCGTCAGTCTCGGGTTAAGCGAGGCGTAGGGATCCTGAAAGATAAACTGCACCTCCCGGCGCAATCTTTGCAATTCAGAGGTCGAAAGCTGCGTAAGGTCTTCGCCGGCAAAGGTCAGCCGGGTCGACGACGCCTCGACCAGTTGCAAGATCGACCGACCGGTGGTCGATTTCCCACAACCGGATTCACCGACCAGACCCAGCGTTTCGCCCGGCCAAATATCCAGATCAAGCTGTTCCACCGCATGGACCCGTTTTTTGACCCGGCCAAACAGGCCTTCACCAATATCGAAACGGGTCGTCAGCCCACGCACCGACAATAGCGGCGGGGCGCTATAGTCAATCGCGGCGGTCGGCGTTGGCGCGATATCTGTCGCGTCTTGACCCGGAATAGCAAAGGGCTGCGGTGTATCGGTGCCGCGCATCGACCCCAGCCGCGGCACGGCTTTGAGCAAGGCTTGGGTATATGGGTGCTGCGGGGCGTTGAAGATGGTCTCGACGTCGCCCTCTTCTACCTTTTCGCCCCGATACATGACGATAACGCGATCAGCGATCTCGGCCACCACGCCCATGTCATGGGTGATGAAAAGAACTGACATGTTCTCTTCGTCCTGCAATTCACGGATCAGCCGCAAGATTTGCGCCTGTATAGTAACGTCCAGCGCGGTGGTGGGCTCATCCGCGATCAGCAATTGCGGGCGGCAGGACAGGGCCATGGCAATCATCACACGTTGACGCATCCCGCCCGAAAGCTGATGCGGATGGCGCTTCATTACCTGCGCGGCATCCGGAATGCGCACCTTGTTAAGGGTCTCAAGCGCGATGGCACGGGCCTCGCTTCGGCTTTTATTTTGGTGGGTTACCACAGCTTCGACGATCTGATCCCCAATGGTAAAGACGGGGTTGAGCGAGGTCATGGGCTCTTGGAAAATCATCGCGATATCATCGCCGCGCATCAAACGCGCGTTCTCCGTATCAAGACTGCCGATATCAATCACGCTGTCGTCGCGTTTGCGAAAGGAAATATTTCCGCCCACAATCCGCCCTCCGCCAAATTCGACCAATCGCATAACCGACAGAGCGCTGACTGATTTCCCAGAGCCGGATTCTCCGACAATCGCGACAGTCTCGCCTTTATTGACGTGCAGGCTCAGGTTTTTGACAGCCCGCATCTCTGAACCGGGCTTGCCAAAACGGACATCAAGGTCCGCGATTTCGAGCAGTCGGTTCGATTGCATAAGACATGTTCTCCCACGGCGCTTGTGCATTGACGCGATAGAAACCGCCGAACCGAGCAGAGACCAACGCCAAAACGGCATTGACTATGCATATTAGGCATAGTTCTACCCTTGCGGGAAGGCAGCATTCGTGGAGAGGTAATGATATGGATATCAAATGGATCGAGGACTATCTGGTTCTAGCTCGGGCCCGGAACTTCTCCAGAGCGTCTGACGAGCGCAACGTCACGCAACCTGCCTTCAGCCGTCGGATACGGGCGCTTGAAACATGGCTTGGCGTCCCGCTGTTTGACCGCCGCACCTATCCGATCACCCTGACGGAACAAGGCCGAGCCTTCCGCGAGACAGCGGAACTGGTCCTATCCTCCCTCCATACGGACCGCGCTGAGTTCTTGCAGCAGGTTCATCATTCTCGCCCCGACCTGCGCATCGCGGCGGCAACCACGCTGAACCTTAATTTCATACCCGAATGGCTCAAAAGCCTTGAGCCGCAGACGGGGCATTTGACCACCCATATTTCTACGCAGAACTTCCACGATATGGTGCAGCAACTCGCCGACGGCATGGTGGATTTCGTGATGCAATACGCCCATGCCGATGCGGCGCTACTGTTTGAACAATCGCGCTTCGACTCCCGTGTCTTGGCGCATGACCTGCTGATTATGACGTCCCCGGTCGATGCCGCGGGGGCGCCGCTCTTTGATCCGAGCAAAGCTGGCCCCGAGCATCCGCCCCTGCCCTATATGGGCTACTCAAGCGATGGATATTTCGCTGATATCGAAGCGTTGCTTCTGAAACGCCACCTGAAAACCGGCCCCACGCTTGAACGGTTGGGCCAAAGCCCCACCTCCGAAGTGCTCAAGCGTATGGCCTTATCCCACGGTGCCCTTGCTCTGCTCCCCGAAAGCTGCGCGCGGGATGCGCTTGATCAGGGGCAGTTGGTCCGGGTCGGCGGTGAGGATTGGACGACGGCGCTCGAAGTGCGGCTCTATCGTTTGCGCGGCAGCAGACGCGCTGCGGTTCGCAAGATATGGCAGGCCACCACCCCCATCGAAGAAAACAACACCCCCATGGGAGAAAAAGCATGAAAATCTTCATCTCGGTCGATATCGAAGGGATCGCAGGCGTGAGCGAACAACTGCAAGGCCAGCGCGGCAACCCCGAATACGAAGTAGCGCGGCGGCTGATGACAAAAGAGGCAAACGCTGCAATTGCAGGTGCTTTTGACGGCGGTGCGACATCGGTCACTGTGGCGGACTCGCACGGGCCAATGCGCAATATGATCGCCGAGGAGCTTGATTATCGGGCCGAGTTGGTTTCAGGCAAACCTCGACCGCTTTCGATGATCCAGGGGCTTACAGAAGCCTACAGCGGCGTCGTGCTCATCGGATATCACGGCGCGGCAGGAGAGTTTGGCGTGCTTGCCCATACGATCTCTGGGCTGGCCTTTGCCGAAATCCGCATGAACGGAGAGATTGTCGGCGAGCCAACCCTCTTTGCCGGTTACGCCGCCGAGATTGGTGTCCCGCTGCTTGCGGCAAGTGGCGACGACCACCTGTGCAAAGAGATCGCGCATCAATTTCCCCATGCCATTCAAATCACGACGAAGACGGCACTCGGCGCACACGCCAGTAAGAGCCTTTCTCCCGCCGTGTCGCGGAGGCGTATTCAAGAAGCGGTCACCAAAGCGGTACAGACTGCTGAAGGCACTAATATATCACAACCCTGCACGCCACCATTGACGGTAGAAGTCCGAATGATGCGCCAGCTTTATGCCGACGCTGCCGCGCTTCTTCCGCAGATTGAGCGCTTGTCCGCAAATCATATTCGATTCACAGCGGTCAATCATACCGAAGCGATCGGCACACTTTCCGCGCTCGCCTTGATGACTTCGGCGTTATAAAAACAGCAATGTTTAGGCTAAATTCTTATATAGTGATTTCATAGGGCATCTCACCTTGTATCTAAGGTGAATCCGCTAGCTTCAGAATAAGACCAGCGTTCGTCCTCCCGTCCGGGTTGCGCCAAGGCCTGTTACCCGATTATACAGTCAATTGCATTATTGGGCCGAAACCGCCGAATGAGATGTATCGGATGGCATTGCTCGCCGCCAGTATCGATCACCCTGTGAAGCTGTTCGGAAAAACGTCCGGGCCGGGCCAGCAACTTACAGCGATGCTTTAAAGATTGGCGGTTGCACAAGTAAGACGTTCCTGCACGGCATTGAACGGCAGGTGTAAACTCAGGGGCGTTGAGCTCACCGAACCCCGTGCGGAAGCCACAAACGCAAACGGCCTAGAGTTGCCTTTGACGCACATCTCAAGCAATGTCTAAGCCCCCCTCCTGAAGGGCTCATCCTAGGAATCAATTGCGCAGCGTTTGCAGCTAAGCTTGACTGGAGTGGCTCATAAGCGTGGCCAACGTTGTTATAACTTGAGCATGAACAGACGACTTAGGTATCAGTATTCTCTCCAGAACGCCCTCAGCCTTTTGAACAAGGGACCAGCGGGGGCAGGTCAATACCAATGGCCGTCCTGTTCGCCTGTTCATCACCGCAGGATAGTGTCCCGAGAGTTCTTACATATTTACAGGCGCACTATATTCCCGCCTATTGGGGCCTTCCCATCATTAAGCGCAACGGCTCGTACACCATGACAGTTTTACCTTCTTGATTGCGAACCGTATTGCGTGTTCGCACTAGACCACGGTCGCCTTTGCTTTCTTGGCGTACACTGAGCACTTCCATTTCGACATCAATCGTATCGCCAGCTTGGACAGGCCCTTTAATGTCTAGTGTGGAAAGCCCAAGGAAAGCTAAACCCGTTTCTTGAGCTGTGGCATTGAGGGCCAGCGCCTCTGCTACCGAAAGCACTAACGCACCGGGTGACGGTTCGCCCTTCAAGGTGCTTTCGGTTTTACGGTATTCCGCATTGGTGAAAAGCACTTCAACCATACCGGCCAGACCGACGAAGGTGCTGATATCCGCCGAGGTGATAGTGCGGCCGTATGTTGAGTACCGATCGCCTACTGTCAGTTCTTGCCAGTAAAAGCCACGGCCTAGGCGAATGGGTGTAGGCGTCATTGATCTTCTCCGTATTTTGCCACGAGGTCCAGAACCCGCTTTGCACGCTTGAGATGCGGCATATCAATCATTTGTCCGTCGATGCTGACCGCACCCACATTAGGGTTGCTCGCCAGCACCTTCGTGATCCGTTGGGCCAGCGCAATTTCAGAAGCCGTTGGTAGGAACGCCTGATTGATGATCGGCACTTGCGCGGGGTGGATTGCCATCTTGCCGGTGAACCCGTCGCGCCGGGCGGCGTTGCATTCCTCCTCCAGCCCGGCGAGATCCCGGATGTCGGTCCAAACCGTGTCGATGGGCTGGCACTTTGCGTGCATCGCACCGGCCAACATTAGATTGCGGGCCAGCGCGAACGGGCCAGTCAAGGCTCCAGCCTCGTCGCGTGACGCTGTGCTTCCCAAGTCTGCCGATAAATCTTCTGCCCCCCAGGCCAAGCCGTGGAGGTGTGTCTCCAGCCCGGCATACTGGCCAAGGCCGAACAAAGAGCCGGCGGTTTCCGTAGCGATAGCCAGGATTGGCGGGCAAGCGTTGCCGGCCATCTCGATTAGGTCGCGGACCGTGCCGCCGTTTTCGGATTTTGGCAGGACTAGCCCATCGGCGCGTCCATTGATCGCTGTCGCGACATCTTGTGTGCAATAGGCGCTGGATATGGGGTTTACCCGCACCCATAACTGCGCGCTCCGATCAAGCGTAGAGAGGGCGTTTGCCACTGCCTCGCGTGCCTCTTCCTTTTTTTGAGGCGCAACGGAATCTTCGAGATCTAGGATTATGGCATCGGCGCCCACGCGCACTGCCTTTGCCATCATGTCGGGGCGGTTGCCCGGGACGAAAAGCCACGATCGCATCAGTTTGCCTCCTGCGCTAGACGTGCGCGCATAAGCGCAGAACGACGGCAGGAAGCAACCAAAGTTCCGTCCTGTTTGTAGGCGCGATGGATGAGCTCCACGATACCCTGACCGGCGCGCGACTTTGAAGCCCGTGCTGAGATTACTTCAGTCTCCACCCGCAGGCTGTCGCCATGAAAGACCGGCGCCGGAAATATCACATCAGTCATTCCCAGATTGCCGACAGTAGTGCCCAGTGTGGTTTCATGAACCGAAATACCGATCATGATCCCCAACGTCAGAAGCGAGTTAACCAGCGGCTTACCCCATTCTGTTTGAGCGGCGAAGTTCCGATCAATGTGCAGCGGCTGGGGGTTCATCGTCTGGGTTGAAAAAGCAATATTGTCAGCTTCGGTGACCGTGCGCGTGATCGCATGCGAGATCACCATGCCAGGCCTAAATTCTTCTAGCCACAGACCTGCCATCCTATTCCCCCTCCTTTGGTGGGGGGGCCTGCACGACGCCGCGCTCTATCATGTCGTGAACTTTGGTAGGTTCGTAACCGAGTTCCTGAAGCAGACTGATCGAATTCTCACTAAGCAGCGGCGCACCTCTGTCTACGGTGGTGTGAGCTCCATTGACCTTTACCGGCTGGGGCACCGACCGCGCTCGGCCAGTTGTATCATCTGTAACACCAAAGAAATCGACAGCCTGGAGGTGTGGATCATTCAGCAGGTCCCCCAAAGAACTAACCCGCGAATGCGGCACATCCAGCCGCTCAAAGGTGTTGATCCAGTCGTCGGTACTACGCTTGGGCATTACTTGAGCGAGGATTTCATACATCTCCGCTACATGGTTCGATCGAGTTGAAGCGCTTTCAAACCACTCCTGATCAATCACGTCAGCGCGCCCGATCTCCTCAAGCGTGCTGCGCCAGTGAGCTTCGGTATAAGGAAGAACCGCGACCCAACCATCAGAGCTTTTGAAAGGCCGGCGATGGCGGTTGAGCAGCCGGCGATATCCTGGTTTAGCGTCCTGTTCGAAAGATGCCGCAGCAAGATGCTCGGTCATCACGAAAGAGGTCATAACCTCGAACATTGGGACCTCGATTTCGACGCCCTGTCCCGTTTGGGCTTTGTTGTATAATGCTGAGGAAATCGCATTGGCCGCGTAGAGCGCTGCCACCTTATCCGCGATCACGCCCGGCACATATGCGGGCTCGGCACCTGTGTATGTCGGCAAGTGCGCAATACCTGATGCTGCCTGAATAACGTCATCATAGGCTGGACGATCAGCATAGGGGCCATCGCTGCCAAAGCCGATGGCGGAACAATAAACGAGGCCGGGGTTTATGGCGCGCAGAGTCGCGGCATCGAACCCTAGTTTGCGCACCGCCTTCATACGCATGTTATGCAGGAAGACATCGGCCTGCGATATCAGGCGCTTCAAAACCTCGCGGCCCTCTTGTGTCTTCAAGTCTATCGCGATGCTCTGTTTGTTGCGATTGCAATTCACAAACATCGAGCTTTCGCCGGCTTCTGAACGGGGCTCGACATGTCGTGCTAAATCGCCGTCGGGAGCCTCGATTTTAACAACGTCGGCTCCGAAGTCTGCAAGTATCTGGCCCGCCATGGGGCCCAATACAATTGTGGTCAGTTCGACCACGCGAACGCCTTTTAGAAGATCAAACACAATGGCCTCTGATGGGTTAGGGTGAGGTTCGGGAAATCGGCTTGCGATACACGCGGCGACGAAAGTTTCCGTCGCCGCGATTGGAGGATTTAATCGTTGGCGACCCGTAGCTTTTCGACTTCGCTGCGGAAGGCCGCGAGCGCTTCGCTGCCCTTCTTGTCCCGGCTGTCGAGGTTTTTAGCCCAATCTTGGGCAACGGTTTCGAAGGATGCGTTCAACCGCGCTGTCTCATCGTTGGAGAGACTGAAGACATTAACATCCTTAGCAGAGAGGTCGTCGGCGAACTGAACCTCTGCTTCGTCAAACGCCAAGCAAGCGCTTTCCGTCACCTCTTGCCCGACGCGGGTCAGGACTTCCTGAACATCCTGGGGAAGGCTGTCCCACTTCTTTTCCGAAATCGAATAGGTAATCCCAACGGTGCCAAAATTCGCGTTCCGTGTAGCCGACCCGACGATCTGATCGAGACCATAAGAGAAGGTAGAGGTGAAGGGCAAAAGAGCACCGTCGATTGTGCCTTTTGTCATGGCATCAAAAATCTCTGGCGGCGTCATGCGCACAGGAACGGCTTCGACCGACTGTAGCGACAATTCCATCGCGCCAGCATTCGAACGCAGCTTCATACCGTCGAATTCATCCAGCGAGCCCACGCCTGCCCGTTCTGAGAAAATTGCCTGGTAAGGTGAGAGTGCGACGTTGTAGAGCACGCGAACGCCAGCAGGCTGAAACTCGAGTTCGTCGAGCATCCCACCGGGTTGCACGAGATTGCGGAACGCCAGCGATCCTTCGCAAGAAGATGCGATTTCGCCGGGCAGCTCCACGACGCCACCCAAAGGCATCTTCTCAGATACATAGGATGGCACGATATAGCCGATGTCTGCGATCCCGGCCTGAGTAATGGAAAGGATGTCCTTTGCTTTAGCAAGCTGCTGAGCAGGATAGTGTTCGAAGGCAACGCGGTCGCCCAGTTCTTCTTGCACCCGCGCCATGAACACGTCGGTCGTATTCTTGGTGATGATGTGGTCCGCTGGCAGACTGTCGGCGATCTTCAGTGTAACCTCTTGCGCAAACGCCGGGTTGATAGCGCTTACCGCCAGCAAAGAGATCGCAGTTAGGGTCGTTTTCATGATTTTACTCCTCCAGTTCATCATGTTTGGTAGAAATTGCCCTTAGCACTCGACGCGAGCGCCTTCTCCGTAAGGGGGGGCGTAACAAATGAGCACACGCACCGGCGTCTCACCAATGGCGGTGAAGGTGTGCGGCATGTCGGCGGCGAAAAAGCAGCTTTCTCCTGGCCCAATCTCTTGTTTGTGCGACCCGATGGTAACGTCCGCGCGGCCTTCGAGCATCCAGCAGAACTGATCAATTCCCGGATGGAAATGTGCGCTGGCGCCTTGGCCCGGCTCGATCCGTCCGATCAAAACTTCCATTTGGGTTGCGCCGGTTTCAGGAGAAACGAGACGACGATTTACAGTTCCGGAGTGTCCGCTTGGCGAATAGGGCTGCGCCATGTCTTCGGTCATGAAAAAAACGGATGGGTCCAGATCTGCAGCCTTTGGTTGCGTCATTTTCAGTGTCCTTTTTAGTTGTTGATTGTGCTGGGCAGCCACAGAACCAGCTGTGGAAACGCGATAAGCAATGCGATGATGATCAGATGGGTTACCACATGCGGCGCGACGCCACGGAAGATCTCTGATAGCGGTCTTCCGGCATAGCGGGCTACCACAAAGATGTTCATGCCCAGAGGCGGTGTGATCATGCCTACCTCAGCGGAGACGACGACGATCACGCCGAACCAGACCGGATCAAAACCCAAGGTGACGATGGCTGGCACCATGACGGGAACAGTCAGGATCAGAATGGCGAGCTGGTCCATGAAACAGCCAAGAACCAAGTAGAACAGGATGATCCCGGCCATCACGACATAGGGCGAAACGTTCAGCGTGGTGATCCACGTCACGAACTGTGGGGTTATCTGCCCTAATGTCAGGACATAGCCAAAAATGTGCGCACCGATGATGATTAGGAAAATCATACATGTCGCGCGCACTGCACGAGACAGGGCGCCCCAAGTTCTTGCCCAGGTCAGCGAACGAAAAGCGGCAGCGATGACGAAGGCTCCGAATGCCCCGAGGCCAGCGGCCTCCGTGGGTGTTGCAACCCCGAGATAGATCGACCCTGTTACACATGCGAGTAAGGCGAGCATCGGGCCGATCTCGCGCAGGGCAAAAAGCTTTTCTCGCAGTGACCAACGCTTTGCCGCTGGGGCAATGGATGGATCGCGCGCCATGAGGGCGTAGATCGTTACGATGATACCAAAGGTCACCAGAACACCGGGGATAACGCCGCCAATCAGCAGCGACGCGATATTCACTTCGACGATAATGCCGTACAAGACCAAGGCAATCGAGGGCGGGATGAGCATGGCCAAAGTGCCCGAGACGGCCACCACGCCAGCTGAAAATTTGGCCTCATAGCCAGCTTTTTGCATGGCGGGTATTGATGTCGACGACAGAGCCGCAGCGGCCGCAGTTGAAGATCCAGAGATTGCACCAAAGCCAGCCCCGGCAAGGGCCGTGGCAACAGCCAGACCACCGGGCAAACGGCCAACCCAGATCGTAATCGCCTTGAACATCCGATCGGCGATGCCGCTTACGATCACAAACTCGGCCATCAGGATGAACAGCGGGACGGCGATTAGCTCATAACCGTTGGTCGTGGACAGTGGAGTGGTTGCTAGAACCGACAAGGCTGAGTTGAATCCGACAATAGCGACCAGTCCCACCATGCCTGAAAAGGCAAGCGCGAGACCAACCGGAACCCCGAGGAACAGAAGAAAGAGAAGTCCGATAACGACAATCAGCGAGGTCATAATGTTTCTTCCCCGGGTTCGGTGTGTTGAGCCCTAGAAGGCTTTTCACCGGTGAGAACGACTCGGATGGCCAAAAAGAGGCGCGCCAAACAGACAAGGGCCATCGCTACCGATCCGACCGGCACTAAGATGTAACTGAGCCATGCTGGCCAGGGCACAATGCTGGCGATCCGCTCGCTGTTAACAAAGCTTGTCCATGCTCTGTCCCATGACACCCAGATAAGAAGTGAGAAGATGAACAGGCCGATGGTAGCACTGACTGCATCTGTCACGGCACGTTTTCGAACTGATAGACGCAACACGAGAAGATCGACAGCGAGGTGCTCGTCGCGCCAATACGTTGGACCGACACCAAAGAAGAAAAGAGCGGGTGTCAGGTACAGGACGACGACGTCATGTGCGAAGAACACTGGCTTGCCAATGCCGTAGCGCAAGGAGACATCCGCGACGACGAGAAGCGTCAATGCTGCGATGGCAGTAACGGCAACAGCGGTGAATGCCGTGTCGATGATGTGCATGGTTTTATTAATCATTTGATGCCTCCCGACCCGCTTATCTGGTCGCGGAGCGCCTTTGTTGATCGAGTAAGCGCCTCGGCGATTGAGGCATGCTGGCCTTCCATGCGATAGTTCGGCCCGGCTACCGACAAACCAAGCTGGCGGCCTGCGACCTCCAGCATAACCCCCACGCCCGAAACCTCAGGAGTGAACTCGGTCGCGTTAAGGAACCAGCCACGCTGGCGGCCCTCAACGATCATTTGGAACAACTTGTCCGGATCGGTCACAGAATTCTCGTTGGCACCGGAGTAGTCCATCGCCTCGAGTTCAGCCATTAATGCCTTGTCATCGAGCGCGGCGAGCAACGCCTTTCCAGAGGACACAGCATAGATGGGACGCCGTTCACCGGGCTCAGCCGAGTATCGCACCCCCTGATCGGAAACCATTGTATCCAGGTAGATTAGGTCATTACCGTCGCGAGCTGCCAGCAGCACCGTTTCTCCGGTTTCGGAGCGTAGTTTGGCCATTTGGTCGCGCACGCTTGCAAGAACCGGATCGCCATCAATGATGTTCTGGCTAACGTCGAATAGCCTCCGGGTAGGATAGAACCCACCTCTTGGGCGCACCTCGAATAGGTATCCCTGTTCACGCAGCGTCTTAATTAGATTGCTGGTGCTAGAGACCGGTAGCGACAGGGCCGCCGACAGCCGCGTCAATGTTGCAGGCACTCGTTCGTCCGAGAAAAACTCGAAAAAACGCAGCACGTTTTCGACCTGCTTTACAGACATACTCTCCCCCCATTTTAGCCGTGCATCCTTCCTCAAAGACGCGGAGCTTTTCACATATGTGAAAAAAATTTCTTGTGTAGAGAATTTCGCCAAACACGGTATCTGTCAAGAACAAAGATTTAGAGGGTAGCGACGACACAGGTAGCTCGAGAAGCCGCCGAGTTTTGCCTCAATTGGAACAACGGTGCGGGGGGGGGCTGGACTACATCCCGGCGCGGTATCAAGTGATTGTCACGGTCCGCCCGAAGTACGCCCGCCCCAAAGGACGCGCGGGCGTACTTCAGGCGAAAGCTCCCGCGCATCTTCTCGAGGGCAGCTGGCCCACTGAGGCGCTGCTGGCGCAGATCGCCGTGTCCAAGCATTCAGAGTACATGCCGCTGAACCATCAAGCCGTTGTCATGGCGCGGCAGGGCGTGCTAAACGACCGATCGGTCTTCGCCGACTGGATGGGTCGGACCGGTACACTGATCGCAGCGGTGGTGGATCGAATGGCGATACCGCTGAAACAAGGCAGTACCCGGCCGTATATCGATAAGACGACGGCTCCCGCTTTGGACCCCGGACGTGGCAAAACCAAGACTGGCTACCTGTGGGCGGTACTGCGCGACGATCGCGGCTGGAACCGGGGCCAATCCAGGGGGCGGGCATCCCGCCCATCCCGCTAGGCTTCTCATTTCATATCCGGAAAAGGTCCTCGCAAGCCCTGTCAGGACTCAGATTTCCTACCCAAGATCAAGCTATGGTACCGGCTACGCCTCACTTGATAGTTCCGTGCCATTTCTCTGGTAGAGGTCAAAAACTCCTAGGCCATCCAGAATGGCTAAAGTCTGTCGGATTGTCATGCCACCATCCAACAGCGCGCGTAAGGCCTGCACATCCTGCACACGGACCTCCCGAATATCTTCATCTGCCCCCCGTTCCGGGGAGATGAAATGTATATTTGTGACATATAAGGTTTCACCGTCGACCTCCTCAACACCCGTTGCGATGAATACGGACGAACCAACCTGCTCTTTCCCTTGCGCCATAGCCTCAACAAAGAGATGATCGTAATAGACCTCATGATCACGACCGCTTATCTCCTGCCGAAAGCCCACTAAAATTTCATTCTCAGCGATAGGATGGACTTTATGAGCAGACATTTCGCTCCAGCTGTTGAAGCCATACTGCTTTGCGATTTCATCCAGCGCCTCGTGAAGCTTGAGGTTTTTCGCTTTCTTTAGCGCCCTCGCATTCTGCCTGAGCAACGACATTGGTGTTCCATCGCTCAAGAATGTGAGGCCTTCTAACTTATTTCTATCTGATTTCATTGTCATTTTCCAGGAACCAATATTCTTAGGGAGCGCCACCAGTATCTGTGATTACAATTAGGTCGCTTTGACATGTGGCCTCAAGAAGCATGAGGTCAGCCGATTTAGGACCCATCGAGGCCCTCCCAAATACCTGCGTCGATCAAATACTCACTCTCTGATCGGAGAAACTCCCGACAATATCCAACGCTTATGTTTCGGACATCGGTTTGCCCAACCATGGCGCGCAGCCGGCGATGCGAATGGCCAAAAAACCAAGCTGAGGGGGCAAACCTGTCAATCAGGTCTGTTAAGTCAGAGTGGAATGCGGGGGTAAGGCCATCTACTGACCCTGCGACCGACAGATGCGGCCCATGATGGGTTGCGACAACCGTGCGGCCGGCCTCCCCGCAAGGGTGGGGGGACATCAACTTGTCCTCAAGCCATTTGCGATGGTTGCGGTGAACGGCAAGCGTGTCCGCGGGCTCTATTTCCCTTGCTAAAGGTTGCCGCGTGACTCCGCTCCCTTCAGCAGAACCTACGGAGAGATCAATCCAGATACGAGAATAGTCCCGCATGACGCTTCCGGCGATCCTCATCGCCGTTTCAGGATCCCCCAAGAGATCGAAGTCCGTCCACATCGTGCAACATAGGATGCGGGTGTCGCCATGGTGTAATTCCTCTTTCTGCACGTAATGTGCGCCCACGGACCGCGCGTGCTCAGCAAGCAGATGGTCGTCCGCAAGTGTGCCGCCGTAATAATCATGGTTTCCGGGCATCACATAGATGCGCTCCGGAGCGACATGCGGTGTTATTTGAGCGAGCCCCCGGATCCATCTCGGTGCTGGCCCATCCGTAAGGTCCCCGGCTATGATAAGCGCATCAAGCGTGTCGTTCACGATGCCATGAAGCCCCAGCGAGGCGATCGGATCAGTCCCTCTGTGGTCGTACGTATTGGCATGCAAATCCGAAAGGATTGCGATCCGGCCGCTGTTGAATGGAATTGTCAGTGTCATGCCGGTCGCCCTGAACCATGGGAAGGAGATTTTTTGTCCCATGTGACACCGGGTCGAGATGCGAGTCAACCACATGTTTTTAAACGGTTTTCGAATAATTCTCCCACCCTGTTATTCGCACGTTTTCAAAGATCGGTATTTGCAGCCTAATGTGGGCATCCAGAGGTTTTTTGCACTGTTTTTCGCAATAAAGGCGCTTCTGAATAACGTTGTGGTCAATAAATTCGCACAAGAGATCGCTGTGGTGAAAGCAAACCAAACTCTCTCTTGGAATGTTTGTGTCCAAGCGCAGCATAGTCTGAAAAGAACGGGGTGCAGACTCTGAGCAGCCTTCCGGTCACAGACATCTACCTAGCGTTCAACCCTGTCTTACGGGACCCTTATCACGGCAGGTCTGACGCATTTGTTGGAGCATCGAGGACGAATAGAGGATCAGGGCCGCCCATATCATCGGAAAGGCGATCATCCGCGCGCGTCCGAATTCCTCGTCAAAAACAAAGACCGCCACGACGAAAATCATGGTCGGCGCGATGTACTGTAAAATTCCGATGGTCGAGAGCCGAAGGAGTTTGGCGCCGTTTGCATAAATCAACAATGGCACTGCCGTGACCGCGCCACAGCCTAGTAAGAGCCAGGTATCAAGGGGCGGCGCCGTGAGAAAGTTTCCCTGACCGGTCGCTGTTAGATAGGCAATGTAGCCCAAGGCCGGGACCAGCAGGATGAGCACTTCAAGTAAGAAGCCCTGATTGGGCCCGATCGCCAGACCTTTCTTTGCCAGTGCATAAAACCCCCAGCTCAGCGTCAGGCCCAAAGCAACCCAAGGGACTGATCCAGTATCCAATGCCAGAACCAGAACTGCCCCGAAGGCAAGGCCAACTGCAATTAACTGCCGTTTGGACATGCGTTCGCCCAAAAGGAGCGCGCCCAACAGAATGCTAAACAACGGGTTGATGTAATATCCCAGTGCCGCATCAAGTGCATGGCCCGAGGCAATCGCCCAGACATAAATGCCCCAGTTGACCGAAATCAGCGTCGCCGTCACCGCGCCCATGAGGAGCGTTCGGGGAGAAAGTAGCGCTGCTTTTAAATCCTGGGTCCGCCGCATCACTACCAGTACGAGCGCGGCAATGGGCACAGACCAGACCACCCGATGCGCAACAATCTCGGCAGCCGGGATGTGCGACAGTGCTTTCATATAGAGGGGCAAAAACCCCCAGAGCACATAGGCTGTGATGGCAAACGCGAGACCTTTGGGTGTGTCTTCGTTTGTCTTAGTCGAAAGGCTGTCAGGGTTGCGCATAGATGGACCTCCGCATCCGACCTAGCCCCTTCCGTGATTGCCTGCCATATCCAAACTAAGCCGCGGTTAAAACAAGTATCCCACAAGCCCCAAGCCTTGGACTTCATGAGGAGGCATTACGCCAAACCTGTGTTGCTGCTGACCAAATCTTTGTAAAGCTCGCGGAGACGTCGTGTTATCGGGCGATCGCCAGTGCCAATACTCTTGCCGTCGATGCTTGCCACTGGCGTCTGCGCTCCAAAGGTGCCGGTGAGAAAAGCTTCGTCTGCGCCATAGGCTTCATAGAGCGAATAATTCTTTTCAAAAACCGGGATATCGTTCTCCCGGCAAAGGTCAATTACCTTTTGCCGAGTAACGCCGTTCATGCAGTAGTCTCCGGTTGAGGTCCAAACTTCACCGCGGCGAACGATGAAAAAGTTGCACGCGTTGGTGGTGTTTACGAAACCGTGCGGATCAAGCATCAGAGCCTCGTCCGCCCCCGCCTCCTCCGCCTGAAGACAGGCGATGATGCAGTTAAGCTTTGAGTGGCTGTTAAGCTTTGCGTCTTGGCTCATCGGCAAGCCGCGGACCTGTGGCACGGTTGCCAGACGGATGCCTTGGCTGCTGAGACTGTCTACCGGTTTGGAATGCTCCATAATTAGAACAAGTGTCGGACCGGACCGGCTAAGACTGGGGTGCTGGAACGGCTTATCTTTGATCCCCCGAGTTAGCATCAATCGGCAATGGACGTTATTAGTCATTCCGTTTGCAGCAGCAGTGCGGTTCAGCGCGTCCAGCATCTCATCTTTAGTCAGGCCGACGTCGAGAGAAACGCTTTTGCAGGAGTTGAAGAACCGATCCATATGCTCGTCGAAAAACGCCCATTTACCGTTGTAAAGCCGTAGCCCTTCCCACATGCCGTCGCCGAGCATGAAGCCGGAATCATAGACTGAAACCTTGGCCTCGTCGCGATGAACGATCTCGCCGTTGACGTAAATCTTGATATCCCGGTTGCGAGCGTCCTCCTCCGCGTCATGGGTTGTGTGGCTGGTGTCTTCAGTGTTCATGGGGTTGGACCTTAGCTGACATGGGGGGAGAGCCGCGCCGTGCAACTTGGCGCGGCTGTTGTATAGCCGGAAGGATTACATCCAGCCGCGCTCCTTGTAGTAGCGAATCGCGCCCTCGTGCAGTGGCGCGATGATGCCGTTTGAGATCATATCCTCTTCCTTGAGGTTCGCGAAAGCGGGGTGAAGTCCTTTGAAACGGTCAAAATTATCAAAAAGCGCTTTCACGATGGCATAGACTGCATCGTCGCTCGTGTTGGTGGAGGTGACCAACGTGGCCAGTGGGCCGTAGCTCTGAATAGTGTCGGGCTGGCCTTTGTAAAGGCCACCCGGGATGGTCGCCTTGGAGTAATAGATTGTTTCATCGACCAGTTTATCCACTGCGGGGCCATCGATCTGCAAGAAGGTTGTATCGCAGGAAACGGTCGCCTCGGTGATATTGCCTACCGGATGACCGGCGGAAAACATGATGGCGTCAACCTTGTTGTCACAAAGTGCCGCGGATTGCTCTGCAGATTTCAACTCTGCCGCCAAGGCCAACTCGCTGATTTCGATGCCAATAGCACCGAGCAAAACTTCTGCCGTCGCCCGTGACCCTGAGCCAGGATTCCCGATGTTCACCCGCTTGCCGCGCAGATTTTCCATTGTGGCAATATCCGCGTCTGTGCGCGCAAGAATTGTTACAACGTCGGCGTGGGCCGACAGAACCGAACGCAAATTTTCGTTCGGCCCGCTGTCAGCAAAGGCGCTCGTTCCATTCAGCGCATGAAACTGCCAATCAGATTGCACAACTCCGAAATCAAGGTCTCCTGCGCGAATGCCATTGAGGTTGGCGATGGAGCCACCCGTGGCCGGAGCCGTACATTTAAGGCCATTCTCGGCGCTTGCACGGTTCACCAACTGGCAAAGAGACTGGCCGACAACGTAATAAACACCGGTCTGACCGGCTGTGCCGATAGTGATAAATTCCTGCGCTTGAGCTGTCGGGGCGGTCAGCCCCATCAATCCGAAGCTGGCAAGACCGGCTAAGCGTGAGATGAGCGACATGTTTTTCTCCTGTGGGTAAATCCTAACTTTCGACGTCGGTCCCCAAATTGGTCTTCTTGCCATTTTTTGCATTGCGCACGGGTACAACAAAACCTGAATAGCCATGCATTGTCCGATTGTCAACAATCCGACAATCTATTGAACTCGCCTAGATTTTTTGGCAGTGTTCCGTGAAACTCTAATGGGAGCAGGAAGTGGGATTTGCGTCAAAGACGGAGCTGCGACCTCTTGACGACGGCACCATTCGCCGTCGCGCAGCACAGATGCTCACCGAGCATATAGTTAGGGGAAATTTCGCTCCGGGCGAGCGCCTCACCGAACAGAAGCTTGCAAAAGCTCTTAATGTTAGCCGCGGACCACTGAGGGAAGCCATTCGAGAGCTGGCAGAAATTGGTCTGCTGGTTAGTGTGCCTTACAAAGGGCTCTATGTTCGTTCAGTCACGCGTAAGGACCTCGAAGAACTGTACTCTCTGCGCACCGCTCTTGAATCCTTTGCGTTCGAGCGCTGTTGGGAGAAGCGGACTGAAGAAGCCATTTTGGATTTAAGACAAAGGAGCGACGAGCTGAAAGCTACGATCGACGCCGACAGTGACGGTCGGCGGGCGATTGAACAAGAGTTGCGCCTTCACAGTTGGTGCTTCGAACTTAGCCAACACAGCCTACTAATGAAAAGCTGGCAATCAATGCGTGTGAACGTATATTTCTACTTTTGGCTGCACCAGCAGGCTCACCACCGCCAGGGGCCGCTGCGCCGATCTCATGATAAATACGTCGATCTTGCCTGCGGGGATAGCCTTCCTCGAATGCTGGCCCATCTAAAAGAGCATATGCGCCAAGGCCTCGAAACAACAATCGAAGCTCTGTCGGGGGAATTAGATAAATAATTTAGGGATTGCTGCGAACCGGCTGAATAGATTTTTTGGCACTCATTGCCCAACTGATGCCTCTGAAGCTGCGTTTGATCCAGAAGGACACTGGAAGGGATCGCCCGCATTGATGCCCTCGAATTAGTCGTCGATGGTGGGCTAAGCGCGTCCTTCCGTCTGATAATCTAACCTGCCCCCGAGATCTCTCAGTCTGATGTAGAGTCTGCTTAGTCGCTGCTCTGCTACCCAACCTTGGAGCACCGGAAGCTGGAACTTCCCGACTGCTTCACGATGACGGGCTGATGATGCCATCAAGATAGTGCATGGCGATCGAAAATGCACGGGAAGATCAGTCTGATCCTGAAATTGGGGTTTGAGCGAGCAGGTATCCCCCTCCACCGTGCAGTGATGTCTGATCGGCACCTGACACGGGACGAGCCCGTTCTTCGGGAACGGCGCACGATTTTGTGTCGGATCGATGTCGTATGCTTTTCCATCTATCTTCCTGCCAAACTCTCGAGACTCAAAGTGAGTATGGCGAGATCGCAAGGTCAAATTAATTTTTATATTGTTTACAGGACCTTAATCTGTTTCGAGTTTTTCGCAAACTTGAAGATCAGCGGTTTGTGGAAAAGTCATGTCGCGTTATTCAGCGGCTTGTTGTCCCTACGAAGGGACTCACAAAATCCAGTTTGCGAAAAAAATAGTCGCAAACAATCTCGCAAAACCCAATTCTGATTACTGGTTCCAAACGGGAAACGAGAATGCAGCCTGAGAGCGAACTGTCCAGGCACTAACAACCTCTTAGAGATCTGAACTGACGAATCATAAAAAGGTGATCTGGCTGGTTTCTGGTCGATGGAGATCAGTGGGCTTAGGAAGAAAGGTCCGTCTTTCGGTACCATACCCGTCCGAGTTCGTATCTCGGTGTTAGTGGCACCGCACCGCGCGCATCCATCTTCATTTTCATTACCTTTGGCGAGAAGCTTGCTGCCTCAGCGATCTCCTTCAAGGACACGTGCCCACGCCGGAACGCCAAAATCTCGACCATATCGAACAGACGCACAGTCGCCCCCTTCGCGTTCACCTCGGAATATTCGCGCAGGTAGGGCGCACCCTCACCGTCCCGTAGTTTCACAAGCGCGTTTACCCCTTGCACGGGCATGCCAATCAAGGCCGCGGCCTCTTCGATCCCCACGCGTCCAGCCCCCTTATTCCGGTATAAAATTGTCCGCACTTCTTCAGGGTCAACCAACACGCCCTTGAACTTCAGCTCGGGCTCCACGACCTCGACGCGGGTGAAGAGCCCAGAAATCACACCGTTGATGATATCCAACACCGGCCAGCGCGCCACTTCTGCAGCGGCGACGATGTCCATCCCTCCCGGAGAAGCGACATCTACCTGCTTCGCTTGCGCCATAAAACGCTCTAGGAAGGCATTGGCATCAGTTTCGGCTACGCCTTTCAGCGCTCCAACGGCCTGTTTCCCCTCGATGATCCGAGGGATCACTCCACTCCGAACCAGCTGCTGCGCCTGAACGCGATTGCAGTTGAGATGCCCCTCCAGGGCTTTCACGGTCAGTGAGGTCTCGATCCGGCGGGCCAACGCCTCGCCTTCCTCGGCATCAAATACCAAATGAGCCTGTACCCGGTTCGGATCGCCATCTGCGATCCCGGCCAACACCATGGCTCGGGAAATCGTTTTCGGGTGCAGTGTGGAAACCTTTGCTAGGCTGTAAACGGAATGCACACGCTGGCAGTCCACAGTTTCCCCAAAGAGATCTGTTCCTGCTGCGATCGGGAAGCTGTCCAGAATGAACTCTCGTACGACCTCTCGGATGGGTCCGACCGCTTTGGTATTCTTCTTAAATTGCAGCCATTGGTAAAGTCGGCCGAGCACATGCTGCGGCCCGCCGCGGCGACTTTCCTCCGGAATACGTGTCGCGTGAAGCTCAAGCGTCTGCCGGATTCCCTCGGCGCCCCGGGACGCCGCCCGAAATCCGGCATCTCCAGCCTTGTGCCAGCCGAACGCATCCAAGGCTTTTAGATTTACATGTGTGCCTGCGGTAAGGATCACGCCCAGCATCTCGCAGGCGCGGGCTGCCAGATCGATCGGCTGACCATCAAGCCAGGCAGGTCCTCTCTCTCCCGCCAGGCGGTTCGCAATGTAATGTTCCAGGCCAGTCGGCGTCCGCTCCGGTGCCAGCATCGCCAATTGCCTCAGCGTCGCGTCATCCGGCGCCACCTTTGCCATGATCTGCAAGCCATCCGAATAACTGCTCACCGGGCGGCGGACAAGCTCGACACCATGTTTCAAACAGGTACGCAGATGTCCGATCTGCCAGGCGATACGGCCGACCCGCATGCCCTGCGACGGGCTGTCTGGCTTTCCATCTTCGAGTAGACAGTTCGGGCAGAAGCTCGTTGTCTTCATTGCCGTGAACTCGGCATGTACAGTCTCGGCAGCAATGACTCGCACGCGGCCACCGGCAGACTGGAAGGCCATACGGCCAAGTGTCTCTTCAGACAAGCCGAGCAGTCCCTTTAGGCGGGCGATGGTCTCCTCTTGCGGCGTGATCAGCGCGCTCCGCGCCAGCTCGATGAATGAAAGAAATTCGAAGAGGTCCATCTCGCAGTGGAACCGGGCAACCCTATTCAGATACGAGGTCAAACTTTCTCCAGCGATAACGGGAAGGATCGGATGCAATGCCATGATCAGGTAAGCGCCTTGCGCTTGCGGCCGCGCTTGGCCCCAGCCTTCGGGACCGCAGGTTCTTCATCGTCCGGCTGCACGATGCTGGTCCAGTCCGCCACAGCAAAGATATTAGCGGAGATCTCGCAGCCTTCTTCCATGCCATAGGCCAACTCGAAATGCTGGAGCGTCAGTGTGGTCGCCTTGTCATGCAGCGCGGCCTCAATTGCCTTCAGGATCAGGTAGATGCAGCGCCCGAACCGGTGCCGACCTGCGCGGATGATCCGGTTGTTGGTCTCCCCAGAAAAATCTACCTTCAGACCCGCCTTCTTGGCAAAAGCGACGGTGATCGCCTCAACGAGGTCGTTGTCAGCCGCGAACTCGAGCTGCGGTGGGCAGATCTTCGAGAAACGCCGGTTCACCTGCGCATCAAGGCTGGTGATTTCCTTCAACCGTTCCGTGCCCGACAACACCACCACGACCGGGTGATCCCCCTGCATCAGACCCTTCAACATCTTGAACATAGACTGCGTTTCGGCAGCCATGGTTTCCTTAAACATGTCCTGAGCCTCATCGATCCAGACCAGCGTAACCCCAAGAATGCGCAGGCGCCGCCGGACCAGTTCCCAGATTTCGTAGACCTTGGCGCGATCAGACACTTGGTCAATCTCGAGCTTCTTAAGCATGTCCACGCCCAGGCTGCGCAAAGTGGCAGGGCTTTCGACCTTGACCTGGAGCCAGCGCGGCTGACCAGTCTCAGGGTTTGTCGACAAGGGATCAAACGCCTTCAGAGTCTTTCGGATTGCTGTGGTCTTGCCGCCGCCCGAACCCTCGATGAAGGCGATGCCATGGGTTTCGCTGTCGTCGGTGAAACGCACTGGCTCGTGGGTGACGTTACCCCCCCCGTCCTCTTCAAACATGCGTTCGAGCATTTCCTTAAGCGCGGCTTCGCGTGGGGTGCGAATGTGAACCTTGCGCAGCTCCTTCATGATGGCGGCGGGTGTTTTGGTCATTGGGGCCTTTCCAGTCATATCAGTTGAACTCCCACACATCGTCATCGCCATCATTGTCAATCTTCAAGACAGGCTTTTCCGCAGCAGGGGCGGTCTTCTCGGATTTGGGTTTGTCATTGCTTTTTGACTTTGACGCAGCGCCATCCTGGACGGGCTCCGCGGTGGTGGCCTCCGGTTCCTGCGAAGATTTCGGTTCCTGCGCACCTTCGGGCGCCATCGGTTCGATGGACTGGCCACGACCCCGGACCGGCCGGGACAGCTGCGCACGATCAGCGACCACTGTAAAGTTCGCTACGGCTTCCTGTTCTACCGCCTTAAGGCGCTTCTCAGACCAGGCGTGGTCCATGATCCTGTAGGCCGCGCCGCGGGTGGCATTGATGGCTTCGATGTCGTCCAGTGCGCGACGGATCACCCCTTCTTCCCATTCCTTGCGCTTGCCGTCTTTGGCGCGCAGCGCCCGGCGAGCGGCAGCCCAAGTCGAGGCATCAACGTCATGGAAGATCAAGGAGACGGCTGCAACCTCTTGCCAGACGCCATCCATTTTCACCTCGATGCTGCCGATATTCTCGTCAAGCCAGCGCACGTCAACCTGTTGGTTGGCGTTCTTCAGAAACCAACGAGCGACTTCCTCGGAGTGGTACCGGACGTTCATCACGCGGATGCCATCTTGCTGAGTCACGCGCTTCAACGGCAGCCCAAGAGCCAAGCGCTTGCGGCGCATAGTCGGTGCCGATTTCAGCGGGAAGTTCCCGTCTTCATGATCGGCCTGCCACTGTTCCAAGGGAGTCCGTCCATTCAGCCCGAGGTGCGGCGTGTTGTGGTAGATGTCGACAACGTAGCGGATCAGGATCTCCGCGATGTCGTCAGCCGAGAGGCAGGCCCGCTCTTCCGACGGATGCCCGGACCGCTCCAGCACATTGCCGAAGGTACGACCGTAGAGGCGCGGCAACAATGTCGTGGAGAGCGTTCGGAACACCCGCTCGATATGGGCTCGCATGCTTGGCGTGCCGGCAATAGTTTGCAGCTTGGTGATTCCGAGATCGGCACAGGTGGTCGAGAACGCGGCGGCTTTGAAGGCTGGGCCATTGTCGACCGCCAAGATCTCCGGGACGTTCGCGCCCGGCCAAGGCGCGATGGCGCCAACTGCATCGGCAAAGGCCTCCTTGTCGCTCACCACCATGTTCAGACATTTCTTCGCGCTCGAGGTCTTCGGATTCGCGGTCAGGGTCATGCCGACGATCACGCGAGTTCGAACGTCGATTGCCACCACCAGCCACCAACGCATGGTGTTATCTGTCAGCCCGATTTCCGTCAGCTCCTCTTCACTGAACATGTCAAGAAGCCCGCTTTCAGCCAAGATCGACAGGAGGTCGATGCACCATTCATCCATCTCCACGCGCTCGAAGGGGCGAAGGGTCTCAAGGCCGGTTTTGACCGCCCGCATCTTCTTCATGGCTTCCTTCTGCCCAAAGCGTGCGACAGTGACGTGGAACTTATCGAGGCGCTTGATGAACAAGCGGATCGCCTCGCGGCCGGGGACACGAAGCGGCGCCAGATCATCTTGGGCGCGACGGTCGTTCTCCTTCTCGAAGCCGCGCTTTACGTCGATGACGGTCATCGCGATCGTCTTGCGCTGGAGATTCATGTAATTCTCGTTCACCAGACGCGCCAGAAGGGCGCGCTCGTCGACGGTGAATGCGCTGAACCGGTTGCCCTGCTTCACGCTCTTGTCGACCAGAGCTTTCTTGCCCCCGCGTTTGTAGAGGGCGACCCAGGTCCGCAGCGCCCGGGGAGAGACATGATCGGGAATGACAACGCCATGGCGCGCTTTGGGCTTGCGGCCTTCGCCGGCGCGATAAGCCGTCAGAGCTTCAGCGTAGCCGGGCTCCGGCATTTCCTCGACGAGGTAGTCTTCAGCCTCGAGGACGATGCGTTGCATGTTCACTTTGATCGCCTCGTCGGTGCCCTTGATCTCGCCATTACCCTTCAGCAGCAGGAACGCCTGGACGATGGCATGGCGCATTTCGAGCCGCTTGCGCATCGCCGGCGGAATCCCGGCCAAGATAATATCCTCGAAGTCGTTCACGACCGGACGCAGATGCTCGGGCATCAGGCCGTAAGGAATGACTTCGATCTTGCCGAGGCCGTTTAGGCGCTTCAGCGTCTCCAGCTCGTAAGATTGAACAATAAGCGGATTGTCGATTTGGGAGAATGCTGCCTGGTCGCCGCTCAGATAGATGAACCGATACCGGATGCCGGTGATCCGGTATTCATGGTGCATGTCCAGAGAAAAGATGGGGAAGTTCGAAGCGTTTGCCATGGGAATGTCCTTATGGTGTCGCGCAGCCTGTGGCCGGGCGTGGAGGGATCGGTCCCGCGCGCAGAGTGTGCGCGGGTCTTGATGACGTTTGGTGGTCAGAGGGATCAGGCCGAGCGGTAGATCGTCGGCCGCAGGCTGTAGCTGCGCTTGATCGTGGTCGTCGGGCGGATGAGACCGCGCTCGACCTGCACCGCGAAACCGCGGCGCAGCAGTCGGATCAAGGCCGAGTAACCACGCGCCTTCATGCCGGTGTCGATGGTGAGATCACGCAGCGAGCGACAGGCCCCATCAGGCAGCGCTTCGATGGCGCGCGTGGCTGCAGCATCGGCCTCCGGGTCAGCCTCACGCACGGAAGCGAACATCTGGGCATTGCGCAAATCGGTCTGGTCGATATCCGCATCTGTCAGGAGTTGGACATCGTCCGCGTATTCATATTTACGGACCCACCAGCTGACCTCGGCCATATCCTCGAGGAAGACCCCGGAGTGAAGGCGGATCTCGGGCTTGATGGTGTAGGCAATCCGGTAGCCATCGAGCAAGGTCGCCACGACGTCAAAGACGTGCTGCTGCAGATCGTCTTCATCTTCGCCGAAAAAGAAACGCTGCTGCTCGGCCAGTTCGGCCACCTCTTCATCTGCGTTCAGCAGCATCAGGTGACAGAGTTCGAGCCAGCTTTCAGCTTGGGTGCGAGTGCCCTCGCCTTCACCAAGGACGGTATGGGCGGTGCAATGACCCTTGGACGCGGCGGGCACATTGCGCTCGGCCAAGGATGAGTTTGGCAGCAAAATGCCACCTGAGATATCAAACATGGGGAAACCCCTCTACGCGATCGTCCGGATCGGCATCCAGACAGGAAACGGCGAGATCAGCCGGAGACCGGCGGGATCAGGCGCGTATAGCGTCGAGGAGTGGGGTGAGGATATGAAGCATTGGTACCTTCTCGGTAATCATCAGTGGGACAGGCCTAAAGAGCCGATCACAGCAGCCGGGTCAGGCTATCTGTATGAGTACGTAAAAGGTGTGGATTGCTTCAAACTTCATGAGAAACAACTTTTGGTATCGCACCGCATTTCTCAAGGGTGGCAATGAATGACACGTTGTGTTGAAAGGCTCACGGGTCGGTGCGCTCGTTGGAAGCCACAATAAGAATAATTATTAATAATATTCTTAAATCAATCAGTTAACTAGCGGCTCGGCAACCTTTGCCAGTAGTGACGCTGTGGTAAAAGAAGCACGAATCCCGTTGTCTGGCAGGGGATCGATATGGAAGAAATTAGTTCCATATCAAAAAAGTAGGCGCTGACTATTATTTTTGTATTGACTTATGATAGCAGCGTGAGCATTTTGACCACATCAACACGGAGCACCCTATGAACGTATCCAACCATTTCGACTGCAGGATGAACCAACGCGGCATCAGGAAAGGTCTAACCGATCTCGCCCTTGACCTCGGCGAGGTGGAAGGTGACCGTTACGTTCTCACTACAAAGATCATCGACCAAGAACTCGAGCAGATGCGCCGTAAGAAAAGACTCCTAGACGACGCCCGCAAGAAGGGTGGCGTGGTGGTCGTGACCGATGATGATGTGCTGATAACCACCTACCACACCAAAAGCTTTAACTATAAGCTGGCAAAAAATAAGTAACCCCTGCCTACAAGGTTCAAATGAAAACGCAAGAAATCCTCACCCAGCTCCGCTTCGCGCGCAACCTCCCGGAAGGTCTTTTCGTCTTTCTTGAGATCACGGCGAATCTAGTGGAAGCCAAGCGCCCTCTGGAAGAGCTCAACAGTGCGAGCGCAGTACGCAGCGAAGTCGCCCAGATCCTCGAAGGCGTCGGGCGCGCTCTGCTCGGCACACCGCGGCAAGAAAGATACCGCACGCTTTCGGAACTGATGGACGCCGCCGCTGATCACCACGGGGATGGCTGGGTTCGCCCCGAGGCCAGCAAAAAGATAGTCGAAATGATCGGTGATGCGGCCTCAGTTCGCTTCTCCTACCCATGGTCCATGCGGCCCTGCCTTGATTACACCATGGCATCAGATTTGAGTAACCGCCCGCCAGAGATCAATTTCGTAACGCCCAACGCAGAGCAAGCGCGGATCCTAGGGAATATTCTGTCGATCCTCGATCTCGGCGGGGCCGTGACGATCGAAACTGGCTGGGGCTGGGATCGGCGTGAAGTGAGCAGTGCTGCTGTCGAAGTCATGTTCCCTCCCTTCGGCATGACTGTGAAAGATGATGACACCATTCCTGAACGCACCCTAGCGACCCTTGGCCTCGAACGAGGAAAGATCGGCCGGATGCTGTCTGAAACGCTGGCGATTGCAGACGCAACCGCGATGACACTCGGCCGCGTGATCCTCTTGACGACTACCGGCGCCATGTTCCGTATGGTCGGCAGCGAAACCGTGGCGCGCGACAACCTTATGCGCAGTGATCGGCTTCAAGCTATCATGGGGATGCCTTCGGGCATGATGTTCACGGCGACGGCAATTCCGACGCTGCTCGTCACCCTGTCAACGACTGTCGCCAAGCGCGATACTGTGCGTTTTGTCGATCTTGGGCATGACCTCGTGTCGTCAAAGGGGCGCCGAGGCAGGTTCGAGATTCTACCTGAGGCCGCGTGGCTCGACCTAGCCTCCGGGGCCAAAGTGGAGGACCGCGCGCTGGCGCGTGATGTTTCCATCGAGGAAATTCGCGAGAACAACCTCGTCCTCACTCCAAACCGTTACCTGAGTACCGGGGCGCGGGAACGCATCGATACTTTGTTGGAGAAACACGATGTTGCTCCGCTCGAGGATCTCGTCGAGTTCATCCGCCCGCTCAGTATTTCCAACGATGAGGATGGCGAACTTACGCTCTTGGAGGCCATGCCGGCGGATATTGGGCCAGACGGGTTCATCGGGAAGCCGAAACGCGCAGTTCGGGTGAGCCCTGCCAAATACAACAAGGCCCGCAATCAGCGCCTGATCCCTGGTGATGTTCTCATCGCAGTGAAGGGCACTATTGGTTCGGTCGCACTCGTGCCCGAGGGTATTCCTGCGGAAAACGCCGAGACGATCTGGACTGCGGGGCAGTCGATGATGATCTTACGCGCGGCCCGGCGCGGCGGGATCGCGGCACTGGCACTCTACGAGTACCTCTCTGACCCGACAGTGCAGGAGCACATACAGTCACTTGCCGGCGGTGCCGTAATACAGTCGATCGGCATGAAAGACCTCAAGGCTCTGCCGATCCCCCTGCCCGACCCCGACACCTTGACGGAGCTACGCCGCGGCTTCCAGCGCCGCCAGGATATCCTCGCCCAGATCGAAGACCTGCAAAAGCAACTGGAGGATGATCGAGATGCTTGCTGGCCACATCGAGAGCTGAGGCCAACCGAGTGAATAAAAGTGCGGGCATCCACAGGAATTCCGAAGCCCACCTATATCAATCCGCGATTCAGCCGACTACCTTTGCGGGAAATCGAGAATTGCCCATCCGAATTGGAGACCGGCCTTGAGCCCGGAAACGATCAACAACAACGCTTCTTTTATCTGGTCCATCGCAGAATTGCTGCGCGGCGACTTCAAGCAATCCGACTATTCTAAGATTGTCCTGCCGTTCACGATCCTCCGCCGTCTCGACTGCATTCTCGAAGCCACCAAATCCGATGTGGTCGAGCTTGCGGCCGGCCTCGACGCTGACACAGATGACGAAGTGCGCGCCATGGTCCTTGGCAACGCAGCCAATGCAGGTGGGCAGGTCTACAATGCCAGCCCCTTCACCTTTGCTACGCTTCGGCAGCAGGATACAGGTCAGCTGCGCAAGAACCTGATCGACTACCTGATGGGGTTCAGCCCGAACGTCCGTGACATTTTCATCGAGAAGTTTGAGTTCACCGAAGTCCTCAAGAAGCTCGACGAAGCGGAATCGCTCTGGATGGTCTTTGATCGTTTTTGCCAGATTGATTTCCACCCTGATGCCATTACCAACCTCGAAATGGGCTATCTTTTCGAAGAGCTGATCCGTCGCTTCTCGGAAATCTCGAATGAAACCGCGGGTGAGCATTTCACCCCGCGCGAGGTGGTCCGCCTTCTGGTCGATCTCCTGCTCGCCAATGACGAAGAGGCTCTGTCCGGGAAGGGCATCATCCGCCGCGTCTACGATCCGGCCTGCGGCACCGGTGGCATGCTGTCGGTGGCGGAAGAATCCATGAAGGCGATGAACCCCGCGCTCAATGTCGACCTGTTTGGCCAGGAACTGAACGGAGAATCCTTCGCGATCTGCAAGTCTGACATGCTCGTGAAAGGTCACGACGCCTCGCGCATCGCTTTTGGCAACACTCTGACGCAAGACGCTCACCGCGGCGAGACCTTCCACTACATGCTTTCCAATCCGCCATACGGCGTGGACTGGAAAAAATACGCAGCTCCAATCAAAGAAGAGGCCGAGGATCTCGGCTACGACGGGCGTTTCGGTGCGGGCCTCCCGCGAATTTCCGATGGGCAGCTCCTGTTCGTCCAACATATGATTTCCAAAATGCGCGACGACGAAAAGGGATCGCGCATGGGGATCGTCATGAATGGCTCGCCTCTCTTTACCGGCGGTGCAGGCTCAGGCGAGAGCGAGATCCGCCGCTGGCTGATGGAGAACGACCTGGTTGAGGCAATCATCGCCCTGCCGACTGACATTTTCTACAATACCGGTATCCAGACCTACATCTGGCTGCTGTCGAACCGCAAACCCGAGGCACGTCGTGGCAAGGTGCAGCTAATCGACGCCTCGGGAGAGCGTTTCTGGCAGTCTATGCGCAAATCGCTCGGCTCCAAGCGCCGTGCAATCAGTGATGATGCGCGGGCGGAAACGGTGCGCATCTATGGCGAATTCTTGAACGGCGAAGCGGGCTTTGGCGATGTGTCGAAGACCTTTGAAACCACCGATTTCGGCTACCGTGAGATCCGGGTGGAGCGCCCGTTGCGTTTGCGCTTTGAACTGACGGAAGAAAAGCTGCAGCTCATTTCCGAACATCGGCGCTTTGCTGAGTTGAAAGAGGCTGGCCCCATGCTTCTTGACGGGCTGAAACGCGCTCTGGCAGGACACGTTTGGATGGATCGGGCTGAATTCCTTCCGGTTATCAACAAAGCGCTCAGGCCTTTTGGCAAGAGCATCTCGGCCCCATTGAAGAAAGGGATCATCGATATTCTCGGTGATACCCATGAAGATGCTGAGATTTGTTTCGATAAGAATGGCAATCCTGAGCCTGATCCGAAGCTGCGTGATCACGAGCTGGTGCCTCTTCTGGAGGATTGGCAGGTCTATTTCGCCCGCGAGGTTGAGCCTTTTGTGCCGGACGCCTGGGTTGATACCTCGCGTCGAGATGCGTCCGATGGTGAAGTCGGTCGTGTGGGCTACGAGATCAACTTCAACCGGTATTTCTACCAATACGCCCCGCCGCGGCCGTTGACGGAAATCGACGGCGAGTTGAAGGCGCTGGAGGCTGAGATCGCCGGGCTGCTGAAAGAGGTGGTGGCATGATGCGGCTGAAGCATCATCTGCGGATGACTTATGGTGATGCGTTGAGCGTCGAAGCAAGGAAAGCCGGCGAAGTGCCTGTATATGGTTCGAATGGTATTGTCGGAAATCATTCGCGGGCAAATACGCTCAGCCCTGCAATCATCGTAGGGAGAAAAGGTTCGCATGGAAAAGTCGTCTGGGCCAATAGCCCAGGGTTTTGCATAGACACCGCATATTACGTGGACCAGAGGACATGCGCTGGCGATTTACGGTTTTCGTACTTTCTCCTGATTTCACTCGAATTGGATCGAAATACGAGAGACACCGGTGTGCCGGGTCTGGAACGGAACGAAGCTCACAACAGAGCAGTGCGTGTTCCCGACCTCCCCACCCAGAAACGGATCGCCGTCTTCCTTGACCGCGAAACTGCGCGGATTGATGAGCTGATCGCGAAGAAGGAGCGGTTGGTGGAGGTGCTGAGGGAGAATCTTCTTTCAGGGCTGGAACGCCTTGTGACTCCGGAAGAGCCCGTCCACGAAGAATTGATCCCGTTTCGCTGGGTTTGCCGCATCACTGAAGGACAAGTGGACCCGACCCATTCGGATTGGGCTGAAAAGCCATTAATCGCTCCAAACCATATCGAATCCAGAACGGGACGCATGCTTGGCATGGAGAGTGCTGCAGAGCAAGGCGCAATCAGTGGGAAGTACGCGTTCCCGGCAGGCACGGTGCTCTACAGCAAGATCCGCCCCAACCTAGCGAAGGCCTGCGTTTCTCCGGTAGAGGGTATGTGCAGTGCCGATATGTATCCGGTTCTTCCGGATCGCCGCCTTCGACCACAGTTCCTCCTAATGCAGCTTCTTTCGGCCAAGTTTACCGACTGGGCCACGCTGGAATCTATGCGTGTCGCAATGCCGAAAATTAATCGTGAAACTCTCGGCTCTTATCGCCTATGGGCGCCCGCTTTGGCTGTGCAAGATGAAGCTGCAACAAAGTTCTTCGCTGAGCAAAAGCGGAACGAGACCCTGACAGAGAAGGTCCGAATTTCAATCGAACGCCTCCGCGAATACCGCGCCGCCCTAATCACCGCCGCCGTGACCGGTCAGATCGACGTGGGCACCTACAGTATTAAGGGCACTACTTCCTCCACGCTCGACCGGATCGAAGAGGAGATGCAGGCATGAGTGAGACCACAGCCATTCAGAAATCAGAGCGCATGACGGCCCTTATTCTGAAAGCTGTTCTCGAAGATGGCATCCGTTACGGGACGATGCTGACCATTGAGAAACTGGACTTCGAACAGAGTGACGAGGATAAATCTATCTTCGAGGGGTGCTGTCATTGTTTGCTGGATGAAGGCACTATCCGCTGTACAAACATTGAGCAGGTGCGCCGTGGCAGTCCCTTAGCAAACCCGGTCATCACAGCGCATGGTTTCGCATTGCTTGGTCAAGCATTCTTGTCTGACTCAGATGAACGCCTTGGCGATGCTGTTCGGGATGTCGCTGACGGCTCGGCAAGCTACTCCGGCCTCGACAACTTCGTCGGTGGAGTGCTTGGCGGTTTTACAAAATCCATTAGTTCCTAAGGTTATTCAACATGCCCACTGCAGCCATTTCCCGCGAAAAACTCCACACCGAAGAAGCCGTCGAGCTCCACCTCGTCGACCAGCTAATCACACGCCAGGGCTGGCGGGAACGCCCCTATACGGCCTACGATCGCAAGCTGGCGCTCGATCCCGAAATGGTAGAGGACTTCGTCCGCAGCACCCAGCCTGACGGCTGGAAGAAGCTTTGCGATCAGTACCCCGGCAAAGAGCGCGACACGCTGATGCGACAGGTGGAGCGGGCGCTGAAGGACGTCGGTACGCTGGAGGTTCTGCGCAATGGCATCAAGATCGTACCGGGCATCAAGATCGCGTTGTGCTTCTTTCGTCCAGCCTCCGCCCTAAATGCCTCGAACATGCGGGACTACGAGGGCAACATTCTGACCGCCATGCGGCAGGTCCGCTACTCGTTGAAGAACGAGAATGCCATCGATGTAGTGCTCTTTGTAAATGGTATTCCGGTGGCCACGCTGGAGCTAAAGAACACCCTTACAGGGTCGACTTACCAGACGGCCGAAAAGCAATACCGCAAGGACCGCGCCCCGAACGGTGAGCCTCTCCTAACCTTCAAACGCGGCGCCTTGGTGCATTTTGCTTTGGACCAGGACAACGTGTCGATGACAACGCAGCTCAACAACGGCCGGACCCGGTTCCTGCCGTTCAACCGTGGCCGCGAGGGTGGTGCCGGCAACCCGGATGTGGATGACGAGTTTCGCATCGCCTACCTCTATCGGGACATCGACTGGCGTAAAGCGGTCTTCTCGCGCGAGATCCTGCTGGGGATCCTGCACAAATTCGTTCTAGTTGATGAGGTCGAGCAGGACGACGGATCGCTCAAGCGCACGACCATCTGGCCTCGCTTCCAGCAGCTCGATGCCGTACAGAAGCTCATCGGCGACGCCCGCACCCATGGTGCTGGTCGCAACTACCTGTTCCAGCACTCTGCGGGATCCGGCAAATCGAACACCATTGCCTGGGCCGCGCATCACCTAGCCACCCTGCATGACGAGCGGGATCAGGCGATCTTCGATACGATCATCGTGGTGACTGACCGCGTTGTTCTCGACCGGCAGCTGCAGCAAACCATCAAATCTTTCTCACAGACGCAGGGCTACGTGGTACCGATCGATGGCACCTCGCGCCAGCTGAAGCGCGCGCTGGAGCAAGGTGCGAAAATCATCATCTCGACGATCCACAAGTTCTCGACCGATCAGCTGTCAGTCCTGAAGAACGAGGCCGGAAAGAGGTTCGCCATCATCATCGATGAAGCACACAGTTCGCAGTCGGGCAAACACGCAGACAGTATGGCGCGCGTTCTGGCGGATGGAGAGCTCACCGAAGAAGAGAAGGAGCTGGACGAGACCGAACAGGCCTTGCTTGAGCTGCAGCGCTTACGTGGCCCCCAGGCCAACCTGTCCTATCTTGCCTTTACGGCGACACCCAAGAACGTGACCCTTGAACGCTTTGGCGTGCCTACAGCGGACGGACCGCTGCCCTTCCACCTTTACTCGATGCGTCAAGCCGTCGAGGAAGGTTTCATCATCGATGTGCTGCGCAACTACCAGACCTATAAGTCCTATGCGAAGCTGGAAAAGGCGATCGAAGACGATCCGAAGCTGCTGGAGCGCAAATCCGCCCGCAAGGTGGCGCGCTTCATCGAATTTCATGAGACCGCCATGGCTCAGAAGGCCGAGGTGATCGTCGAGCACTTCCGGCGTCACGCTCTGCCGGAGCTGAACGGCAATGCCAAGGCGATGGTGGTGACCTCAAGCCGCGAACATGCCGTGCGCACCCATTTCGCCATCGAAAAATACATCCGCGACGCCGGCTACACCGACGTGCGCACACTCGTCGCTTTTTCCGGGGAAATCGATGTAAATGGCGATACTTTCACGGAACCGGGGATCAACGGTTTCGGCGAGAAGGAGCTGCCCCGGCGGTTCGACACTGGCACCTACAATATCCTCGTCGTTGCCGAGAAATACCAGACCGGCTTTGACCAGCCGAAGCTTGTCGCAATGTATATCGACCGTCGTCTGAGCGGATTGCAGGCCGTGCAGACCTTGGCGCGTCTAAACCGTATCTACCCGAGCAAGGAGCGCACTTACATCTTGGACTTCCGCAATACGGTCGAAGAGATTCAGGAAGCTTTCAAGCCTTATTACAACGTCACCATGCTGGAGGACGTTTCTGACCCGAACCAGATCTACAATCTGGAAACCCGGCTGAAAGCGTTTGGCATTCTGGATGAAGCAGAAATTAACCGTTTCGTCGATCGATTCCTGAAAGCCACAAAACGCACCGATGAGCGTCCGATCCTCGAAGGGATCGTTCGCCAGGCTGTGACACGCTTCAATGAGACCTTAAACGAGAATGACCAAGAAGAGTTCCGGCAGGTTCTGTCGTCTTTCTTGCGGTTCTACTCGTTTATCGCTCAGGTGGTCAACCTGGGCGACAGGGATCTTGAAAAGCTGCACATCTACGGCACATGGCTGAAGCGCATCCTGCCCACCCGACAGGCGCCGCAAGGCGAAGACGTGACTGATGATATGCTCGATCTCGAAGCCTACGTCATCAAGGAAGAGGGCGAAGTAACCGACGCCCGCCTCGGCAAGGACGACAGCAGGGCCTTGAGCCCGATCGACCGGTTCGGGGCCAACCCTTACACCGAAGAAGAACAAAAAACCCTTAGCGAGATCATTTCTTCATTCAACTCACGGCATGGCACGGAGTTTTCAGAAGAGGATTACGTCCGGTTCGAGGCGGTGAACGCCGACATTCTGGAGGATGACACCTGGGTGGAGATGCTAGCCCGTAATGACCCCCGTGATGTCCGGCCGCGTTTCGATGCAGAGTTCATGCGCCGGGCGATCCAGGCGTTCCAGCGTGACAACGCGATGCGGAACGCTTTCATGCAGGATCAAGAAGCGCGGAACATGCTCATGGGGCTGATGTTCCAGCGGGCGGTTCGTGGGGCTGGTAGAGCGGCATGATGCGAAGCGAACAACTTCAAGTGACCACGATAGACTTACAATCCACGACATCGTTCGCAGACTCGTACAGCAATGAGGCGAACCCTGAAGGAGTGTGGCACCCTGCCGGATCTTCGGTCCGAGGTGCTTGAGAATGCCACGCAATCGTCAGAAGCATAGGTAATTAGGGTTTGCATAATCTCGAATATTGGAAAGAATATTTATGGCATGGCATGAATACAGCGTGGTCGGCCACAGTCGCGCAAAGATCGGTATGTACATCTCGTTCGTTTCGGGCGCCATTGCCGGTGGAGTGGCGACCGCAGTGGGATTGGTGCTGACAAGCCTGCAAAGATCCGGTTTCAGCATCCCCGAAATCGTGCTTTGGCCGATAACTGGTGGCGTAATTTTCGGACTGCTTTTCGTCATCTTTGATAAATTCATTTGGAAGTCTGCGCGTCTCAAGTCCATCGTCGGCGTCCCGGATATCTCCGGGGATTGGAGCGTCAGGGCGCTATCCTTCAATCCATCGACTGGCGACAAGACACCATGGACCGGAAAACTGGTGATCACACAATGCTACGAGAAGATCACAGTCCACCTTTCGGCATCGGAGAGTCAGTCAAAAAGCGTTTCGGCCGCAATCGTTGATGAGGGATCTGCGGGGTATCGCCTGATTTACAGTTACAAGAACCAGCCCCGCCCTGGCGATACGGATATGCAATCGCACTTAGGTCATTGCGACATTTTGTTTGAACGGACCCTTGGGGCGGCCGAGGGTCAATATTTCACAGGCCTTGGCCGCTACCGGCACGGCACCATGACGATCACACGGAAGGCGACAGATGTACGGAATTGATGATAGAATTGCCCGACTGAAATCGCGACGCCAAGACAATTGGAACGACAGCCTTCGGACACAAAGCTACCAGGAGTCTTTCGAGAAGCGTACAAACCAAAGGGCGACAAAGTATGCGTTGGGTGCGCTGCAAGAGGTGGACGCAAGATCCACAGATATTTCCTATGAGGAGTTTCAGAAGGTTAAAGAGGCGCTCGAGAAACGCATGCCTCAGAGGGGCTTCAACCCTGAGTTTCGAATGCAAGGATCCGTTCCGTTGAATATTCATATCCGTGGCGTAAGCGACGTTGATATACTTGAAATCAACGGAGCCCTAATCACCTACTCACCTACGGGCGCTAAGGCCAACACGTACATTCCGTCTGGCTCCGTATCCACTGCAGCTGATGAGGTCCTCAAGATGAGGACTATCACGGAAGACGAACTTACCAAGCAATACTACGGCGCAAAGGTCGATAAAGGAAATGCCAAGTCGATCCAGCTTTCGGAGGGAGGGTTTCGCCGGAAGGTCGATGTCGTCCCATCACATTGGTTCGACAGCGTGGATTACCAAGAACACGGGTTCGAAATCCACCGCGGGATCACTGTTGTTGACAAGAATACGCGCGAGAGCTTCAGAAACTTCCCTTTCCTTTTTGGCCACAAAATCAATTCTAAGGGAAAAGAGACGAACGACGGATCCAAGATGGCAACCCGGCTCCTCAAAAATATCAAAAGCGACAGTGAATATGACAACGCACTGAGCAGCTATGACATTGCCAGCCTGATGTTCCACTGCCCGTCTTCTACGATCGTGAGCAGATCTGGAAGAGACTTGGCCGTTCTTTCCGGTACTGAAACCTGGTTAAGTGAGTTGGCGAACAATATGCAGAGCGCCATGATGCTCGATGCTCCAGACCGGACCAGGAAGATCATCGATTCAGTTGAAAAGTGGCATGGTCTCGTCACCTTGTCTAAGGACACTACCGCGCTTGCCCGCGAGGTCTCGAATGAAACCCTTGGTAGCTTCTATCTAATAGACCGAGATATGCCGACAATTCGCAGACACCTGGCGGAAACTGCAGTTCCCACGAGTCAGAGCTATTGGTGACGCTGTTCCCTTAATGCAGCCGCGGCCGACCCTCTAGCGCCTCCGCCCGCTCCAGCATCCGCACCACGTCCCGGAAGCTCATCCGGCGTCCCGTCACCTGGGGTGCCCTCCCCAAGGCCTCCCAGACCGCCTCGAGCGCCTCCTGAGAAAGTCCCATCTCCGTCCCGCGCCGTACGGCAAAGTCGTGCAGCTGCTGCGAGGTGATTTCCTGAATCTCCACGATCTGGCAGCGCGACAGGAATGGCTCCGGCACAGTGTCGAGATTGTTCGAGGTAAAGATCCAAGAGATGTGGCTCATGTCGAACGCCACCCGAAAGTAGGGGCAGGTCCAAGTCCGGGCCGTGGCCGGCTCCATGAGCCCGAGCATGGCCTCACTCAGGGAAAACGAACGCCCTTGCGTGGAGGTCGCGACACCGGCCTTGCAGATCTCATCCACGACGAAGATCGGGTTGGCGATCCGGTGATCAAGCAGCAGATTTACGGGCCGCCCGGGTTGCGCGCTGCCCCAACCACGCTCAACACCTGCCACATCGAACCCGGCACTGCCTACCCCGGCGTCGCTCTGCGCCATTGGCAGCCCAAGTCGGGTAGCCATGACACGCGCCCAGGTGCTCTTGCCGATACCTGGAGGGCCGTTGATTAGCAGCGGTTCGACCTTGATCGCCGTGCCTCGGCGCGCGACTCGGCGCAGGTCATGCCAAGCGCACTCCGTTGCTCTACCCATCCAAGGCATTTCCTCATGCAACGCTGCAGCAACCTCATCGGCCCAATGCTCGGACGGCGCAGTCAAGGCCTTCATGGACGCCTCCTTCGGAGAAAGCCGCTGGAGATCCTCCTTCGAGAGATGGGCCGTACCTTCCGCGCGGCTCCGCTTTGAAATTAGACAACGCACGCGATTAGCGATCACAGCCTCGTCTTTGTAGGTGAGGCCGCCGTCGGGCAGTTCTGCCTTGAAGAGGTCTAGGTCGCCATCGTCGAAATCGGCTGAGTGTTCGTCGTCGCCGATGAGCTCTTTCGCAAGGTTGCGTTTTCGAAGGTCTCGAAGAAATTCGCGCAGCCGTTTTTTGATGGCCCGTTCGTCGGTGTTGAGAACTTGCACTTGGATAATCTTGATTTTGGACATGGGGGTCTTCCGTGGTCGGTCTGAAGCGGATCAGGGCCGGGCAAAACGCTCTAGCGCTAAGCCGGGGCCAAGAGAGGGACGGATCAGGTGCCCCGTATGAGGCCGATGGGAAGGTGATGTGTCATACCAACAAGAAGACAATGCGCGGCAAAAAGGTCAAGTCCGCCCATCGGCAAAGAAGAACGCCGCCCCTGTCGGAACGGCGTTTTTCGCCTTTTAGATAAATCAAAGACTTACGACGAGGTGGCAAAGCATGACCTGTCAAGTGGCGGCCGAAATGCCTAGAATGGCAAATTTACCCCGGGCATTTCACCTATAACACCAAAAGGCCCCAATCACCCACACTTACTATGCCCACAACTCCCACAAGTCATGCACCCCTCAACCATCCGCATATCGAACTGACCGCACGACGGGCATGACTTCCCACGCGGGGCATCCAGCCCAACGACCTTCGCCTGCGGGTCGGTCTTCAACCCCATGCCTTCGCCCGCGATGAACCCGGTGGCGATCATGTGCTGCTCGATCACGCCGCCAATGGCCGCAAGGATGGAGGGGATGTATTTGCCCTGCATCCAAGCCCCACCGCGCGGGTCGAATACGGCTTTCAATTCCTCAACCACGAAGGACACATCGCCGCCTCGGCGGAACACTGCAGAGACCATCCGCGTCAGCGCCACGGTCCAAGCGAAATGTTCCATGTTCTTAGAGTTGATGAAGACCTCAAACGGACGACGGTGGCCGTTCAGCACGATGTCGTTGATCGTGATGTAAAGCGCGTGCTCGCTGTCGGGCCATTTGACCTTGTAGGTGTTGCCTTCCAACTCTGCCGGACGGTCCAGCGGGTCGGACATATAGACGATCTCGCCGCCTTCGCTGACCTGATCGGGGCTGTCGCTGGGCGCTTTGTCGGTCTTCTCGGACGATACGCTGAGGACCGAGCCGGTCACGTCGTTCGGGCGGTAGGTGGTGCAGCCTTTGCAGCCCATATCCCACGCCTGCATGTAGACATCCTTGAAATCATCAAAGGAGATATCCTCGGGGCAGTTGATGGTCTTTGAGATCGAACTGTCGATCCATTTCTGCGCGGCGGCCTGCATCTTGACGTGGTCGGCGGGTGGCAGGGTCTGCGCGTTGACGAAGTAATCGGGCAGCGGCGTGTCGCCCTTCAACTCGCGCCACATTTGCACGGCGTAATCGACAACTTCTTCCTCGGTCCGGCTGCCGTCTTTTTGCAGCACTTTGCGGGTGTAGGCATAGGCAAAGACCGGCTCGATCCCCGAAGAGACGTTCCCGGCATAGAGGCTGATCGTGCCGGTGGGCGCGATGGAGGTCAGCAGCGCGTTGCGGATGCCATGCTCACGGATCGCGTCACGCACGTCGTCGTCCATCTGCATCATGGTACCGGAGGCGAGGAACTGCTCGGCATCGAACAGCGGGAAGGACCCCTTCTCTTTCGCCAGTTCGACGGAGGCCAAATAGGAAGCACGCGCGATGGCCTTGAGCCAGGCCTCGGTCTGTGCCGCCGCCTCATCAGAGCCATAGCGCAGGCCGACCATCAGGAGCGCATCGGCAAGGCCGGTAACACCCAGCCCGATGCGGCGCTTGTTCTGCGCCTCGGCGGCCTGTTCGGGCAGCGGGAAGTTCGACACATCGACCACATTATCCATCATGCGGACGGCGGTGGCGACCAGTTCGCTCATCGCGTCTTGGTCAAGGTGGGCGGCTTCCTCGAAAGGCTGTGCGACCAACCGGGCGAGATTGATCGAACCGAGCAGACAGGCACCGTAAGGCGGCAGCGGCTGCTCGCCGCAGGGGTTGGTGGCGGCGATGGTCTCGCAGTAGTTCAGGTTGTTCGCAGCGTTGATGCGGTCGATGAAAATCACACCCGGCTCGGCGTAGGAATAGGTCGCCTGCATGATGCTGTTCCACAGATCACGGGCCTGGACGGTCTTATAGACCTTGCCGCCGAAGACCAGATCCCACGAGCCGTCTGCCTTCACCGCTTCCATGAAGGGGTCGGTGACCAGCACGGACATATTGAACATGCGCAGCCGCGCCGGGTCGGACTTGGCGGTGATGAAGTCTTCGACATCCGGGTGGTCGCAACGCATCGTCGCCATCATCGCACCACGGCGCGAGCCTGCGGACATGATCGTGCGGCACATGGCGTCCCAAACGTCCATGAAGGACAGCGGGCCAGAGGCATCCGCCGAGACGCCCAGTACATCCGCGCCACGCGGACGAATGGTGGAGAAGTCATAGCCGATCCCCCCGCCCTGCTGCATGGTCAGCGCGGCCTCTTTCAGCATGTCAAAGATGCCGGACATGCTGTCGGGCACGGTGCCCATGACGAAGCAGTTGAACAGCGTCACACGGCGCGCAGTGCCGGCCCCGGCGGTGATGCGGCCGGCGGGGAGGTATTTGAAATCCTCCAGCGCGGTGAAGAACTTGTCTTCCCAAACATCGGCATCCGATTCGACCTGCGCGAGGTCACGCGCGATCCGGCGCCATGTGTCCTCCACCGTGACGTCTTTCGCGGTGCCATCAGCCCCTTTAAAACGGTATTTCATATCCCAGATTTGTTCGGCGATCGGGGCGGTAAAGCGGGACATTGTGAAACTCCTGAGGTCAGTGGCAGAGGGTCTTTCTAGCTAGGGTATGCCGTGAGGAAAATAGAAAAATCGCTCCTCATCATACAAGAATTTGCATGTGATTGAAATCCAACTACCTTATATGGCGTAGACGAATGGAATCGCTGGGGGGCGATGTGACCGGCAAAATTAACCTGATAAAGCTTTCGGTCGGCACCGAAGGCGTCGAGAGCCTCGCTAAATGGCAGGCGCGCAAGGACGTGCGGACCAAAGACGGTCTGCCGCGCCATGTGACCCGCATGTGGCCCAAGCGTGAGGCCGAGATTCTGAACGGCGGATCAATCTACTGGGTCATCAAGGGCGTGATTCAGGCCCGCCAGCGCATCATTCGGCTAGAGGAGATCACCCGCGCCGACGGCATTCGCCGCTGCGCCATCGTGCTCGACCCCGACATCATTCGCACCCAAGGCAGCCAGCGCCGCGCGTTCCAAGGCTGGCGCTACCTTGCGCCAGAAGACGCCCCGCCCGACCTTCCAGAAGGCCGCGAGAATGAAGCTGATCTGCCGGTGGAACTGAACCGGGCGCTGGCCGAAATCGGCGTGCTCTGAGGCTCAGGCGTAGAGCGCTTCAATCTCCCCGGCATAGACCTCATAGACCTTGGAGCGCCGCACCTTCATCGTCGCGGTGACCTCGCCGTCGTCATGGTCCAATTCCTTGCGCATCAGCCAGATCTTCTTGACCTGTTCCACCCGCGCCAGATCGCGGTTGTGCTTGGCCACTTCGGCCTCGATCAACTCCTGCACCTTCGGATGCTCGGCCAGCGAACGGAAGGTGGTATAGGCGATCCCCTGCCCCTCGGCCCAAAGCCGCACGGTGTCCATGTCGATCTGCACAAGCGCTGTCACATAGGGCCGCTTGTCGGCCACCGCGATGACCTCTTTGATGAAGGGGCTGGCCTTGATGACGTTCTCGATATGCGCGGGCGCGAGGTTCTTGCCCGCGGCGTTGATCATGATGTCCTTCTTGCGGTCGATCAGGGTGATCGAGCCGTCCGCCTCCTGCCGCCCGACATCGCCGGTGTGCAGCCAACCGTCCTGAATGGTCTCGGCGGTGGCCTTGGGGTTCTTGTAATAGCCCTTAAAGATCGTGCCGCCCGTAAACAGCACCTCGCCATCCTCGGCAATCTTGGTGCGCACGCCGCTGACCGGAAAGCCAATGCGCCCGTCACATTGTCCCCAAGAACGCTGAATCGTGCCCACGCCCGAGGTTTCGGACATGCCCCATGCTTCACGGATGTTCACGCCGATACCCCGCATGAACCCCAACAGTTCCGCACTGATCGGCGCGGCGGCTGAGATCGCGAATGTCGTGCGCCCAAGCCCTAGATAGCTGCGGATATGGCGGTAAACCAGCGTATCCCAGAAAGCATGGGCCAGCCGGTCCCCCGCGTTCCACTTGTTGCGCCGGATCATCCCGCGCCGCTGCGCGCCCTTCAGCGCCAGAAGCGTCATCGGTCCCTTGAGCCGCCCCGCAGTCTGCGCCTGCACCAGCACCCCGGCCTGCATTTTCTCCCAGATCCGCGGCACACCGAAGAAGACCTGCGGCGCCACCTCCCGCAGGTCGAGGGTGATGGTCCTGAGGCTCTCTCCGAAGTTCATCACAAATTGCTGCGCCAGCCCGTTGATCACCGTCACCGCCTGTTCGGCGATGTGACACAACGGCAGGTAGCTCAGCACATCCGTTCCCGGTGGATAGTCCCCAAAAACATCCCGCGCCACACCAACACCGGCGTGGATATTGCCATAAGAAATCTCCGCCGCCTTGGGCAGGCCGGTGGAGCCCGAGGTGAAGACCATCATAGCGGTGTCGTCGGGCTTGATCCCCGCCTGCCGCGCGCGCAGGTCATCGGCGAACGCCGAAAGCCGTGCCCGGCCCCGCTCCAGCAACTCGTCGAAGCTGATCAGCCCCAGCAGAGCCTCGCCTCGCGTGCCCTTTGGGTTGAAGATAACCAATTGCCTCAGCTGCGGCACCCTACCGCCCAATTCCTTGATCTTGTCGAGCTGCTCTTGATCCTCGATGAACAGCACCGTGCTGTCCGAAGCGTTGATCAGATGATCCAGCTCCGCCGCGGGGCTGGTGGGATACATGCCCACGACCACGCCCCCTGCCGCGTTAATGCCGAACTGCGCCTGAACCCATTCGCTGCGGTTCTCGCTGAGGATGCCGACATGATCGCCCACGTTCAGCCCCAGATCGACCAGCCCCGCTGCCGTCGCCTGCATAATCTCTTGCAAGCCCGCCCAGGTGATCTCGTTCCAGATGCCGAATTCCTTTTGCCGCATCGCCACCCCTTCGGGGCGGTTCTTGGCGTGATTGTGCACCATGCGCACCAGCGGCGCGAAATCGCCCTTGAACTCGTCGAATGCCATCACGGCCTCCCTAGCTGAGCCAGCGTTTGCGGCGCTTGTAATGTTTCACGTCGCGGAAGGACTGCCGCGCGCCGCCCTCCTCGCCCATGCCGAGGTAGAAGGACTGGATGTCTTTGTCGCCGCGCAGCTTGGCAACGTCGCCCTCCATGACGATCTGGCCGCTTTCCATGATATAGCCGTAATCCGCGACCGAGAAGGCAACCCCGGCGTTCTGCTCCACCAGCAGGATCGCGGTGCCGTCCTCCTGGTTCAGCCGCCTGATCGTGTCGAAGATCTCGGCCACCACCTTCGGCGCCAGCCCCAGCGACGGCTCGTCCATGAGGATCAACTCAGGGCGCGCAATCATCGCCCGCCCAAAGGCCAGCATCTGCTGCTCCCCGCCCGAGAGATAGCCCGCGATCTGCTTGCGCCGCTCTTTCAACCGGGGGAAGAAGGCATAGACCTTATCATAGTCAGGCTTCGCCTTGCGCTGATCCAGTGCATAAGACGCGGCGATTAGGTTATCCTCAACCGTCATCTCGCTGAAAATGCGCCGCCCCTCGCGCACGTGAAACAGTCCCTGCTGCACCAAACGGTCAGGCTGGATCATCATAATCGACTGGCCCTTGAAGCTGATCCGCCCTTCACCCACCTCACCGTTCTCTAGCGCCAGCAGGTTGCTCGCCGCCTTCAACGTCGTGGTCTTGCCCGCGCCATTGGTGCCCAGAAGCGTGACGATCTTGCCGTCCGGCACCTCCAGCGACAGCCCGCGCAGCGCCTGCACCGTGTGGTGATAGGTCACTTCGATGTTCTCGATGATCAGCACGCGGGGCCCTCTCTCTTTTTGGCCGGAAATACTTCGGGGGTCCGGGGGCAGCGCCCCCGAACCTCTTTCGCTTACACGGTGAACCAGTCCGATTTCGGCGTGAACAGCCCGTCTTCCGGGTTGTAGCCATAGACCCGGCCGGTCCCGATGGCGTTGTTCTCCATGCTCACCGGCCCGCCGAAGAAGCCGCCCGTATCCCAATCGGAAATCCCCGCCAGCTTCTCGGCGATATTGTCAGGCGTCAGTTCCAGCCCGGCCTCGGCGGTGTCGCGGAAGGCTTTCATGGCGATTTCCAGCCCGCACATGGTCTGGATCGCCCATGTCGACATGTAGTTCTCCAGGGGCGTACCCGCGAACATCTGCTTGCTGAGTTCAGCGTACTGCTGGTAGCGCGGCGCCTCTTCGCGGTCGTAGAAATAGCGGTAGGGCATGACGCCCTCGTACCCGGCAAGGAACGGCCCCGCCTCAGCGGTGATCCGGTCGGCGATCAGCTTCTCCATGCCCCAGAAGGTGCCCTTGAACTTGACCGGCAGGCCAAACTGGCGTGCACCGCCGATGAGCTGTGGCCAGACGCCGGTGACATAGCCTTGCAGGATGCAGTGATCCGCACCGGACTGCGCCAGCTTGGTGACATGGGTCGGGATGTCCGCGCCCTCGGCCTTGGTGCTTTCCTCCAGCACGACCTCGAGGCCCAGTGCCTCGGCGGTCTTGCGGCCGTGTTCGATCGGATCGCGCCCGAACTCGGTGTTGGAGAAGATGAAGGCCACCTTCTGCCCGCCCTCGTTCTTGATGTTCTGCAACAGGATGTCGAACTGGCTCTGGTAGGTCGGGCCAGAAAGATACTGGTAGGGATGCGTCTCGGGGTTGGCGAGTTCCGAGGCGAAGGAGGTCGAGCCCATGATGCGGGCGTTCTCGCCCTTCAGCTCGGGCGCGATCAGCTTCATCGCGCCGGTGCTGTCGGCGAAGTAACCGATCATGTTCTTGCCTTCCGAGGCCAGCGCGCGCTGGTAGTTGTTCAGCGCGTTCTGCGGCACGTAGCCTGAATCCTCGGTGACGAAGCGGATGGGCACGCCGGCCACGCCGCCCTCGTCGTTGAAAAGCTTGGTCGCCATGGCGAAGGCCGGGGCGACGAGCTGGCCCGCAGTGGCAAAAGGCCCCGTGAGCGGCAGCGAGGCACCAAGCACGTATTCCTTGGGCTGGGCGCGCAGGATCATCGGCGTGCCGATGACTGCCGTCGCGGCGGCCGTGGTGGCGAGGAAGGATCGGCGGTTCATGGTCATTGTCTTCTCCCTGATGTGGCCTTTTGATTACCCGCGCGCAAACGGCCAACGGTTTGCGGCGCGCAGGATGCGATCGACGATCTGGTTGATGCCCAAGGGCTCCTTGAGCAGGAACAAAACAAGCAGCACGCCGAAGGCGATCTGCTGCAAGGGCGCGCGCAACTGCCCTGCCCCGGCGCTGTCGCCCGCCAGCGCGCCAAACAGCACCTTGATCACCTCCGGCACCATAACCACGATGATGACACCGAACACCGGCCCCATCGTACGCCCCATGCCACCGATGATCAGCGCCGCCACGAGGTTGAGCGACAGCGCCAGCTCGAACTGCTCGGGCAGGATGCGGGCGTAGAAATAGGCGAAGAGCGCTCCGGCAAGACCGCAGTAGGCCGCGGAGAGGGCAAAGCTCATCAGCTTGTAGCGCAGAAGCGAGATGCCGAGGATCTCGGCGGAATAGTCCCGGTCGCGGATCGCGATGAAGGCGCGGCCGACGCGGGTACGGATCAGGTTCTGCGCCGCCAGCAGCGAGACGAGGCCCACCACGGCGATCAGCCCGAACATCTCGCGCTTGGTGTCGAGCTCCCAGCCCAGCAGGTTCGGCACATTGGTGTTGATCCCCACCATGCCGCCGGTCCAAGGGGCAAAAATGTCCTCCTCGATCAGGAAGATCACGATGAAATTCGCGGCCAGCGTCGCCACGGCGAGGTAGAGCCCCTTGACCCGCAGGCTCGGCAGCCCCACCAGCACGCCCACCGCCGCCGCCAGCGCCACCGCCAGCGGGACCGAGACGAAGGGCATTATTCCCGCCGGGATCACCCCCGCCCCGAGATTGCCGAAGATCGTCACCGCATAGGCGCCGATGGCGACAAAGGCGCCATGGCCCAGCGACACCAGCCCAGTGTAGCCCGTCAGGATGTTGATCCCCACCACGGCAATCAGCAGGATGCCCATCTGGCTGGCGATCAGGATCAGATAGTCGTTGCCGAACAGGGTGAAGAGCGCCAGCGCAAGGATCGAGCCGTAGACGAAGGCCTGTTTGTAGCGGTTGTTCAGCACCCGCTCGTCGGCGGCATAACTGGACTTCAGGTTCGCGTTAATCATATCCGCTCAACCTCTTTCTGACCCATTAAGCCATGGGGCCGCCAGACGAGCACGACCAGCACGGTGACATAAGGCACGATCTCGGCCCAGCCGCCGCCCATCTTCCACTGCGTCATCGCCTCAAGCACGCCAACAACCATTGCCGCGATCAAGACGCCGACATAGCTGTCGAGCCCGCCCATCAGCACGATTGCGAGCACCGAGAAGCCGAAGAGGCCAAGGCTCGGTGAAATGCCGTTGCGGGTGGCGAGGATTGCCCCCGCGATGGCCCCTGTGGTGCTGGCCAGCACCCAAGCGCGGGAGAAGACCTTGGGCACCGAGATGCCCATCGAATAGGCGGTGGATTGGTCTTCGGCGGTGGCGCGGATGGCGATGCCGCCCTTGGTGAACTTCACGAAGGCGACGATGCCGCCAAAGAGCAGCAGCGCTACGGCCATGTTCACAAGGTCAGTACCGAAGAGGAAGATCATCGTGCCGAACAGCTCGAACCGGATTGGCATATTGGGCGCGATATAGGGCACGGAGGCCGCATCTGCGGTCCAGATCAACTGCGCCGCGCCCGAGAGGATCGAGATCAGCCCCACCGTCACCATGATCATCGCAAAGATCGACTGGCCCATCAGCGGGCGCATCAGGACGCGTTCGATAATGCGGCCCAGAATGGCGTTGCAAACCAGCGCCCCAGCCAGCCCCAGCAGAATGCGCGGCAGGTTCGCCACCCAATCCAGCACCGCCGCCACGGGTGAGAACATCGGCAATTCGCCCCGCATCTCAACCATCCAGCCGGGCTGCCATGACGCGAGCCACGTCGGGGCCCAAGGTTGGCCGGGGACGATCACTGCGAAGGTGAAATAGAAATAGGCCCCGAACATGATCAGGTAGCCATGGGCGAAGTTCACTACTTTGGTGGCCTTGTAGACGCTGACGATCCCCACAGCGATAAGCGCATAAATCGCCCCCGCCATCAGCCCGTTGATCGCAAATTGCACGAACTGCCCCATCAGAGCGCCTCCCTTTCCTGTACCCCGGAATTTTTCAAAAATTCCGGCCCGATTTCTTTAAAAGAAATCGGCGTCATGCTGCTGCCCCCAGATATGCTTCAATCACCGCCGGGTCTTTTGAGACCTCTTCCGGCGTTCCGCTGGCGATCTGCTGGCCAAAGTTCAGCACGATGATCCGGCTGCAAATATCCATCACCATATGCATGTCATGTTCGACCAGCAGGATGGTGGTGCCGAACTGCTCCTGCACGTCGAGGATGAAACGTGCCATGTCGGCGGTTTCCTCGCGGTTCATGCCTGCCACCGGCTCATCCAGCAGCAAAACCTTCGGTCGCATCGCCAGCGCCCGGCCCAGTTCGACCCTTTTTTGCAGGCCATAGGGCAACATGGTGATCGGGTATTTACGGATGTGGTCGATCTCGAGGAAATCGATCACCTGTTCCTCAATCTCTCGGCGCAGTTCCAACTCTGCCTTCTGAGCCGCCCCGAAGTAGCGCAGAGCTTGCCAGACGTTGGTGTTCAACCGCGTGTGGCCACCGAGCTTGATGTTGTCGAGCACGGTCATGCCCCGAAACAGGGCGATGTTCTGGAAAGTCCGCGCCAACCCAAGCGCTGCGCGTTTGTCGGGGCTGAGCGCAGTGATGTCTTCCCCCTCAAAGGAAACACGCCCCCGGTCGGGTTTGTAAAACCCTGATATGGCATTGAAAAGAGAAGTCTTGCCCGCGCCGTTCGGGCCAATGACACCGGTGATCTCTCCGGCCCTGGCTTCGAAATTCACCCCCTGCAGCGCTTTGATGCCGCCAAAGGACAGATGCAAATCCTCAATCTTCAGCAATCGCCCACTCCCATGCGGCGACGGCTGCGGCCCCTCGCAAGGGGCGCGTGACATCCGATCATCGACGGATCCTCCCTATGTCCCATGTCGCTCCCCTTTTGCCGGGGCTTCTACAATAGGCCTGTTGATCCCTTCACCCTATCCGAGTGACGGCATCCCGCAAGAGTCTTGATGATCCGCACAGTAAAACAACCCGGAGCGGCAGGGCTCCGGGGGCTGCAATGTGTTGCAATACATAAGAATAATCAGCGTTATGACGCTACGTCAGGTCAGTTTTTCGATCAGCTTTTTCAGCGCTTTGCGGCTGTGATCTTCCAAGGGGGCCATACGCGACCGCCACAGCGTCGCCTGCGATTGCAGGATCAAACCATCGCTGAGGATCTTCAGGTGATTGGCGCGCAGGGTCTCTCCGCTGGAGGTGATATCGGCAATCGCCTCGGCGGTTTCATTCAGCACCGTGCCTTCGGTTGCGCCTTGGCTGTCGACCAGCGCATAGTCAGCCACGCCGTGGGTGCGCAGAAATTCCCGCACCAGTCGGTGGTATTTCGTAGCAATCCGCAGGCGGAAGCCATGTTCGGCACGGAAGGCCGCAGCGGCAGCATCCAGATCATCCAACGTATCGACATCGACCCAAGCCTGCGGCACCGCAATGATCAGATCCGCATGGCCAAAGTTCAACTCTTCCAGCGGCTCGACCAATTGATCCCAAAGCGCCAGCTTCTCTTGCACCAGATCGGTGCCGGTGACGCCAAGGTGGATGCGCCCTGCAGACAGTTCGCGCGGGATTTCCCCGGCTGAGAGCAGCACCAGAGAGACATCCTCAATGCCCTCAACCTGGCCCGCATATTCTCGGTCGGACCCGGTGCGCTGCAAGCTCACGCCGCGCGCGCCGAACCACTCAAAGGTCTTTTCCATCAGCCGCCCTTTGGACGGCACGCCAAGTTTCAGCGTCATTGCCCGGCCTCCAGTTCCAGCATCAGACCGGGGCGCATGACACCACCCACCGCCGGGATTTCACCGCCCTGCCCCAGCCGCCGGGTCAGCGCGTCATAGCGTCCGCCCGAGGCGATACTGGGCAGATCGGGGCGCGCCTCGGCCCGGAAGGCAAAGACGAAACCATCGTAATATTCCATCGACGACCGGCCATGGCTGGCCTCGAACATGAGCGTATCTGTTTCGATACCACGGGCGCGCATCGCCTCGGCACGGGCGGCGACACGGGCCACGGCATCGCCAATGGCAGGCATGTCGACGGCCAGATCGCGCAGACGGCTCAGCGCGTTGGGCAGGGTTTCTTTGACCTCCAACAGCGCCTCAAACAGATCGACTTGCTGCGCGGAAATCGGCGCGGTCTTGGCATCCTCGCGCAGCGCTGCCACGCGGGCTTCGATCTCTGCCTGTGAGCGCAGTCCGACCATGGGTGCCGAAATCTCGGCCTCTGCCTTGGCCAACAACGCTTTGCGTCCGGCAGGCACAGAGCTGCGCCCCGCATAGCGGTCCAGCAGCGCGCGAAAGCGGCGCGGGCGCCAGATGTGACGCATCAATGCCTGTTTGCGCGCGGGCGAGGTATCAAGCCCCTGCACCGCCGCCATCAGCACACCGATATCCCCCGTCACCGGGCGCACCGGCAGCCCCTGCATCGCCTCGGCGATCAGGGCGAAAACCTCGGCATCTGCCGCCGCCGGGTCGGCGCGGTCGAAGACCTCGAAACCCACCTGAATGTATTCATTGGCGCGGTTCGGGTCGTGTTCCTGACGGCGGAAAACCTCGCCGGAATAGGTATAGCGCGCGGGCTCGGCCCCGTGGGCCATATGCATCTGCACCACGGGCACGGTAAAATCGGGGCGCAGCATCTGCTCGCCACGCAGCGCGTCCGAGGTGACATAGGCGCGCGCGCGGATGTCCTCGCCGTAAAGGTCCAGCAGCGTGTCGGCCGGTTGCAAGATCGGCGGCTCGACCAGCACGGCGCCCTGCGCCTCGAAAATCGCGCGCAGGGAAGCCGCGCGCGCCAGCGTTTCGGAACGTGTCGGCATCAGCTCGCCCGATCCAGAATATCGCGGACCGCTTTGATCAGATCGGCGCGGGGCACTTCATATTGGTTCGGGCGCTCTTTCCACTCATCGTGGCTCGCCTCTTGCGCAAGCTGCGCGCCCAGCACCATGTCCTTGATCTGCACCACGCCGCGGTCTTTCTCGTCGCCGCCTTCGATGACGACGACCGGGCTCTGCCGCTTGTCGGCGTATTTCATCTGATTGCCGAAGTTCTTGGGGTTGCCCAGATAGACCTCCGCCCGGATGCCCGCCTGTCGCAACTCGGCGACCATCGCCTGATAATCGGCCATGCGGTCGCGGTCCATCACGGTGACGACGACGGGGCCTGCGGCCTCGGCCTCAAGCCGCCCCTTCGCGGCCAGCGCGGCCAGCAGCCGGTCAACGCCGATGGAGACCCCCGTCGCGGGCACTTCCTGCCCGGTGAAGCGTTTCACCAGATCGTCGTAGCGCCCACCGCCCGCGACCGATCCGAAGTTCCGCGCGCGGCCCTTTTCGTCTTTGATCTCAAAGGTCAGTTCGGCCTCGAACACCGGCCCTGTGTAATAGCCAAGGCCGCGCACGACCGACGGATCAATCTCAACCCGGTCAGGACCATAGCCACCCGCGGCCAGAAGGTCAGAGATCAACTCAAGCTCATCCACACCTTGCACACCGACATCGGAGCCCGCGACCAACTCGCGCAGCCGCGCCACCGTCTCGGCACCGCTGTCGCGTTTGGCCTGCATAAAGCCCATGACCACATCGGCCTGCGCGTCTTCCAATCCGGCACCCTTGGTGAAATCGCCGCTGTCGTCCTTGCGGCCCTCGCCCAACAAGGCGCGCACGCCCTCCGGGCCGAGGCGGTCCAGCTTGTCGATGGCGCGCAGCACGATGCCGCGTTCGGTATCCTTGTCGTCTCCGGCAAGGCCCGCAACCTCCAGCACACCGTTCAGCACCTTGCGGTTGTTCACCCGCACCACATAGTCGCCGCGCGCGATGCCCACTTCCTCAAGGCAATCGGCCAGCATCGCGCAGATCTCCGCGTCTGCCGCCACCGATGGCGCACCTACGGTATCCGCATCACACTGATAAAACTGACGAAACCGCCCCGGCCCCGGCTTTTCATTGCGCCAAACCGGCCCCATCGCATAGCGGCGGTAGGGCATCGGCAGATCGTTGCGGTGCTGGGCATAGACCCGCGCCAAGGGCGCTGTCAGATCATAGCGCAGCGCCAGCCAATCGCCGGGCTTGTCGCCTTCGGAATCTTCCTGCCACGCAAAAACGCCTTCGTTCGGGCGGTCCACATCGGGGAGAAATTTGCCAAGCGCCTCGACCGTCTCCACGCCCGAGCTTTCCAGCGCGTCGAACCCATAGCGGTGGTAAACTGCGGCGATCTTGCTGAGCATCTCGGCCCGATGGGTCACCTCGGTCCCGAAATAATCGCGGAACCCCTTTGGGGTCTGCGCCTTGGGACGGGGGGTTTTCTTGGGCTTTGCCATGGCAAGGATCCTCGGTGCATCAATTGGCCTCGCGTCTAGCCCAAGCCCCCCGCAAGAGCAAGCAACGCTGCGTGTTGCCCCTGTCTTGTGCCGCCCGCACATGCTAAATCGCGCAAAAAGGACGCGCCCCTATGTCAGAACAAACCCCAGATCAAACCGCAGAACGAATTAACCAACTCGAAGAGCAGATCGCCCACCTGACCCGCGCGGTCGACGATATGTCAGAGATCGTCACCCGTCAGGAGGATGAGATCGTCACCCTGAACCGCCGCGTGCATATGTTGATGCAGCGCGAGGGGGAGCGGGATGCCTCAGGCGGTGGCGCGGTGCTTTTGGGCGACGAACGGCCCCCGCATTACTGAGCCGCAGTTTCGCTCAATTCGCTGATTTCATTGCCACGGCGGCCACGGCCCCGTCATGCACCAGCACCTCAGACCAACGCGCGGTTTCGCCCAACCGCTCATAAGCATTGACGAAAAACGCCGTTTTATCGAGCGTGCCAATCCGCTTGCCGCAGGGTTTGCCGCGCCCCGCCCCGCAGACACTGGCCTTGATCGCCTCATAGGCCGCGTCAGTCTCGGCGATGGGCAGGTTCTCCCCGCCCGGGCCATAGTGCAACTGTTCGTAGACCGAGGGCGTGCCGAATAACACATTGGCTGCCGTCAACTGGCGCGCGCAATCATCCGCAAAGCCGGTAATATAGAAGCTGCGCGGCCCCGCGCTGCCGGGTTGCGAATCGAACAGCCGGTAGCCCCGTGCCGCAGGTTCTTCGACCATCTTCCCCAAATCCTGCTCGCGCACATCACAGACACGGGCGACCTCGCCAAATGGCAAAGCGGTGCCAAAGCCGATCTCCGCGACCTGTGGCGATGGCGCCGTGGGCGCGATGCCGCAGGCTGAGGGAAGCGCTGCCATAACTAGAAGGCTGATGCGTCGGTACATGGTCGGCTCCCCTTTGGTTGTCAGGGAATTAGCGCAGCCACCGCTTGCCGTCCACCAATGGGCCGGAAAAAGGGCGGATCTGCGCGCGCCGCCGGGGTTAGATTTCCTCGACTTCCATCACCCCGTCGAGCGAGCGGATCGCGCCTTTGATCTGCGGTGTCACCGGGAACTCGCGGCCCAGATCGACCTCGACCTCGCCGGGTAGGCTTGGGTCCATCAGGCAGAACTGCACCGGCCCCTTGCCCGCCGCCTTGACCGCTTGGCGCGCGCCGTCGAGCACATCGGCCACCGCCTGAATCGCCCCCGGCCCGTCGATAAAGACCCGCAGCCCCATACTGCCCGCATCCGCCACCGCCGCATCAATGGGTGCCACCGACCGGCCCAGCAGCTTGAGCTGATCGCTTTCCATCGTGGCCTCGACCGTGATGACGATTTTTGAGCCGACTTCGAGATGTTCCCGCGCAAGTTCCAGCGTGTCGGAGAACAGCGTCACCTCATAGCCGCCCGTGGTGTCAGATAGCTGCGCAAAGGCAAAGCGGTTGCCCCGCGCCGATTTCCTCTCCTGCCGCCCGGCCACGACCCCCGCCAGCCGCGCATTCATCGCACCGCGGGTGCTGACCTTCTCGGTCAACTCGTCCAGCGTCAGGAAAGGCAGCCCAGTCTCCCGCGCCCATTTGCGACGCAGCGGGACCATGTAGTCATCAAGCGGATGGCCCGAAAGATAAAAGCCCACCGCCTTGAACTCCTCGGCCAGCCGCTCCGCCGACTGCCAGTCATCGCAGGGCAGCATGCGCGGCTCAGGCAGATCATCGCCCGCCTCGCCAAAGAGCGAGACCTGATTGCTGGCCTTCTGCTCATGGATCGCCGCCGAATAGCTGACCAGCCCGTCGAGCGATTGAAACACCCGGCGCCGGTTGCTGTCGAGTTGATCAAAGGCCCCCGAGCGCACCAGCATTTCCAGAGGCCGCTTGCCGACGCGTTTCAGGTCGACTCGCCGCGCGAGGTCGTAGAGCGTAGCGAAAGGCCGATCGACGCCATCCACCTTGCGCCCCTCGGTCACCAGCTTCATCGCTTCAAGTCCGACGTTCTTCAGCGCGCCCAACGCATAGACCAGCGCGCCATCAACCACTTTGAACGAGGCATCCGAGCGGTTCACACAGGGCGGCACCCAAGGCAGCTCCAGCCGTTTGCGCACCTCTTCGAAGTACACGGCCAGTTTGTCGGTGAGGTGAATATCGCAGTTCATCACCCCGGCCATGAACTCAACCGGGTGGTTCGCTTTCAGCCAAGCGGTTTGGTAGCTGACCACCGCATAGGCGGCCGCGTGGGATTTGTTGAAACCGTAGTTGGCGAATTTTTCGAGAAGGTCGAAAACCTCCGCCGCTTTCTTCTTGTCGACGCCATTGGCCATCGCGCCCTTTTCGAACTTGGGGCGCTCCTTGGCCATCTCCTCGGCAATCTTCTTACCCATCGCACGGCGCAAGAGGTCCGCGCCGCCGAGCGAATAGCCCGCCATGACCTGCGCGATCTGCATCACCTGTTCCTGATAAACGATGATGCCTTGGGTTTCTTCAAGGATGTAGTCGATGCTGGGGTGCACCGATTCCAGCTCGCGCTGGCCGTTTTTCACCTCACAATAGGTTGGGATATTCTCCATCGGGCCGGGACGGTAGAGCGCCACAAGAGCCACGATATCCTCGATACAGGTCGGCTTCATGCGTTTAAGCGCATCCATCATACCGCTGGATTCCACCTGAAACACGGCGACGGTCTTCGCGCTGGAATAGAGCTTGTAGGTCGCCTTGTCATCAAGCGGGATGGTGGCGATGTCGTCGATATGCCCCTCGGGCGGCTGATAAAGCTCGCGCCCATCGGCGGCGAGATGCAGATGCCGCCCGCCCGCCTTAATCTGATCCACGGCGTTTTGAATGACGGTCAGGGTTTTCAGGCCCAGAAAGTCGAACTTGACCAGCCCGGCCTGTTCAACCCATTTCATGTTGAACTGCGTGGCAGGCATGTCAGAGCGCGGGTCTTGATAAAGCGGCACAAGCTGGTCCAGCGGCCGGTCGCCAATCACCACCCCCGCCGCGTGGGTCGATGCGTTCCGCAGCAACCCTTCGACCTGCTGGCCGTAATTCAACAGCCGCGCCACGACCTCTTCGTTCTTCGCCTCTTCCCGCAGACGCGGCTCATCAGCCAACGCCTTTTCAATGCTGACGGGTTTGACCCCCTCAACCGGAATCATTTTGGACAGACGGTCCACCTGCCCATAGGGCATCTGCAACACGCGCCCAATGTCGCGCACCGCAGCTTTGGACAGCAGCGCACCGAAGGTAATGATCTGCCCGACTTTGTCGCGGCCATATTTTTCCTGCACATAGCGGATCACCTCTTCGCGGCGGTCCATGCAAAAGTCGATGTCGAAGTCGGGCATCGACACTCGTTCGGGGTTGAGGAAACGCTCAAACAGCAGCGAATAGCGCAGCGGATCGAGGTCGGTCACTGTCAGCGCATAGGCCACGAGCGACCCCGCCCCCGAGCCCCGCCCCGGCCCCACGGGAATGTCATTGTCCTTGGCCCATTGGATGAAGTCGGCAACGATCAGGAAGTAGCCGGGAAACCCCATGCCTTCGATGATGCCCAGTTCGAAATCGAGGCGCTTTTGGTATTCCTCGACGCTCACCGCATGCGGGATCACCGCCAGACGCGCCTGCAGACCCTCGTTGGCCATGCGGCGCAATTCCGCGACCTCGTCGTCGGCAAACTTCGGCAAGATCGGGTCGCGGCGGTAGGCCATGAAAGCGCAGCGTTTGGCGATCTCGACGGTGTTGCTCAGCGCTTCGGGCAGGTCGGCAAAAAGCGTGGCCATCTCGGCTTGGGATTTGAAGTAATGCTGCGCGGTCAAACGGCGGCGCGGCTGTTGCTGGTCAACATAGGCGCCTTCCGAAATGCAAATCAACGCATCATGCGCCTCATACATATCGGGCTTGGGGAAATAGACGTCATTGGTGGCCACCAGCGGGATGTCCATCGCATAGGCCATCTCGACAAAGCCGCGCTCGGTCAGGCGCTCGGGCTCGGGCTGGCCGCCGTCTTCGGGGTGACGCTGCAATTCAACATAGAGCCGATCGCCAAAGGCCGCTTTCAACCGTGCCATCAACGCCTCTGCCGCCGGGCGCTGGCCGCCTTGCAAGAGCATGCCCACCGGCCCCAAGGGACCACCCGTCAAGCAGATGATATCAGCGCTCAGCGCTTCCAACTCGTCCAGCGCCACCTCCGCCACCGCCCCGCCCTTGTCGAGATAGAGGCAGGAGTTCAGCTTCATCAAATTCTCATAGCCCAATTCGCTCTGCGCCAGCAGCACCATCGGCGCGGGTGGGCGCGGCTTTTCACCGGGCTGCACCTCGACATAGGCGACATCAACCTGACAGCCGATGATCGGCTGCACACCGGCGCCAGCCATAGCGACGGAAAACTCCAGCGCCGCAAACATGTTGTTGCTATCGGTCAGTGCCAGCGCGGGCATGCCCGCATCGCGGCACATGCCGGGCAGCTTTTTCAGCCGCAGCGCGCCCTCCAGCAAGGAATACTCGGAATGGCTACGCAGATGAATGAATCGGGGATCATTTGACATGGCCGCAAACTACGCCAGCCACCCCTGAGGCACCAGCACCCGATCGCGCCCAGCGCATTTTTCGCCCAAGGTATTTTTCCTTGCCAAAACGCCCCCTGCCCCGCTAGCCTGACCTCTACCTCGCCCGCGCCCGGTTCTACGCCGCATCGAACCCCGCGCAATGATATGGGCCACTTTGTACCGCGGCGGATGAGAACCAATGGACATCACTTTTCTTCTCAATGGAGAAGTCGTGTCACTCTCCAACGTGTCCCCGACCACCACCCTGCTTGACTGGCTGCGCGAAGAGCGTGGCCTGACCGGGACCAAGGAGGGCTGCAATGAGGGCGACTGCGGCGCCTGTTCAGTAATGATTACCGATGCGGAGGGAAGCCGTGCGTTGAACGGCTGTATCCTCTTCCTCCCGCAGGTGAATGCCAAAGCCGTCACCACGGTTGAGGGCATGGCCAGCGCCGATGGCACGCTGCATCCGGTGCAGGAGACGATGGTCGAACACCACGGCAGCCAATGCGGTTTCTGTACGCCAGGCTTCGTCGTCTCGATGGCCACGGCGCATCTTAATGGTGCAACGGATCATGACGTGCAACTGGCAGGCAACCTCTGCCGCTGCACCGGCTACGCGCCGATCATCCGCGCGGCCAAAGCCGCCGAAGGCGCGCCGGTGCCAGAACATCTGCGCACCCTCAAGTCAAAGTTGGCGCAGGACATCCCAGCCCCCGCCAAAGCCAAAGGCGCGCCGCATGTGCAGCCCGAAAGCAGCGACGAACTCGCCGCTTGGTATCTCGACAATCCGGACGCCACACTGATCGCCGGGGCGACGGACGTGGGTCTTTGGGTCACCAAAGGCTTCCGCGATCTTGGCGCCGTGGCCTTCCTCAACCGCTGCGCGGATCTACGCGGGATTACCGAGGATGAAACCGGCCTGCGCATTGGCGCGATGACGACGCTAACCGAGGTTGAGGCGAAACTGAGCCCCCTGCACCCCAGCTTGGGCACCATGCTGCGGCGCTATGGCTCGACGCAGGTGCGCAATGCAGCGACCTTGGGCGGCAATATCGCCAATGGCTCTCCCATCGGAGACGGCCCGCCCGCCCTGATTGCGCTTGGCGCCACGCTGCATCTGCGCCGTGGTGACACGCGGCGCGAGATGCCGCTCGAGGATTTCTTCCTCGACTACGGCAAGCAGGACCGCGCTCCGGGGGAATTCGTCGAGGCGATCACCGTGCCGCGCCAGCACGATACGCTGCGCTGCTACAAACTGTCGAAACGCTTCGATCAAGACATCTCGGCGGTCTGCGGCTGTATTTCGATCACCGGCAACGGCAGCGAAATACTAACTGCCCGCATCGCCTTCGGCGGCATGGCCGCCACCCCGAAACGCGCTGCCGCCGCCGAAGCCGCGCTGATTGGCCAGCCGTGGAACGAAGAGGCCATCCGCAAGGCAATGGAGGCGATGACCAAGGACTTCACCCCGCTGTCGGACATGCGCGCCTCGGCGGCCTACCGGATGCAGGCGGCCCAGAACATGCTGCTGCGCTACTTCCACGATGCCAATGGCACCCCCACGAACCTGCTGGAGGTCTCGGCATGAGCGTCGCAAAGCCCCTTCCCCATGACGCGGCCCTGCTGCATGTCACCGGCGCCGCGCGCTATGTCGACGACATCCCCACCCCGCGCGGCACGCTGCATCTGGCCTTTGGCCTCAGCCCCGTCGCGGCGGGCGAGCTGACCGGGCTTGACCTTTCCGCCGTGCGCGAGGCCCCCGGCGTCGTCGCGGTGCTGACCGCCGCTGACCTTGCGCATGACTGCGACACATCGCCCTCGAACCATGACGAGCCGCTGCTGGCGACCGATCAGGTGCATTACGCGGGACAGCCGCTCTATCTGGTCGTGGCCACCAGCCACCTCGCAGCGCGCCGTGCGGCACAACTCGGCAAGCCGCAGATCACCCCGCGCGACCCGATCCTGACGGTGGAACAGGCGCTTGCGGCGAACAGCCGTTTCGAGGACGGCCCCCGCATCTACCAGAAGGGCGATGCCGAGGCCGCGCTTGCGAAAGCCACCCGCCACCTCTCGGGGCAGATCGAGATGGGCGGGCAGGAGCATTTCTATCTCGAAGGTCAGGCCGCCATGGCGCTGCCGCAGGACAACGGCGACATGCTGGTGCATTCCTCGACCCAGCACCCAACCGAGATTCAGCATAAAGTAGCCCATGCCATCGGCCGCCCGATGCATGCCGTCCGGGTCGAGACCCGGCGCATGGGCGGCGGTTTCGGCGGCAAGGAAAGTCAGGGCAATGCGCTGGCCATGGCCTGTGCGGTGACGGCATCGCTGACCGGCAAACCCTGCAAGATGCGCTATGACCGCGATGACGACATGATCATCACCGGCAAGCGGCACGATTTCCGCATCGGATATGACGTGGGCTTCGACGACAATGGCCGCATCACCGCGCTCGACGTCACGCATTACACCCGGTGCGGCTGGTCGATGGACCTTTCGCTGCCGGTCGCCGACCGGGCCATGCTGCATGCCGACAACGCCTACCATTTGAGCGACATCCGCATCACCTCGCACCGGCTTCGGACCAATACCGCCAGCGCCACGGCCTTCCGTGGCTTCGGCGGCCCGCAGGGGATCGTCGGCATCGAGCGCGTCATGGACCATATCGCGCATGAGCTGGGCCTTGACCCCCTCGCCGTGCGCCGAGCCAACTATTACAGCGACAACGCCCACCGCCCGACCGAGGTGGAGAACACCGGCACCGCGATCGACAACCGCACACCGCCCGCCGGGGAGGGTGACCTGTCCTCGCGCGGCGCGCCGCCCGCTCCGGCAGAGAGTGCCAATAGCCCCGTCGCCCCCTCGGACGTGCAGTCCACGCCCTACCAGCAGCCGGTCACCGATTGCATCATCGATGCGCTCACCGACCGTCTGGTCAAAAACTGCGACTACGACGCGCGCCGCGCGGCAATCGCCGAGTGGAACGCGAAGAACCCGCTGCTGAAGCGCGGCATCGCCATCACGCCGGTGAAATTCGGCATCTCCTTCACGCTTACCCACCTCAACCAAGCGGGCGCGCTGGTGCATGTCTATCAGGATGGCTCAATCCACCTGAACCACGGCGGCACCGAGATGGGGCAAGGGCTGTTCCAAAAGGTCGCGCAGGTCGCGGCTTCGCGCTTCGGCGTCTCGCCGGAACTGGTCAAGATCACCGCCACGGATACCGCGAAGGTGCCCAACACCTCAGCCACCGCGGCCTCTTCGGGGTCGGACCTCAACGGCATGGCGGCGCAGAACGCGTGCGACACGATCCGCGACCGCATGGCGGCGCATCTGGCCGAACGCTATCAGACCACGCCGGATCAGGTGCGTTTCACCGACGGCATGGTGCAGATTGGAAGCGAAGAGATCACCTTCGCCGCTGCCGCCGCCTCGGCCTATGAAAACCGCGTGAGCCTTTCCTCGACCGGCTACTACAAGACGCCCGACATCGAATGGGACCGCATCGCCGGGCGCGGGCGGCCGTTTTATTACTTCGCCTATGGCGCGGCCTGCACCGAGGTGGTGATCGACACGCTCACCGGCGAGAACCGCATCCTGCGCACCGACATTCTGCACGACGCCGGTGCCTCGCTGAACCCGGCGCTCGACATTGGCCAGATCGAGGGCGGCTACGTGCAGGGCGCGGGCTGGCTCACGACCGAGGAACTTGTCTGGGACGAAACCGGCACCCTGCGCACCCATGCGCCCTCGACCTATAAAATCCCTGCCTGTTCGGACCGCCCGCCCTTCTTCAACGTAGCGCTCTGGGACCAACCCAACCCGGCGCAGACGGTGTATCGCTCGAAGGCCGTGGGCGAGCCGCCCTTCATGCTGGGCATCTCGGCCTTCATGGCGCTCTCGGATGCCGTGGCGGCCTGCGGCGACAGCTACGGCGACCTGCAAGCCCCCGCCACCGCCGAGGCCGTCCTTGCCGCCGTGGGACGGGCGCGAAAATGACCGCGATTTTCGTCGAGGTCACCGCCACGCGCGGATCGGCCCCGCGCGATGCGGGCACGGCGATGAAGGTTTCGCCCGACAGCATCGACGGCACCATCGGCGGCGGGGCGCTGGAACATCAGGCGATTGCACATGCTCGCAAAATGTTAGCCAACGGGCGGCTTGAGGACACGCAGACCGTGCCGCTCGGCCCCGGCCTAGGACAATGTTGTGGCGGAGCGGTGAGCCTGCGCTACACAACCTCGCCGCGCCCATTGGACGCGGCCACCCCACTGCCACTGCCGAATGTGCAGAGCGACACGCCCCTTTGGCTCTGGGGCGCGGGGCACGTTGGCCGCGCAGTGGTGGCCGCCTGCCCGCCCCGGGCCTTTGCCATCACATGGATCGACAGCGCCCGCGACCGCTTCCCCGCCGAGATCCCACCCCATGTCACCGCCACCCCCACCGCCGACATGCCGCGCCTTGCCGCCCACGCGCCGCAAAACGCGCATCACCTGATCTTTACTTATTCCCATGACATCGATCTCGCCCTCTGCGCGGCCCTGCTTAAACGGGGGGCAGAGAGCGTCGGCCTGATCGGCTCTGACACAAAAAAGTCACGGTTTTCCCGCCGCTTGCGCGACATGGGGCTGGATCCCTCTGGCATCATCTGCCCTATTGGCGATAAATCGCTGGGCAAGCTGCCTACGCAAATTGCCCATGGCGCGTTGATCTCTCTCATCGCCCGGACCCAGACAAAGGCTTCCGCATGACTGACAAACTTCTCGACCTCTCCGGGTTGACCAAGGCCTACCCCGGCGTCGTCGCGAACGATGACGTGTCCCTGCGGATCGCCCCGGGCGAGGTTCACGCCCTGCTGGGCGAAAATGGTGCGGGCAAGTCTACGCTGGTCAAGATGATCTACGGGCTGGTCAAACCTGACGCGGGCCAGATGCAGATGCGGGGCGAAAACTTCGCCCCCACCGATCCCCATGCCGCACGGCAGGCGGGCGTCGGCATGGTGTTTCAACATTTCTCGCTTTTCGACGCGCTCAGCGTGGCGGAGAACATCGCGCTCGGCATGGAAAACCCGCCGCGCATGCGCGAACTCAGCCAGCAGATCCGCGATGTGTCGGACACCTACGGCCTGCCGCTGGCCCCGGACCGTATCGTCGGAGATCTGTCGGCGGGGGAACGTCAGCGGGTTGAGATCATCCGTTGCCTGCTGCAGGATCCCAAACTGCTGATCATGGACGAGCCGACATCGGTCCTGACACCGCAAGAAGTTGAAATCCTTTTCAAAACCCTGCGCAAACTCAGCGCAGAGGGCACCGCGATCCTTTATATCTCGCACAAGCTCGAAGAGATCCGCAGCCTGTGCGACAGCGCCACGATCCTGCGCTTGGGCAAGGTCGTCGGCCATTGCACCCCGCGTGAAACTTCGGCCCGCGACATGGCCGAGATGATGGTCGGCTCGGCGCTGAAAACACCGACGCGCGATAGCAAAGAACCGGGCGAGGTGACGCTGACGCTGAACAAACTCTCGGCCCGCTCGGCCCATGCTTTCGGCATGCCGCTGCGCGAGATTTCGGTTGAGGTGCGGCGCGGTGAGGTGCTGGGCATTGGCGGCGTCGCGGGCAATGGGCAGGACGAATTGCTCAACGCGCTCTCGGGCGAAACACTGGTCGGCGCGGGCATGATTACCTTTGACGGGCGCGACATTGGCCTTCTTGGCCCAACCGCCCGCCGCGCGCTTGGCGTGTTGACCGCCCCCGAAGAGCGGCTGGGCCACGCCGCGGTGCCGGACATGTCGCTGACGGAAAACGCCATGCTGACCGGGGCCGCCCGCGAAGGGCTGGAGCGGGGCGGTATGCTCGACTGGGGCAAGGCGCGCAGCTTTGCCGAGAAGATCATCAAGACATTCGACGTGCGCACCCCCGGCCCCGGCAATGCGGCGCGCTCGCTGTCGGGTGGGAACTTGCAGAAATTCGTTATCGGACGCGAAGTGCTGCAACGGCCCGAGCTGCTGGTGGTGAACCAGCCGACTTGGGGCGTCGATGCCTCTGCCGCCGCCGCGATCCGGCAGGCACTTTTGGATCTCGCCTCGGGTGGGACCGCCGTGATCGTCATCAGCCAAGACCTAGACGAGTTAATGGAGATTTCCGACAATTTCGCCGCCCTGAACGAAGGCCGCCTGTCGTCAACGCGCCCCGCGCAGGGGCTGACTGTCGAAGAGATTGGCCTGATGATGGGTGGCGCACATGGCATGGAGGTGGCGCATGTCTAAGCCAAACCTCGCATCTTTCACTCTGACCATTGGGGGTGATCTGTGATCCGCCTTGAAAAGCGCCCGCAGCCCAGTCGGGCCCTTTCGCTGTCGACGCCGATCATGGCAGTACTGGCGACATTCGTTTTTGGCGGGCTGCTGTTTGCCGTGCTTGGCAAAGACCCGGTCGAGGCGCTGCAAACGATTTTCTGGCAGCCACTGTTTGGCGAATATGCCTTTTATTACCGCCCGCAACTGCTGATCAAAGGCGCGCCCTTGGTACTGATCGCCATCGGTCTGAGCCTTGGGTTCAAAGCGGGCATCTGGAACATCGGGGCCGAGGGGCAATACATCATGGGCGCCATATTTGGCGCGGCGACGGGGCTGGCGTTCTACCCCGCCGAGGGATGGTATATCTTCCCGCTGATGGTGCTCGCGGGGGCCTTGGGCGGTTGGCTTTGGGCGATGATCCCGGCCCTTTTGAAGGTGCGTTTTGGCACGAATGAGATCCTCGTCTCGCTGATGTTAGTCTATGTGGCCGAGCAATTCCTTGCCTCTATGTCATTGGGTTTGCTGAAAAACCCCGAAGGCTACGGCTTTCCCGGCTCGCGCAACCTGCAACAATACGCTTCTGCCCATAACGCCGAGTTGTTCGCCGGGTCTGGCATGCATTGGGGCGTGGTCGCAGCCCTCATCGCGGTGATATTCGCCTACGTCCTACTCGCCAAACACCGGTTGGGCTTTGCCATCCGCGTGACAGGCGAAGCCCCCCGCGCCGCGCGGTTCTCGGGTGTGAACCCGGCGCGGCTGGTGCTGTTTTGCCTCGGCACCTCTGGCCTGCTCGCCGGGCTTGCGGGGATGTTCGAAGTCTCCGGCCCCTCCGGTCAGATCACCATCGACTTCAACGTAGGTTATGGGTTCACCGCGATCATCGTGGCCTTCCTTGGCCGTTTGCACCCCATCGGCATCCTGCTCGCAGGCGGGCTGATGGCGCTGACCTACATCGGCGGCGACATCGCGCAGTCGAACCTCGGCCTGCCCGCCGCCGCGATCCAAGTGTTCCAAGGGATGCTCCTGTTCTTCCTGCTCGCGCTGGACGTTTTCACACATTACCGGCTGCGCTTTGGCGCGGCGGAGGCTGCCTGATGGATCTTTCCGCAATCAACCCGCTTTTGTTCGTCGCAGGCTTCCTCGTTGCCGCGACACCGCTGATCTTCGCCGCCATCGGCGAATTGGTGGTCGAGAAATCCGGCGTGCTGAACCTCGGGGTCGAGGGCATGATGATCACCGGCGCGATCTGCGGCTTTGCCACGGCGGTCGAGACTGGATCGCCGCTCTTGGGTTTCGCCGCCGCCGCCGCGGGCGGTGCCGTGCTCAGCCTGCTCTTCGCCTTCCTAACGCAGGTGGCACTCGCCAATCAGGTCGCCTCTGGCCTATCACTCACCCTCTTTGGCCTCGGCCTCTCGGCGTTGATCGGCCAAAGCTACGTCGGGATCAAACCGCCCCGGCTTGGCGATATCGACTTCGGCCCGCTGGCCGATATCCCCGTGATTGGGCCGATCCTCTTCACCCATGACATCATCCTCTACCTCGGGATCGCGCTGGTCGCCGGGGTCTGGGCGGTGCTGAAGTTCACCCGCGCGGGCCTGATCCTGCGCGCGGTCGGCGAAAGCCATGATGCGGCCCATGCGCTCGGCTACAAGGTCAAGCGCATCCGCACTGCCGCGATCCTTTTCGGCGGGGCCTGCGCGGGCTTGGGCGGGGCCTACATCAGCCTGATCCGTGTGCCGCAATGGACCGAAGGCATGACCGCCGGGATCGGCTGGATCGCCCTTGCCCTCGTCGTCTTTGCCTCGTGGAAACCATGGCGCGCACTCTTGGGTGCCTATCTTTTCGGCGGCATCACTCAGTTGCAATTGAACTTGCAAGGCGCGGGCGTTGCCATTCCAGTAGAGTATCTGGCAATGTCGCCGTATATCATCACCATCATCGTTCTGGTGGTGCTGTCGGCGGACAAAAGCGCCGCGCCGGCGTCACTGGGCCGTACCTTCCACGCCTCAAACTAGGGGCATCACATCTCGCGGCCTTGGCCGCACATCAAGCCCCGGTAAGGGGCACGTAAACAGGGGAAACCTCATGAAACTAACCACCCTTTTGACCAGCGCTGCCATGGTGCTCGGCCTCGCGACTGGCGCGATGGCTCAGGACAAGACCAAAGTCGGCTTCATCTATGTCGGCCCGATTGGCGATGGCGGCTGGACCTATCACCACGATGTTGGCCGCAAGGCGATCGAAGCAGAATTCGGCGACAAGGTAGAGACCATCTACCAGGAGAATGTCTCCGAAGGTCCCGACGCCGAGCGCGCGATCACTCAAATGGCATTAGACGGTGCTGATCTGATCTTCACCACCTCTTTCGGTTTCATGGATCCCACCATAAACGTCGCCAAGAAATTTCCGGACGTGAAGTTCGAGCATGCTACCGGTTACAAGCAAGCTGAAAACGTTACCACTTATTCCGCACGTTTCTACGAAGGTCGTGCCATTCAGGGTCATATCGCTGGCAAACTGACCAAGAGCAATATCATCGGTTATATCGGCTCCTACCCGATCCCCGAAGTGATCCGCGGCATTAACGCCTCTTTCATCCACGCCCGCAAAGTAAACCCGGATGTTCAGTTCAAAATCGTCTGGGCCTACACATGGTTTGACCCTGCGAAAGAAGCCGACGCCGCCAAGGTGCTAATCGAACAGGGCGCTGACGTTGTCCTGCAACACACCGATTCCACGGCGCCTCATGCCGCAGCCGAAGAAGCAGGAAATGTTTATACGTTCGGACAAGCTGCCGACATGGAGCAATACGCCCCCAAGCCTCGTGTTTCGTCAATCATCGACGATTGGGCGCCCTATTACATCGAACGCACCCGGGCTGTGATGGATGGGACCTGGGAGTCTACCGCGACTTGGGATGGTATCCGCGAGGGTATGGTCAAGATCGGCGAGATCTCTGACGCCGTTCCCGCCGACGTGAAAGCCGAAGCGCTGGAAATGAAAGACAAGATCGCATCGGGCGAATACCACCCCTTCACCGGGCCGATCAACAAACAGGACGGCTCCGCGTGGCTGGCCGAGGGCGAGACCGCCGATGACGGCACGCTCGCGGGCATGAACTTCTATGTCGAAGGCATCGAAGGCACCATCCCGCAGTAAGCCGAACCGGCTGACAGATCACAGGGGCGTGCGGGCAACCGTGCGCCCCTTTTCCATTGCGGCCCGCGCCGGGGTTGCTAGGCTCGCCCTTCCCTCTTTGTGAAAGGCGCTTGCCATGATCACCGTGCACCACCTCAACCGCTCCCGCTCGCAGCGCATCCTTTGGCTGCTGGAGGAGTTGGATCAGCCCTATGACGTCATCCGCTACCAGCGCGATGCCAAGACCAACCTCGCCCCGCCCGAGTTGAAACTGGTGCATCCTCTGGGCAAGTCCCCGATGATCGAGATTGATGGCCAGTTGGTTGTCGAAAGCGCTGCCATCGTCGATCTGCTCTGCACCCGCTTCGCGCCCGAGATGATCCCCGAACGCGATACGCCCGCCTTCCTGCGCTATATGGAGCTGATGCATTTCGCCGAAGGCTCTGCCATGACGCCGATCCTGCTCAACCTCTATGTCTCGCGCCTTGGCGATGCCGCAGCGCCGCTGCATCCGCGCATTAGCTCTGAATTGGACAATCACTACAGCTATATGAACAGCCTGGTGCGCCCTTCGGGACATTTTGTGCAGGATACGCTGTCTGCCGCCGATATCATGCTCAGCTTCCCCGCCGAAGTCGCCATGCGCCAAGGCCGCGCCGCTGATTACCCGGCCCTCAAAGGCTTCGTTGAGATGATTCAAAGCCGCCCGGCCTATCAACGCGCCCTTGAAAAGGGTGAGCCGCAAGCGGCCTAGCGCCCCACCGCCTGCCCCGCGCCAAACCCATTGCGCGCGGGCGGCACCCATGCCACCAATCGGGCATGACACAGATGCTTACCAGCCTTGATGGCACCCCCGCCAGCCGCCTTTCCTTCGGCACCATGCAGTTCGGTGGTCGCGCTGATGCGGCGGCCTCGCGCGCCATGTTCGACGCCTGTGTCGAGGCGGGGATCACCCATTTCGACACGGCGCATGTCTATACCGAGGGGGCCTCTGAAACGCTGCTGGGCCAATTCGTGCAGGAGCGCCGCGACAGCCTGATCGTAGCCACCAAAGCCGCCTATACCGGCGGCGCAGGGCGCGCCAATATCCTCGCCTCAGCCGAGATGTCGCGCCAGCGAATGCAGCTTGATACGCTCGACGTGCTCTATCTGCACCGCTTTGACTCCGACACACCGCTGACCGAAAGCTTCGCTGCGCTGGCCGAGTTGAAAGAGCAGGGCCATATCCGTCAGGTAGGCCTGTCGAATTTCGCGGCATGGCAGGTCGTCAAAGCGGCCCATATCGCCGCCGACTTCGGCTTGGAGATCGCCGTGATCCAGCCGATGTACAACCTCGTTAAACGTCAGGCCGAGGTCGAGATTCTGCCCATGGCCCACGACCTCGAAATCCTCGTCGCCCCCTACTCCCCTCTGGGCGGCGGCTTGCTGACCGGGAAATACGCCACCGGGGGCACAGGCCGCCTGAGCGAAGATGAGCGCTATGCCGCCCGCTACGGTCAAGAAGCAATGCACGGCGCCGCAGCCGGACTGGCCGCTCTCGCCCGCGATCTGGGCACTCATCCTGCAACCCTCGCCGTGGCGTGGGCCGCAGCCCACCCCACGCGGCCGACGCCGATCATCTCTGCCCGCTCTTTGGCGCAGCTTGAACCCTCGCTCGCGGCGCTGACCTATCAGATGACGCCGCAGACCTACGCCGCGATTGCAGCCCTTTCGCCCACGCCCCCGCCCGCCACCGATCGGCTGGAAGAACAGACATGACCCGCCTGCCGCCCAGTGCCAGCGTCGCCGAGGCTGCCGGCGGCGACCGGCTCTTCGCACCCGCCGCCGCGCGCAACCTCGACGCGCTCTGCGATCTGCTGGCGGATCACGCGCCACCAACAGGCCGCGCGCTGGAGATTGCCAGTGGCACCGGGCAACATGTCCTGGGCTTCGCCAGACGCCTCCCCGGTCTCACATGGCACCCCAGCGACATCGACACCGCCCGCCGCGCCAGCATCAACGCCTACGCAGCCGAGGCCGCCTTGCCCAATATCGCCTCCCCCCTTCCGCTCGACGCCACCAGCCCCGGCTGGGCAGCCGAGCATGGCCCCTTCGACCTGATCATGCTGGCCAACCTCCTGCACCTGATCCCGACCGAAGCCACCCAATGCCTCATCACCGAGGCTGCCGCCGCCCTTGCCCCCGGCGGCAAGCTCATCCTCTACGGCCCGTTCAAACGCGCAGGCCAAACCACCTCTCCCGGCGACACCCGCTTTGACGCCGAACTGCGCGCCGCAGACCCAATGATCGGCTACAAAGACAACCTCGACATGGCCCGCTGGCTCAGCGATGCTGGCCTCAGCCCCATCGACGAAGTGGCCATGCCCGCCAACAATCTCGCCTTTATCGCAGGAAACCCCAGCCCATGATCCTCCGTCGCGCCCTGATCCTGTCGCTTCTGGCCCTCGCCGCCTGTGGCCGCCCCGGCAACCCGCCTCCCGCCGATCCCGGCACGCTCTTCCCGGCGCGGTTCAGCGACAGTGACCCGGTGGACTTCCACGGTCGCAATCCGCAATCCTTCCCCGTCCACGGGATCGACGTGGCCCGTTTTCAGAACAACATCGATTGGAGTACCGCCCGACAGAACGGCGTGAACTTTGCCTTTATCAAAGCCACCGAAGGCGGCGACCTCAAAGACATCAACTTCGATACCCATTGGCAAGGCGCAGGCCAAGCCGCCGTAAAGCGCGGTGCCTATCACTTCTATTACTTCTGCACCTCACCCGAGGATCAGGCCCGCTGGTTCATCCGCAACGTGCCGCGCACCCCCGGCATGCTGCCCCCGGTGCTCGACATGGAATGGAACCCCTTCTCCCCCACCTGCGCGCATATCCGGCCTCCAGCGGCCGAAGTCCGCGACCAAATGCACCGCTGGCTCGCGGTGGTTGAGCGGCACTACGGCCAACGCCCAATCATCTACACCACGCCAGAATTCTACCGCAAAAACGACCTTGGCAGCTTCAAAGGCTACGACTTCTGGCTGCGCACGACTGCCAAAACCCCCGCCGAGGCCTACCCCAGCCAAACTTGGCGCTTCTGGCAATACAGCGCCACCGGCGTTGTCCCCGGCATCGGCGGTGACGTAGACCTCAACACCTTCTCCGGCAGCCGCGCCGATTGGCAAAACTGGGTCGCCACCCGCGCCGCACGCTAAACGCCAAGGTGAGGGCGCACCTCCCCCCTTTCATCCTTTCTTAAATACCGCTGCGCCTCAGCAGCCCCGCGCGCAACGCTGCTGTTGCGCGTCAATCCCGCGCATAATGACGTGCCACAACAAAGAGCCCGCCCACCAGCAACAGCGGCAACAAAAAAATCCGAAACACATGCACGCCCAACACCGCAAGCAAAGCGCCGATTAACTCATCCGCCCGGCTCCAAAGATTGCTGGCAAGCTGTCGGTATTCTGTCAGACCCGGCTCTTCTTCACCCAAAGCCTCACTGCCGCCGACACGGGCGGTGATCTCCTCAATCACCTCCATATTGCGCAGATAGACCCCTTCGGTAAGCTGCCCCGCAAGCGGCTCGGACACAACCAAGGCCAGCGGTAAGGCAAGCCCTAAAAACCCGCCATACCACGCCAGCCGCCGTGGCAGCCCTGCGTGACCACGCTTGCTCAGCGCCCAGACTGCCAGCGCTGCCGCCAACAACCCCAGGCCAATCGCACTCACCGGCCCCAAGGCCACCGCGATCACGCCCGTAGCCACCATCACGCCAAAGACCAACCCGGCGATACGCTCAACCGTGTCGTCAATCGGCTCCAACACTTTCAATGGCCGCGCTGAGCCCGAAGCAATGAACGAGAGCCCCACCTCGATCTCCTGCGCGGTCGACAAAAAGGCGTTCAACGTGCGCAGCGTGACATAGGACGCCGCCGCCGTGGTCGCCACATCAGCGGCATAGCCCTGCGCCGCGCTGACAACCGGATTGTCCCGCAACAGTGCTGCCGTCAGCGCCAACACACAGAAGAAAGCAAGCAGCCCCCGGCGGATCAAATATCCGCCCGGATGCGCTGGTTCTTCGGGTCATAGGGACTGTCTTCGACCACTTCGGCCTCCCACATCCGGTCAAGCATCTTTACCTTCAGCTTTGTTCCTACCACCGCGTCTTCAGCTTGCACATAGCCCATGCCGATGCTCTTGCCGAATGCAACGGAATAGCCACCCGACGTGAGCCGCCCGGTACGCCGCTCGCCGTTATAGAGCACCTCGCGCCCCCAGGGGTCCGCATCCTCGGGCCCGTCGATCAACAGCGTCACGCATTTCACGCGGATGCCGTGATCGACCATCGCCTGCTTCCCGTGAAACTCTTTGCTGAGATCCACGAAACGTGGCAGATCGGCCTCTAGCGGCGTTGCATCCCGGCCCAACTCATTGCCAAAAGCACGGTAGCTCTTTTCCTGCCTGAGCCAGTTCTGCGCCCGGGCACCAACCAGCTTCATCCCATGCGGTTCGCCAGCTTTCTCAAGCGCATCAAAGAGATGGTTCTGCATCTCGATCGGGTGGTGCAACTCCCAGCCCAGTTCCCCGGTATAGGCCACCCGGATCGCCCGCACCGGCACCATGCCCAGCTCAATGTTGCGCATGGTCAGCCAAGGGAACCGCTTGTTGCTCAGCACCGTGTTGGGCTCCGCATCCCGCACCAAATCCCGCAACACGTCACGCGACTTCGGCCCAGCAATCGCAAATACACCCCACTGCGTGGTCACGTCATGACATTCAACATAGCCCACCTCGGGCATTTTGTCGGCAATCGCCTTGCGCAGATAGTCACTGTCATAAGCCGACCACGCCCCCGCAGAGACTAAATAATACTCATCCTGCGCCAGCCGCACGATGGTATATTCCGTCCGCGTCGTCCCCGCCCCGGTCAGGGCATATGTCAGATTGATCCGCCCCACCGAGGGCAGCTTGTTGCAGGTAAACCAATCCAGAAACGCCGTCGCCCCCGGCCCGCGTACCAGATGTTTGGTAAAGGCCGTCGCATCAATCAGCCCCACCCCCTCACGAATAGCCCGCGCTTCCTCCACCGCGTGCTGCCACCAGCCCCCGCGCCGGAACGAGCGGCTGTCATGATCATTAAACCCCTCAGGCGCGTAATAATTCGCCCGCTCCCAGCCATTCACCTGCCCAAACTGTGCCCCCCGCGCCGCCTGTCGGTCATAGGCCGGAGAGGTCCGCAAGGGCCGGCAGGCCGGACGTTCCTCATCCGGATGGTGCAGAATGTAGACGTGCTCATAGGCCTCTTCATTCTTCCGCGCGGCATATTCCGTGGTCATCCAATCGCCGTAGCGTTTCGGATCAAGGCTCGCCATGTCGATCTCGGCCTCGCCCTCAACCATCATCTGCGCCAGATAATAGCCCGTGCCCCCCGCCGCGGTGATTCCGAAGGAAAACCCTTCCGCCAGCCACATGTTCCGCAGTCCCGGCGCTGGCCCCACCAGCGGATTACCATCAGGCGTGTAGCAAATCGGCCCGTTGAAATCGTCCTTCAACCCGCAATTCTCCGCCGAGGGGATGCGGTGGTTCATCGCCATATACTGATCTTCGATCCGCTCCAGATCGAGCTGGAACAGATCGGCCCGGAAACTGTCCGGCACCCCATATTCAAATCGCGCCGGGGCGTTTTTCTCATAGACCCCAAGGATCCAACCGCCCCGTTCCTCACGCACATAGCTCTGCGCATCGGCATCGCGGATCACCGGATGCTCAACGTTCCCCGCTGCCCGATAATCAACCAGCGCCGGATCGCGATCCATGACGATAAACTGATGTTCCACGGGAATCGCAGGCATCTTGATCCCCAGCATCTGCGCGGTGCGCTGCGCATGGTTGCCGCTGGCAGTAACCACATGCTCGGCGGTGATAACGATCTGCTCCTCCGACGGCACAAGGTTCCCGCCCTTCTCCACCATCTTGGTGCAGGTCACTTCCCAATGGGTGCCATTCCACTCAAACGCATCCGCCTGCCACTTGCGCTCAATCGCCACGCCCCGCTGCCGCGCACCCTTGGCCATCGCCATGGTTACATCAGCAGGGTTAATATACCCGTCGGTCCGGTGATAAAGCGCCCCCTTCAAATCCGATGTCTCGATCAGCGGCCACTTCGCCTTGATCTCATCCGGGGTGAGCCATTCATACGGCACGCAACAGGTTTCCGCGGTGGAGGCATAGAGCATATACTCATCCATCCGCGCATCCGTCTGGGCCATCCTCAGATTACCCACCACGGCAAACCCCGCATTCAGCCCGGTTTCAGCCTCCAAGGTCTTATAAAACTCGACCGAGTACTGATGGATATGCGTGGTCGCAAAAGACATGTTAAACAAAGGCAAGAGCCCCGCCGCATGCCAAGTCGAGCCCGACGTCAACTCATCCCGCTCCAAAAGCATCACATCATCCCAACCGGCCTTCGCCAGATGATAGGCAATCGAGGTGCCAACCGCGCCGCCACCGACAACCAATGCTTTGACTTGCGTTTTCATGTGCCAATCCCTCTGCGCTAGGCTCATCCCTGTTGTACGCAGCACGGCAAGAAGCCGCGGGCACCAGCCGACCGAACATCGCCAGAAACCGACCTTACCTCACCAAACCCGCCAATCCCGCGTTGAGGCGCCCCTCCCCCCAACTTCATCCTTTTCCAAATACCGTGCACCTCATTTCCCGCCGCACAACATCAGGGCAGGCCACGCCATCTCACCCCGGCAGAATCTTCCCCGGATTCAGAATATTGTCCGGATCCAGCGCCCTTTTTAGAGTTGCCATGACTTCCACCGCAGCGCCCAACTCCTTGCTCAGATAGGCCTGCTTGCCCTGCCCGATCCCGTGCTCGCCGGTGCATGTGCCGTCCATGGAGATCGCCAATTCCGCCAGCCAACTCACGAAGGTCTCGCCCCGCGCCACCTCGTCGGCGTCGTCCATGTCGATCAGTAGCGACGCGTGAAAGTTCCCATCCCCCGCATGGCCCACGATGGGCGCGATCAGCTTCAACTCCTCCGCCCGCGCCTGTGCCGCGACCACGGCATCGGCGAGCCGCGAGATCGGCACGCAGACATCTGTGGCCACGGCCTTGCACCCCGGACGCAGCGCCAGCACCGCCCAATAGCCATCATGCCGTGCTTGCCACAGCTTGTTGCGTTCTTCGGGCGTGGTGGTCGCCGCATAGCCGTTGCCGCCGAATTCCTCGGCCAGCATGCCAAAGGTCTCGGCCTGTTCGACAACCCCGGCGTCAGAGCCGTGGAACTCCAACAACAAAAGCGGGGTTTCTGGCAGGGTCAGCTTGGAATAGGCGTTCACGGCCTTCACCACATCGGCGTCCAAAAGCTCAATCCGCGCCACGGGCAGGCCGTATTGAATGACCGCCATGACGGTCTCACAGGCCGCTTGCACCGTCGGAAAAGAACAACGCGCCGAGGAAATCGCCTCAGGGATACCCTGCAAGCGCAGTGTGATCTCGGTGATGATCCCCAGCGTCCCTTCCGAGCCCACCATCAACCGCGTCAAATCATAGCCCGCCGAGGATTTCCGCGCCCGGCCCCCGGTGCGGATCACCCGGCCATCGGCCATGACCACCTCAAGGCTCAGCACATTATCTTTCATCGTGCCATAGCGCACCGCATTGGTGCCGCTGGCCCGTGTCGCCGTCATCCCACCGAGCGAGGCATTGGCACCGGGATCGATCGGAAAGAACAGCCCCTGATCGCGCAGATAGGTGTTGAGCGCTTCGCGGGTCACACCGGGCTGCACCCGACAATCAAGATCACCCGCGTTGACCTCAAGCACTTGGTCCATCTGCATGACATCGATGCAGATGCCGCCCGCGGGGGCATTCACATGACCTTCCAGCGAGGTTCCCGTACCGAAGGCAATCACCGGCACTTTATGCGCCGCACAGATGCGCACCGCCTGCGCCACCTCTTCGGTCGAACGTGCCATGACCACCGCGTCGGGCGCCTGCGTGTCGATCCATGTGGTGGTGTGGCCGTGCTGCTCGCGAATGGCTTGGCCGGTCAGCAGATTGTCCCCGAAGGCTTGTTGCAACTCGTCCAGCGCGGCGGCGATCCCCGCCTCATTTCGCGGCAGTTCTGCGATCTTCGTCAATTTCCATCTCCAAACAGCGTCTGTGCGCCGGAGGAAGCCCTGCGGGCGCAACTTGCGAAAATACTTTCACCCAATAGCCGCCATACCGCCATCGCCCTACGCGGGCTTACAGCATGGAGGGCACAACTTGATCCGGCGGACGGTGGCCGTCATCGAAAGTCTTGATGTTAATTAAAACCTTCTCACCCATCTCAATCCGGCCCTCCAGCGTGGCCGACCCCATATGCGGCAGCAGCACGACGTTCTTCAACTCACGCAGGCGCGGGTTGATCTCGCGGCCATGCTCATAAACATCCAGCCCCGCGCCTTTGATGTCACCAGTGCGCAGCATCCGCGTCAGGGCGTTCTCGTCGATCACCTCCCCGCGTGAGGTGTTTACGATCACAGCGTCACGCTTCATCAAGCCCAAACGGCGCGCGTTCATCAGATGAAAGGTGCTGGGCGTATGTGGACAGTTGACGCTGATTACATCCATCCGGCTGACCATCTGGTCAAGGCTGTCCCAATAGGTCGCCTCCAAAGCGCCTTCGACCTCTTCGCGCAGACGTTTGCGGTTGTGGTAATGCACCTGCATCCCAAAGGCCCGCGCCCGGCGCGCCACGGCTTGACCGATCCGGCCCATGCCCAGAATGCCCAAACGACGCCCGCCGACCCGACCGCCCATCAAGGCCGTCGGCGCCCAGCCATCCCAATTGCCAGACTGCATAACCGCCATGCCCTCAGGCATACGGCGGGTGACGGCCAAGATCAGCGCCATGGTCATATCGGCGGTATCGTCGGTCAGCACACCGGGGGTGTTCGACACCAGTACGCCGCGCTGGCGTGCGGTGGCCACATCAATGTGATCAACCCCCGCCCCGTAATTCGCGATCAGTTTCAACCGCTCGCCCGCCTGGGTGATCAGCGGCGCGTCGATCTCATCCGTGATCGTTGGCACCAGCACATCCGCTTGGCGCATCGCCGCGCCCAATTCCTCGCGGGTCATGGGCTTGTCATCTTCGCGTAGGGTCACGTCAAACAGCTCTGATAGCCGTGTTTCCACCGCCTCTGGCAACCGTCGCGTCACTACAACACTCAACCGCTTCTTTGACATGCCTGCTCTCCCGGCCTTGGCGTCGCCTCGTTTCCGGGGCATGGTGTCTCATGCAGCGACGAGGCACAAGAACTCGCGCCGGAAAAAGAGCAACAATAACCCGCAGATTTGCACAGCACCGACCCACAGCAGTGAACCGCATAGCAGGCAATTCCATGATAACCGCTTTCTTTCGCAGCACCCTTTTGGTGGGCGCGCTGCTTTTGGCTCAGGCAAGCCCCGGGGCCGCAGAAGAGGCGCGCGGACAGGTCACGAACCTCCCCCTTCCCCGGTTTGTTTCGCTTAAAGCTTCCGAGGGCAACGTGCGCCGTGGCCCTTCGCTGTCGCATCGGATCGACTGGGTTTACAAACGCCGCGACCTGCCGCTCAGGATCACCGCCGAACACGGCCATTGGCGCCGGGTAGAGGACCGCGACGGCATGGGCGGCTGGGTGCATTATTCGCTTTTGTCGGGCACCCGCACCGTGCTGGTTGAGCAAGACATGCTGCAACTTCACGTCAACCCCGACCCAAAGGCCGCCGTTGTGGCGCGGCTGGAGCTGGGCGTGGTGGCGCGTTTGGGCGAATGCACGCTGGAATGGTGCGAACTACGCTCGGGCGGCTTTACCGGCTGGGCGCCCAAAGTACGGCTTTGGGGTGTCGGCCCTCAGGAACTGCGCGAATAAGCCCGCCCTTCAGGCCAATTGCATGATCCCGGCGCATGCGCCACTCTGCGCGTTGAATTCAAGCCGGAGAAAGCACCATGCACGCCATCACTTATGACCAATTCGGAGCCGCTGCCGATGTGCTGCGCCTGTCGGAAATCGACAGCCCCGCACCGCAACCCGGCGAGGTCTGCGTGGCGCTGAGCCATTCGGGCGTGAACCCCTCTGACGTCAAGGCCCGCGCAGGCACCCGCCCCGGCGTGACCAAACCACCCTTCCCGCAGGTCATCCCCCATAGCGACGGCGCGGGAGAGATTATCGCGGTGGGTGCAGGCGTCGATCCGAGCCGTGTAGGTCAAAAGGTCTGGGTCTGGAACGGCCAATGGCAGCGCGCCTTTGGTACGGCGGCTCAGCAGATCACCCTGCCCGCGCATCAAGCTGTACCCCTGGCCAAGGGCATCTCAACCGAGGTTGGGGCGCAGCTTGGGATTCCGGGGCTGACCGCTTGCCACGCCGTTTTCGGCGGCGGCGGGGTGGCCGGGGAGACGGTGCTTATTCAAGGCGGTGCCGGAACGGTGGGCTACCTTGCCGTGCAATTGGCGAAATGGGGCGGGGCCAAGGTGATTGCCACCTGCAGCCCGCGCGACAGTGATCTGGTCCGCGATGCTGGCGCTGATGCGGTGCTGAGCTACGCCGATCCCGATCTCGCCGCCGCCGTTTTGGACGCCAACGGCGGCAAGCCTGTCGAGACCATCGTCGAAACGGAGTTCGGCCTGAACCTCACCACCGATACCGAAGTCATCGCCCCCAACGGCCGCATCGCCGCCTATGGCTCGGCAGGGGAAATGTCGCCCACACTGCCCTTCTACCCGCTGCTGTTCAAAGCGGTGACCATCGACATCATCCTAATCTATCTGCTGCCCGCAGGCCCGCGCGAACAGGCGATCACCCGCCTGCATCATGCGCTGGAAGATGGCGCCTTGCGCTGTCCTGTCGACACTGTCCTGCCGCTCTCCGAAGCTGCCCGCGCCCATGAACTTGTCGAGGCCGGGCACCGTAACGGGGCGGTGCTGCTCGATTGTCAGGGGTAGCGCGCTAATTGACCAAGCCACCGCCCTCATGGAGGGGCGGCGGCCTTGTCCGTTGACGGAGATCCCCATGCGCCTGATTGCTGCCCTGCCCCGCCTGATCCTGTGCCTGCTTTTGCTTTTTGCCCTGCCGGTGCCCCCTGCGTCGGCGCAGGACAACGACCAGCCTGAAGGCACCATCGCCGTCGAAGGGGACGCCACGGCAGATGCCGCCATCGCCAACCGCATCCGCGCCATCCTGCGCGAGCTTGAAGGGTTTGAGAAGGTCAGCGTCTCGGTTTCTTCCGGCATCGTCACCCTGCGCGGCACCACGCTCGACACCGCCAGCGCCGCACGTCTGAGCGATCTCGCAGGCCGTGTCGAAGGGGTGGTCGCAATCCGCAACGAGGTCCGCGAAAGCACCGATGTGTCCGAACGGCTCAACCCTGCCGTGGACCGCTTCACGGCGCGGATGGAGCAGGCCGTGGCCTTCCTGCCGCTGGCCCTAGTGGCGTTTGGGGTCTTTGCCCTGATCGTCGTTGCCGGGCTGGCACTAGCGCGGCTGCGCAACCCGTGGGAGCGGCTCGCCCCCAATGCCTTTATCGCTGACATTTACCGCCAGATCATCCGGCTGGCCTTTATCATCGCGGCCCTAGTCGTGGCGCTTGATATCCTCGGCGCAACGGCGCTTCTCTCGGGCATCCTTGGTGCGGCGGGGATCGTCGGCCTCGCCATCGGTTTTGCGGTGCGTGACACGGTGGAGAATTTCATTGCCTCCGTCATGCTGTCGATCCGACAACCGTTTCGCCCCAATGACACGGTCGAGATTGATGGCGACACCGGCAAGGTGATCCGCCTGACCAGCCGCGCCACGATCCTGCTCAGCTATGACGGCAACCACGTACGCATCCCGAACGCGACTGTCTTTAAAAGCCGCATCATCAACTACTCGCGCAATGCCGAGCGGCGGTTCACCTTTACCCTCTCGGTGGCCAGCGACGCCGATCTGGCCCGCGCCCGGGAATTGGCGCTGGAGGTGCTGAATGACCTGCATTTCGTCCTCCCCTCCCCCGAAGCCGCCGCATGGGTTGAAGAGGTGGCCGATCACTGGATCAATATGCAATTCGCCGCTTGGATCAACCAAGAGACCACCGATCTGGCCGCCGCGCGCAGCGAAGCGATTCGCCTGACGCTGGCCGCCTTCGACGCGGCAGCGCTTACCGCACAGCCCCCGGCCTACCGATTGATAACGCAAAGCGAATCGTCCAGCACCGAGCGGAAAGAATCGCCTCAATCGCCAACGGAGAGCGCCAATCCCGCCCCCGTACAGCCAGTTGAAGCGCAGGCTGACCGTGAATTGACCCGCATCGTAGCGCAGGAACGTGCCGAATTGCCCCGTGAAGACCTGCTCTCTGTTGATGCAGCCGAAGAATAGGCTAATTTATCAAAAACGGGTCTTGCACCCCGGGCCAGAGAACTCTAATTAGCGCCCTGTGTTGGGATGTAGCCAAGTGGTAAGGCAACTGTTTTTGGTACAGTGTACCGTAGGTTCGAATCCTACCATCCCAGCCAACACACTCCTCCGATAGCTCAATCCTCACGCCCCCAAAGCTGTGCGCTGCCCTACGACATCACGTCGCAGATCGCACCGCTCTATAGCGTTACCTCACCACGCAGGGTAACAGGGCGCATGTCCGCCGCTTCGCGCATATCCTCGCTTCAGGTCACCCTGACCCTCTGGCTGGTTCTGGCACTCGCCAGCCTGCCCCTAGCGCATCGTGCCAGCGCACAAACCCAGCAGGACCCGGTGTTCATTGCCTTTGTCCAAGCGGGCGGCACGCTGAGCGATCTTTGCAATGGGCCGCTCGGCGGCCAAGGCCACGCCGCGCTTGACTGCGAAGCCTGTCGGATCGTTGGCGCATTGATTTTACCCACCCCGGCCGATGTCTTGCTGCCGCCCGAAAACACGCGCATTGCAGCACCACAGACCATGCGCCCGCTCTGGGTGCCGCGCAGCCCGGCCGGGGCGCCGCCCCCCCTGCGCGGCCCACCAGTGGTCTGATTGCTCGCCTTTCACGCAGTTAATCAGACAATGGAATACACCAATGAAATCAATCTACGCCGCAGCCTTGGCTGCCCTCTTCGCCCTGCCTGCCACCGCGCATGAGTATCAGGCGGGTGCCATCACCGTCGATCACCCAATGGCCTTTGAGACCCCGAAAACCGCCCGCGTTGGGGGTGGATACCTGACGATCACCAATAGCGGAGAGACCGCCGACCGCTTGGTCGGCATCAGTGCCGAAGGCTTTGACGAAGTTTCCCTTCATGAGACCACGACCGACGACATGGGGGTGGCCCGTATGACACATGTCGAGGGCGTCGACCTGCCCGCGGGCGAAACGGTAATGCTGGAACCGGGCGGGCTGCATGTCATGTTCATGGGTTTGGACGGTGACCCTTTTGAGGAAGATGAGAAGATCCCGGCCACTCTGATCTTTGAGAAGGCTGGCAGGCTGGACGTGACCTTTAATGTCGAAAGCCGTCGCGGCCATGACGCGGGCGAGATGGATCACACCTCAAACGAGATGCACCACTAGGCCACAAATGCGGCGCAGCGGGTTGATCGAAACCTTCAGCACCTTTGCTTTTGGCCTGTGGTACTGCGGCCCGCAGCGTCGCGGTGGAAAAATGTCTTTGTGGTCTCTCCACAGCGCGGGTCATTCCCATGGTGGGCAACACGCTGCTTGGCATAGGGTTGGATAAGTGGCTGCTACATCGCACGCCGGTATGAAACCGCGCGGTTTCACAACGCGCCGCCCGCCCCTTTGCGGGGGCGGGCATCTTTCGGCCCTCAGGCCGTGTGCTGTTTGATCAGCTCTTTATAGAGCGCCTGAATGCGCTTGGTCACCGGCCGCGCGCCGGTGCCGATGGCCTTGCCGTCAATCTCCGCCACCGGGGTCTGCGCGCCGAAGGTGCCGGTGAGAAAGGCTTCATCCGCACCATAAGCCTCATAGAGCGAGAAGTTCTTTTCCCGCATCGGGATGCCGTTTTCATGGCACAGGTCGATCACCTTTTGCCGCGTCACGCCATTCATGCAGTAGTCCCCGGTCGAGGTCCAAACCTCTCCGCGCCGCACGATGAAGAAGTTGCAAGCGTTGGTGGTGTTCACAAAACCATGCGGGTCGAGCATCAACGCCTCATCCGCGCCCGCCGCCTCGGCCTGCAAGCATGCGATGATGCAGTTCAGCTTCGAGTGGCTGTTGAGCTTGGGGTCTTGGCTATGCGGCAGGCCGCGCACCTGCGGGACGGAGGCCAAACGGATGCCCTTGGACTGCAGCCGGTCCATGGGTTTGGAATGCTCCATGATGATTACCAGCGTCGGCCCGGTGGTGCTGAGCGAGGGATGCTGGAACGGTTTGTCCTTAATCCCTCGGGTCAGCATCAGGCGGCAGTGCACGTCCTCGTGCATATCGTTCGCCTCTGCCGTGCGGCGCAGGGCGTCTGCGATGCCTGCCCTGTCCATCCCCACGTCGAGCGAGATCGCTTTGCAGGAGTTGAAGAAGCGGTCCATGTGCTCGTCGAAGAACGCCCATGTGCCGTTATAGAGGCGCATGCCTTCCCAGATGCCGTCGCCTAGCATGAACCCCGCGTCATAGACCGAGACCTTGGCTTCGTCGCGGTGAACGATGTCGCCGTTGACGTAGATCTTGATGTCGCGGTTGCGGACGTCTTCGTCAGCGGCGTGGGTGGTGGTGTGGTCGGTCATGGGAGAGATCCGTTGGTGAGGGCGGTTGCAGCATTGATAGCAAAGCCGTTCAGGACTACCACCCCAGCCCGAAATCAAGCCGCAGGCGCCGGGCCGTCGCCTGCCCGCCCGTCACGCCGGAGGCGTGCCAGCCTATATGGGCGCACCTTTGGTGCGACCGGGTAGGCGATTTGGTGAGGCTGGGCGTGCCCTCTCGGACCGCACATCAAAGCCGAGAAATAAAGTGAGACCAATTTACGTCAGATCGCCGACCCGCGGTCAGGCGCTGGCCCTTCCGAAACCCTCAGACCCGCCAGTTCAGAACGCGCCGCTCCACAAAGGCCACCACCGAAGACACCGCCACGCCCAGCAGCGACAGGATCACCACGCCTGCAAACAGGCGCTCCAAATCATACAGACTCCCCGCCTGCAAAATATACGCCCCGATCCCATATTCCGCGCCCAGCATCTCAGCCGCCACCAACAGGATAATCGCAATCGTCAGCGAAATCCGCAGCCCCGACAGGATCCCCGGCATCGCGCCGGGCACCACGATTTTCGAAACAATCGACCACCAACCGAGGCCGAAACTCTGCCCCATACGGATCAGCACTCGGTCTACGTTGTCGACCGCCGCGTAGGTGGCGACAACGGTGGGCGTGAAAGTGCCAAAGGCGATCAGCGCGTACTTACTCGCCTCATCAATGCCGAACCAAATGACAAACAGCGGCAAAAGCGCGATCTTTGGGATGGGGAAAATCGCCGCCACCAAGGGCACCAGCCCCGCGCGGGCCAAGGAAAACAGCCCGATCAGCACCCCAATCCCGATCCCCACCGAGGCACCGATCAGCGCGCCCACGGCCAGTCGGGTCAGCGAGGGGCCGAGGTGTTTGAACAGCATCCCTGACTGGTAAAGCTCCTGAAACGTCAGCAACACATCGCTGGGCCGGGGCAGCGTCAGGGCCGAGATAAAGCCACTGCGCGTGCCCCATTCCGCCAACAGGATCAGCACCACGAAGACCGCAAGCCCTACCCCGCGCCGCGTGCCGGGCTGGAAACCACCGCCGCGAAAGGTGACCTCGCGGGCATTTGCATCTGTCATCTCAGCCATCGATCAACTCCGCATCCGCCGCCGCAGCCTCATCGCGCATCAGCCCCCAAAGGTGCTGTTGTTGGGCCTCAAGCACCGGGTCGCCGTGGCGACGCTCGGCCAGCGGCATGTCTAGGTTCACCACCTCGCGCAGTTCCCCCGGACGGCGCGACAGGACGACGATTTTATGCCCCAGCCGCACCGCTTCGGCGAGGTTGTGGGTCACATAGACCGCCGTGAAAGGCTGCCGCGTCCAAAGCGCCACGAGGTCATCCATCAACAATTCGCGGGTCTGGCTGTCGAGCGCGCTAAGGGGCTCATCCATCAGCATCACGGCAGGGTTCACCGCCAGCGCACGGGCAATCGCCACCCGCTGCTTCATCCCGCCAGAAAGCTGTTTGGGCAGGGCATCTGCAAAATCGGTCAACTTGGTCCGCGCCAGCACATCGGCGATGATCGCCTCGCGCTGCGCCTTGCCCAGCCCGTGATCCTCTAGCACCAGCGCCACATTGCCGCGCACCGTGCGCCACGGCAGCAGGGCGAAATCCTGAAAGATATAGGTCAGCGGGTTCAGACAGCCCTCAGGCGCTTCGCCCATTTGCAGCACGCGGCCTTCGCTGGGCCGCTCCAACCCGCCGAGCATGCGCAGCAGGGTAGACTTGCCACAGCCAGAGGGGCCAACGATGCAAACGATCTGGCCAGAGGGAATGTCGAGCGTGATATCACGCAGCACTTGGGTATCGCCATAAAAATGGCTGACGGAGGAAAGCTTGAGGTCCATGCCGCCCTTTTTCAGCAAAAACGTTGCGCACGCAATGTACGATCCGCACACTAGGACAGCCGTCCGCCGCCGGTGACGTGCTTAAGGCTGCTCACCCTCTTTCCCGCGCAGCCCATCCACCGCGATCCCGGCGGTAAACCCATGTACCAAGGTCGACACAAGGATCGCGAACCCCACCATCGCCCAAAGCGGCTCTTCGTCCAGAAACTCCACCTTCCCCGCCGCATAGGCGAGGTAGTAGATCGACCCGATCCCCCGAATGCCATAGAGCGCTACGACCCAGCGGGGGCGCGCCTCAATAGACGATCCCAAAAGCGCCACCCACCCCGCCAAAGGGCGCACGACAAAGATCAATGCCAGTACGATCACCGCACCGGAGAGGGTCAGATCAGCCAGCAAGGCGGGCAGCACCGCGCCAATCGCCACCAGCAGCAGTGCCGTCAGGGCGTGCTCAACGGCGGCGGTGAAGTCATGCAAACGGCGGTGGAATTCGTGGTCTGCCTCAACCCGTCGGATCACCAGACCGGCCACCGCCACGGCGATAAAGCCATAGCCTTCGACCAATTCCGTCGTGCCATAGCACAAAAGCACACCGGCCAAGGCCACCACGCCCGAGGAGGTCTCGGCCAGAACCGCCTTGCGCGGGACGACGAACAAGACCTGCCCCAAGGCCCAACCGCCCGCCGCGCCCATGGCGGTGCCCACAGCGATGCGCCAAAAGACATCGCGCGCCAGCCACTCCACACCCCAAGCCGCCGGGGCCAAGCCCTCGGCTGCGACCAAAATCCCAAGATAGACAAAGGGAAAGGCCAATCCATCATTCAGCGCCGCCTCGGTCGTCAGCGCAAAACGCACCGGATGCTCTCCGCCCTCATGCGGCGGGCCGACCTGCACATCGGCCGCGAGAACCGGATCGGTCGGGGCCATCACCGCGCCCAGCAAGATCGCCCCGGCAGCAGTCATCCCGGCAAAGGCCCAGCCCATCACGGCGACCGACAGGATCGTCAGTGGCATGGTCAGCGCCAAGAGCCGCGCCGTTGGCCCCCAGCGGGACCAGTCCGAAAGCTTGTCAATGCGCAGCCCCGTCGCGAACAGAGCGACGATCACGCAAAGCTCTGACACCATCTCCCACGGGAAGGGATAGATGCGCGGATCGGGAAATGTCGGCATACCGGGGACGAGGGCGAAAATACCCATGCCCAAAAGGATCAAAAGCCCCGATGCTGCAGGCTCGCGTCGGCTGACGAAACGCGGCAGCCAATGAGCAAGGATGACAACCGCACCGACGGCTCCCAAAGCGAAATGATAGCCGTCTAGGGCGAAAAAGCTGCCGTCGCTCACTGCAAATTCCCTTTTTCTGGTCAGGGGCTTGGCCCCGCATCAGCATCAAAGGTATCTTTGGGGGGCGGCATTGCCAGCCTTACTGGCCGGAAATCGCCGCCGCGCCCGGCCAAAAGAAAAAGGCGCGAACATCTCGGACGCGCCTTTTAAAATAACTTCTAAACGCCAGTGGCGCGTTTAGCTGTCCATCGTCTCGACGTAAGAGGTGTCGATCAACGTCTCCAACGTGATGTCGGCATCGACCAGCCCTTCGGACTGGAACCACTCCAATTGATCGCGGACGGAGGCGACATTCAGCTTGGCCCCTTCGTTCAGGCGCATGGTGCCGTTGATGATCGATGGCGCTGCCTTGTCGCGAGGGCGGTCGGTGTAGACGTATTTATGGATCAGGTCGACCATCTCATCCACGCCCGCATCGCCGCCATCCTTGGCGATCATCGCGGCGTTGTAGTCGGCGACCCCTTTGGAATAACCGGCAAGGAAATTTTTGGTCATTTCCTGCTCATCACTGGCATTCTTGGTCGAGGTAAAGACCGTGGTGACCTGATAATCCGGCAGATAGGTCGCCACATCGCCGATGATATGCACGGCACCAGACCCGGCCAACGGCTTGGCAATATGCGGCACGATCGACCACGCATCGATCTGGCCTGACTTCAGCGCACCAATCACCGCGCCGACCTTTTGCAGGGGCTTGAACTTCAGGCTGATCCCCTCGGCCTCGGCCATTTTGGAGCCCATGTAGTGGAAGGACGACCCGGCCTGCGTCATGCCAAAGCTTTTGCCATCCAACATGCCCGGCGCGGTGATGCCCGCTTGATAGGCCGCGTCGGAGACGAGGAACTTCTGTCCGTCGATGCCCGGCTCTTCTTGCAGACCGCCGCCGATAACCTTGACCGCGCCCTTTTGCGCCAGGGACACCAGACCGCCCGAAATCGCGGTGATCGCATAGTCCACATCGCCACTGGCAATCGCCACGGCCATCGGCTGCGCGGCTTCGAAAAAGCGCAGTTCAACGTCCAGACCAGCCTCTTTGAAATAGTCCCGCTCAAAGCCGACAAAGCTGCCCGCGTGGCTGGTAAAGCGCAGCGCGCCCACGGTGATCTTGCGGTTTTGCGCCAGCGCCGGAGCCGCCAGCCCCACAGCGGTTGCGGCACCCAAGGTTGCGATGGCCTGACGGCGGTTGAACAGGGTCATGATCTCACTCCTCCAATTTTGCCGCAGCATGGTCGGCGGCCACGCCGAAAGTCAAGCGAGAGCGCCCTCAGCGGCCACAACCGGGACTGGCATATCATTTCAAAGCATGGCATCGATTTGCCATGAAGCTCTTTTCATCCAAGACCCGCCCCATGCACCTCGGCCCCTTCCCGTCGGAGCGGCTGCGCCGGTTGCATGCCCCGCATGACCAACTGCCGGACGCGCCCATGCCGGTGCTGCGGTTTGAGCGGCCCGAGACGCCGCAGAGCATCTGCAACGCCATGGCGCCCTTTCAGGCGATGATGGACGTGCTTCGGGATGGGCCGATCAATACGGCGGGCGCGGTCATCCCCGACAGTTTGGCCGAGCGGGCCAATCACCTCAAATCATTCGGTTATTACAACGACGCCTCGATGATGGGCATCTGCGCCCTGCCGCAAGAGGCGCATCTAGCCACGCCCCGCCGCAGCGAAGGTACCGCGCAATTGGCTGAAGGACTGCGCAGCCGCCAGACCAAGACGCTCGCCGCCGGGGTGGATGTCATCATGGCGAACCTGCGCGACGCGGTAGACGCGCCCGAAACCGCAATCGACCGTCACAGCCACGCGCTGGTGATCCTCACCGCCTACCCCCGTGACCCGCGCGCGGGTGAGCCGGGCAGCGATTGGATCATCGACGCCCAAGCCGAGCGCGCCTGCCTGCGCGGCACCGAAAACGCCACCGTGCTGGCGGAATACATCCGTCAGTTGGGCTTCGCGGCCAAGGTGCACTCCGCCACCACCGCCGATGTGAACCTCGGCCAACTGGCCGTGGCGGCGGGGTTGGCGGTTTGGGAAGACGGTAGGCCGCAAGCGCCGTGGATCGGTTCACGCTTCGGGTTGGCGGTTGTTACCACCGACATGGACCTCGCGCCCGATATGCCGCTCGCTCCGTTCTCCGAACAACCGTGGTCGGTGCTCAAAGGCCCGCATTGGCAGCTTGGCACCCACGGCGGGGTCAGCGCCCGCGATGTCGACCCCTACGCGCGGCGCGACTATGCCGCAGGGCCGCATCCGTTTGAGACGCTAAAACGGGTGGACGAGCCGACCACCTATATCGACGCGCCCAATGTCCCGCGCGTGCCGAAACGCGGGGATCTTTTCGCACGCGGGCAGTTCGGCGACATGGGGCCAAAGGTGCAGAACGCCATGAAAGGCGGGCACCATGTAGTCAAATCCGCTCCCTCCGCCGCGCAGCGCCGGCTGCTGGGCGCGCTGATCTTGCTGCAAGATGGCCCGGTGAACGACGCCGCGCCCGCTATGGCGGACAGCGCCCGCAATGCCGCGAACCTTAAAGCGGCAAGCTACTTTCTGGGGGCCGATGCTGCGGGCCTCTCTGCCTGCCCCGATTGGACATGGTACAGCCACGACGCCACCGGCACCCCGATCACCCCGCCGCATGACCAAGCGCTGAGCCTTATCATCGACCAAGGCTTCGACACGATGGAAGGTTCCTCGGGCGACGACTGGATCGCCGTGTCGCAATCCATGCGGGCCTATCTGCGGTTCTCGATGCTGGGTGGCGTGATGGCCCAGCATCTGCGCAACCTCGGCCATTCCGCCAAAGCGCATACGGTGATGGATGGCGACGTGCTGCAACCGCCGCTTTTGTTGCTTGCGGGCTTGGGCGAAGTCTCTCGCATCGGCGAAGTGATCCTGAACCCCTTCCTCGGCCCGCGCCTGAAATCCGGCGTGGTCACCACCACCCTACCCGTCGCCCACGACAAACCTATCGACTTTGGCCTGCAAAAATTCTGCGAGGCTTGCAACAAATGCGCCCGTGAATGCCCCTCGGGGGCGATCACCGCCGGGCCAAAGCGTATGTTCAACGGCTACGAAATCTGGAAATCTGACAGCCAGAAATGCGCTACCTACCGGATCACCAACCAAGGCGGCGCGATGTGCGGGCGCTGCATGAAGACCTGCCCATGGAACCTTGAGGGGCTCTTCGCCGAAGCGCCTTTCCGCTGGGTCGCCTCCAACATCCCCGCCGCCGCACCGCTTCTGGCCAAGCTGGATGACAAGGTCGGCAAGGGCCGTCTGAACCCGGTGAAGAAATGGTGGTGGGACATTGAGCGCGACGCCACGGGCCGGTTCGACACCCCCGCGCAGCCGGTGAACGCGCGCGATCTGCAACCCGATCTCGACCTCAAATTCGAAGACCAGACACTCGCCGTCTACCCCGCCCCGCTGGCCCCGCACCCTTGGCCCTATCCCGACCCGATGAACCGCGAGGCCGGGATCAAGGCACATGCCGCATTGCTCAGCGCCGACGAACACCGCCGCAAGACTGCAGCGGGCGAGACCGATCACTTGCATCTTTACAAGGTCGGCAGCGACACCCCCGTGCTTGACCTGCGCATCACGCAAGTCACCCACCTGAACGCGACCACGGCACTTTATGACATCGCCCACCCCGAAGGCCACGACCTGCCCGCATGGACCGCTGGCGCGCATCTTGATCTGGTCGTCGCGCCCGAATTCCTGCGCCCCTATTCCCTGCTGGGTGATCCGAGTGACCGCAAACGCTATCGCATCGCGGTACTGCGCGAAGACGCGGGCCGGGGCGGATCAGCCCTGCTCCACCGGGTCTTCACCAAGGGGCGGCGCATCTTTGTCGGCAAGCCGGTGAACCATTTTGAACTGGCCGAGGACGCGCCGCATAGCCTGCTCATGGGCGGCGGCATCGGCATCACACCGATGATCGCCTTTGCCCATCGCCTGCACGCCCTTGGGCGGCCCTTTGATCTGCACTACTCGGCCACTGACCGCGAAGCCGCCGCCTTTGCCGAAGAACTGGTGCAGGCTCCTTGGGCCGACCGCGTGCACCTGCATATCTCGTCTGAGAGCACCCGCGCCGACCTGCCCGCCCTCATGGACCGCGCCGCACCCGGCACCCATGTCTACACCTGCGGCGCGGACGCCTACATGCAATCGGTCATGGCAGCCGCCGAGGCCGCAGGCATCCCCGAAGGCGCGCGGCATCTGGAATATTTCTCAACCCCCGAAGTGCCGGATTACGTCAATCACCCCTTCACGCTGAAACTCAGCTCTGGCCGCGAGGTCGCCGTCTCTGCCGAGGAAACAGCCGCCGACGCGCTGATTGCGGCGGGGGTGCCGGTGGATCTGAAATGCAGCGATGGCATCTGCGGCGTCTGTAAATGCGGCCTGCGGGGCGGCGCGGTAGAACACCGCGACTTCGTGCTCTCCGCCAAGCAACGCGAAGGCGCGATCATCCTCTGCCAATCCCGCGCGGCAGAGGCAGGCGGTGTGCTGGAACTCGACCTCTAACCCCTTTCGCAAAAAGCGCGCAGCCGTTAAGAGAAGCCAACCTCTGCAACAAAGGGCTGCCCCATGACATTCGACCGTTCGATCAAGATCGCCCCCTCCATCCTTGCCGCCGATTTCGCCAACTTCGGCGCCGAATGCGAAGCCATCGAGGCGCAAGGCGCGGACTGGGTGCATGTGGACGTGATGGACGGGCATTTCGTGCCCAACATCACCTTCGGCCCCGCCACCTGCGCGGCGATCCGGCCCCACATCAAGGGCGTGATGGACGTGCATCTGATGATCGCCCCGGTCGATCCCTATATCGAAGCCTTCGCCAAGGCCGGCGCCGATGTGATCACCGCCCATGTCGAGGCCACCCCCCATATCCACCGCACGCTTCAGGCGATCCGCGGCGCGGGCGCGAAAGCGGGTGTGGCACTCAACCCCGGCACGCCAGCCAGCGCGGTGGCCGAACTGCTCGACATGGTCGACCTGATCTGTGTGATGACCGTGAACCCCGGCTTCGGCGGGCAGAAGTTCATCGACATGACAGCCAAAATCCGCGAATTGCGCGCGATGATCGGCGACCGGCCCGTGCATATTGAGATCGACGGCGGCGTCGACCCCAAGACCGCGCCGCTGGTGGCGCAGGCCGGAGCCGATGTGCTGGTGGCGGGATCCGCCGTTTTCAAGGGCGGCTCGGTCAGCGACCCCGCGCCTTACGGCGAGAACATCCGCGCGATCCGCGCCGCCGCCGAAGGCACCTATGTTTGATCTGGCCGGGCGCGGTTCAAGTCGCGCCTAGCCCTCCAGCCGGTCGGCAAAGGTCGTCAGCAGACGATGTTTCAGGATCTTGCCCGTGGGTGCAGCGGGCAGGTCCGTGGCCACAATGATCTGCGCGGGCCGCTTGTAGCCGGTCAACCGCTCTTTGACGAAACTGCGCAACTCCTCTGCGGTCACCTCGTCCCCCGGTGCCACCTGCACGAAGGCCAGCACCTCTTCATCGCCTTCGCGCCGCCGTCCGACCACGGCCGATTGCACCACGCGCGGGTGATCGTTCAACGCGGCTTCGACCTCGGGCGGATAAACGTTGAAACCGCCGTGAATGATCAATTCCTTGCTGCGCCCGAGGATGTGCAACCGCCCATTCTCATCGAGCTTGCCCAGATCGCCGGTGTGCAGCCAGCCCTCGGCGTCGATGGCTTTGTCGGTCTCGGTCGGGTTGCGGTAGTAGCCTTTCATCACATGCGGGCCGCGCACCAGCACTTCACCCTCGCCCGCGCCATTGCCGCCGGGGGCTTGGTCGTCGATCTTGCATTCGGTGCCCGGCGTGACCGGTCCGACCGACGTATCGGGCGAGCCAAGCGCGTTGGTGGTGGCCGAGGCGCCCGAGCATGTCTCGGTCATGCCAAAGCCGTTTTGCAGCGGCAGTTCATAAAACGCCTCGGCTTTGCGTTTCCACGCCGGGTCCAGCGGTGCGCCGCCTGATGAAACATAGCGCAGCGTGGGGCTTTCCAGTTTGGGCATCCCGCGCTCGCGCGAGTACTGCATCACCAGCGCGTGCATCTGCGGCACTGCGGGAAGGATCGTCACGTCTTCGTGGGTCGCCGCGTGGAGCTTCGCCGCCGAGAAGCGGCTCTCCTGCCGGACCTTCGCGCCAGAACTCACCGCCGCCATCAAGACAGACACCAAACCGAAAACATGGGTCATCGGCAGCACGCCATAGACCACATCGCCCGGCACCATCTGTCGCAGGTCCGCCGAGGCCCGCGCGCCAAAGCGCAGGTTGGAATGGGTCAGCATCACGCCCTTGGGGTCGCCCGTGGTGCCGGTGGTATAGAGCAGCACCGCCACGTCATGCAGATCAGCATCGGGACTGCTGGGGAGCGGTGTGGAAAGGTGCAGGCTGCCGAAAGTGCCCGAGACCTCACGTGCGTTCAGCCGCGCCGCGTGGGCCGCCGCTTCGGGCGAGACATCGCAGGTCAGCAGCACCGCCGCCGGGGTGGCGTGATCGATGATGCGGGTGACTTCGGCTTCGGTCTGGCGGGCATTGACGGGGATCGCCACCGCGTCCAACTCCCACGCGGCATAGAGCGAGGCCACCGCCGCAACACAGTTTTCCACCATCAAAAGCACGCGGTCGCCCGCCTGCACACCCGCGCTGCGCAACTCAGCGGCCAAAGCCACGCGCGCACGGTCCAGATCGGCGTAGCTCCACGCGGCACCGCTGGCATCGCTCAGCGCGGGTGCCTCTGGTCGGGTCGCCAATTGCTCAGCTAGAAAATCCTGTACCCTGGCATTCATGGGTGTCTCCTCCTGCCTATCTGCGACGCCCTCCTCCGAGTGCCGCCGCCCGATTTAAAACCGGGGCTTACGTTTATCCAAAAAGGCCGCGATCCCTTCGGCGGCCTCATCCCCGCCAGCTGCATGGGCCATGGCGTTGCGCTCAGCGTCGAGTTGTGCGGCCTCCTCGGTCTCATAGGCCTGTGCCACCAACTGCCGGATCGTAGCTTGTGCCGCACGCGGCCCCGCGGCCAGCGTGTCGGCCAGCATCAAGGCTTCATCCAAGGCTTTGCCCTTGGCGCAGATGCGGTTGACCGCGCCCAGTTCAGCAAAACGCATGGCCATGACGGGGCGGCCCAAAAGGCACATCTCCATCGCCAAGGGGCGCGGCAACAGCCGTGCCAGCGATGCGGTCAGTCCGGCGTCCGGCACCAGACCGGCCTTCACATAGGCGGCGGTAAACTGCGCCTCTTCGCAGGCCACGATCAAATCGCAGGCCAGCGCCAAAGACATCCCCGCCCCGGCAGCTCCACCTTCGACGGCGGCGATGACGGGCACCGGGCAAGCGCGGATCGACCGCACCAGACTATGCAGCGCATCCACCCGCTCGCGGCGCACCTCCTCGGTCAGCTTGCGCCGCTCGATCAGCACGTTAAGGTCGCCCCCGGCGCAGAAGAACCGCCCTTCAGAAGTGAGGATCACCGCACGGATGCGCGGCTCCTCGGCCAAACGCATGGCTTCGGCGATGGCCTCGTAAAGTGCCGGCGTCAACGCACCACGTTTCTCAGCATTGCCGTTCCAGACGATCAACCGGTCGCCAAGGTCCTCGATCCGCGCGCTCATGTCTTGGCCCTCTTGAACACGCCCGTCGCCCGCGACAGCAGCTTGCCTTCGGCGTCGTGGAGCTGCGCCTCGGCATAGAGGATCTTAAAGCCCCCACCGGTGACACGGCCTGTCGCCACAACCCGCCCCTCGCGCACCGCCGAGATGTAATCGGTGGTCAGCGACAGGGTCAGCATCGGCACGAAGGGCCCGCTCATCGCGCAGTGCCGCGCACAGGCAAAGCCCGTGGCCACATCCAATAGCAGCGTATGCAAGCCGCCGTGCAGCACACCTGAGACGTTCAGGTGCTGCGGGCCAAGGTCGAGTGTAACGCGGGTGCTGCCATCGGGGTTCGACAGATCGGGCCGAAACCCGATAAGCTGCTGAACCCCGCTGGTCGGTGCCTCATGCGGCGGATAGTGCAATGAACCGCTCCAAATGATGGTCAGTGTCGCCAAAGCGGTGGTCCGCCATGGTGATGCGTTTGGCGATATGCGCGAGTTCATACTCCTGCGTCATGGCGATGCCGCCATGCATTTGGATCGTGTCTTCGGCCACCAGACGCCCGACACGGCCCATCAGGTTCTTGGCCGCTGAGACATGCCGCTCGCGGCTGGCGCGGTCATCGGCCAGATGGCCTGCGGCATTGATCACGGCAGAGCGCGCCTGTTCGAGGTCAATCAGCAGGTCCGACATGCGGTGCGCCAGCGCTTGGAAGCTGCCAATCGGGCGGCCGAACTGCTTGCGCGTGCCGAGGTATTCGCGGGTCAGATCGCAGGCGGTTTCCATCGCGCCCAGCGTTTCCGCGCAGAGCGCGGTGGTCGCCACGGCCACACGGGCCTCGATGGCGTCAAACGCCTTGCCAGCCTCGCCCAAGCGGGCACTTTCGGGCAGATTCACATCGTCCAGCGTGACTTCGGCGGCGCGGCCACCGGCCAGCAGGGCATAGCCCGTGACGGTGAGCCCTTTGGTATCCGCTGGCACAAGGAACAGCGAAATGCCCGCCTGATCGCCAGCCTCTCCGCTTTCGCGGGCAGAGACGACGAGCATATCGGCAGCCTCGGCATTGGCGACGACGGCTTTGCGACCGTTCAGCACGATGTCACCGCCGTTTTGCGACGCGGTGGTGGAGACGCGCTCAAGGTCATAGCGGCTGGTCGGCTCGCCATGGGCAAAGGCCAGTTGCAACGTGCCGCCGATCAGCGCCTCAATATGCTCCTGCTGCGTTTCACTGCCAAGATCGGCAACCAAGCCGCCAGCCAGCACGGCGCTGTCGAGCAAGGGCTCGACCACACCGGCGCGGCCCAGTTCTTCGAACACCACTGCAATGTCGAAACCCGCGCCACCAAAGCCGCCCTGCTCTTCGGTGAACAGCGCGCCGATGACGCCCAATTCGGCCAAGCCGTTCCAGATATCAGCAGAGAAGCCTGCTTCGCTTTCCAGAATGCCGTTGCGCGTGGCGGTGTCGTACTTATCCCGCAGGAAACGGCGCAGGCTGTCTTGCAGCATCTGGCGTTCTTCGGTCAGGTCGAAATTCATTTTGCACCTCCCAGCGTTGTCTTGGCGATGATCTGCCGCTGGATTTCGTTAGAGCCGCCAAAGATCGACAGCTTACGGTTGTTGAAATACTGCGCGGCCACCGGGCCGGCCTCATTCGGGTCAGGCAGCGCATCGTTGCTGCCCGCGACCGCTTCCGAGGCGAAGGGCATCGCATAGACGCCAGCCGCACGGCGCGCCAGATCGTTGATTTCCTGACGAATAATCGTGCCTTTAACCTTGAGCATGGAGCTTTCCACCCCCGGTGCCTGCCCTGCGGCGGCCTTGGAGATGATGCGCAGGTTGGTCGTGGCCATCGCCATCAGATCAATCTCTGCCTGCGCCACACGAGCGGCGAAATGCGGATTCTCGATCAGCGGGCGGCCCCCGGCCATTTCGGATTTGGCGATGCGTTTCACCGCCGCCAGACCGGCTTGGGAGAAGCCCACGCCCGCGATGTTGGTGCGCTCGTGGGTCAGGAGATACTTGGCGTAGGTCCAGCCCTTGTTCTCTTCGCCAACGAGGTTCTCGGCAGGGACTTTGACATCATCAAAGAACACCTCGTTCACCTCAGCGCCGCCATCCAAAAGGATGATCGGGCGCACGGTGATGCCGGGGGTGTCCATGTCGATCAAGAGGAAGGAAATCCCTTCCTGCTGCTTCACGTCTTTATCGGTGCGCACCAAACAGAAGATCATGTTGGCGTGCTGGCCGAGGGTGGTCCATGTCTTCTGGCCGTTGACGATGTAGTGGTCGCCATCCTTGACCGCGGTGGTCTTCAACGAGGCCAGATCCGACCCGGCGCCCGGCTCGGAATAGCCCTGACACCACCAGTCTTCACCCGAGAGGATGCGCGGTAACCAGTAGTCCTGCTGCTCCTTCGAGCCGAACTTCTGCAAGACGGGCGCCAGCATCGAGAGACCAAAGGGCACGATGCGCGGCGCGTGATGGGCGGCGGCCTCTTCCTCGAAAATATGGCGCTGCACGGCATTCCACGCGGCCCCGCCGAATTCCTTGGGCCAGTTGGTGGCCAGCCAGCCTTGATCGTTCAGGATGGCGTGCCAGCGTTCGTGATCGTCCTTCGTCAGCTCTCGCCCGCGGCGCACCTTCTCGGAGAGTTCCTTGGGCAGTTTCTCGGCGAGGAATTGACGCACCTCCTCGCGGAAGGCGCGTTCTTCGTCTGTATAGCTCAGGTCCATGTCGGTCCCCTTTAGTAGATTTCGAAGAGGCCAGCCGCCCCCATGCCGCCGCCGATGCACATCGTCACGACACCCAGTTTCGCGCCTCGGCGGTGGCCTTCGCGCAGGATGTGGCCGGTCATCCGCGCCCCGGTCATGCCGAAGGGGTGGCCGATGGCGATGGAGCCGCCGTTCACGTTGCATTTGTCGGGGTCGATGCCCAGTTTGTCGCGGCAGTAAAGCGCTTGGCTGGCGAAGGCTTCGTTCAGCTCCCAGATGTCGATGTCATCGACAGTCAGCCCATGACGCTCCAGCAGACGTGGCACGGCAAAGACCGGGCCGATGCCCATTTCGTCAGGTTCGCAGCCCGCGACGGCGAAGCCTTTGAACGCGCCCATGGCTTGCAGGCCCTGCTGCTCGGCCTCTTTGCTGTCCATCAGCACGAGGGCCGCGGCACCGTCGGAAAGCTGGCTGGCGTTGCCCGCTGTGATGAAGGCCCCCTCGCCGCGCACGGGCGTCAGGCCTGCAAGCCCTTCGAGCGTGGTGCCGGGCCGGTTGCATTCGTCGCGGTCCACAGTGACCTCGCGGGTGGAGATCTCCTTGGTCTCCTTGTCCTGCACGCCCATGGTGGTCTGCATCGGGACGATCTCGTCGTCGAAGAGACCGGCCTCTTGCGCGGCGGCAATCAACTGCTGGCTGCGCAGACCGTAGGCGTCCTGATCCTCGCGTGAGATGCCATAGCGTTTGGCGACGATGTCGGCGGTGTCGATCATCGCCATATAGACTTCGGGCTTATGCTCCAGAAGCCAGGCTTCCTTGACCGATTTCACATCCGGCTGGATCAGCGAGATGCTTTCGACCCCGCCTGCAACCATCGGGCCTGCGCCCTCCATGCAGATCGCATTGGCGGCCATGGCGACGGTTTGCAGACCCGACGAGCAGAAGCGGTTCACGGTCACGCCCGAGGCGGTCACCGGCAGGCCAGCGCGCAGAGCGATCTGGCGCGCGATGTTCGAGCCAGTTGCGCCTTCGGGGTAGCCGCAGCCGATCATCACGTCTTCGATGGCCGAAGGATCGACGCCCGAGCGTTTCACGGCTTCGGCAACGACATGGCCGCCCATGGTGGCACCATGGGTCATGTTGAATGACCCGCGGAAGGATTTGGCCAGCCCGGTGCGGACGGCAGAGACGATTACGGCCTGTTTCATTTGGCAGCTTCCTTGTTCAGATCATCAAAGTTGCGGTTGGTCTTGACCAGTTCGACCAGCAGCCGCGCTGGTTTCCAGAACCAAGGGTCTTTCTCGGCAAAGCCTTCGATCGCGGCGAGGACGTTGGGCAGGCCCTGAATGTCGGCCCATTTCATCGGGCCACCCCAATAACGCGGGAAGCCGTAGCCAAAGAGCAGCGTCATATCCACGTCGAGCGGGCGTTTGGCGATGCCCTCTTCCAGCACCTTGGCGGCCTCATTGACCATGGCGCACATATAGCGGCGCACGATTTCGGCCTCGGTGAACTCGCGCGGGGTGATGCCGCGTTCCTTCTGCTCTTCTTCGATCAGGCGGGTGATTTCCGGGTTCGGCGTGCCGCCGCGTTTGCCCTTCTCGTAAATGTAGTAGCCTTGGCCGGTCTTCTGGCCGAAGTGCCCCTGTTCGCAGAGCCGGTCGATATAGGTCGGTACACGCTCCTCGGGGTGGCGCGTGGCGGCCTTGCGCTTGCGCGTGGCCCAGCCGATGTCGAGCCCAGCGAGATCGGCCACGGCGAAGGGGCCCATGGCAAAGCCGAATTTCTCAAGTGCCGCGTCGATCTTGTAGGGGCTGGCGCCGTCCAGCACCATGTGGTCCGCCGCGGTGCGGTAGGTGGCGAGGATGCGGTTGCCAATGAAGCCATCGCAGACGCCCGCGCGGACGCTGATCTTGCCAAGCGCCTTACCGAGGGCAAAGCCCGTAGCGACCACATCTTTCGCGGTCTTGTCGGCGACAACCACTTCAAGCAGTTTCATCACATGCGCGGGCGAGAAGAAGTGCAGCCCGATCACGTCCTCGGGGCGCTTGGTTGAGGCGGCGATCTCGTTCACGTCGAGATAAGAGGTGTTGGAGGCCAGCACGCAGCCCGGCTTGCAGACGGCGTCGAGCTTGCCGAAGACCTGCTTTTTGACGTCCATGTCCTCGAAGACCGCTTCGACCACCAGATCGACGTCCGACAGGCTGTCGTATTCGGTGGAGACTTTGAGGGCGTCACCAGTCAGGTGATCGAACTTCGCCTGATCGATTTTACCGCGTTTCAGCGCGCCCTGCAGGTTGCCCGAAATGCGGTCGTGCGCGGCCTTGGCGGCTTCGTCCTTCATCTCGATCAGCACGACCGAGAAGCCCGACAAGAGCGCCGCCGTGGCGATGCCCGCCCCCATTGTGCCGCCACCGATCACGCCGATGGCTTTCAACTCGCGCGGCTCGACGCCTTTCAGCTCGGGCAGGTTGCTGACCGCGCGTTCGGAGAAGAAGGCATGGATCATGCCCTGGCGCTGGTCGGTGTTCATCAGTTCGGAGAAGATGCGGCGCTCGGCCTTCATACCCTCCTCGAAGGGTTTCTCGACACCCGCCTGCACGGCGCGCACCGCCTCGGCGGGGGAAATCTGGCCGCGGCCTTTCTTCAGCGTCGCCTCGTATGCGGCATCCCAGTTGATGGGCGCGGGTGCGGGCATGTCGCAGATCGGACGACGTTCCGCGCCGCTGTCGAGTAACTCGCCGACGTAGGCGAGGCCCACTTCCTGCGGATCGCCCTCCTCCACGCGGTCGACGATGCCCATCTCAAGCGCCTGCGGTGCCTTAATATGGCGGCCTGTGGTGATCGCATCAAGCGCCGGTTCAACGCCGATCAGACGCGGCAGACGCTGGGTGCCGCCCGCGCCGGGGATCAGGCCGAGGTGCACCTCCGGCAGACCGACACGCGCCGAAGGCTGAGCGATGCGGTAATGCGCCGAGAGGGCCACTTCGAGACCGCCGCCGAGGCTCACGCCATGCATGGAGGCCACGACCAGAAGCGGCGAGGCTTCGATCCGGTTGCAGAGGTTGGGCAGATGCGGCTCCATCGGCGGCTTGCCAAATTCGGTGATGTCGGCCCCGGCGATGAAGGCGCGGCCTTCGCCCACGATCATCACGGCGCGCACGCCGTCTTCAGCCTCGGCACGGTCCATGCCGTCGGCCAGCCCCTGCCGCACGGCTTGGCTCAGCGCGTTGACGGGCGGGTTTTCGATGCGCAGCACGACGATGTCGTCATGGCGGGAATAGGCAATCTTGTCAGTCATATCAGTAACTCCTTGATCTATCCGCGCCGGGACAGGGCCGGTGCCCGTCCGGTGCGTTGTTCGATGCCGCTGACCACGTCACGCAGCGCTGGTCCCACTTGTGACAGAATGCGGCTGTCGGGCAAGTCGCCCGGCAAAGCGCCGCAGGTGAAGGCCACAGGCTCTCCGAATTCCCCTGCGTAATAGGGCACGCTCACAGCGTTGATGCTGCGGGCATAGCGGGTTTCGGGCGGGGCGAGGACAAAGCCCTGCGCCAGCAGTTGCTCATACCCCTCACGGCGGAAATTGCGCAGCCGGTCATCCGGCTCCAGCCCGTCAAAACGGTTCTCGTCCAGACTGGCCAGCGTGGCGAGGCCCGAGGAAGAACCATAGACCGGGATGCGGTGCCCCGGCTCTAGCCAGATGGTCGAGGCGGTATGCGGACGCCATGTGCGCACCAGCATCATCCGGTCGCCATCGCGCACGGCGATCAGCGCCAGCGTGCGGGTCTCATCCGCCAATTGTTGCATCGCATCTGACGCCATATCAACAAAGCTGACCGCGACCGAGGCGACCGAGCCGAGCGCAATCGCCGCAGGCCCTAGCCGAAACTTGTCGTTGCGCCCGCCATGCGCCAGATAGCCCAGTTCGCACAGTGTATAAGTTAGCCGCGAAACGGTAGGTTTCGGCAGCCCCGTCCGCTCGGCAATCTGCGCGTGGCTCAACCCGCTGTCACTGGCACGGAAGGCGCGCAGAATCCCGAGACCCCGCGCCAGCGTATTGGCGAACTTGCGGTCAGTTGTCGTTTCGTCGCGGTCCTTCATCGCGCCGCCATCGGGATCAGGAGCGATATCATCGGGAAGGACATGATCAGGATCAACACGATGAAATCGACGCTGAGGAAACGGGTAATGCCTGCGAAGATCTTGTCGATCGGCGCTTCGCGGCCCACCACATTGGCGATGACAAAGACGTTCAGGCCCACGGGCGGCGTGATCAGGCCGATTTCCAGCAGTTTGATGACCACGACGCCGAACCAGATGAGGTTGAGGTCATAGCTTTCCACCAGCGGGATCATCAGCGGCAGGGTCAGGACCATGATGCCGATGGGATCAAGGAACATGCCCAAGAGCAGATAGATCAGCGCGATGCAGAGCATCAGCACGACAAGCGACATCTGCGCATCCGACACGAAACCAACGATGGTGCCCGCGACGCCCGTCAGCGCCACGAAGGCTACAAAAATCTTGGCACTGGCAGCAATCAGGAAGATAGCAGAAGTCTGCACACAGGTTTCTTTTACTGCCTCCCAAAGACCCGCCCAGTTGAGCTTGCCCTGTACGAAACCGATCAGCGTGGCCGAGACGACGCAGACGGCAGCGGCTTCGGTCGCGGTGAAGATGCCGCCATAGATGCCCCCGATGATCAGCACGAAAAGCAGGATCGCGGGCCAGCTTTCGAGGGCCGCCTGCCAACGCTCACCGGTGGTGTAGCGCTGGTCGGTCGACGGTGCGATGGCCGGATCGCGCCAGACCCAGACGGCGATGACAAGGATGAAGCCCGCCAGCGTCAGAAGGCCCGGCAACACGCCTGCAAGGAAGAGCGAGGAGATCGAGGTCTCGGTGAAGATACCGTAGATGATGAACAGAACCGAAGGCGGGATGAGCGAGCCCAAGGTACCGCCCGCCGCGACCGAGGCCGTGGCCAGACGTGGGTCATAGCCCATGCGCAGCATCTCGGGCGTGCAGATTTTCCCCATGGTCGAGGCGCAGGCGATGGACGACCCGGTGATCGCGGAAAACCCGCCGCAGCCCATGACGCTGGCCATCGCAACGCCGCCCGGCAGACGGGTCAGCCAGACCTTTGCGGCATGGTAAATCTTGGTCGTGATGTCGGCACGATAGGCGATATGTCCAAGCGCCACGAAAAGCGGGATCATCGACAGGTCGTAGGAGTGAATGAGGTCGAAGGAGTTGGAAAACACCATTGAGGTGGTCGCCTTGATCGCGCGTTCGGGCATGAAGGTGCCGGTGCGGAAGGCGAAGATAAAGAAGGTGGCGACGGTCGCCACAGCAGCCAGCGTAAAGGCGATTGGCACGCGTAGGGCAAGCAGGATCAGCACCGCGGCAAAGGCGATCATTCCGATGGTCGAGGCATCCATTACAGCACGTCCTTTTCGACCATCAGGTCAGCAGCATGTTGTTGTTCGTCCGAGACGACACCGCCCGACAGAACCGTGCGCCCATCGCGCCACGTTAGTTCAGCCAGTCGCAGGAAGGTGGCGATCATCCCGACAAGGAACAGCAGCCGTCCGGGCCATTTTGGCAGGTTCAGGTCGCCGTAGAAAAAGCTGCCCTTCTCCACCACGGCAAAGAACTCGCGCCCGCCGGAATAGATCAGCGGGGCCAGCGCCAGCATACCGATGGCAGAGCCTGCAACGATCAACACGGAACGAGCGCGGTCGGGAAACCGGTCCGTCACGAAGGCCACGGAGACATGCGCACGGGCTGCGGTGGCAGCGGCGAGGGGCAGCAGGATGGCGGCGACCATGAGCTCGCGCACCATGGTCACACTATCGGGCACCTGACTGGCAAAAAGCGCACGAGCGATCACGTTGGAGGTGATCAGCACCCCCAAAGCGATTACCGCCAAAGCGCCCAAACTCAACAGGATTTTCTCTAGATTTACCAACATATGCTGCCCCTCCCCAGTGTTACGCGATCAGTTGCTTTTGGCTTCCCAAGGGTAGCCATTGGCGTCGCGCTGCTCGGTGTATTTGGTGATGAGGCCTTTGTACTCTTCCAGCAGTTCCTCACCCGGCAGACCGGCAGAGCTGGCAGTTTGCACCCATTCGTCGAGGAACTTCTTACCGGCATCAACGAGTTGCGTGCGGTCTTCTTCGGGCAGGGTGATGACTTCGACGCCCTGCTCTTTCATCGAAGCGATGGCTTTTTCGTTGGCCTCTGTGATCATGCGGCCAAACTCATCCGCCATGTCCGAACCGACGGAAGCCAGCGTTTCCTGCTGCTCGGGCGTCAGGCTGTCATGCATGTCCTTGTTCATGAAGATGCCAAGGCCGCCAACCTGACCCCAGTCGAGGATCGTGTAGCTGTCCATCACTTCGGCCTGTTTCAGCGCCGCGACGGCATAGCTGTAGCCCTGCGAGCAGTCGATCAGACCGGTGTCGAGACCCTGGTATGCGTCATAGATCGACATGTTGACCATGTTCGCGCCCTGCTCGCCGAAGACCTTGCCGTATGCGCCCACGCCGCGGACTTTCTTGCCCGAGATATCGCCCACAGATTTAATCGCGCCGCCCTTGCAGCCGATGTTCACCTGAGATGTCGTCCAAGTGCCGATATAGACGAGGTTCTTGTCGGCCAGATCGTCTTGGATCGCTTGGCTGGAGCGCATCAGCTCATCCGTGGCGCGCATGCCGACCCAAGCGTCGGGGTTGTTTACAGGCAGGTCAGCGATGCCATAGCCTGCCATTTCCTGCGGGTAGTAAACAGCGATGACCGAGCCTGTGTCAGCCACGCCATCGGCGATGGATTGCACGGCGGCGTTGGCTTTGAACAGCGCCCCACCCCATTGAATGTCGAATCGCATGTCACCGTCCGAGCGTTCGGCAACCTGATCGGCGAACCACTGCAACGCATCGGCGCGGGCGCCGCGATTTGGGCCGGCTTCACCGTGAATCAACACGGTTTCGGCACTTACAGCGCCGCCAGCCAGCGCCAGAGCTGCGGCGCAGCTCAGGTGTTTGAAAATTGTCATATCGGCTCCTCCCAGAGACTTGTTTCGCAATGCAAAACATTGTTTCGCATTTGTCGCAGGTCACGCTAGTCCGCAGGTCGAAACCGATCAAGCAAAACTTCGCAGTTTTGCAGGGGCATCTTCTAGGCATCTGAAATCACTGTATGAAAACATTATGCAGCGGGAAGAAACGCCGCTTGCGTGCAGTGTTGCGGCACGGCAGGCTGCCGATATGACAAAAGAGAGCGCCCCCTGCTTTGCCCATTTGCTGGTGAACGGCCAGCCCGTAGACCCAGAAACCCGGCGCGATGTGGCCCGCTTTCGCCGCGCGGAACGGGCCCGGCTCATGGCCACACGGCGGGGGTTATCGGCGGATCACCTAGCAGCGCAGTCTGCGCGGGTGGCGCGGGCATTGACGCGGTTGATCTCGGCCTCCCCCTCTCTGACCATCGCCGCCTATTGGCCGATCCGGGGGGAGTTGGACCTGCGCGGCTGGATGGGGGAAATGCACGACCACGGGGCGCAGATTGCGCTGCCAGTCGTCATAGAGAAAGACGCGCCAGTCGCTTTTCACCGCTGGACACCGGGGTGCGCGATGACCCGAGGGGTTTGGAATATCCCCGTGCCAGAGACCGCCGCGCCGCTGACCCCCGATGTGGTGATTGCACCGCTGCTGGGACTTGATGCCGCGGGCTTTCGTTTGGGCAATGGCGGCGGGTATTATGACCGAACGCTTGCAGCGCTGCCCATAATGCCCCGGGTGATCGGTGTGGGCCATATCTTTTGCCCGCTGGATACGATCTTTCCCATGCCATGGGACGTGCCCATGCAGCAGTCCGTGCTGGGCGACGGCCGGGTGATTGACCACGCCCGTTAAGGCGTGGCCGAAAGAGCTTAACTGCCGTACCAGTCGCCGAACTTGACCTCGACGTCGGTGCCGACGCGTTTGGCGAACTCTTCTGGATCTTGCGTACCGCCGTCTTTGCCCCGGAAGTGATAGGGATAGACATAGGTCGGCTTGAACTCCGCCACGGCCGAGGCGGCGGCGTTGGAATCCATCGTGAATGGCAGGTTCATGCAGACAAAGGCGAGCGAGATGTCGGTAAGCCCGCGCATCTCTGGCGTGTCTTCGGTATCGCCCGAAATATAGACGCGGAAACCCTCAAACCCGAGGATATAGCCGTTGTCGCGGCCTTCGGGATGGAAGTTCTTGCGCTCTTCGGTGATGTTGTAAGCCGGGATCGCGTTGATCGGCAGGCCGTTGAACTCCGTCGTTTCGCCGTTTGCGACTTTGCTGGCCTTGGCGGCAAGCGCCTCAGGCAGCATGTCAAAAACGGCGGGGTTGGTAATGATCTGCACCTCATCCCCTGCCAGCGCGGCTAGGGTGTCGGCATTGTAGTGATCGCCATGCTCATGGGTGATGAGGATCAGATCGGCGGCGGGGAAATCGCTGTACTGCGCAGGCTCGCCCACCGGATCAACATAGATCACGCCCGCAGGCGTCTCCAACACGATGGAGGCGTGATCGACGGGATGTACCGTGATCGGGCCTGCCTCTGTGTCGAATGTGTCACCGCTGTGCGCAGCAGCGCGGGCGGCAAAGGGCAGCAGGGTTACGATGCCAGCGGCGGCAGCGGAGGTGGCAAGGAAATGGCGGCGGGTCTGGGTCATTTCAGGCTCCTGTTGGTTGCTGAAACGGGACATAGCTGCCCCGCCCCGCATTTCAACGCAGCGCCGCCCATACGGCAATCCTATGCCGGCCGCAGGCCGAGGATCTCACGCGCTTGTGCTGGTGTGGCGACGGGCCGGTCATATTTCGCACATAAATCAGCCGCCCGCTGAATCAGGGCGGCGTTCGACGGCGCCAGCCTGTCGCGGTCCAGCCGCACGTTATCCTCCAGCCCCGCCCGCGTATGACCGCCCGCCGCGATGGCCCATTCGTTCAGCACGATCTGGTTCGGCCCGATCCCGGCGGCACACCACTGCGCATCGGGTGCCAAGCGGTTCAGCGTCTGGATGTAGAAATCGAAGGTCTCACGGTCCACTGGCATGGCGTTTTTCACACCCATGACGAATTGCACATAAAGCTGGCCGGGGATGCGGCCATCGCGGTTCATCTCGGCGGCCTTGTGGATGTGGCTGAGGTCAAATGCCTCGATCTCGGGTTTGACCTCATGGGCTTTCATCTCCGAAGCCAGCCAGTCGACCAGTTCCGGCGGGTTCTCATAAACCCGCGTCGGGAAGTTGTTGGACCCGACCGAGAGCGAGGCCATGTCGGGCTTGAGCGAGAGCATCCCGCCCCGCTCCCGCCCCGCGCCCGAGCGCCCGCCGGTGGAGAACTGGATGATCATGCCGGGGCAATGCGCCTTGACCCCCTCCATCAACCGGGCGAATTTTTCGGGGTCGGAGGACGGGGTTTCATCGTCGTTGCGGACATGGGCATGGCAGATACCGGCCCCTGCTTCATAGGCTTCGTGGGTGGATTCGACCTGTTCGGAGATCGAGATCGGCACCGCGGGATTGGCCGATTTCGTGGGGACAGAGCCGGTGATGGCGACGCAGAGGATGCAGGGGTTGGTCATGGCCGATCTTCCTGTGGTGACAAAGGCTTGGCGCGCAAAGTGGAAGTGTTGCGCGAAGATTTGTTAATCAGAGGTTAAATGTCACATATTGTACACCGGCTGTACACCGGGCGTGCATATGCGCGTCGCAGGGTTGGCGTCAGCGTTTTTTCACAAATTCAGTCAGGATCACGATGCGCTGGCTCTCAACCCGTCCCTCGATCTGGGCTGGGTTGTCGGCGACCAGCGAGATGCGGTGGACGGCGGTGCCGCGTTTGGCGGTGAAGCCCGCGCCCTTGACGGTGAGATCCTTGATCAGCACCACGGTATCGCCCGAGGCCAGCGGCACGCCGTTGCTGTCGCGATGGGCGGAGGGCTGGGGGACGTTCTCGGCCCATGCTCTGGTTTCGTCGTCGAGGTAGAGCTGCTCGGCAAGATCGCGGGCCCAAGGCTCGGGGATTTTGGCGAGGGTGCGGGCGGCGAGGACCTGAATGACGGGGTCTTCGGACCACATGGTCGCGGCCAAGGCGCGGAAGTGGGCCGGGTCTGGCGTGTCGCTGGCGGTTTGCTCGGCGCAGGTTGGGCAGATTTCGGCGCTGGCGTCAGCGGGGCCGCCGGGGACCGGGGTTTGGGTGAGCGGGGCGCTGGCTGTGGCGCAGAGGGGGCATGTCATGGGGGTGGTTTAGGGTGGCGCAGCCGGATTGAACAGTCCGGGGGACTGTTCAACGTGCCGAACGCAGAATTCGCGGGAACTGGGCTGGGGATTGATTGGGACCGCCGCGCCCGAACCGAGGGGCGGGGAAAAGCGAAGCGCCCGCCCCGTGTGGGGGTGAGGCATGGTCCGGCGCAGCCGGATTGAACAGTCCGGGGGACTGTTCAAAGTGCCGAACGCACAATTCGCGAGAATTGGGCCGGGGATAGATTGGGTGTGGTTGATTGGGACCGCCGCGCCCGAACCGAGGGGCGGGGAAAAGCGAAGCGCCCGCCCCGTGGGGGCGGTTCGGGCGCTGCCAAATCAAAGATTTGGCATACTATATAAGCAAGGGACCCTCAGTCTCACCTTCGATGACCGAGAAAACCTTAACTACCTCTTCAGAGCTTTCTACAAGATCCCCCTTCTTATCGTATACATGCCTAACTCGGATCCTTACGCGCAGCGCGTCACCCGGCTTAATAGGATAAGCTCCCGACCGGAACTCAGAAAGCCAGTCCTGGTCGGTAACTTCATAGCTTACTTTCTTTTTCCCATGCCGAAATGACCATTTTGTTTCCCCAAAGAAATCGGGTTTCCCAATAATCAGGAATTGATCCTGTTCGCTGATAAGCTCCTTCTCCCCTTCATCTGGTTCAATTCCTTCAGAAGGGAGCCAAGTTCGGTCTAGTTGAACTGAATATTCGTCCTCACCCAAGGTGATCGTAAGACTTTCGTTTTCAGAAAAGCGCTTCTTCGCCTCCTGAAATCGATCGAGAGGTTGGGCAAGTCGATGCGGATTTGGAGCTGGGTAGTCGGGAAGTTGCTTTAGATCAGTTTCTCGAGCTAGCCTTGCTATTTCGTCGGTAAGGTCACCTATTCTCCTCGGCTCATCTTCCGGCTTATCAAGCCATCTAATTGCGGCATACTTTCCTTTAAGCAGAAAATGCCCTACCAGCTTCTTCACATCTCCGTCGCGTAGCGCTTCGTCTGGAAGGGCCTTCAATACATTCTTCAAAAAAACCTTGAGACTAGATTTCTCAAGATCTTCTATTATCAAAGCTGTAGTTAACTTCGGATCAATAGATTGCGTCAAAACGCGATCAAGATCCTCCAACGAGCGAATTAGTTCCGCGGCAATTTCGAATGCATGAGCCGCAGAAGAAGTTTCTTCATCATACTTGATCAATAGTACAATGTCCGCGTCCACAGACGCAGGCCGCTCTGACAAATCAATAGACAAACTCATAACCCTCTATTCCTTAAATCAGTCCAGAGAGTATTGGCCCTTATCTCAGCTGTCGAGAAACGCATCAGCTTCGACCGGATGGAGTCTAGTGTCTTAAATAGCTGTGACCTCTTGAACACAACCGAGCGGGAACGCGCATTGCTGCGCAATACGCTGCCTCCCGCGCGCTCTAAAAATGGCCAGCTTTTAGCTGTCCATTTTTAGAGCGGAAATAAACGCCTCCTGCGGGATATCCACCTTCCCGAACTGGCGCATCTTCTTCTTACCGGCCTTCTGCTTCTCCAGCAGCTTCTTCTTCCGCGTCGCATCGCCACCGTAGCACTTCGCGGTTACGTCCTTGCGCATCGCCGAAAGCGTCTCGCGCGCGATGACCTTGCCGCCGATGGCCGCCTGGATCGGGATCTTGAACATGTGTCGGGGGATCAGGTCTTTGAGCTTTTCGACCATCGCCCGGCCCCGTGTCTCGGCGCGGTCGCGGTGGACCATGGTCGAGAGCGCGTCGACGGGCTCGTCGTTCACCAGAATCGACATTTTCACCAGCGCGTCGGTGCGGTAGCCGATCATTGCGTAGTCGAAACTCGCATAGCCCTTGGTGACTGATTTCAGGCGGTCGTAGAAGTCGAACACCACTTCATTGAGCGGCAGATCATAGACGACCATGGCGCGGGAGCCGGCGTAGGTGAGGTCCAGTTGCATACCGCGGCGGTCTTGGCAGAGTTTCAGCACGTCGCCCAGGTATTCGTCCGGCACGAGGATCGTCGCCTTGATGCGCGGCTCTTCGATGTGGTCGACGTAGGTGAGGTCGGGCATGTCGGCGGGGTTGTGCAACTGCTCGACGGTGCCGTCTTTCATGTGGATGTCGTAGATAACGGAGGGCGCGGTGGTGATGAGGTCGATGTCATATTCGCGCTCGATCCGGTCGCGGATAACTTCGAGGTGCAGCAGGCCAAGGAAGCCGCAGCGGAAGCCAAAGCCGAGGGCGGCGGAGGTTTCCATCTCGTAGGAGAAGCTGGCGTCGTTGAGGGCGAGTTTCTCGATGCTGTCGCGCAGGTCTTCGAATTCGGCGGCGTCGACGGGGAAGAGGCCACAGAAGACCACGGGCTGCGATGGCTTGAAGCCCGGCAGCGCTTTGTCGGTGCCTTTTTTCTCATGGGTGATCGTGTCACCCACGCGGGTGTCGCGGACCTGTTTGATCGAGGCGGTGAGGAAGCCGATCTCGCCGGGGCCGAGCACGTCGATTTCCGTCATCGCGGGGCGGAAGACGCCGATGCGGTCGACATGGTGGACCGAGCCGTTTTGCATCATGCGGACGCGGTCGCCCTTTTTAAGCTGGCCGTCCATGATGCGGACGAGGACGATGACGCCGAGGTAGCTGTCGTACCACGAATCCACCAGCATCGCTTTCAGCGGCGCGTCGAGCGTGCCTTTGGGGGCGGGCAGACGGGTGACAATGGCCTCAAGCGTTTCCTTGATGCCGATGCCGGTTTTGGCCGACACGCGGATCGCCTCGGAAGCGTCGATGCCGATGACGTCTTCGATCTGCTCGGCCACGCGGTCACAATCGGCGGCGGGCAGGTCGATCTTGTTGAGGACGGGGACGATCTCGTGGTCCGCGTCGATGGCGTGGTAGACGTTGGCCAGTGTCTGGGCCTCGACCCCTTGGGTGCTGTCGACAACCAGCAGCGAGCCTTCGACCGCGCGCATGGAGCGGGAGACTTCATAGGCGAAATCGACGTGGCCAGGGGTGTCGATCAGGTTGAGGATGTAATCCTGCCCGTCGTCGGCGGTGTAGTTGATCCGGACGGTCTGGGCCTTGATCGTGATACCGCGCTCGCGCTCGATATCCATGCTGTCGAGCATCTGTTCTTTCATATCCCGGTCGGCCACCGTTTTGGTGGATTGGATCAGCCGGTCGGCGAGCGTAGATTTCCCGTGGTCGATATGCGCGACGATGGAGAAATTGCGGATGTTTTCAAGCGGTATCATGCAGGGGGATATGGCGCAGAGCCGCGGCTGCGTCAATTGGCCATAAACGCGCGCAAGCCCCCTATCCGCAGGTCACGGCGCTTTATCGCAGGCCTTAGCATCCAACCGCCTCAAAGGAGAATTGCGTGACAGCCTGTTTTGCGGCATAATGTTCGGCAGAGCAGACCGGGCCGACAAGGGGAAAACCCCGTGGTCCAAAACAATAGGGCAAATCAATGCGGACAGTTGTAAGTTTGATGGCGCTCGTCGTCTTGGCGGGCTGTGGCGGTTCACGCTATTCCAGCGATGCGGCCGTGGGGCGCTTTTCGCCTTCCCCGGTGCTTTTTGCCACCGGACCGATCCAAAAGGCCTGTCTGGCCGATGGGCGCCGGGAATCGAGCCACGCCCGTTGCGGCTGTGTCCAAGCCGTAGCGGATCAAACTCTGTCCCGCTCAGACCAGCGCCAAGGTGCCAAAATTTTCCGCGATCCCCATCGGTTGCAGGAAATGCGCCAGTCCGACAACAAAAGCCACAATGCTTTCTGGAGCACGTGGAAAGCCTTCGGTCAGAGCGCCGCGGCGGCTTGCTCCAACACCTAACCTTTCAGCTTTCGTTCAGCGGCGGTCCGAACCGGTCAATCAGCCGTCCGACGATCTGATCGCGGGCGGCGCGAAACTGGGTGAGCTTGGCCTCTCGCCCCTCCCCCAGTCCCGTGGGATCAAGGATTGGCCAATATTCCACGTCGAGATGGTAAAACCGCGTCAGTTCCAGCGCCCGGCGCTGGCTCGCGGGGCTGAGCGCGATCACAAGGTCGAATGACCCCAGATCGTCGCCCCACTCCTCCATCTCATCGAAACTGCGGCTACGGTGACGGGCCAGCTCCACGTCCAACTCACTGCAAACGGCGATTGAGAAACCGTCGATCTCCATATCATTCTTCACGCCCACGGATTGCACATAGGTGCCGGTGCCGTAGAATTTTTTCATCAACCCCTCAGCCATAGGCGAGCGGACGGCGTTATGGTCGCAGCAGAAGAGAACGGATTGAGGCAGCACCTGCTTCATTTATCCGCCGAAATGCAGAACGCAGATCAGGGTAAAAAGCCGCCGCGCGGTGTCGGTGTCAATCTCGGCCTTGCCCGACAAGCGCTCCTGCAGCACCCTGCTGCCTTCGTTGTGGATACCGCGCCGAGCCATGTCGATCGTCTCTATCTGGCTGGGAGGCAGTTTCTTGACCGCTTCGAAATAGCTTTCGCAAATTTGAAAGTAATCCTTCACCACCTGCCGGAACGGCCCTAGGGAAAGGTGAAATTCCGCGGCTTTTTCAGCCTTTTCGGTCTGCACATCGAACACCAGTCGCTTGTCGCGGATGGAGAGCGACAGGTGGTAAGGCCCGGAAGGCACCGGGCCTTTTTCGCGCTCAGGCAGGACAAAGCTGTTCTCTTCCAGCAGGTCGAACATGGCGACTTTACGCTCCTGATCAATCTCGGGCGTGGGCGGCGGCATGTTCGCGTCATCAAGCGCGATATGGGTGATGCGGGTCATCAGCGCATCCTTTTTGCTGGCGATACCGATTGTGGATAGCGCAGCACTGCAAAGGGGGCAATGCGGGATGATGACCTATGGGCGTGTCGCTCAAGGCTCTGCGTGGCGCGGCACCACCGCTTCGCGGTAGAGGTGCCATGTGGCGTGGCCCAGCACCGGCAGCACCACGATCAGTCCGATAAAGAGCGTGAGCACCCCGATAGCGAGGAGTGCCACGACGATCGCCCCCCAAGCGGCCACGACCAGCGGGTTACGTTTGGTCACCTCTATGGAGGTGGCGACCGCGCGCGGCAGGCCGACATGGCGGTCGAGTAGCATCGGGAAAGAAACCACGGTGGAGGCCAGCACAGCGGCAGCGAAGACCCCGCCGATCAGCAGCCCCGCGATGAGCATGGTGAGCCCGGCGCTGGTGGTGAAGACATCGTTGAGCAGCGCCATGGCCGAGGTCGGCGCTTCGGGGCCAAGGGTGACGTTGTAGAGGCCGAAAGCCACCAGCATCCATGCGGCAAAGAGCATCAGGAGGTATCCGCCGAGCACCAGAATGGGCGTGAAGGAGGGGGATTTGATGACGTTGAACGCATCGCCCCAGCCGGTTGGCAGCCCCGCTTCGCGACGGCGGCTGAGTTCATAAAGGCCGATGGAGGCGACCGGCCCAAGAAGGGCAAAGCCCGAGATCAGCGGGAAGAGCAGCGGCAGCAGGTCGCGGTTGATGGCGAAGACGGCGAGCATCAGGCCAATGACCGGGTAGACCAGCACGATGAACATCACATCGCTGCGCATGGCGGCGAAATCATCGAGACCTTTGCGCAGGGATTGGGTGAGGTCGGACAGGGAGAGGTCGTAGTATTCGACGGGGGCGTGGTCATGAGCGCCAAGTTCGTGCATGCCGTCGCCGACATAGCGCGATCCGCTTTGCGCGGTATGGGCCGCGAAGGTCAGCGGGTTGCCGATGATCTTGGGTTGAGCTGTCTTGGCCATGGTGCACACCTCTTTGGTGAAGCCCATAAAAGGGCGTTTGCCCCGCGATAACAGACAGTTCCCGCAGCGGGGATTGGGGGCATCATAGCACGGTTGAGCCGATTCTGTGCGCCAATCACGTGAAGGTGTAGGGTCCGTTCTGGCGCCCCGCCCGGTGGCACACCGGGCATCGCCCTCCCTCCCCCCGGAGGGCGATTTTGCAGCGTTTCGGCAGACGGATTGGCCAACGCTTTGTTGAACCCGAGTGTCATCCTGCGACGTTAGGATCGCCCCCCAGGGAGGGCGATGCCCTCAGCGGCCTGCCCTAGGTGTTCAGCTTGCGCAGCCGCGCGGTGACCGAGAGGCCGTGGGCTTCGAGGCTTTCGGACTGCGCCAGCCGCTCCGCCGAGGGGCCGATGGCGCGCAGAGCTTCGGGCGACATCTGGGCCAGCGTTGTGCGTTTCATAAAGTCCAGCACCGAGAGGCCAGAGGAGAACCGCGCAGAGCGGGCGGTGGGCAGCACGTGGTTCGGGCCGCCGACATAGTCGCCAATGGCTTCGGGCGTCCACTGGCCTAGGAAGATCGCGCCCGCGTGGGTGATCTTGGCCGAGAGCGCTTTGGGGTCCGCAACGCAAAGCTCGAGGTGTTCGGGCGCGATGCGGTTGCTGAGGGCTGCGGCGGCGCCGAGGTCCGGCACGGTGATGATCGCCCCGTTGTCCCGCCAACTGACGCCCGCGATGGCGCGGCGTTCCAAGGTCAGAAGGCGCTTTTCGACGGCTTCTTCGACGGCACGGGCAAAGTCAGCATCGGTGGTGATGAGGATGCTCTGGGCACTCTCGTCGTGCTCGGCTTGGCTCAGCAGATCAAGCGCGATGAAATCAGGGTCGTTGTCGCCATCGGCGATGACGAGGATCTCCGACGGGCCAGCGATCATGTCGATGCCGACCTTGCCGAACACCCGGCGTTTGGCGGCGGCGACAAAGGCGTTGCCGGGGCCGGTGATCTTATCGACGGGCGGGATCGTCGCGGTGCCATAGGCCAGTGCTGCCACAGCTTGCGCGCCGCCGATGCGGTAGATCTCATCCACCCCGGCGATGCGGGCGGCGAGCAGGACCAGCTGGTTCAACACGCCGTCGGGGGTTGGCACAACCATGGCGAGGCGCTCGACGCCTGCGACCTTGGCGGGGATGGCGTTCATCAGCACCGACGATGGATAGCTTGCCAGACCACCCGGAACATAGAGGCCTGCGGCGGAGACTGGCGTCCAGCGCCAGCCGAGGGTGGCGCCGTCGGGGTCGGTCCATTCGGCGTCTTCGGGCAGTTGGCGGACGTGGTAGGCGCGGATGCGGTCGGCGGCGAGTTCCAGCGCCTTGCGGTCTTCGGGAGAGACTTCGGCCACGGCGGCGTCGACCTCTGCGGCACTGATGCGCAGGGTCTCAGGCGTCAGGGTCACGCGGTCGAATTTTTGCGATAGTTCGATCACGGCGGCGTCGCCACGGGCGCGGACGTCGGCGATGATCTCGGCCACCACGGCATCTACATCGGGGCTATCCTCGCGCTTGGCGTTGAGCAGTTTGTCAAAGGCGGTTTCGAAATCGGGTGCGGTGGCATCGAGCGTGACGGGCATGGGTGCAGGCTTTCGAAAAAGGGGGCCGCCGCGAGGGGTTGGCCCAAAGGTATCAAGGCGCGGAAGGACGGCGCAGACTGGGTTCGGCACGCAGACCCGAGGTTTTAACGGCAGCACTGGGGGCAGAGCGCTGCGCGAGACGCATGGCGCGGGTGTCTTGGGCGTTGTCGAAAACGGCGCGGGCGACATGGGCTGCCAGAATGGCAAACAGCCCGCCAGCGATCGCCGCTGCAGGAGCCAAAAGCCCCGGTAATGTGACCGTGCCCAACAGATGCCGCACCGCCAGCGCCACCCCAAGCAGCAAAAGCGCCCAGCCGGTGGCCTCGGTCATGAGGGCCGCAACGCGCCCCCGGGTAAATCTATTCTGTTTAAGTTCAGGCATCTCGCGATCCTTGCCACCGTGACGGGATGTCACTCGGGGTGAACGGGCCGTTTTTTGGAGGGGGCGACATAGGGACGGGTCACATCCTTAAGTGTCACTTCAAGCGCTTCGACTTCCAATCGGATCGCGCCATCCCCGGCCAATGTCAGGGTGACATGGCCTGAGGGTGCGTCGCTTTCCTCAAAAGTGATGTCGAGCAGCGATAGGATCGTATCGGCGTCGCCCTTGGGCACACCTTGGCTCGCCACACGCTGCACGTTGTTGAACATCAGTACCGATTGCACACGTTCGGGCGCGTGACGTGCAGCACCCGTATCCTCATGCCGCAGCCGGTTCAGCAGCAGCGCGAAACGCGCGCCCGTGCGGTGCCAGCGCATTTCCGAGGCGGGAAAGACAGCGTCTTGGGTAAGCGAGGCGATCACCGTCAGATCCTCGGCGTCGAGCGCGCCGAGGTTCAGGGGTGCTTCGCGGCCGTCTTCGAAACGTGCATCTTCGGTCATTTGCCACTGATCCTTTCGATATCCGCACCCACGCCGCGCAGTTTCGACACCACATGCTCATAGCCGCGATCAAGGTGGTAGACCCGGCTTACCGTGGTCTCGCCAATGGCGGCCAGCCCGGCAAGGATCAGCGAGATGGAGGCCCGCAGATCGGTCGCCATCACCGGCGCACCTTTGAGCTTTTCAACCCCGGTGACCTTGGCCGTGCCGCCGTGCACGTCAATCCGCGCGCCCATGCGGATCAGTTCCGGCGCATGCATGAAGCGGTTTTCAAAAATCTTTTCCTCCAACACGGAGGTCCCTTCCGCCGTGCAGAGCAGCGCCATCATCTGCGCCTGAAGGTCTGTCGGGAAGCCGGGGAAAGGCTCGGTCGTGACATCCACCGCCGAGATGCGCCCGTTGCGCCGCGCGACCTTGAGGCCTGCTTCGGTCTCAGTCACTTCAATCCCTGCCGCGTCGAGCTTTTCACAGAAGGCTTGCAGCAAGTCGATCCGCCCGCCCAGCAGTTCGACCTCGCCGCCGCAAAAAGCGGGCGCCAACATATAGGTGCCAAGCTCGATTCGGTCGGTTACCACCTTGTGGGTCGCGCCATGCAGGCTGTCGACGCCCTGAATGGTGATGCTCGGTGTGCCGTCACCCTCAATCTGCGCGCCCATGGCCCGCAGACAGTCCGCGAGATCGACGATCTCAGGCTCCCGTGCAGCGTTGTTGATGACGGTCGTGCCTTTTGCCAGCGTTGCGGCCATCAGGATGTTCTCGGTCGCACCGACAGAGGCGAAGGGGAAGTCGATCACCGCCCCCTTGAGCTTGCCACCCTCAGCCTTGGCGTAAAGATAGCCGTCACGCAGATCGATTTCCGCGCCCATCTTCGCCAGCCCATCGGTGTGGATGTCCATTGGCCGCGCGCCAATAGCGCAGCCACCGGGGAGGGAAACTTCGGCATGGCCTTCACGGGCCAGCAGCGGACCCAGCACTAGGTTAGACGCCCGCATCTTGCGCACGATGTCGTATTCCGCGCGGGTGTTGATCTCACCATGGCTGGCCATTGTGATAACCTTGCCGTCTTGCATCGAGGCCACTTCGGCACCCAGAGAGCGCAAAAGCTCGGTCATCGTGCGGATGTCACTCAGGCGCGGCGCGTTGGTCAGCGTCAGCGGCTCTTCGCTCAGCAACGTCGCCGGCATCAGCGCCAGACAGGCGTTCTTGGCCCCCGCGATGGGAATTTGCCCGTTCAGCTCACCGCCGCCCCTGACCAGAATAGAATCCATCGTTCAGCTGTCCTTTTCCGACCCTTGGGGGTCATTGCCTGTATCCTGCGCCACATCCTCGGCCCGCGCACGCGCTTGCGCCTTGCGCCGGGCCATATTGGCCTTGAGCGCAGCCTTCAACCGCGCGTCGCGCGCGCTCGGCGTTTTGGCGGTCTTTTCTGGGACGTTTTGCTTTGCCATGCCGCCTATCTAGCGCAGGGTGCACGAAGCGTCCAGATCAGGGGTTGCGCCCCATTTCGATTGCGGCTAATCACCCGCCCACGGCGCTGCTGTAGCTCAGAGGTAGAGCACTCCCTTGGTAAGGGAGAGGTCGAGAGTTCAATTCTCTCCAGCAGCACCATGAACCTCTCATTCCGTTATATACATCCTCCCTCGCATCAGCGCCGGGCTCTCGACTAACGTCCAGCGCTGCGGGTCGGTCTGAGTGCGAGAGCATAGTTGCCTGTCGTTGAATCACGAACCATCCTTACACCTAACCGGGTCGAACCGCGCATGGATTCTGAGCATTCGACCTGTGCCCTCGCCTTCCGGTGGCTATCGAAGGCAGTACTAACCCAAGTGTAGCGATATCCCCGCCCAGCACGACCCGAGATAGCTGCCTGTCTGCGATTCGCAGGTTTAGCTTTGGCGAAGGAGGCTGCGAGCAGTCGTCTTTTACATTGGGTCTAGGCTGCGAGCGAGGAAAGCCGCATGTCACATAGTTTCACGAAAGGCCGCGCAGTGGGGCCATAGGCAGCTTCTGCCGGATCACCCTGCCCTGCCGTTTCCGCCTTGGCCAAAGCAGGTACCAGTCGGGCAAACTCTGCGCGCGCCTCGGCAGAGAGCATCCGCAAGGCAGTGCGACCGGGATAGAAACTCTCACTCGGTATGCCTTCGGCAAAGATGATCTCATGCTGCGCAAAGAACAGATGCACATAGGTGACTTCGCGTTTGCCATGGGCGATGCGCACGCCGGGCATATCGCGGGCCAGATGGATGGCGCGTACAAGGTGGCTATCGCCGATCATCATGCCGTGCTGGCGCGACACCAGCATCGCGCGGCGGTTGTCCAAGGCCCCCTTGGCGATCCGTACCGGGCGCAGCTCCTCATTCGCGGTCAGCTCAGCATCGCTGACATGACGCTGACCGATCCACAAAAGCGGCTGTGGCCCATGGTCCAATGTCTCTACCAGATCACCGGGTTTGAGCGTCTCAATCGCCACCGAACCTTGGGGGGTCTGTACCTCGGTTCCTGCGGCAAAGCAGACGATCCCGGTGTTGTCATAGGTATAGCTGTCTGGCGTGGCATTCTTCACCGTGAGAGAGCTTTGCTCGAACCGCGCGTTATCGGTGTAGTCGACGGCGTTGCCTTCGTCGTCATGGGTGTTGGATTGGTTCAAGACCCCGTCATCGGCTTGGTCGGCGCGCAGTTCATCAAGGCTGTCATAATAGGCCCCCAGATCGAGGGAATCGTTGTTGCTGGGGTCTCCGTCGCCCGCGCGCCCGGTATTGCCAACGCCAAAATCGTTGACCGTGTCATGCCCTTCGCTGACCCGGAACAGGTCGTTGCCGTCACCGCCGATCAGCTGGTCATCACCCGCGCCCCCGTCCAGCGTGTCATTCCCTGCCCCGCCAGCAAGGGTGTCATTGCCGCCCGCGCCACTGCCGTCATCGCCTGAGAGATAGTCGTCGCCCGCGCCCCCGTCGACATAGTCGTTGCCTTGACCACCACTCATGCGATCAGACCCCTCGTTACCGAAGAGCTTGTCATTCCCCGCCCCGCCAGAGAGCGCGTCATTGCCGCCGCCGCCGTGGAGAATGTCATCCCCCTCACCGCCTTCAAGATGGTCATTATCGGCACCGCCGTAGATCAGATCGTTACCCGTGCCGCCGTCGATCTCATCCGCACCGTCACCGCCATAAAGCGTATCGCCGCCAGCGCCGCCGTGGAGCGTGTCGTCCCCCTCACCGCCATAGATCAGGTCCGCGCCCTCACCACCGCTGATGCTGTCATGGCCTGTTTCCCCGTAGAGTAAATCATCCCCCGCTCCGCCGCTGATGGTATCATCTCCGGTGCCGCCATAGATCGTGTCATGGCCCGCATTCCCCGCAATGCTGTCATTGCCCGCCCCGCCAAGGAAGTAATCATCGCCAGAGCCGCCGAGCACCGTGTCACCCCCGTCGCCCGCGCTGACAGCCATGGCCCCGCTGCTGGCCGTGCCATCAATCCGGTCAGACTGTTCAGAGAGATAGATGGCTTCGATGTCGGTAAAGGTGACCTGATCATCGCCCGCCCGCGCGGTGCCCTGCTCAAATCCGGTGAAGGTGACGGTGACGCTTTGGCTGTGGCCGCGGAAATCGATGTAATCGGTGTCATAGTCTCCGCCGCCTCCATCGACCGTATCATTGCCGAAACCATCATTGGCCACGAAGCGGTCCATGCCCGTGCCGCCAGAGAAGCTGTCATTCCCCCCGCCCATGTAGAAGGTATCATTCCCCGCGCCGCCCTCGACCCGGTCGTTGCCATCGCCGTCATAAAGCTGGTCGTTGCCGCTGCCGCCGTCAATCACGTCATCGCCGGCGCCGCCGTCGATCATGTCATGGCAGGCGCCGCCGTTTAGGGTGTCTGCCCCCTCGCCCCCGCTGAGCGTGTCATTGCTCGCACCGCCGTCGAGGGAATCGTCGCCCGCCCCTCCTTCAATATAGTCGCGGCCCGCCTCGCCATAGACGGTATCATCGCCTGCGCCCGCGTTGATCCGGTCGGCGCCATCGCCGCCATAGACCACATCGTCGTTGCCCTCTGCCCCGCCACCGTTCCCATCATCAATGCTGTCGCCGTCGGCATCGGTATATTGCGCGTCGATGCTCTCTCCCTCAGAGGTGCCTTCGACAACACCGGGCCGTGTGTCGGTTGAAGCATAGCGGACAGAGGAGCTTTCCCCATCCGCACTGTCCATCGCGTGACCGTTGCGCGAAGAGGATGCGGAAAAGCTTTCCCCCGCCGAGGGTTGATCCGCTGCCGGATAGACAAAGCCCACGTTCTGCCCGTCAATCCGCAGGACGTAGACCTCTGTGCCAGAGGCGTCAATGAGCGAGAATTCATTCTCAAGAACTGACCCTGCGGGGTAGGTGACCCCGTTTATCGTTACAGGCTGTGCGAGGGTCTGCGCACCGCCTTGTTCGACGTATCCATCGTCAAAATAGGCGTCATCGTCATTGATAACGATATCCGTACCTTCGCCGCCCTTGAAGGTAAAATCCTGATCCAGCCAACTGGGTTTGGAGCTGTCGTAGTAGCGCGCCGCGCTATCGTTGGCCTGCACATCGCCGGTCAGATTGGCCTCCGACAAGTCCGACGGGGTCTCGAACATAGACCAATCATAGACGGTAAATTGATAACCCACTGCACGCGCCCCTTAGATCTCGAGGTCTTATGACCTTCATTCTCGTGAGGGCATTCATTCGCTTTGAAATATGGCGAAGATTGGACGGCAATTGGGCGAGCGCCATGAGCGTTGCAAATATGTTACCGCAGAAAACCCCTGCCCCGACAGGCGGGACAGGAGGAATTGTTTAGTTGCTCAGACCGCGTCAGGACGCTTCAAACACCCCACAGGCAATCCGCGACCCCGCGTCGCCTGCTGGCTGCGAGGTATAGTCATCCGCCCCGTCGTGAATGACAAAGGCAGCGCCATCGTCGTCTTTGATCATGGCCTCAATGTCGAGCAGGTCGAGGAAGACTTCGGCTTGAAGCACCCCATCTTCGCCTACGACCATATTTGGCATGTCACCGGGGTGCGGCCCACCGTCGACGAGCACACCATGTTGGTGATCCCCCGCAATATGGCCGCCCGCCGATTTGAAGTCCTCCGCCGAGCAATCGCCGGTCTCATGGAGGTGCACACCATGCGTGCCCGCCGGAACGCCTGTCACGTCGATCTTGACCAAGGTCCGGCCCGAAGCGGTCGTGTTCAGCGTAACACTGCCGTTGATATCGTCAGCATTGCCAGCCACCTGAGCGGTCGCCGCCGTTTGCATGTGGCCTTCGGCCTGCGCCGTAGCGGCGCCCGTAGCGGCCAAAGCGGCCCCGAGTAGGATATTGCGCAGATACATGGCTGTCCTCCGTTGGGTTCTCTATCAGATGACAACTCAACCCGCCCGGATGGCGTCGGGTTCCTCTTGATGCAAGGCAAGGCTTGCCCCTATAAGCGGCCGAGTGCTCCCTTAGCTCAGCTGGATAGAGCAGCCGACTTCTAATCGGCAGGTCGAGGGTTCGAATCCTTCAGGGAGCGCCATTTGCATGTCCGCTTTGTCAGTTCGCCCATACGGACCGCGTAGCCCAAGCGCCCCACTGCCCCTCAGGCCGCAGCGAGCGCCTTTTCCGCTTCAATCACCGACGCGCAATTTGGCAGGTCAACGGTGAACTTCGTCCCGACTCCGATGGTGCTTTCAACCTGAATGTCACCCTCATGCGCCGCGGCAAGCTTTTTGCTGATCGCAAGGCCCAGCCCCGTGCCACCCTCCGCGCTTTTGGTCGCAGTCTCAGCTTGGATAAAGGCTTGGAAAATCCGCTCGAGGTCCTCCGCGGGCATCCCGCAGCCGTTGTCTTCCACTTCTAGACGGCACGTCTCGCCAATCATCTTGGCCCGCATCCGGATGTTGGAGGCCGCGGAAAATTTCAATGCGTTGCCCAGCAAGTTGATGAGGATCTGCTTGCAGCGCCCCCGGTCGGCCAAAACGTTGAACCCATCAAATTCGATCTCCAGCAGTGACTGCTTTTCCTTTGCAAGGCCCTGAAACTGCTCCTCCAACTCGGCGAGGAGGTCACCGGGTTGAAAACAGGTTTTGTTAAGCTTGATCGAGTTCAACTCGATGCTGGTGTAGTCCAGGAGTTCGTTGATAATGGTCAACAGATGGTCGCCAGCGGATTTGATCCGACCCCCGTAGCGCTCTGTCTGATCGCCCAGCTCGTCGAAATGGACCTTGGTGATCGGCTCATTCGGCTTCAGCTTGGCCATGGTATGGCCTTTGAGGTTCGTCAAAAAACTGGCGTAGCCGTTGATGATCGTCAGAGGGGTGCGAAGCTCATGGCTCAGCACGCTCATGAACTCTGACTTGGCGCGGCTGGCATTGCGCGCCTCGTCCCGTGCCTGGCGCAACTCGACGATATTCTCCATCCGCGTGCGGTTTTCGATGAAATAGGTGAACAGCCCCCCGAGCACGATCATCGCAGCGGTTCCCGCGATCACCAGTGCCAGCAGCTTGAACTCATCCGGGTTGCTATAGCCCCCCATCAATGTGGTCGGCGTCACATGGAAGGCGGCCATCCCGGTGAAGTGCAGCCCGACAATCGCCAGCGCAAAGGTGAGGGTCATCTTCAACGTGGCATATTTCGCGTCCTGCATGCCAAAGAACAAGGCTACCGTCGCGAACACCATAGCAAGAATGACGGAGGCGATCAGATAGGTCTGATCCCAATGAATGATCCCTTCGACCCGATAGGCGACCATTCCGGTGTAGTGCATGGCCGAAATCGACAGGCCCAAGATCACTCCGCCAATTACGGTCGTTGCCCAAAGCCGGAACATCCCGGCGATCAGGATGCCGATGGTACAGCCAAGGATCGCGATCACCAGCGATGCAAAAGTGAGGCCAAGGTCAAAGCTTACCGGGGCATCAGGCTGATAGGCGAGGATTGCGATAAAATGCGTACACCAAATGGCGATACCCGAGGTCACAGCGGTCATAAAATACCACAACAGCGCCTGACGCGGGGTCTGCTTAAGCGCATGTCGGTAAAGATTTGTGATCACCCAACTGCCGAAAGTACACAATAGCGCCGCAAGCAGGACCAACGTCATATCGTGGTCAGAGCGCATAGAATGAGCAACTGTTAACATTTTTTAACCTCAAGATAATCATGCTAGTATTCTCCAAGGAATGCGTCGAAACCTTGTCTCCGGGCGTTCTTTTTGGCGGTAATTTCACGTAGTAAAACCAGCGCGCTTGGCGGGGCTCTGACGAACGGACATGAGCGGCGGGCCTTCGTCTGGGGCCGGTTAAGACAGATTTCGCCGCCGCGGCCTAAAGCCTCCTCGCGCCCAAACTCACGCAAAACCACGCTCCCAGGGATCCTTGATGTCGCATTGCATCGCCTACAGGTGCCGCCCACCGCAGAATAAAATTCGCAGCAAACCGGGCTCGTTCACACCCAAGGGTTGCATCAACCTGCATTAATACGCCACTACTGCGCCCAACTTGCGCCGTATTTTAATGCTGATCTGCGCTCATTGTATTTGGCTCATAGGTAACTCTGCCATGCTAACGTGTTTTCAAGGGCTGATGCTGGACCCGGTCTATTGGGCCGTGATCGCCGTCAGCACGATCGCTGCAGCTGTCGCGTTTTGGACACTTAAGTTCCAACAGTTCCATGGCAAGATTTACTACGCGCTGACCTTTTTCGGGATGATCTGGACCCTGATGATGGTCGGGGCCGAGGCGGCAACGCCCAGCTACGCTTGCCAGATGCAACAGGCTCAATTGGCATGGTTGGGTCATGGGCTGGTCCCGGTGGCATGGTGTTTCTTTATCTTTGACTATGTCGGCCCCTCGAACCAAGCGCGTGGCAGGGCGAGCCTTTTGGCCCTTATCGCCGTGCCACTGACGGCCTTTGTCCTTGCCGCGACGAACGACTCCCATCACCTGATCTACACGACCGAGACCGCGATCCACGCCGGTGAGGATCAAATCACCTTTGACCATGGCGCAGGGTATTTTCTTGTGCTTGCGGTGCTCTATTGCTTCGTGATGGCGACACTCATCTGGCTGGGGCGCGCCTTTTTGCGGGCGAAACGGGCTGCTTGGCCGCTGCTCACGATGCTGGTGGTGATCACCCTGACCCCGCTGGCGGCAAATGCCGCCTATGCGCTATTTGGCTTCACGGTGCTTGGGCTTGATCCGACGGCCTTCATGTTCACCTTGGGCATCTTCGCTTTTTCATGGCTGTTGGTCACGAACAAGACGATGGACATGCCCTCGGTCGGGCAATCCACCTTGTTCGACACGATGAGCGAACCGCTCATTCTGCTGGACGCGCGCCGTCATGTCATTCGCACGAACGCCGCGGCCAAGCGCAGCGGGTTGCTTACGGATCCGGACCTTGGCGACGATCTGATCGCCGGGATCAAGGCGCAAACTGCCGAAGGCAGCTCGTCGCATATTACCTGTAACGACCGCCTTTATGAGCCACGCATCCACCCCATCGAAAACCCGCTTACCCCCGCAGGCCCCGCAATTGGCTGGAGCGTTACCTTCCTCGATGTGACCGAACGGATTGCCACCACCACGGCCCTTGAACAAGCGCTGAATGAGGCCGATAAGGCCAACCGCGCCAAGGACGAATTCATCTCGGTCGTGAGCCATGAGCTGCGCACGCCGCTGACCTCCCTGAAAGGCGGCTTGGCCTTGGCGCTCAGCGGCAAGCTAGGCGAGGTCAAAGGCCCGCTGCGTTCCTCGCTCGACATCGCCCACCGCAACGGGGTGCGCTTGTCGCGGCTGGTGGACAATATCCTGTTGGTGCAAAAGCTTGAAGTGCAGGCATTGTCGCTTGAATGGCTGCCCGTCGATCTGCCCGCCCTGCTGCGCGAAAGCATCGAAGAAAATCGCATGTACGCCCATGAGCGTGGCATCAGACTTGATATCGGCAAGATCGGCCAACCCGCCGTGGTCTTAGGTGATGCCTTTGCGATCCGGCAGGTGGTCGACAATCTAATCTCGAACGCGGTGAAATTCTCTCATGTGGGCGATACCGTGGAGGGGACGTTGACGACCCACCAAGGCCGGGTGCGGATTTCGATCCGCGATCATGGGCGGGGTATCCCCGAGGGGATGGAGGAACGGGTCTTTGGCCGCTTCGGGCAGTTGGACGGCGACGGTCAGAAATCGACCCAAGGCTCTGGCCTTGGTCTGCATATCTCCCGCCAACTGGCGCGGCAGATGGCGGGGGATCTTTTTTACGAAAGCGAAGTTGACGTCGGATCGACTTTCCATGTCGAATTTGGCATCGGGGCGGAGGGTGATCTCCCCCCAAAGGCGGATGCCGGAGTACTGCAAAAGACAGCCTGATCGGCTCTGCCTCCCCTAAAGTTCGATGCGGATATCGTGAATCCATAGTTTCGGCGGGCGCGAAAGGACAAAGACCACCACATCCGCCAGATCATCCGGCTCGGTAAAAATGTGGTTCGGCACATCCTCGCCCGCCTTGGCGAACATGCCGGTATTGGTCCCCGACTGATAGAGCCCACCAACCCGCACGCCGGTGCCCTCCTCATCTGCCTTCAGCACTTCGGTAAAGCCGCGCACGCCGTATTTTGTGGCCGTATAGACCGACTGCCCGGCCTGCGCCACGACCCCGGATTTGGAAACGACATTGAGGATGATCGCCTCGTCGTTGTCGCGCAATGCGGGCAGCGTGGCCTGTGTCATCTGCATCAAGCCTGTCAGATTGGTCTGTACCGTAGCTTGCAACATCTCGGGCGCGATTGTGTCGAGCGGCCCGGCCTTGTGCCAGATCCCGGCGTTGTTGATCAGAATGTCCAAGCCGCCGAAGCGTTCCACCACCTGCGCGGCGGTCTGCGCAATCGCCGAAGGGTCTTGCAGGTCGCAGGTCAGCCCCACCGCCTCCGGCGCGCCTGCAGCTTGGCAGGCCTCTGCCACTGCTTGCAGACGCTTCTCATCGCGGCCCAGCATGGCCAGCCGCGCACCGGTTTCTGCCAGTTTCAGGCAGATATGTCGCCCGATCCCATCGCTACCGCCAGTGACCAAAATACGTTTGTCGCGCAGTTCCATATCGCTCTCCTATGTTGGCGGCGGCTTACCGCGACGCGCAGGGCTTTGCAAAGCCCTGCCATCTGGATCAAACCGTGATGATCTGCGCTCGGATAGCCTTGGCCACCGCATGGGTCTTGTTCACCACCTCCAGCTTGGCGCAAGCGTTATAAAGATGGTGGTTCACGGTGCTGTTAGAGACTGTCATGATCTGCGCCGTTTCCCATGCCGTCTTGCCCACAGCCGCCCATTTCAGCACCTCCTTCTCGCGGTTGCTTAACCGCGGCCCAGTGGCGCGCCGCTGATGCCTGCCACAATATCGCTTTGGATCAGGCAGCCCAGATAGATCGCATCAGCGATGATCCCGCGCTTGTATTTGCGCCATTCGTGAATGCGCAGGTCAGAGTTCAGCGTCAGCACCGCCCTACCATGCAGGTGGTCCCGAATGGGGATCGACACACCATTCTGACGCACGCCAAACTCCATCGCCTCCCCGAAAAAGTTGCGCGTGGTTCGGTCGACCTTGGGCAATTCGCTCCAATCCACGGGCAAGGTGCCCTCAAGGGATTGGTCGACCACCGGGTCGATCAGGTGATAGCTTTCTTCTTGATAGCGCGCCAGCCAAGCAGGGTCATAGGTCGTATGAATGACCGGATCGCTGTTGCCGGACGTCGTCTTGTGGAACCCCAGATAGGACAGGTTATTCAGCCCCATATCCTGCGCCAAAATGCGCAACATCTCATCGGTTTTGAGGTCAGGTTGCTGCTCTTTCAAGGCAAGGTAGCGGTCTGAAAGGGGGGTCACCATAGGGCGGCGCTCAAATGCTCATTTGATAAAAATAGAGCATTCTTGATAGGACACCTCAACCATTGAGGGAACATGCAGCCGGTGAAATGACGGCTCAGAATAGGCGAAATGGCGCAGAGCGTTGCAAATTTACCCCCACGCCCTTGGGTCAACACCACTGGGCGCCCCGCTGATGTCCGGGGCGTTATGCTGCACCAAAGGCGGCGCGGCGGAATAGAACGGCCCCCGCCCAGAAACCCTTGCACCCCTACATCAACACAGTTGTCCAATACACCGGACAGGGGCACGGCTTCCGTGGCGGGGACCGCCGGCAGAGCCAAATGGCAGGCCCTGCTGAAAGGTCGCGTCAGCCGTAGCGCGCATCTCTCGTTTGGCTGCCATTCCAGACAACCGCAAACCCAGATCACAAAATTAGCGCCATAGCACCACAAGCCTTTGCAATCGTTCAATTAGTTTTTCGGCACATTCGGCCTGAGTGGCAGAGATCGAACTTGTAAAGCTGGTAGAATTTACAGGTGCGGTGAATCAACGCGGGAAAGCACTGCCCCGCCACTCACCTTTGGCGACACTGTAACAAAACTTTCACTTGCCCAGACTTCGCCAATTCCGTAATTCACGAATCATGGAACAAGTGATTTCAAGCCGCCTTGCCACCCTCGGCCACCCGCAGCGCCTCGCGCTTTTCCGGCTGCTCATGCGGCGCTATCCTGATCGCGTACCGGCGACCGAACTGGCGCAGGCGCTTGGGCTAAAGCCAAATACCCTTTCGGCCTATATCGGCGCGTTATTGCAATCCGGGCTTGTCACTCAGGAGCGACAAGGCACCTCTCTACGCTATGCAATTGATCTTGAGGCCGCCCGAGACACCATCGGTTACCTGCTGAACGACTGCTGTCGTGGACGGCCTGAGATTTGCGTCCCGCTCAGCTCTCCTGACGGCAATGCCCCGATTACCGGCCATAAGTTCAATGTCCTGTTCATCTGTACCGGTAACTCCGCCCGGTCGATCTTTGCCGAAAGCATCCTGCGCGACCTCGCGGGGGATCGTTTCAACGTCTACTCAGCAGGTACGCGGCCCCGGTCTGAGCTGAACCCACATGCGGTTGAGGTGCTAAAGCAGAAGGGCCACGACATATCGCACCTGCGCGCGAAACACGTATCAGAGTTTCAGTGCACGGATGCGCCCGCCTTTGACTTCGTCTTTACCGTCTGCAACCAAGCAGCAAACGAAGAATGCCCCACATGGCCCGGCCAGCCGATCACCGCGCATTGGGGCCTGCCCGACCCGGTGAAGGTCGAAGGCTCGGACGCCGAAAAGAGCCTCGCCTTCCAGCAAGCCTACGGCACCCTGCGCAACCGCATTTTGGGCTTTACCAGCCTGCCCCTTACCTCGCTCGACCGCATCTCGCTGCAAAAGGCGCTGGATGACGCTGGCCAAACCAACAAAGAAGGAACCCCCGCATGATTACCTACGCGATCAACGGCCTTGGCCGTATCGGCAAGCTCGCCCTGAAACCCCTGCTGGAACAGGGGGCCGAGATTGCATGGATCAACGACGCGGTGGGCGATCCGGAAATGCACGCCCATCTGCTGGAATTCGACACGGTGCACGGGCGCTGGGAGGCGGATTTCGCCCATGACGCCGACAGCGTCACGATCAACGGCACCCGCCTGCCCTTCATCGGCGCGCGCGACCTCAGCGCGCTGCCGCTCGATACGGTGGATGTGGTGATCGACTGCACTGGGGTCTTCAAGACCGAGGCCAAGCTCGCCCCCTATTTCGATGCAGGGGTGAAGAAGGTGGTGATCTCGGCCCCGGTGAAAGATGGCGATGCGGCAAATATCGTCTATGGCGTCAACGAAGGCGTCTATGACCCCGCCCGTCACCGCATCGTCACAGCGGCAAGCTGCACGACCAATTGCCTCGCCCCAGTGGTGAAGGTGATCCAGGAGGCGATGAAGATCAAACATGGCTCCATCACCACGATCCACGATGTGACCAACACGCAAACCATCGTCGACCGCCCTGCCAAAGACCTGCGCCGCGCGCGTTCGGCCCTGAACTCCCTGATCCCGACGACCACCGGCAGCGCCACGGCGATCACGCTTATCTACCCCGAACTCAAAGGTCGTTTGAACGGCCACGCGGTGCGGGTGCCACTGCTCAACGCTTCGCTGACCGATTGCGTGTTTGAGGTAGAGCGCGAGACGACGGTGGAAGAGGTGAACGCCCTGTTCAAAGCCGCGGCCGAAGGGGAGTTGAAAGACATCCTCGGCTATGAGGAGCGCCCGCTCGTCTCAGCCGATTACACCAACGACACCCGCTCAAGCATCGTCGATGCGCCCTCGACGATGGTCGTGAACGGCACGCAGGTAAAGATCTACGCATGGTACGATAATGAGATGGGCTATGCGCACCGTTTGGTCGATGTGGCGCTGATGGTCGGGGCAAGCCTGTGAGCCAGAGCGCGACCCGCCCCGAGGGGCTCTCGGCCTATATCGCGGTCACGGCGGCCTATTGGGCCTTCATGCTGACCGATGGCGCGTTGCGCATGTTGGTGTTGCTGCATTTCCACCGGCTGGGCTTTTCGCCGGTGCAACTGGCCTATCTCTTTGTGCTTTATGAGATCGCAGGGGTCATTACCAACCTCTGCGCGGGCTGGATCGCGGCGCGCTTCGGGCTCGCCTCGACGCTTTATGCGGGGCTGGGGTTGCAGATCGTGGCGCTGCTGGCGCTGGCGCTGCTTGATCCCACATGGGCGGTTGGCGCCTCGGTCGTTTTCGTCATGCTGGTGCAGGGTGCAAGCGGCGTGGCCAAGGATTTGGCCAAGATGTCGTCCAAATCCGCCGTCAAACTGCTGGCGCCCTCCGAGGATGGCGGGCTGTTTCGTTGGGTGGCGCTGCTGACCGGTTCCAAGAACATGGTCAAGGGCTTAGGTTTTCTACTCGGCGCGGCCTTGCTGGCGACGCTCGGCTTTGTCTGGGCCGTGCTGGGCATGTCGGCAATCCTTGCGTTGATCTTGATTGCCGTGCTGACCGCCATGCCGCCCGGCCTGCCCAAAGGACGCAAGGGGGCGAAATTCTCCGAAGTCTTCTCTAAATCCCCCAATGTGAATTGGCTCAGCGCGGCGCGGGTGTTTCTCTTCGGCGCGCGGGATGTGTGGTTCGTGGTGGGCATCCCGATCTATTTCTACGCGGTCCTCTCGGACGGCACGGAGGAGGGCAACCGTGCGGCCTTCTTCATGATCGGCACATTCATGGCGGTCTGGGTGATCCTCTACGGGTTGGTGCAAATCTACGCCCCACGCTTGCTCCGCGCCAAATCCCGCCCGGCAGGAGACCTGATCTCAGCCGCGAAGGGCTGGGCATGGTCGCTCGCCGCCGTGCCTGCGGCGCTGACGCTGGCGGCGCTGTTCAGCGACGGGCCGCAGACATGGCTCACCGTGACCCTTGTAATCGGCCTGTTGGCCTTTGGCGCGGTCTTTGCGGTGAACTCCTCCCTGCACTCCTACCTCATCCTGTCCTTCACAAAGGCCGAACGGGTGACGATGGATGTGGGGTTCTACTACATGGCCAATGCCGCCGGGCGGCTGTTGGGAACGTTGATGTCGGGTCTGAGCTATCAGATCGGCGGTCTGCCCCTGATGTTGGGGGCGGCGGCGATCATGGTGGCCCTGTCGGCGCTGCTGGTCGGGTTCTTGAAACCCGACCAGAGCTAGTCGGGGGTCACCCTGCTTTGCTGGCGCGACCGTTGCTTTGATCGACCTGCGTATAGGCGTTCATCGCCGCGACTGCGCCCGCGTCCCAGATGAGCGTGAGCCAAGCGACAAAAGCATCACGGAAGGCTTCGGTCTGCGCCAGATCACCGTAAAGGCGGTCTTGCTCTAGCCACGCTTCAGGCCGTTCCCGCGCGGCCTGCGCCACGGATTGCAACGCGTCCCAGATCGGATCATTCGCCACGATCTCAGTACCATCTTCCCGCGTGCCCGCACACATCCGCGCCCAGAGCGCTTCGACCAAGGCCAGACCGCTGACAGAGCGCCCCGCCGCCAGTTGATCCCGCAAGATCGGCAGGACAAACCCGGTGTGCCGCGCCGACCCGTCGAAAGCAACGCGGCGGTTGGTATCGACGATGCGCGGATTCGAGAACCGCTGTTCGATCAGATCGAGATAGGCCAGCGGCGTCATGCCGGGCACCGGAGCGACCGTCTGGGTGATCTCTTCGGCCTGTACGCGGTGGAACATCGCGCGGATCGCCGGATGCGCCATGGTGGCGGAAATCGTCTCGATCCCCAGCACCTCACCGACATTGGCCAAGACCTGATGGCCCGCGTTTAGGATGCGGATTTTCATCTTTTCATAGGCATGCACATCGTCCGAGAAGGTCGCTCCCACCTGATCCCAATCCGGGCGGCCTGCGCAGAAGTCGTCTTCGATCACCCATTGGCGAAAGGCTTCATGCGTCACCGGGGCGGCGTCGTTCACGCCGAACTCCCGCGCCTGCGCAATCTCGACAGGGCCAGTAGCCGGGGCGATGCAATCGACCATGGAGTTAGGGAAGCTGGCGTTCGCTTCAATCCAATCGGCTAGCGCCGGGTCGGACATCTTCGCCAACGACACGACCGCTTGGCGCAGGATATCGCCATTGCCCTGCAGGTTATCACAGCTCAGCCCCGTGAACGGACCCTGCCCCGCATCGCGGCGCAACCGCAAGGCCGCGACCATGGCCCCAAAGGCGGTGCACGGAGTGTCAGGGTTCGCCGCGTCATGGATGATATCCGCGTGAGCGGCGTCGAACTCCTTGCTTACGGGGTCGATGTAATAGCCGCTTTCGGTCACCGTCAGCCCGACGATGCGGATGGCCGGATCGGCCATGGCGCGGATCAACGCACCGTTGCCCTCTTCGATCGGCAGGTAGTCGATCATCGACCCCACAACCTCAGCCGAGGTCTGCGCGGGGTCGAGTTCGATCAGCGTCGTCAGACAGTCCTGCGCCAAGAGCTTTTCCCGCATCGCCGCATCATAGGGGCGCACCCCCGCACCAAGGATCGCCCAGTCATGCGCTTGGTCGTTCTGCATCAAACGGTGCAGATACCACGCCTGATGCGCACGGTGGAAATTGCCCACGCCAATATGCACGATACCGGGCGTCAGGGCGCTGCGATCATAGGTGGGGCGTGCGATGTCCAGATCGCCCAGCGTCGCATTTGAGAGGTCTACCAGCTTATCCATGATCCACATCCTCAAAGGGCCGCGCACCGGGGAGTGGGTGCGGGGGTCGGCCTGTCATTCCTGTCGCTTGCATCACTCGACCCGAAGGCCCTGTGCGTCGAACCGGTGCAGCTTGTCCGCCTGCGGGGTGAGAAAAATCCGGTCCCCATGTCGGACCGACAATTCGCCATCCACGCGCACGGTCATCGGGTCGCAGCCCGCCACGCCATGGACATGCAGGAAGGTGTCAGAACCCAGATGTTCGGCCACGCCGATGGTGCCTTCCCACGCGCCCTCGGTGGTGGAAACGTCGAAATGCTCGGGCCGGATGCCGATGGTCGGCGCGCCGCGCGCTTCGGCTTCGGCACCTTTGATGAGGTTCATCTTGGGCGAGCCGATGAAACCCGCGACGAATTCGTTGCGCGGCTTGTAGTAAAGCTCAAGCGGGGTGCCTACCTGTTCGATATGCCCCGCCCGTAGCACGACGATCTTATCGGCCATGGTCATCGCTTCGACCTGATCGTGGGTCACGTAGATCATCGTCGTGGCCAGCCGCTTGTGCAGCTCGCTGATTTCCAGACGCATCCCCACGCGCAGCGCGGCGTCGAGGTTCGACAGCGGCTCATCGAAGAGGAACGCCGAAGGCTCCCGCACAATGGCACGGCCAATGGCGACACGCTGGCGCTGTCCGCCTGACAGTTGGCCCGGACGACGGTCAAGGTAATCGGTCAGGTTCAGCGCTTTGGCAGCCGCCTCAATGCGGCGGTTTTGTTCATCCGCAGGCAGCCCGGCCATTTTCATCGGAAAGGCGATGTTTTTGCGCACCGACATATGCGGGTAAAGCGCGTAGGATTGGAACACCATCGCCAGACCGCGTTTCGCGGGCGGCACGTGGGTCGCGTCCGTGCCGTCGATGTCGATATGGCCCGAGGTGATATCCTCCAACCCCGCGATCAGCCGCAGCAGTGTGGATTTCCCGCAGCCCGAGGGGCCGACGAAGACCGTGAACTCGCCATCTTCGATGGTCAGATCAAGGGGCGGAATGACTTCCACATCGCCGAAGCTTTTGGAAACCTGATTGAGTTTAATTTGTCCCATGTGACTGTCCCTTGCTTACTTGACTGCGCCGAAAGTCAGGCCGCTGACGAGTTGTTTCTGGCTGAACCAGCCGAGGATGAGGATTGGCGCGATGGCCATGGTGGAGGCCGCGCTGAGCTTGGCGTAGAAAAGGCCTTCGGGGCTGGAATAGCTCGCGATGAAAGCCGTGAGCGGTGCGGCCTTGGCCGCGGTGAGGTTGAGCGTCCAGAAGGCTTCGTTCCATGCGAGGATGAAGTTCAGCAAGAGCGTCGATGCAATGCCGGGGATCGCCATCGGCGTGAGGACATAGAGCACCTCTTCACGCAGGCTTGCCCCATCCATCCGTGCCGCTTCCAAGATCTCGCCGGGGATTTCGCGGAAGTAGGTGTAGAGCATCCAGACGATGATCGGCAGGTTGATGAGCATCAAGATGATGACCAAAGCGATCTTGCTGTCGAGCACGCCAAACTGGATGCAGAGCAGATAGATCGGATAGAGCACACCGACCGCTGGCAGCATCTTGGTCGAGAGCATCCAGAGCAGAATGTCCTTGGTCCGCTTGCCGGGCACAAAGGCCATCGACCATGCGGCGGGCACCGCGATCAAGATGCCAAGGATGGTCGAGCCCCCGGCGATGATGATCGAGTTCCACAGGAAGCGCCCGTAGTTCGACCGCTCCAGAACCGCCTCGTAGTTGGCCAGCGTCCAATCAAAGCCGAGGAAGATCGGCGGATCGGCGATGGCCTGCGCTTCGGTCTTGAAGCTGGTGAGGATGGTCCAAAGGATGGGGAAGAAGATCAGGAAACCGATGCCCCATGCGATGGCCGTGTTGACGATCTTGCGTTGTCTGGTGACTGCGCGTGCCATGATGTCTCCTCCTCAGGCGTCCAGGTTCTTGCCGACGATGCGCATCAGGAAGATGGCAACGATATTGGCGAGAATGATTGCATAGACACCGCCTGCCGATCCGAGGCCGATGTTCTGGCTTTCCAGTACCCGCTGGAAGATGAGATAGGTCAGTGTTTTGGTCCCAAAGGCACCGCCCGTGGTCACGAAAATCTCCGCAAAGATCGACAAGAGAAAGATCGTCTGGATCAGGATCACCACGGTGATCGCGCGGCCCAGATGCGGCAGGGTGATATAGGCGAAACGTTTGGTGGCGGGCGCGCCGTCCATCTCGGCGGCGTCCAGCTGCTCGCGGTCGAGCGACTGGATCGCGGTGAGCAGGATCAGCGTCGCAAAGGGCAGCCACTGCCATGACACGATGATTATGATCGACGACAACGAGGCTTGGCTCATCCATTGCACCGGGGTCGCGCCGAAGAACTCCCACAGATGGGCGAAGAGACCATAGTTCGGGTCCATGAACATGTTCTTCCACACCAGCGCCGACACGGTGGGCATGACAAAGAAGGGCGCGATGACAAGGATGCGGACAAAGCCCTGCCCCCACATCGGCTGGTTCAGAAGGATGGCGAGCAGGATGCCCAGACCCACCGTGATCGCCAGCACACCGCCGACGATAATCAGCGTGGTCATCACCGAGGGCCAGAAGGCGCTTGAGGTGACGAAACGCACATAGTTGTCGAACCCGACCCAGCCGAGATCACCGCCGCGCATCGGCAGGTATTTCTTGAACGAGAAATAGAGCGTCATGGTCAGCGGGATGAGCATCCATCCAAGTAGCAAGACCACCGCCGGGGCCATCATCAGGCGTGCCGCTGATCGGGAATGTTGGGTAGCCATCGGGCACATCTCCTCTGCTGGCGGCGGATGCCGCGGTTAGGTCAAGGCTATCATATCGGGTGGTGGGGCGGAAAAGGGCGGCGGTGACCGCCGCCCTGTAAGCCGTTGAAGCGGCGGCTTAACGGTAGCCTGCGGCTTCCATCGCGTCGTTGGTCAGAGCTTGTGCCTTCTCAAGCGCCTCTTCGACGGTCTGCTGACCGGCATAGGCGGCGGAGAACTCCTGGCTCACGTCGGTCGCGATGCCTGCAAACTCAGGGATCGCGGCGAACTGCACGCCGACATAGGGCGTCGGATCAACCGTGGAGTTCTCAGGATCAGCCGATAGGATCGAATCGAGCGTCATCTGCGCGAAGGGCACTTTCTGGTACTCGGGGTTCTCATAGAGCGACTTGCGGGCACCGGGAGGGACGTTTGCCCAGCCTTCGTTCTCTGCAACCAACTCAATATAGTCTTTCGAGGTGGCCCATTCGATGAACTCTTTCGCGGCATCTTCTTTCTGAGTGCCCGCCGGGATCGCCAGCGCCCATGCCCAGAGCCAGTTGGAGCGTTTGCCGAGACCCGTGTCAGGTGCCAGCGCAAAACCAACCTTGTCGGCCACGGTGGAATCGTCGGGGTTGGTCACGAAGGACGCCGCCACAGTGGCGTCGATCCACATGCCGCATTTGCCCTGCTGGAACAGCGAGAGGTTCTCGTTGAAGCCGTTGGAGGCATAGCCCGCCGGGCCGCTTTCATCCATCAGGTCTTTGTAGAAGTTGATGGTGTTGGCCCAAGCCTCGGTGTCGAACTGGGCGTTCCAGTCTTCGTCGAACCAGCGTGCGCCAAAGGAGTTGGACATCGCCGTGATCAGCGCGCCGCCTTCGCCCCAACCGGCCTTGCCGCGCAGGCAGATGCCATTGATGTCGTTCTCACGATCGGTCATGGCGGCCGCGGCTTCGCGGATGAAGTCCCATGTCGGGTCTTTCGGCATTTCCATGCCGGCTTTTTCCATCAGATCAGTGCGGTACATGATCATGGAGCTTTCGCCGTAGAAGGGTGCGGCGTAAAGCGTGCCGTCGTGGCTCAGACCACCGGCCATCGCGGGCAGGATATCGTCCGCGTCATAGTCTTCGCTCAGGTCGTCTAGCGGCACCAGCCAGCCGTTCGCGCCCCAGATAGGCGTTTCATACATGCCGATGGTCATGATGTCGAAAGAACCGCCCTTGGTCGAGATGTCGGTGGTGACGCGCTGGCGCAGCACATTCTCTTCCAACGTGACCCACTCCACTTCGTGGCCGGTCTCTTCGGTGAATTTGTCGGTGTAGCCTTGCATCCGGATCATATCGCCGTTGTTCACGGTGGCGATGGTGATCGTCTCGGCCACAGCGCCGCCGCCCATGATCAGGCCCAGAGCCGTCGCGGCATAAAGTGATTTATCGCAGAACATCGATAGTTCCTCCCTCTATAGATGATGAGGGGAGACTAGCGATCGACCTAACGCGCAGTCAACTTAAATTTTACGCGCGTTAATTATTTTCTGGGCAACTTGCGAACTCAAGGGGTTAGGCCGAGGTGCGCATCACCAGTTTGCCCTCGAATAAAGTCTCTTCTCGTTCGGCCAATCGGGTTTCAGTGTCGATAATGCGGAACAGGGTACTGGCCGCACGATTCGCGATGGCCCCGTAATCCTGCGCGATGGTGGTCAGTGGCGGACAGGTGTAACGCGAAAATGGGTGATCGTCCTGACCGGCGATACGCATGGTGCAATTCTTGCCATGACCAACCCGCACACCCAACTCATAAGCAGCCGACAGCATGCCGATGGCCAAACGGTCGTTCGAGCAGAGCACCGTATCCGTCTCAAACGCGCCCGCCGAAATCAGCTTCCCGCCCTCAGTCGCGCCGATCTCTTCGAAATTCCACCCCTCGCCTGGCACCTGATGGATATGCGGTGCAAAGCCGTGTCGCTCCATGGCCTCGAAATAGGCTTGGCGGCGCTTGTTGGCGTTCGGGTTGCTGGGGGTTCTCATCTCAAAAAAGCACGGCGGTTCGCCGCTGCGACAAAGGTATTCGACAATCAAGTCAACGCTTTGGAAGTTATCGGTGCCGACAAAAGCCTCACAGACCCCTTCGACATTCGCATCAAGGGTCACGACCGGCACGTCCCTGCAAAAGCGCGCGATGGCCTCTCGGTCCGAGGCCTTGCCGAAGGGCGCCAAGAGCACGCCCGCAGGCTTTAGCGCCCGAAGCGAATCGAGATTGGCCCGTTCCTGCGCCGGGTTGCCGTGAGAGCTGAGCAAAATGGGACTATAGCCTGCGGCAAGACAGGCCAGCTCCACCTCACGACCAATCTCAGAGAAGAACGGGTCCGCGAGGTTGGGCACGACCACGCCAATGTTGCGGGTTTTGCGGCGGTTCTGGTTCACCGCATAGACGTTGGGGCGGTAGTCATACTGACTGAGGGCCGCTTCGATCCGTTCGCGGGTGGAGCGGCGCACGCTGTCGGGATCGTTAAAGTATTTCGACAGGGTGGGCCGAGAGATGCCACTTACAGAGGCAAACTCCTCCATATTTCGGATCTTTTGCTGACCCATCTTAACCCTCCCTTGACGAAACGCAGCGCGCGTAAACTAAAGTCAATATAGAGATAAGTTCGGTCAGCCAGCAAGGGTCTGATGGTGTCGAGCTTTCCGCGACAACTTTTAACCTCGGCGGAAAGCCCTCGGTCCGAATAGAAATCAGCCTTTTTGCCCGGATTGCGCCGCGGCGCGGGCAAGCGCTTCGATCCCTGCCCAGTCTTGCGCGTCGATCAGCTTTTTCGGGGCCACCCAACTGCCGCCTGCGCAAAGTACATTGGGCAGGCTCAGGTAGCTTTCCACATTGTCGGGGCTGACGCCGCCGGTCGGGCAAAAGGTGATCTGCGGCAGCGGTGCGCCGATGGCTTTGAGTGCGGGTGCCCCGCCAGAGGCTTCGGCGGGGAAAAACTTGAGCATGTCATAGCCACGTTCCAACAGGCGCATTGCTTCGCTCGCAGTGGCAGCGCCGGGCAGCAGCGGCAAGTCTTCTTCCTCGCAGGCCGCGATCAACGCCTCGGTGGCACCGGGCGAGACGCCAAAGGTCGCCCCCGCCCGTTTCGCCGCGCGCACGTCTTCAGGGGAGATCAACGTCCCCGCCCCCACATGACCGCCCGCGACCTCGGCCATGGCCGAAATGGCATCGAGTGCGGCAGGGGTGCGTAGTGTCACCTCCAAGGCGGGCAGCCCTCCGGCGACCAAGGCCTCGGCCAATGCGCGGGCGTGGACGGCGTCTTCGATCACCAGAACAGGCACGATCGGGGCGAGCGCGCAGATTTCACGGGTGCGACGGCTGGCACCTTTTGCAGTAAGCGTCATGGATCAACCTCCAAAAATGGTCGCGCCGCTGGTGGCGGCCCCGACGGTATTGCGGAACATGGCGAAAAGCTCGCGCCCCGTGCCAGCGTGATAGGCCGACAGATCGGCGGTGGCGTTGGGGCGGTCCTCAAAACCCTCGGCCAGAACATCCAGCCTGCCCGCCACCGCATCGACGCGCAGCAGATCGCCATCTTGCACCCGCGCGATGGGGCCACCATCGACCGCCTCTGGGCTGACGTGGATCGCCGCAGGCACCTTGCCCGAAGCCCCCGACATGCGCCCATCGGTGACCAGCGCCACCTTTTGCCCGCGCCCCTGAAGGATCGACAGAAGCGGCGTCAGGCTGTGCAACTCGGGCATGCCGTTGGCCTTGGGCCCTTGGAAGCGGACGACGACGACCAGATCCCCGGTCAACTCGCCCGCTTTAAACGCTGCCTTCACCTCGTTTTGATCCGCGAAAACCCGCGCCGGGGCTTCGATAACGTGATGTTCGGGTGCCACGGCAGAGACCTTCATACAGGCGGTGCCGAGCGATCCGGCCATGCGGCGCAGCCCGCCGGTGGGCTGGAAGGGATCGCTGGCGGGACGAAGGATCTTCTCGTTCAGGCTTTCGCCCGCGCCCTCTTCCCAAACCAGACCGTCGGCCTTTAGCTTCGGCTCAGACGTGTAATGCTCCAACCCCTGCCCGGCGACGGTATGAGTGTCGGGATGCAGGTGGCCGGATTTCAACAACTCACCGATCATATAGCCCAAGCCGCCCGCCGCGTGGAAATGGTTCACATCGGCCAGACCGTTGGGATAGACCCGCGCCAGCAGCGGCGTGATGTCGGAGATATCCGAGAAATCCTCCCAATCCAGAATGATCCCCCCGGCCCGCGCCATGGCGATAAGGTGGATCAGCAGATTGGTCGACCCGCCCGTGGCATTGAGCCCGACGATGCCGTTTACAAAGGCCTTTTCATCCAGAACCGAGGCGACGGGGGTATAATCATTGCCCAGAGCGCTCAGCACCAGCGCCCGTTTCGCGCCCTCTTGGGTCAGCGCATCGCGCAGCAATCCGTTCGGTGGCACGAAACTGGCCCCCGGCAGGTGCAGCCCCATGAACTCCATCAACATCTGGTTGGTGTTGGCGGTGCCGTAGAATGTGCAGGTGCCCGGCCCGTGATAGGCGGCCATCTCGGCGGCCATCAGCGCGTCGCGCCCGACTTCGCCCGCGGCGAACTGCTGGCGCACCTTGGCTTTTTCATCATTCGACAGCCCGCTCTCCATCGGCCCGGCGGGCAGGAAGACGGCAGGCAGATGCCCAAAGGCCTGCGCGGCAATCACCAGCCCCGGCACGATCTTGTCGCAGACCCCAAGGAAAACTGCCGCGTCGAATGTGTTGTGGCTGAGCGCAACCGACGCCGCCAAAGCAATCACATCGCGCGAGAAAAGCGACAGCTCCATCCCCGCCTCCCCTTGGGTCACCCCGTCACACATCGCCGGGACACCGCCCGCGACCTGCGCAGTGCCGCCTGCTGCACGTACCGCGTCGCGGATCAGTTCGGGGTAACGCTCAAACGGCTGATGCGCCGAGAGCATGTCGTTATAGGTCGTCACAATGCCGAGGTTGCCTGCGCTGGTGGTCGCCAGCCGGTCCTTGTCTTCGCCGGAGGCGGCATAGGCATGGGCTTGCCCGCTGCACGACAAATGTGCCCGCGCAGGCCCTTTGGCACGGGCGGCTTCCATCCGATCCAGATAGGGCCGCCGGGTCGCCTCGCTGCGGGCGATGATACGGTCGGTGACGCGGTCAATCGTGGAATGCAGGGTCATGTCTCGTCCTTTCGTGTGATCTCGCGCCAGCGACGGCCGTCGCGGTGCATCAGCATCAGCGCTTCTTCGGGGCCGGAGCTGCCGGGGTCATAGGGGTAGGGAGGTTGCCGGGTCTCTTCCCAGCCGTGAATGATCGGATCGGCCCAAGCCCAAGCGGCTTCGACCTCGTCCCCGCGCATGAACAGGGTCTGATCGCCGCGGATCACATCCATGATGAGCCGTTCATAGGCGTCTTGCGGAGTGGCCTGTTCGCCCAAGGCATCGGCAAAGGTCATATCCAGCGACACTTCGGCCAGACGCATGCCACCGGGGCCGGGGTCTTTGATCGTGTTGCGCAGGGTGATGCCTTCGTCCGGCTGCAGGCGGATGATCAGCGCATTGCCCTTATGCCCCTCCATCGCGGGGAAGATCATATGCGGCGGGTCGCGGAAAATCACCGCGATCTCGGAACTGCGCCCACGCAGCTTTTTGCCCGTGCGCAGGTAAAACGGCGTGCCCGCCCACCGCCAATTGGCAATTTTAACCTTCATGGCGATGAAGCTCTCGGTCCGGCTGTCGGGGTCGCCCGCATGGTCGCGGTAGCTGCCCTCGCCTTTCGCCGCGCGGTACTGGCCGCGGGCAATGTCCTTCTGCGCCACAGGCTCCAGCGCCTCGATCACCTTCACCTTTTCGTCACGCACCGCGTTGGGGTCAAAGCGCGAAGGCGGCTCCATCGCCGTTAGACACAAAAGCTGCATCAGGTGGTTCTGCACCATATCGCGCATGGCACCGGATTTATCGTAGTATTCGCCCCGCCCTTCGACGCCTAGGCTCTCGGAGACGGTGATCTGCACATGGTCGATATGGGTGGAATTCCACAGCGGCTCCCACAGCGCATTTGCAAAACGCAGCGCCATGAGGTTCTGCACCGTCTCTTTGCCAAGGTAGTGGTCGATGCGGTAGATCTGGCTTTCGTCGAAATTGGCGCGCAGATCGGCGTTCAACGCCTGCGCGGTCGCCAGATCATGACCAAAGGGCTTTTCGACAACGATGCGGCTGTCGGATGTGGCGATGCCGTGGCCATGCAGCTTGCCGCCGATCGTCCCGAACAGCGACGGCGAGACCGAGAGGTAAAAGGCCCGCACGACATCATCGCGCATCAGGTCTTTGAGGTCCGCCCAGCCCGCATCGCCCGACGCATCCACGCGCACGTAATGTACCATGCCAAGGAACCGCTCCAAGGCGGCGCTTTCTTGCACAAGCTTGGGGGCAAACTCCAGCAGACTGTCGCGGATCATCTTGCGAAAGTCATCGGCGTCAAGCTCGGAACGGGCCGCGCCGACGATCCGCGCGGCCTCCGGCATCTGGCCGACGGTGAAACGGTGGAACAGACCGGGCAGGATCTTGCGCCGGGCGAGATCGCCGGTCGCACCGAAAATGACGAGGTCGAAAGGATCAACGGGAATTACGCGCGATACCATGGGGTCAGCCCTCCTGCCTGCGTTGATGCACGGCGGCACCATGTTTTCGACTGCTCAAAGCCATCGTCATCCCCTTCGCGCCCTCCTCCGGGCGGCCACTGGTAGCGCTAACATATCTGAGGGAAAAAGATAGGCGGTTCTTCAACATTTCATACTTCCACAACCCAAGGCGGGTTCGCCCCGGCCCGCGAAACGGTCACGGCGGCGACGCGCGCGCCATAGGCCAGCGCCTCGGATAGCATCTCGGGCGAGAGGGTGGAGAGGGCGGATTTATGCAGCTGCCCCAGCTCGGACATCTTTGCCAAGACGCCTGCGTTGAACGTATCGCCTGCCCCCACCGTATCGACAATTTCCGCTTTTACGGCAGGGACTTGCACCTCTTCACCATTCGCCAGATAGCCCGTTGCCCCCTCACCCCCACGGGTCAGGATGACCACCGACGGCCCCTTCTCCAGCAACTCGGTTACCTTGTCGCGCAGCGACAGGGGCTCGGGGTTGATCCAATTCAGATCTTCATCTGATACCTTCACGATGTCCGACAGCGCCAGCATCCGGTCGAGCCTTTGGCGGTAGCGCTCGATATCCTTGATGAAACCGGGGCGGATGTTGGGGTCGATCATCACCGCGCGCCCTTCGGCGTTGCGCGCCAGCAGATCGGCATAGGCATCCGCCCCCGGCTCGCAGGCCAGACTGATCCCACCGAAGTACAGCGCAGAGACCTCGCTCGACAGCGTGGGCATATCCTCCGGTGTGATCATCCTACCGGCTGAGTTTTCGTCATAGAAATCATAGGTCGCGTGGCCGCCCACCAGCCGAACAAAGGCCAGCGTCGTCGGACGGTCGGACAGCACCAGATGCGAGACCTCCACATGGCTGGCCTTCAGCCCATCGACCAACTGCCGCCCGAACATGTCAGACGACAGGCCCGACAGCATCCCCACCTGCGCCCCGAGCCGCCCCAAGGCGATGGCCGTGTTAAAGACCGCCCCGCCCGCATGGGGCACAAAGCCGTCGGGGCCTGCGGTGGTTGGGGTCGGGATCATATCGATCAGGGCTTCTCCGCAGCAAAGGATCATCTGTCAGCCTTTCAAAAATGCGTCGCGGTCGACGAGGAAACGGTCCGAAAGCGGCAGGCTTGCGGCGCCAAGCGCGCGGGCGTCGCTGCCGACGGTCCCTTCGCGCAAGTCCGGAAGGGTGACGCCCGGCAGAGGCAGGGCAGCAAGATGGTGTCGGGCGCGCGCAATGATTTCCGCGCGAATGTTTTCGGGGAATGATCCGTCAATCAGCACCGTGTCGAAATCAATCAGGCAGACCGCCGCCCGTGTCGCTTGCGCCAGCGCCTTTGCGGTGCTGTCGAGCCAGGGGTCAAGAATATCGGCGGAAAAGTCCCATGCCGCCGGATCGCTCCATGGGGCGCGGCGGGCCTCTCCGGCGTCTCTCAGCGCCGCTTCCAAAGTCGCCAGCGACGCGACATCGACCAATTGTCGCTGTGCATTCCCCGCCAACGGCATGGAGCCAAGTGCCCCCGCATTGCCGCTTTTGCCGGTGTAGAGCTTGCTATCCAGCACCAGCCCGCCGCCTACGAAATAGCCGATATAGAAATACAGAAAATCGCGCGGTTTGTCCTGCGCACCGAAGACCAGTTCCGCCCCGCAGGCAGCAGAGGTGTCATTGCAAATGAAGATCGGCAGATCGACCACCTCTGCTAAAGCGGTCTCAATATCGAACCCCTGCCAATCGCTCAGATCGCCGCCAGTGACCTCCCATTCCCACATGCCAAACGGCAGGGCGACACCGAGCCCAGCCACCCGTGCCCGCTGCTCTGCGGCTAGCGAGCCAAGTGTGTCCTGCAGAGCAAGCCGCGCAAATTCCATGACCGCCGCGGGGGTCGGATGGGCGTAGACGTCACTGCTGCGGCGGGTCACTTGCCCTTCGAAATCGGTCAAGATCAGCGCGACGCTGCGCCGTCCCACCTTAAGCCCCAGAAAAAACGCGCCTTCCGCGTTCAGGCTGATCGGCACCGAAGGCTGCCCCACCCGGCCCCGTACCCGCGCGCCCTTCTTCAACAGCCCGTCCGCTTCGAGGGCACGCATAATGACGGACACAGTCTGCGCCGACAGGCCCGTGAGCCGGGCAATCTCAGCCTTGGAGGTCGGCCCGCTACGCCGGATCAGCGACAGGACGAGCCTTTCGTTATAGGCCCGCATCCCACTCTGGTTTGAACCACGCCCGGTCCGGTCAATGGGTCCTTGTGCGTGCTGCAAGCTGGCCTCCCCTCCGGTCTATGCCGCGTTTCAAGGGACAAATCCCAAATGAGTAGGGATGAGTCAATGATTAAATCAATCTTATTTACTTATTGAGGTTGAAGCCTCGCCTAACGCCTGTTTCACGCCATCGTTGCCGCCCATTCGGCAGCGAAAGACGGCGTGCCTTACTGTCGCGGCAAAAAATAAGCTTCGCGCGAAGCGCTGCGATAGCCACTGCGCTGGTCAACATCGCTGCATGGCAACGATGCTGTGACCGCCGCGAAACGTTTGGCGAGGGCCTCATTGTAAACGAAACTCTTGTGCGGGTAAGTGAGTAGGTATACCGGTCTACCTAGCTTACGGGAGCGACCATGTCCGAGATCCAGAAACGACCCCCGGCCTATGACCGCCTCATGCAGGCCGCGATGGAGCTGTTTTACAACCACGGCATCAGCGCCACGGGCATTGACGCAATCGTCGCGCGGGCGGGTGTCGCCAAGAAAAGCCTCTACAACAACTTCACCTCCAAAGCCGATCTGGTGAGCCAGTACCTTGAGGCGCGGCATGCGGAGTGGCTGGGGCTTTACGAGGCGCGCGTCACGACCGCACAGACAGCACGGACCCGTACCTTGGCGGTCTTTGATGCCTATCAGGATCACGCTGAACTCGCCTATGAAAACGGGTTTCGCGGCTGCGGCCTGTTGAACGCAGCGGCAGAGCTTGAAGCAGGCGACGCCGGGCGCGCGGCGGTGCGGCGGCATAAGGAGGAAGTGGAACGCATCCTCGCCCGGCACCTTTCCGACTTATTGCCAAACACGCCGGAACGCGCCGCCCCCATTGCCGCACATCTGGCCTTCCTGCTCGAAGGCGCGATGGCCCGCGCGGGGTTGGAAGGCGACAGCCGTCAGCTGCTCGCGGCACGTGCGATGGCTGATGACATGCTGAAGGCGCTGACATGATGGAGGGCCGCCGCTGGGGCGTGATCGCCATCCTCTTCGCCGCCGTGGTCTGGGGCACGACCGGCACCGCCGCCACTTTCGCCCCCGGTGTCAGCGCCGCCGCCATCGGCGCGGCGGCCATGGGTCTGGGCGGGATCGGACAAGCACTTTGGGCAGGGCGGGGCATTAGGAACCAGCGCGCCCGCCTATGGGAGCAACGCTGCCTGCTGGTCATCGGGGCACTGGCGGTCGCGGTCTATCCGCTGGCCTTCTACGGCGCGATGCGGCTGGCGGGGGTGACGGTGGGCACGGTCATCACGATCGGCTCTGCGCCGTTGCTTTCGGCGCTGATCGAATACGTGCTGGATGGTCGACGCCTCACCCTGCGCTGGTCTCTTGGCGCGGCGGTGGGGCTGATCGGCATGGGGCTGATCTGTTTGGCCGAAGGTGCTGCGCACGGTCAGGTGGTAGGCGGATCCTCGGCGCCTCTGGGCGTTTTGCTGGGTCTGATCGGCGGCCTTACCTATGCGCTGTATTCGTGGAGCGCGCGGAGGATGATGCTGCAAGGAACAGGCTCCAAGATCGCGATGGGCGCCACCTTTGGACTGGGTGGCCTACTTCTGATGCCGGTGCTGATGGTCTCGGGCGGGGCGTTTCTGGCATCATGGAGCAACGCTGCCGTGGGGCTTTATATGGCCGCCGTGCCGATGTTTCTGGGCTATATTGCCTTTGGCTACGGCCTTGCCCGGGTGGAGGCGAGCACGGCGACCGTGATCACCCTTTTCGAACCGGTCGTCGCAGCGGTGCTTGCTGTTTTAATCGTGGGCGAACGCCTGCCTCCGCTTGGCTGGATTGGTGTGGCACTGGTGATCGGCTGTCTTGCCATCATCACCCTGCCCTTGCCGTCACGGCTGCGTCGCGCCGCGCCCGCACCGCCGCCGGGTGTCGTTTGAAAGGATGCCTACAACTGGTCCGGCGGGGTTTCCCCTCGGAAAAAGTGATCGAGATTATCAAGCGCCTTAGAACCCATCGCATTGCGGGTGGCGACCGTGGCGCTGCCGACATGGGGCATCATCATGACGTTGTCATGCGCAGCAAAGGCCGGGTTGCCGCCCGGCTCGGTCACAAAACAATCCAACCCCGCCGCGCCAACATGGCCTGAGATGAGCGCGTCGAGCAGCGCCGCCTCATCCACCAAATTGCCCCGCGCGGTGTTCACGATCACGCAGCCCTTGGGCATCTGCGCGAGGCGCGCAGCGTTCAAGAGGCCAATGGTTTCGGGCGTGGCCGGGCAGTGCAGCGACAGGAAATCCGACACTGCCAGCAGGTCGTCCAACGCTGCGTGATAGGTCGCCCCCGCCTCCGCTTCCGTATCCAGTCGACGGCGGTTGTGATAATGGATCTCCATATCCAGCCCGCGCGCCTTGCGGGCAAAGGCACGGCCCACGCCGCCCATCCCGACGATGCCAAGCCGCGCGCCGGAAAGCTGCTTGCCCACCAGCGTCGCAGGCGACCACGACTGCCACTGCCCGCTGCGCACCAGCCGATCACCCGCCACCGCATGACGCGCGGCACCCAGCATCAACATCAGCGCCAGTTCCGCCGTGGCATCCGACAGAACGCCGGGCGTGTTCGTCACGACAATACCCCGCTCCTTGAGGCTCGGCAGATCGCAGTGATCTACGCCGACGGAGTGGTTGGCGATGATCTTGAGCCGAGGGTCAAGCTGCGCCACGACCTCCGCGCTGAAATGCTCGGAATGGCAGGGGATCATCCCATCCACCCGCGCGCTCATCGCGATGATGTCTTCGGCACTGCCGGGTTCGTCGGCGGGATCCCAGATCACCTCATAATCACGGCGCGCCCGTTCAAGCGTGGCGTCCGAAAGCTGTCGGGTGATCCAGATGACGGGTTTGGCCATGGGTCAGTCCCGGTCTTTCCGACTGGAGGTGAAGAAATCATAGGCTACGAAGGCCAGTGTCACCGCGACGATGATGATCAGGTCGATGCTGGGCACCTCTACAGCAAGGATCAGCAAAAAGACCGCAATCGCGGCAAAGGCGAAAAGGGCAAGCAAGCGGTTCATGTTTCAATCCTCATTGGGTTGTTCCGTCGGCCCAGTCGAAAAGCCACTGGGCGCTGCGCATCAATCGTCCGTCTTGGCCGTGACCGCCGACCAGTTGCACGCCCATCGGCAGCCCGTCTTCCGAAGTCATCAAAGGCACGTTCACACAGGGGCTGCCGCAGAGCGTCCATAGCCCGTTGAAAATCGGATCGCCGGTCGTCTCCAGCCCGCGCGGAGCGGGGCCGGTGGCGGAGGGACAAAGGATCGCATCGCAGCGGGTCAGCAACTCCTCCAGCGCGGCGGTCAGCACTTTGGGCAGGTCGCGGGCCGATTGGTAATCGCGGGCCAGCACCTTGTTACCCGCCTCCATCGCCTCGCGGGTTACTGGCGAGAGCAATTCGGGAGCATCGCGCAGGTACGGGTAAAAGTGGTAGGCCATCTCAGCAAAGTTGATGCGTTTGCGCGCCTCGGCCGCCCCGTTGAAGACCGACGGAAGCGGCAGCTCAAACGCCTGATCGCCAAGTGCTGCGACCAATTCCTCAAAGGCGGCGTGAAGCTGGGGATCGGCGTCACCCCACCCCGGCGGGCGGACGAACCCGAAGACCGGCGGGATCGGCGGGGCGCTGGTGGCCTGCGCAAACAGCGCAGGTGTCGGCGCCAGCGCGGTGGCGCTGTCATCGGGGTCATGACCGAATAGCACCTCGGCCAGCAGCGCCGCACCAGCGGGATCGCTGGCAAAAACTCCTATTGTGTCGAGCGAGGGCGATTGCGTCAGCACCCCGCGCCGTGGGATCGCGCCGAAGGTGGGTTTATACCCCGTCACCCCGCAAAAAGACGCAGGCCGGATCACCGAGCCGCCCGTCTGCGTGCCGATGGCCAGAGGCACCATTCCATCCGCCACCGCCGCAGCCGAGCCTTGGGACGAGCCGCCGGGGGTATGGTTTGGGTTGTGCGGATTGGTGGTCTTGTTCGGATGCATGAAGGCCAGTTCGGTCGTGACCGTCTTGCCCATGATGATCGCGCCCTCGGCCTTGAGCCGCTCCACGATGAAAGCATCGCGCAGCGGCACGCGCCCCTTGTCATGGGCCGCGCCGTTTTCCGTGGGGATGCTGCGGGTGTCGATGACGTCTTTCAGCCCCACCGGCAGCCCATGCAAACGCCCCAGCGGCCTGCCTGCCCGGCGATAGCTGTCGAGCGTGCGGGCCTGCGCGCGGGCAAACTCGGGATCGAACCATGCCCAAGCGCCGACCACCTCCTCGCGCGCTTCGATCCGCGCGATACAGCTTTCCACCAGCGCCAACGCGTCGAGCGCGCCGCTCGCCAAGCGGTCGCGCAGTTCGACCACGCCGAGCGCTGCGGCGGCTGTCATCTTTGCCTCAGCCCCCATAGAACAGCTCCGGCAGGTAGAAGACGATCTGCGGGAAGACATACATCAGCACCATCGACAGGATGACGCAGAACAGGAAGGGCATGACCCCCGCGAAGATCTGTGTCAGCCGTAGTTCCGGCGGGGCGATGCCCTTGAGATAATAGGCTGACATGGCCATCGGTGGCGTTAAGAAACTGGTTTGCAGGTTCAGCGCCACGAGGATGCCAAAGAACAGCGGGTCGATCTCAAACACCGCCAGCAGCGGCAGGAAGATCGGCACGAAGATGATGATGATCTCTGACCATTCCAGCGGCCAGCCGAGCAGGAAGATGATGAGCTGCGCGAGGATCAGGAACATGATTGGCGAGAGGTTCAGCGATTGAACGAACTCGGAGATCACATGCTCGCCCCCGAGGTAGGAGAAGACTGCCGAGAAAGTGTAGGAGCCGACAAACAGCCAGCAGACCATCGCCGTGGTGCGCACCGTGAGGTACACGCTTTCGCGCATCCGCTGCCATGTCATTGCCCGGTAGATGAAGGCGAGGAAGATGCCGCCCAATGCACCGATCGAGGCCGCCTCAGTCGGGGTTGCAAGGCCGAAAAGGATCGACCCCAGCACCGCGAAGATCAGGAAGGCGAGTGGCAGGAAGGAGGTGGCGATCATCAACAAGAGCTTGCCCATCGGCATGTCCGGCACCTCATCCGCCGTCGGGCGTGGCGCGGAGGATGGCTGCAACAGCGAGCGACCGATGATATAGACCAGATAGAGCCCGACCAGCGTCAGCCCCGGCAGGAGCGCCGCCGCATAGAGCCGCACGATGGAGACGTTCGTTGCCGCCGCATAGACGATTAGCATGATCGACGGAGGGATCAGGATGCCCAGTGTCCCGCCCGCGCAGATGATCCCTGCCGCAAAGGACGGATCATAGCGCGCCTTCAGCATCGCAGGCAGCGCTAGCAGGCCCATCAGCGTCACCACGGCACCGACGATCCCGGTGGCGGTGGCAAAGAGCGCACAGGTGATCAGCGCCGCGACGCCCATCGAACCGGGAATGTTTTTGGACGCGATGTTGAGCGTGGTGAACAGACGGTCCACAATGTTCGACCGCTCGACGATATAGCCCATGAACAAAAACAGCGGCACGGCGGTCAGCACTTCGTTCGACATCACCGTGAAGGTTTGGTTCACGAAGAGGTCGAATATTCGGTTGTTAAATAACCCCTCGAACCACGTCGACCATTGCTCCCAGGGGCCGGCGGTTTCCTCCAGCCGGTCAAAGCTGCGCCACATGCGGCGCGCGTCGAAATAGGCGTAGTAGCCAAAGCCGATGCCCATCGCCATCAGCGTGAAGGCAATTGGGAACCCCAGAAAGACGAAGACGATGAAGAGCCCGAGCATCATCAGGGCAATTTGCGGATCGGTCATGTGATATGGTCTTTCTCGGCCTGGTTGGCGGCACGCATCATGAGGTCTTCGGTTTCAAAGACGTCCTCTTCTGCTTCGAGCCAGTAATTGGAACGTATGGCGATCAGGCAGCGGCAAACCTGTGCCATGCCTTGGATGAACAGCAGTATCCCCGCCGCCACGATGATCGCCTTGAACTGGTAGATCGGAACCCCCGCCGGGCTGTTGACCGACACTTCGCCGTATTGCCAAGAGCGTGCCGCGTATTTCCAACCCGCGAGGATCAGCGCCGTGACCCCGGGGAAAAAGAAGATGATATAGAGCACCAGATCGATCATGCCCTGTGTGCGCGGCTGGAATAGCCGGTAAAGGAAATCCCCCCGCACATGGCCGCCTCGCGACAGCGTATAGGCCCCGCCCATCATAAAGAGCGTGCCATACATGATGAAGGACACATCCAGCGCCCAAGCGGTGGGATTGTTCAGCACATAGCGCACAAAAACCTCGTAGCCCGTGCCGATAGACATCAGCAGAATGAGCCAAGCGAAGGCCTTGCCGAACCATGCGGAAAGGTTATCGGCGAACCGAATGAATGAAATCATGATGCCCCTGTATCTCGCAGGAAACCCCGGCGCACGTTGGCGCCGGAGTTCACATTGCTTTTATGGGTTGCGTGATCAGAGTTTGATCTTGCCGGGGAAGTAATGCTCGTAAGCAAGACCGTAATCCGGCGAGTTCATCAGCTCGTAATAAGACACACGGCTGACCCATTCGCGCTGGCTGTCGAGCGTCTTCTTCATGAAGGGATCCGCTTCCAGCTCAGGGATCAACTCGTCCCATGCCTTGAGCTGCGCATCGAGGATCTCCTTGGAGGTCCGTCGCACGTTCACACCGGCTTCGTTCTGTAGGAACTGTAGGTCTGCTGAGTAGCGATCCATCGCCTTGGCCGTGTTCGCGGTCGAGACTGCTTCGACGGCGTATTTCAAAATCGCCTGGAGATCAGGGTCGAGATCTTCGAGGAACATCTTCGAGAACAGGAACTCAAAGCTTTCGGACGCTTGGTGATAGGACGACAGGTAGTAGTTCTTGGCCACGTCCTGCGCGCCAAAATCTTTGTCCGACGACGGGTTGTTAAATTCAAACGCGTCGATCACGCCGCGCTCCATCGCGGGCACGATCTCCCCGCCCGGCAGCTGTGCGACCGACATGCCCAGCTTGGCCATCAGATCAGCAGCCAGACCCACGGTGCGGTATTTGAAGCCCTGCAGATCGTCGACCGAATTCACTTCTTCCTTGAACCAACCAAAAGGCTGCGCGAACATCGGGAAGCCCATGTAACCGACAACGTCGAGGCCCATGATGTCTTGCGTCAGCTCGTTGTAAAGCTCCTGACCACCGCCTTGATAGAACCACGACAGCATGGTGGTAGCGGAGCCGCCGAAGACGGGGCCAGTGCCAAAGAGCGACGCGGCTTTGTTTTTGCCGTACCAATAGACGGGCACCGAGTGGGCCGCGTCAATCAGACCGTCGTTGACGGCATCAAGCACCTGAAACGCAGCAACAACAGCGCCGGCAGGCAGCACGTCGACCTTGAGGCGTCCTCCCGACATCTCCTCCACCCGTGTCGCGTAGTCCCGCGCAAAGTCTTGCCAGATGTTGGCGTCATTCCACGACGTCTGCATCTTGATGACGATCGGCGCCTGCGCCAACACAGCCGGTGCGGCCAGCATGCTCCCGGTAGCCGCCCCCCCAGCAAGTGCAGACTTCGTCAGAAACGAACGTCGGTTGAACTTTTTAGTGTCAGTCATGTTTCCTCCTCCCAGAGTGATCGCCCCTTTGCTTACTTTAAAATACGCTTTTGGTCGGGCGACCCGAGATCAGAGACTAAACGAATGATCTCATTTGGCAAGATTTGTCCGTATGGGACTCTTCAGGTGCAATATTCTTGTGCAGTTTTTGGATTGAGCGACGGTTCAGATCAAGATCGTGACGGCCGGGCGACAGCATACAGTTCAAACGATTTACGCCTGATAGGCCTGAACCAATCTGCATATTGTTGTCCATCCTGAACCGCCAAGCGCCAATGGTGATATGCCCTGCATGCCAAGACCAAGATAAGCTTCGCGGGTTTGCGCCGCACGCCTTTCCCACAGGTTTCCCTGATCAGCTAGTTAGCGATAGTTGCAATCTACGTGAGCCCCGTTCCCTTCAGGCTGGCGGTCCAGCGCAGCTATGGACCGTCTTTCGCTGGCGGGGCAACGCGCAGCGAATGCTCGCGAGGGTAGCGTAGCTTGGTGTCAGGCTGGGCGGGGTTTGAACACGAGCGCTCTTGCGCCGCTAAAATTCACTACAAGCGCAACAAAAGAACCCACTGCCAGCGCCAGCACCAAATTAAGCGCAGTCAATCCGATGACAGTCAGAACGCCAGCGTAAAAAGCATAGTTAACAGCAGCACCCGCGGTTTGGACCCCGAAGTACCGCAAATATTCGGCCTGCCATGCTAGCCGGCTGGCACTGCGAAACGTCCAGTTGCGGTTGCACCACCATGTCACGCTGACAGCCACGGCAAAGCTGACTAGCCGCATGACATAGGGATCACCGCCAGCCGAGACGAGCAGCAATAGCGTACCCGCGTCGACAATGAACCCCAGCGTTCCGACCGCCAGAAATCTTGTGAATTGCCTTGTTGGGCGCATAAGTTCAGCCTTTGCCGGGCGCACTGGTACCTTCTTTACCGTGCTTTATGACCATGCTCAGTACGCCAGGGACCGAAAGATACCGCATCCGCTTGGTCTCTTGTCTGCCACGGGTCACGGTATCAAGGATTAGGCCTACCGCTCCCATTAGGAAGGCCAGTAGCATGATACTTGTCGACAAGACCGCCGTTGGCAGCCGCGGTACGAGGCCAGTCGCGAAATACTCTGCAAAGATTGGCAGGGACAATGCGATGGAAAGTACAGCCAACGTCCCTGCCAAGGCACCAAAAACGGGCAAGGGGCGCTCCTGTTTGAGCAACTTGGTAATCGTGGAAAGGATACGCACTCCATCGCGGATGCTGTTGAGTTTGCTTTCCGAGCCTTCCGCACGGTCTTTGAAATAGCCCGGAACCTCGGCCGTTGGCATGTCTAGTTCCAGCGAATGAACGGTCAACTCTGTTTCAATCTCGAACCCACGTGACATCATTGGAAAGGTCTTAACAAAACGGCGGGAAAAAACTCGGTAGCCAGAAAGCATATCGGAAGAGCCGCGCCCGAAGATCGATCGCACCAGACCGGAGAGCACCCGGTTGCCCAGTTTGTGACCCGGGCGATAGGCTGTCTCGCTCCGCGCGACGCGCACACCATTAACCAGATCAAGCCCTTCGTTGACCATTCGTGCAACCATCTGCGGCGCGGCGCTGGCGTCGTAGGTGTCATCGCCGTCCACCATAAGGAAGATATCCGCCTCTACATCAGCAAACATGCGGCGCACTACATGACCTTTGCCTTGGCGCGGCTCGCGGCGCACGATGGCTCCGGCTTCTGCCGCGATCTCGGCGGTATTGTCGGTGGAGTTGTTGTCGTAGACATAGATATCAGCCTCAGGCAGGGACGCGCGGAAATCGCGGACCACGGTGCCAATGGCCGTCGCCTCGTTATAACAAGGGATCAATACTGCGATGCTAAGCGCTCCGAACCGCGGTACAGGGGCGGACTGTTGAAAGGCATTTGAAACGACGACCTTCATGTTGCTCTCCTTGCCGGACAAATATACCGGTATTTTTGTCCTGAAAGATCCTTGCAGAACGCGGCGAGATTGAGGCAAGTTCGCGACCATTCCACGCCGTCTATTCGCGATTGATCCGTCATAAATCCACCATGGCCCCGCCTTTCTCTCGCCGGGATTGCTAGCTTTACATGACACGCGCGCCAGGCAGAGGGTGCCAAGACGAGAAAGCAGACCCCATGCAGACCCCAAACGATCCCGCCAGTCAAAGGCGCTTGTTCCTCATCGTCACAGGTTTCGCTCTTGTCGTAACCGTTTTGAAAGCCGTGATCTTGGGTCATCATCCAATCGATTTTCTGGCCGCGGCAGATAATGACAGTATCATGCGCTATCTTTCGGTGCTGGCGTGGTTTGAGGGGCAATCATGGTACGACATGACACAATACCGCATGCTGCCCCCTGAGGGGCTGGACTTGCATTGGTCGCGCTATGTTGATCTTGGCATTGCGCTTATTGTCTCGCCGCTGGCACAGGTGCTTTCCCTAGAGGCCGCATTGAGTGCGGCAATTGTGCTTTGGCCAACTTTCTTGCTCCTAACGCTGCTCTTGCTGACCGGCACGGTGAGCTGCCGCATCTTTGGCCCTACTGTTGCCCTTGGTGCCGTGCTCGGTGTTCTTCTCTGGCCACCGATCGCGCCAAATTACTTTGCTATTGGCGGCCTTGATCACCACAACGTCCAGATCCTACTCGCAACTGTTATGGTCTTCATGCTTTTGCTGTCAGGTCGTCCCCTAATGCGGGGTGTGATCGGCGGTGGGGCAGCGGCCCTCTCGCTTGCGGTCGGACTTGAAATGCTGCCCCCAATAGCCTTGGCGGGGTTAATTCTTGTGGCGGGAGTGATCCTGCGCCACCCTGAGGAAGACCGGGCGTTGGTTGGCTTTAGTCTCAGCCTCGCCCTCGGCACCGTAGTCCTGTATGCGTTGCAGATCCCTGCCGTTGAATGGCTCGTCACACGCTGTGATGAGGTCTCTCCCCCATTTATCGCGGTAACCCTACTGGGCGGTGTCCTTGGCCTATTTACGGTAGCGTTGGCGCCGCGGCTGCCTACCCCCCTTACCCGTAGTCTCGTCTTTCTAGCGGCTAGCGGGGTGGGCATTGCGCTGATCTGGCCCCTACTCGCAAACTGTCTATACGGGCCCTACGCCAGTTTGCCCGCGGAGGTGCAGGCAATCATCACAGACCGCATCGAAGAAGCCCGTCCAATCTTAGAGCCCCTCTTTGAGGGAAATGAAGGCGCCTTTGGGTTCTTCGTACCAACAGCCGTTACGTTGGTTCTTGCCAGCGCAATGTGGATATCGGGCCGCGTATCAAACGAACAAGCGCCCGCTTTTTCGCGGCGTCTTGGCATCTTGCTGATGTTTGGCTGGCTGGGGCTGTTTGCTGGGCTGCATCAGGTTCGCCTGACAATCCTTGGCGCTTCAGCGATACCGCTTCTTATGGGGTTGGTGCTCGCCCCTTTCTTGACCAGAAACAACGCCCAACCGCTGCGGCGCTTAGTACTGATCCCATTAGGGACAGCAACGATTTTTGCGCCGGCCCTGTTCGGTCTTTTGGCTGGCACTGAGGGCCGTGCCGGAAACGTAGCAATTGGCGAGGTCGAATATGTGAAGGCGAGCTCCTGCCGCCACCCCGATCTCGTCCGCAGCCTGAACTCTGTCCCTCCCGGAGTGATCCTTAGCAGCAGTAACCTTGGCCCGCCGATCCTGCTTTTGTCGCACCATAAGGTACTGACTGGCCCTTATCACCGCAGCATACAGGCAATGGCGGATGGGGTTCTGCCATTTGACGGGTATGAAACTGAGATGCGTGCTACACTTGCCCGCACCGGCGCGGACTACCTGCTGCTCTGCCGTAATGCACTGTATGGAACGGCAGCGTCCTTCACCACGGCATTGGCAGGCGGCGCAGCCGCTACGGGGTTCACTGCGGTCTTCGGGCCTGACCCAAAGTTACTTCTGCTGCAGGTCGGAGAGAAGTAAACAGATTTTCCCACCACGGAAATATACTAGAATTTTGGATAGACCTCTCAATATGCCCCTGTTTAGCGGGTAACAGCTGCTAATGCGAACCCCGCCGTACGATCCGTAAAGCTTGGTAGCACCGGTGAGCCCTTAATCCGCCCTAACACCAATGTTAATGCCCGAAGATAGGGCCCGCCGAAACCGCCCGCCCCCGATCAACTCCTCAAGGTGTCAGCCGACAATACAGACCCGCCGCCAGCTTAGCGCGTTCGGTCAGACTGTCGACATAGATATGCTCCTGCAATGTATGCAGCCCCTTGCCGCGAACGCCGATGGAATCCAGCGTAGGCAGCCCAAGAAACCCGGTGAAGTTGCCGTCCGATCCGCCCCCGGCAGAGCTTCCGGTGATCTCGATCCCCAGTTCGCCGCCGATGTCCTGGGCAAGCTTCAGCATCGCCATCGTGCCGGGCTGGTCGGGTTCCCAAACCGGGCGGGTGACGCCGCGGCGGATTTCCATGATCACGTCGCCCTCGTCCGAGTTCAGCGCCATCATTTTCGCAACACCGGCGTCCAACTGCTCTTGTGTCTTGGCCATGGTCAGCACTTCGGCATCACAGACCGAGGACACGCAGTTGACCCATTGGCCCGCGTGAAAAACCCCAAGCGAGAAGGTGCAGTCTTCGGTGGTCATGCCTTCGATCGTGCCCACGGCCTTTGCCATCTCCGCGATGGCCGAGCGGCCTTCGGAGAGCGCCCAGCCCGCGTGGCTAGGGCGGCCCCTTGTCTGGAGGTTGAACCGCGCGATTGCATAGCGCCCGATCACCGCGCCGCCGTCGGGCCGCGCAGGTTCGGGGACGAGGATGTATTTATGACGTTTGGCTTCCTCTTCGATCAAGCGGCGGGTGGCGGGGGTGCCGATTTCCTCATCAGGGGTGAAGAGCACCGTCACAGGCAGCGGCGTCTCGACCCCGGCGGTCAACAGCTTGCGCAGCGCATCAAGGTAGACGTAGTTGCCGCCCTTCATGTCCATAAGGCCGGGGCCGTAGCAAATATCGCCTTCGCGTTTAAAGGGCAGCTTGCTCAGGGTACCGATGGGGTGGACCGTGTCCATGTGACCCAAGAGCAGGATGCCCCCCTCACCCGCCTTCGGGTGAGGCATTTCGGCGCGCAGGCTGTCGCCCAGCCCCATCGGGCTTGGGATACGCTCGGTCCGCGCGCCCAAGACCGCCAGATCGTGCTGGACCACATCCATCATGCGGTTCACCGCCGCCCCGTCGAATGTAGGGCTTTCCGTTTCGATCCAAGGGCGCAGCCCGTTGAGCATTTCTCTGGCATCAAAGGGCAAATCAAGCGGGTTAGTCATCGTCAAAATCCTTTCTTCCGCCGCGCGACAGCAGGGCGAATGGCTTAAACTAAAGCAATCAGTGCACAGACTTAGCTGCCGACCTTGGGCAGGCGGGTTTCGACGATACGCGCATAGATCGAAGCGCCGATGGGCAGGATGCCGTCGTCCAGCACGAAACTGGGATTGTGCAACGGCACGCTGCCTGCGTGGCCCACCCGGCAATAGGCGCCCGGCACGACCTTCAGCATATCCGCGAAATCCTCCGACCCGCTGGCCTGTTCGGTCGAGACATGGGCGTTCTCGCCCCCGACCACGCTGGCGGCCGCTTCGACATAGGCGGTGGTTAGTTCGGGATCGTTCATCAACACGTCAAAGACATTGCGGATATCGACCTCGATCTCGATCCCGTAGGCTATGGCCATACCGGCGCAAAGCTCGCGCATCCGCGCCTCGGCCATCTCGATCACGTCCTGATGGAAGTACCGGATTGTACCCGCAATGGTGGCCGCATCCGGCACCACGTTATAGGCCGAGCCTGCGTTGAACTTGGTCACCGACAGCACGATCGGCTTGGTCGGCGGGGTGTTGCGGCTGACGACGGATTGCAACTGCTGCACCAGCGCCGTGCCGATGACGATCGGATCACGCGACTGATGTGGCATCGCGGCATGGCTGCCGGTGCCTTTGACGGTGATGTCAAAGAACGCCGCCCCTGCCATGGCCGCACCGGGGGTGACATTGACCACACCCGGCTCCGAGTTTGGATCGTTGTGCATACCGTAAATCTCGTCACAGGGGAATTTCTCGAAGAGCCCCTCTTCAAGCATCCGCCGCGCGCCGCCCAAGCCTTCTTCGGCAGGTTGGAAAATCAGCACCACGGTGCCGTCGAAATCGCGGGTTTCCGCCAGATACCGCGCCGCGCCCAAGAGCATGGTGGTGTGGCCGTCGTGGCCGCAGGCATGCATCCGCCCCGGATTGGTCGAGGTGTAGGGCACGCCGGAATCCTCAACAATCGGCAGGGCATCCATATCCGCGCGCAGCCCCACACGGCGGTTGCCACCGCCCGCACCCTTGATGATGCCGACAACACCCGTGCCGCCCAGCCCTTCGTGGACTTCGTCCACGCCGTAAGCACGCAGCTTTTCCGCGACGATCCCTGCGGTGCGGACCTCTTCGAACCCCAGTTCGGGGTGGGCATGGATGTCTTGGCGGATGGCGGTGAGATCGGCGGCAAAGGCTTCGATCTTGGGAAGGACGGTCATGCGGTGGCTCCTGTCTTCATGGTGGCGCTGCCGAGTGCGCGATAGTTGGCAAAATCCCAATGGCGGCCCGGCGCCGCTTCGATCAGGTTGCGGGTGTAGTCGTGGTGCGGGTTGGCCAGCACATCGCCCGCAGGGCCGTATTCAACGACCTTTCCGCGTTGCATGACCAATACGTCGTCGCAGATCTGTGCCGCGACGCGCAGATCATGGGTAATGAACAACATTGCGACGCCGAACTTCTCCTGAATGTCATCCAAGAGGTCGAGCACCTGCGCCTGCACGCTCACGTCGAGGGCCGAGACGGCCTCATCCGCGACGAGCAGATCGGGTTTCATCGCCACCGCCCGCGCAATCGCGATACGCTGACGCTGCCCGCCCGAGAACTGATGCGGATAGCGGTCCAGCGCATCGCGCGGCAGGTCGACCAGTTCCATCAATTCAGCCGCATGGCGCATCGCCTCCTCACGCGGGGTGCCAAAGTTGATCGGCCCTTCGCAAAGGCTGCGCGCCACTGTCCAGCGCGGGTTGAGCGAGCGGTAGGGGTCTTGGAACACGATTTGGAGGTGTTTGCGGTGATCGCGCAACTGGCGGCGCGAAAGCTGCGCAATCTCGGTCCCGGCGACATTCACGCTGCCCGCTGTCGGGTCGATCAGCCGCATGATGGCCCGCGCAACGGTGGATTTGCCCGAGCCGGATTCGCCGACAATACCAAGCGTGCGACCGGGTTGAATGGTAAAGCTTACATCCTGAGCAGCCTTCACCCCCTCGCTCCGGCGGAAGAACCCGCCGCCGCCATAGGTCATATCGAGCCCTGCGACGCGCACCACCTCGCTTTGCGACGCCGCCGCACGGGCGGGACGTGGGGTGAGGTTCGGCACCGCTGTCAGCAGCGTGCGGGTGTATTCCTTTTGCGGATCGGTCAGCAGTTTTTCGATTGGGGCGCGTTCGACGATCTTGCCCTGCTGCATGACCGTGACGGTATCCGCGATCTCGGCCACCACGCCCATGTCATGGGTGATGAAGAGAACGGCAGTGCCATGGCGCTCTTGCATCTCGGCAATCAGCTTGAGGATCTGCAACTGGGTGGTCACGTCCAGCGCCGTCGTCGGCTCATCCGCGATCAGCAGATCGGGGTCGAGGATCAGCGCCATGGCGATCATAATGCGCTGGCGTTGCCCGCCCGAAAGCTGGTGCGGAAAGGCCGAGAAGATGCGGTTCACATCCGGCAGATGCACCTGATCCATCATGTCGAGCGTGCGTTTCTTAGCCTCAGACTGGCCCATGTCGCTGTGCATGTTCAGCACTTCCATGATCTGCTCGCCCACCCGCAGCACCGGGTTCAGCGCAGTCATCGGCTCTTGGAAGATCATCGCGATGCGGCGCGCGCGCAGCTGGCGCATTTGGGAATGGCTGGCGCTGGTAATCTCGAAATCATCCAGCGTGATGCTGCCGCCCTGCACCTCGAGCGCGTCTTTCGGCAAGAGTCCCATGGCGGCCAACGAGGTCACCGATTTACCGGAGCCTGATTCCCCAACAAGGCAATGGGTCTCTCCCGCGCGGATGGTCAAATCGATCCCATCAATCACCGGCTTGGCATTTGGCCGCCCGCTCAGACCGATGCGCAGGTCGCGCACCTTGAGCACCGTGCGGGCGTCCGAGAAATCCTTGGTCTTGAACTGCATCTCTCAGCCCTCCCGTTTCTTCATGCGCGGGTCGAGCAGATCGCGTGCGGTGTCGCCCAACAGGTTAATCGACAGGATGCAAAGCGACAGCAGCAGGCCCGGCCAGAAGATCAGCCCCGGCTTGATCTGAAAGTAGGTGCGTCCTTCGGCCATGATGTTCCCCCATGTCGGGATCTCGGTGCTGACGCCCGCGCCGAGGAAGCTCAGGATCGCTTCAATCAGGATCGCAGAGGCGCAGATATAGGTGCCTTGCACGATCAGGGGCGCCATGGTGTTCGGCATCAGGTGCTGGATCAGGATCTTGGGCATGGAAGAGCCAAGCGCGATGGCCGCCTCGACATAGGGTTCCTCCCGCGCAGACAGTACGACCGAGCGCACGAGCCGCACCACGCGCGGCACTTCCGGCACCGTGATCGCGATGATGACAGACCCAAGGCTCGGCCCGTTCAGCGCCACCAAGGCAATTGCCAGAAGGATCGCAGGGATCGCCATCAGACTGTCCATGATCCGCATGATGATGCTGTCGGCCATCCGAAAGAAACCGGCTACAAGGCCGATCGCCAGCCCGATGGCGACGCTGACCACGGCAGCACCAATGCCAATCAACAGCGACACGCGCCCACCAACCATCACCCGCGAGAACGTGTCCCGGCCATAGGGGTCGGTGCCCAGCAGGAACTCCTCGGACGGAGGCTTGAGCCGCGCCGCCGAATTCATCGTCAGCGGATCATAGGGCACGTAAAGCGGTGCCAAGATCGAGGCGAGCACGATGGCCGCGAGGGTGACAGCTGCCAAGATGGGACCGATGCCGACCCTTGCGCCTGCAGGCAGTGACAGCAGACCGGTTAGCACCTGAAAGGCGCTGTGACGGGATTGGGGTTGCTCGATCATGTCAGTACCGGATCCTTGGGTCGAAGAATGAATAGGAGACGTCAACCAAGAGGTTCACGAAGACATAGATGCCCGCGGTCAGCAGGATCATCGCTTGAATAACGGGGTAATCGCGCGCGAGGATCGCATCGACCGTCAGCCGCCCGATACCGGGAATGTTAAAGACGCTTTCGGTCACCACCACGCCAGAAATCAGCAATGCAAAACCGGTGCCGATGATCGTCAGGATCGGCACGGCAGCATTGCGCAGCGCATGGCGGAACAGAACAACATTCTCGCGCACGCCCTTGGCCCGCGCGGTGCGGATGTAATCCTCGCCCAGAACTTCGAGCATCGAGGCCCGCGTCATGCGCGCAATAAGCGCGACATAGATTGTGGCCAGCGTCAGCGAGGGCAGGATGGCCCGCGAGAAAAAGGCACCGAAGCCCTCGGATGGTGCCTTGTAGCCCTGGACGGGCACCCAGCGCAGTTCAATCGCGAAGATTTGGATCAGGATGTAGCCGATCACAAAGACCGGCACGGAAAAGCCTAGCACCGAAAAGGACATCACCAGAAAGTCGACCCATGTGCGATGACGCCATGCAGCGATCACACCCATCGGCACCGCCAAGAGAACGGAAATGGTGATGGTCATCAGCGCAATGTTGATGGTCGGCCCCAACCGGTCACCCAACATACCCGCGACCGAGGTATTCGACAGCAGCGACACGCCCAGATCGCCGCGCAGCAATTGCCCCATCCAAGTGAAAAACTGCGTCAGCAATGGGTCGTTTAGTCCCAGACGGTCGCGGATCCGTTCAAGCTGTGCAGGGGTGGCGGCATCGCCGGCGAGGATTGCTGCCGGATCACCGGGGGTGAGACGCAGCAGAAGGAAGACGAAGATGGCGACGATCAGCATGACCGGGATCGTGGCCAAGACGCGCTTCAGGATATAGACGAGCATTTTCCGGAAGGTCCCTTTCGGCGGAAAGAAGGCAGGCCGGGCGGCGCTGCCCGCGTGCAAAAGTAGCGGCGGAGAGCGCGGCGTACGCGCTCTCCGCTGTGCGGATTATTCCGCTTCTTTTGTCATGTTCCAGAACACCGGCACCGGCGACGGGATCATGTTTTGGATCGCATTGCGGCGGGCTTGCGGGATCAGATATTCGCCCATCATGATATAGTTGACGTTGTCCATTACGTGCTTCTGGATCTCTACGGAGATTTCCTTTTGCTTCGCAGGGTCGTCGGTCTTCACGAAAGCGGCGCGCAGTTCCTCGATCTTGGGATCGTCCGGCCAACCGAACCAAGCATCATCGCCGCGCCCGTTTAGCATGACGTTGATCAGCGGGTCCGAAATCTCAGGCACCATCCAGTTGGTGAAGAAGATGTTCCAGCCGCCCTCAGAGACCGCGCTCTGCTGCGCACGGCGCTGCACGACCGACTGCCAATCCATCGACTGCATGTCGACTTCAAAACCCGCTTCGCGCAGGGCTTGAGCCGCGACGACCGGCTGGTTGATCAGGCTGGTTACATCCGTCGGTGCCATAAGCACGATGGGCGTGCCGTCATAGCCTGCCTCTTCAAGCAGCGCCTTGGCCTTTTCGGGATCCGCGCCGCCGGTTACGATCTCGGAGTCGGCTTCATCACCCAAAGGGGTCGAACAGCCGAAAACTGCACCGCAGACATTGTAGTAGGCCGGATCCCCCTGCATCGTCTGAAGCATGGACTCTTGATCCAATGCCGCCATGGCCGCCTGACGGATCAGCTTGTTGTCGAAGGGAGGGTGCAGGAAGTTCGGCCGGCCAATGGTAACATAGCCAAGGTCATCTCGCGTCTCGACCGTTACCTCGGGGCTGCTTTCTAGGATCGGCAAAAGGTCGATCTGCACCTGCTCGAGGAAGTCAATTTCGCCCGCCGCCAACGCGTTGATCGCGGTGAGGGAATCCGGCATCGTGGTCCAGACCACACGGTCAACATTAACGACCTTGCCGCCCGCCATCCAAGATGCTTCTTCCTCGCGCGGAACGTAATCGTCGAACTTCTCATAGGTCACGTTCACGCCGGGTTCGTATTCGTCCTGATTGAAGACGAAAGGACCGGAGCCGATATATTCGGTGATGGTCTCATCCGGAGAGGTTTCGGCCACGCGCTTGGGCATGATAAAAGGCGGCACGGCGGACTGCTTGGAGATCACTGTCAGCAGCGGTGCGAAAGCTTCGGTTAATGTCCAGACAACGGTCTTGTCATCGCTGGCCTCAAGGCTTTCGGTTACGTCGAAAATCATCTGCCCGCCGCCGTCACGTTCGCCCCAGCGTTTGAGCGAGGCCACAACGTCCTCACCGGTCACAGGCGCGCCGTCGTGGAACATCAGACCATCGCGCAGGGTGAACGTATAGGTCAGCCCGTCTTCTGAGACTTCCCAGCTGGCCATCTGCGGCTGCGACTCAAAATTCGCATCCACGGCGGTCAGCACGTCGTAAACCATATAACCGTGGTTACGGGTGATATGCGCGGTCGTGATGACCGGATCAAGAACCCGCAGGCCCGAATGCATAACTGCGGTAATCGTGGTTTCACCGTCTTGCGCGGCCAGTGATCCCGGGGCCAACAGTGCCGTTGTTGCGGCGAAGGCGGTGGCAAGGCCGCGCGTCTGTTTCAGTGCCGATCGTAGAGGTATCATTTGATTTTCCCTTGTTGGTTGATCTTTTGACTTTTTTATTGGGCCACGGCAGTCACGCTGCCGTGGTCAGGTGGTGCGGCTTGGGCACCGTCGGCCCCAAACCGGGGACCATCGGGAGACAGCCGAAGCCCCGCCCGTAAGCGGGTGAAGGGCAAATCGGCTGGATTGAGGGGCATCGGCCCGGGCGCGCAAGCGACAAGGATATCGCGTGCAATGGGGGCAAAGTCGGCCCGGAAATGGGTGGAACTCTTGACCACTAGCAAGTCCATCTCTTCGGGCACGACGCCGACAAAACGGAACATCTCACGGTCAGCCATCTGTGCAATGCGGCTGGTGACAACGACATCGACCCCAGCAATGCGCAGACAGGCGGACGGGCCAAGGTTCAATTCCGTTCCGCCATAGTAAGGCCCCGTTGCGCGTAGCCCCCCGTCAGAAAGATGCATTACGGTTGCTGCGGTCTGGAAAGGAGTATCTCCGGCCACACTGGCATGGCCGCCAAGGGTGACATTGATCTCAGCACCGACCCCCGCCCGATGGGCCGCAGCCGCAGCGGCGGGGTCGACAATCAGGCCGATCGCCGCAGCTTTAGCCCCAGCTTTGACCAAGGCGCGCAACATCCCCATGGTCGCCGAAATGCCGCCCGCCCCGGGATTGTCCTGTGTGTCGGCAATGATGACCGGCCCCCTGCCCGCCTTGGCCGCGCGTGTGAGCGCCTCTGCCACCGCAGCATCGGGCTCAAAGGCTTCGTTTTTCAGAAAGTCGGGGGCTGCCGCTTCATATGCGGCGGCAAGTTTGTCGGCAGCCTTATCCGCTGCCTCCTGTGTCTCTCCATAGGCCACGGCGACCGGGCCACAGTCGGGAATATCCGCCGCCGGAAAGCCCATAAACAGGCTCGCTGAAAGCGCCCCATCAGCTTCGCAAGCGGCAACGTTTTCATAAAGCGCCTGCCCCGGTGACAACTCGGTCGACTGAAACGGGATCGGCACCAAATAGGACATCTGTCGAAAGGCCTTAGCGGGGCGCAAGCCGGTGCGCATTATCCGGTCGAGATGCTGGGCCGCCTTGGCGCCGGTTTCGGCCATATCAACATGCGGATAGGTGCGGAAACCGACCAGCAGGTCGACATTGGAAACAAATTCGGCAGAGATATTGCCATGTAGATCAAGCGCGGTGGCGATAGGCAGATCAGGTCCCACGACCGCGCGCAGCCGCCGCAGCAGCTCTCCCTCGCCATCATCGATATGCTCAGCGACCATGGCACCGTGCAGATCCAGAAAAACACCGTCGAGCGGGCCTGCATTTCGCACCCCTTCGACGATCTCATGCGCAATCATCTCAAAGGCGTCGCGGCTGACATGGGCCGACGGAATGGCACCTGCCCAGAGGATCGGAACGATGTCCCATCCCTGCGCTTGCCCGACCCGTAATGCGCCCGCCATGCCTAAATTGACTTCCTTGAACGCGGCCAACATCGCCTCACCGCGCACCATCGGGACATAGCCGCCGCCCCGCTGGAAAGCCTCAAGATCCGCCGGATGAGGGGCGAAAGTGTTCGTCTCATGCAGAAAGCCCGCGAACGCAACGCGCATTCCAGAACCACGTCCCAAACCGGTCTCCCTAGCCATCCGCCAAAGGCTCCCCTGCCCATACACCCCCAACCGTGATCAGGGACCTTCGCCTATTGAGTATCGCATTGCAATACACCTATAGTGCACAGCAAGCGTAAGCAGCACCTTAACGATTCGTCAACTATGGCTCACTCATGAACAGATATTTCCGCGTGGAGGCTCCGCAGTCGGCGCACAATCAGGCAGATGAAGACCGTTTGTTCGTCCGCGCGGCAGAGCGCGCCATGCAGGTGCTTGGGGCCTTTCATCATGCGACCGGCCCGCTGACGCTTTCCGGTATTTCCGAAAGCGCGGGGTTGGACCGGTCCGCCGCTCAACGGCTCGTGCATACATTTATGAAGCTTGGCTATATCCGGCGCAGCAGTGACGATCGTGGATATCTTCCCGGCATCCGGCTCATGGACCACACGCTAGACCTGCTGCGGCTCGACCCCGTGGTGCAAAAAGCCACCCCGGTCCTGCTGGAACTGCGAAAATCCCTGCGCGAGCGGGTAGATCTGAGCCTCTACGATGAAACGCGGTTGATCTATGCCCTGCGCATGCAGAGCAAACGCGAAACATTTTTTGCAACGCTCGTCGGACACAGTGTGCCTACCTATTGTACCGCCGGGGGCCGTGCCGTTCTCTCTCAGCTTCCCGAAGAGGAAGCGCGCGAAATCCTCCATCGCACCCCGCTGCACCCCTTCACCTCCAGCACCAAGGTCGACCCTGAAGAGATCATGGCCGAACTCGCAATCGCACGCGAAAACCGCTACGCCGTGGTTTGCGATGAATACGCCTTGGGCGAAGTGGCATTAGGCGTCGCCATCACCGACCGAAACGGCGCCCCGCTGAGCGCCATCCATGTCGCTGGGTCGCTCTCTGAATACACTCCAGAAGAGTTTGTCGCCAAAGCAGCCCCCCTGGCCATCGAAGCCGCAAGCGCGATCATGGCAGGATGATTGCGCTTCGGTCTTATGAAGGCAGGGCATTGCGAGCATGCCACGCGTCCGTGCTGCGTCTCCACGCAAACGCCTCCGATCCAATCAGCCCTCAAAGCCAAATTGCGAAACACTCCGAATTTACTTGCTTTGCTAAATTCTTTCTTGCGAAGTTCGCCGCAGGAAGGCCCAGGCGATGCGCTAAAATTTATCGAACGAAAGGAACCGGAATGACCGACAGTAAACCGCTTTGGCAATGGACCGCGCAGGAAATCGCAACCGCTACCCGCGCGGGAAAGCTCTCGGCAAGCGAGGCGACCGAGGCGGCGATTGCCCGTATGGACGAGGTCAATCCAGCATTGAACGCGGTGGTCGAAAACCTCGCCGATGAAGCCCGCGCCGAGGCAGCGGCCCTTGACAAAAGCGACGCGCCCAAAGGGCCGCTGCATGGTGTTCCGGTGACGATTAAGATCAACGTAGATCAAAAGGGCCACGCCACCAGCAACGGGGTGCCCGCCTTCAAAGACATCATCGCGCCCGAGGATGCACCGCTGGTGCGCAACCTCAAACAGGCGGGCGCCATCGTGATCGGGCGCACCAACACGCCGGAGTTTTCCTTTCGCGCAGATACAGACAACCCGCTCTATGGGCGGACCTACAATCCTTGGGGGCGGCATCTGTCGGCGGGCGGCTCGTCCGGCGGGGCGGGATCGGCCGTCATGGCCGGGATCGGCGCGCTCGCCCATGGCAATGACATCGGCGGCTCCCTGCGCTTCCCGGCCTCGGCCAATGGGGCGGTGACAGTAAAGCCCGGTCTGGGCCGCGTGGCCGCGTATAACCCCAGCCAAACGGCCGAGCGGGGCCTGTTGGCACAGTCCATGTCGGTACAGGGGCTGATCGCACGCAATGCAGCGGACCTGCACCTGTCGATGCCAAGCCTGATCGCCGCAGATGCGCGTGATCCGTTCCACGTGCCCTTGCCATGGCGCGGCGAACCCATCGAAGGCCCGATCCGCGTGGCCTTCACCCGCGATGACTTTGGCTTCGGCCTGCACCCTGATGTGGCGACCGCGCTCGACAAGGCGGCATCTGCGCTCGCCAACGCGGGCTATGCCGTCGAGGAGGTGGAACCTCCCCTCGCCCATGAGGCGGGGAAAAATGGCTACCGCGCCCTATTAGGCGAAGTTCAGGCCCTGATGGGCGAGGATATTCGCACCCATGGATCTGATGACCTGAAGGCGATCTTCGAAAACTATTACACCGAATACCCGCCCTTCACGGGCAGCGAACAACTCGCCATGATGGCTAAACGCACCCATTACGCGCGCGAATGGTCGATCTTCCTCGATAAATACCCCCTTGTGCTGACCCCCTTCATGTTCGCTCCGTTCTTCACAGCGGGCCGCGACACCGAAGGTCTGGTAGGCGTTCGGGAGGTCTTGGGCACGGGGCTATGGTCTTTCGTTATGAACTTTACCGGCCTGCCCGCCGGCAATATCCCCACGCATATCGCAGAACTGTCCAGCGGACCGCAGCCCATCGGCGTGCAGATTGCAGGCCGCCGCTGGCGTGAGGATCTTATCGTGGATGCGATGGCCGCGATCGAAAGCGAAATCCCTCCGGTCTGCACGAGATTGTGGGGCGACCAAGGCTGACGGCGGAATTGCCAACGACATGAAAGCCGGCTGCTGATACTGCCTCACCAACCCGAGAGACCGCGGTAAATATTGAAGCAATCCAAACGACTGATGGCGTCACTTTGGCACCATCAGCCGAAATACAAAGCTAAGGGTCCCGAAGTCTCATCAAGGATAGCTTGCTTTCGATATCCTGCAGAAGATTATCGATCTCGGAACAGTAGCGAAGGCGGCTGTGCTCCGGTTGGCTCTGAGCCTCACCAAATAACGAATGGACGGTCTGAATGTCCGGTCTGATAACCCAGCCTAAGAGACGAAAAGCAGCTTCGGCCTCGTCCCGTATAACGCGCCGCAGTTTTTGATCCTGCACCAAGGGTACGACCTGTGCGATCTCATTGAGCTTACATCCATCGCAACGCTGCAGCTCAATACACACGGGGCATTCCGGATGCCGTGCTTCGATCCAGCAAGCAATGCGCAGCAAATCCTTTTTGAGCCGTTTCTCGGCTGATGTTGTGCGCTCTGTATCCGCGATACCCTCTCGCGGCCGCTTAGAGACAGTCATGTGCAAGCCCCCCTCCCGGAATAGCCAAGACTGCAAATGCTACTGATAATTCAGCAGCTCTTAGAGCGGGTTACTTACGGCTGCCCTCAACAAATACCGGGCTCTTCTGCCGTCGGAACCAAAGAAAACCAGTTCCATTCATCAATGCTAAGTTGATCCCAAGTAGGCAAATGCTGATAAGAACCCGCCCCAGAGATCGATTCAAAAACCGCATTCCCGCCTTAATGCGTATTCTGAGCATATCACATGATGCTGGAAAACATTACCTTATTGAGGATCAGCCCTCTGCACTGGACGGACACTCTGCCTCTATCTTGAAGCGGCTGACGGCTGTTTGGATCAATTCTCTGGCTCGCAAAGCCGGAAAGGAGGCTTTGAGCTTAACACCTCAGAGGTTTGGCAAGACCTCGGATGACCCATTCGCTGGCAAGGCCACTTAAGCAATCGGTATTGCTTCAAGTAACTTCTCGGTCGGTGCCGTTGCCCGCGCGACCGAAAAGGACGGAACCTACACGGGCCTCAGTGCGTCCACGCCCCACGGCGCCCGGTCGCGAAGTTCTCACCATAACCGCCGACGCGGATGTTGGGCCTGCGTTTGTTCGGCAGTTGCACCTGCGCGTCGATGCCGTGATCGCGCGCGTATTCTTCCGCCGCTTCGCGGGTGTCAAACTGCAGCCGCACTTGGCTTTGCGTATCGTCGGAGGAGGTCCAGCCCATCAACGGATCGACACTGCGCGCTTCGGCCGGCGAAAACTCAAGCAGCCAGATACGGGTCTTGGCCGTGCCGGAGGACATCGCTGTACGGGCGGGTTGGAAGATACGTGCGCGCATTTCGGGACTCTCGCTTCAGGAACCTCGCGCTTTATCTAATATTCCGTGCCAAGGGGCAAGGGAATGCAAGACAATGCAGATAGACCCTACCATGCTGCAGTGCAGAGACTACATGAGTAGGACCCCATTGGAGCCTTCCACATGAATCCCTTCGCCGTCTTCGCCATGCAAAGCCAGCTTGCCTCGCTGGCCATCGAAACTCAAATCGTCATGTCTTTGCGCATACTGGCCATGGCCGGCGCCCTGCCCGCACGCCCCGGTGAGAACAACCGTATGGTCGCGGAAAAAGGCCCGGCCATGGCCAAGGCTTTCACCGCTGGCGCGCAGGCGGCGATGTCCGGCAAAAGCCCCGACCAGATCATGAACGCTTCGCTGGCCCCTCTGGCCCGCAAGGTGCGACAGAATCGCAAACGGCTGATGAAGTAGCCTGAAAACCGACTCCAGCGGCCTCCTGCCCCTTGAACACGGCGCGAAAGAGGGCACCTATGGGGAGCCCGACGAAGGATACCCGTGATGCCCTATGCCCAAACCGATAAATCGGAAGGTATGCCGCTGCTGGCAAACCCCGCCCCCGATGTACGCAACCGTCCCAAGCTTGAGGGCGGGCATAGGTTCAAATTGGTCACCGAGTTTGCCCCGGCGGGAGACCAGCCTACCGCGATCAAAGAGCTGACCGAAGGGGTGAACGCGGGCGAGCGCGATCAGGTGCTTTTGGGTGCGACGGGCACGGGCAAGACCTTTACCATGGCTAAGGTCATCGAAGAAACACAGCGCCCGGCAATCATCCTTGCGCCGAACAAGACTCTGGCCGCGCAGCTTTACGGTGAGTTTAAAGGGTTCTTCCCCGACAACGCCGTGGAATATTTCGTCTCCTACTACGACTACTACCAGCCCGAGGCCTATGTGGCGCGGTCCGATACCTTTATCGAGAAGGAATCGCAGATCAACGAACAGATCGACCGGATGCGCCACTCCGCCACACGCGCGCTTTTGGAGCGTGACGACGTGATCATCGTGGCCTCGGTGTCGTGTATCTATGGTATCGGTAGCGTCGAGACCTACGGCGCGATGACCCAAGATCTGAAAGCCGGCGAGAGCTACGACCAGCGCAAAGTCATCGCCGATCTTGTCGCACAGCAGTACAAGCGCAACGATGCCGCCTTCCAGCGCGGCTCCTTCCGGGTACGCGGCGACAGTCTCGAAATCTTCCCCGCCCACCTTGATGACCGCGCGTGGCGGCTGTCCTTCTTTGGCGAAGAGTTGGAGAGCATCACCGAGTTCGACCCGCTCACGGGCGAAAAGACCGACACTTTCGACCAAATCCGCGTCTATGCGAACAGCCACTATGTGACGCCCAAGCCGACGATGTCTCAGGCGATCATCGGCATCAAGAAAGAGCTGCGCACGCGGCTGGATCAACTGGTCGCCGACGGCAAACTGCTGGAAGCGCAGCGGCTGGAGCAACGTACCAACTTCGATATCGAAATGCTGGAGGCCACGGGCGTCTGCAATGGGATCGAGAACTACTCGCGCTACCTCACAGGCCGCGCGCCCGGCGAGCCGCCCCCCACCCTGTTCGAATTCATCCCGGACAACGCCATCGTTTTCGCGGATGAATCCCACGTTTCGGTCCCGCAGATCGGCGGCATGTACAAGGGCGACTATCGGCGCAAGTTCACGCTGGCCGAACACGGCTTCCGCCTGCCGTCCTGCATGGACAACCGCCCTCTCAAGTTCGAGGAATGGGACGCCATGCGCCCGCAATCGGTCTTTGTTTCGGCCACGCCCGCGGCGTGGGAAATCGAACAGACGGGGGGTGTGTTCACCGAACAGATCATTCGCCCGACCGGTCTGATCGACCCTCATATAGAAATTCGCCCCGTGGAAATGCAGGTCGACGACCTGCTTGATGAGGTGCGCAAAGTCGCCGCTGAAGGCTACCGCACCCTTTGCACCGTGCTGACCAAGCGCATGGCCGAAGACCTCACCGAATACATGCACGAACAGGGCATCCGCGTGCGCTACATGCACAGCGACATCGACACGATTGAGCGGATCGAAATTCTGCGCGATCTGCGCTTGGGCGCCTTTGACGTGTTGATCGGGATCAACCTATTGCGGGAGGGGCTCGACATCCCCGAATGTGGGCTGGTGGCCATTCTTGATGCGGACAAAGAAGGCTTTCTGCGCTCTGAAACCTCGCTTATCCAGACTATCGGGCGCGCGGCGCGTAATGCCGAAGGGCGCGTGATCATGTATGCCGACCGCATCACCGGCTCGATGGAGCGTGCGATGGGCGAAACCGACCGCCGCCGCGCCAAGCAGGTTGCCTATAACGAAGAACACGGCATCACCCCCGCCACGGTCAAAAAGAACGTCGATGACATTCTGGCTGGCCTTTACAAAGGTGATGTCGATATGAACCGCGTGACCGCCAAGGTCGATAATCCGCTTGCCGGGGGCAATCTTCAGACAGTCCTTGACGGGTTGCGGGCCGACATGCGCAAGGCGGCAGAGAACCTCGAGTTCGAAGAGGCGGCGCGGCTGCGGGATGAGGTCAAACGGCTGGAAGCGGTCGATTTGGCCGTGGCGGATGACCCGCTGGCCCGGCAGCAAGCAGTGGAACGCGCCGTTGATGCGGCTCAGCAAGCCTCCGGGCGCAGCACCTCTGGCCGGGGCGGAATGCGCGGCGGCAATGTGAAACGGCGCAAACGCTGAATGAAAAAGGGCCGCCCCTTAGGGGGTGGCCCGTGCGTTAGGTCTAAAAATCTACCCCAATCTACCGTCGCAGCGCGGTAACGAGGGCCAACACCAGCCCCGCACCAATTGCTGCCACAACCAGCAGCAAAAGCAGCCCCCCTGCCGCCACAACCGTGACGCCAAGCGCGGCTAGGATGAACGGCAGTGCCACAGCACCGACCACACCCAGAATGAGATAGAGCAGCCGATTGCGGCCTGCCACGGCTCCGGCAATCGCCCCCGCGACAAGCCCGACCACCACCAGCGCGATTAGCGCCACCGCACCGAGCGTATCAAGAAAAGCTTCCATGAAGCGGGTCTCCTAAATCAATCAGATGAATGGGACGAACGGCACACCACAACCCGAGAGGGTAAGCAGCAGGCTAAGAGCGATCAAACGGTACATCGGAAATTCCCTTTCCAGTCACGGTCCAATTACCGCCCTCCTATGAGACCCGATCCACGTCGCAAAAACAATGGGCTGTGCAGGATATCGCTCAGCAAAAGGGAGGCGCTGCCGCCTCCCCCGCAAACTTTCAAAATGCCGATCAGAGCCAGTAGTACGGGACACCGTAGTGGTCAAAAGTGCGTTCTTGCCATGCGCGGTCGCTGTCCCAGCGATCTGTTCGCTCTGGTGCGCCTTTTACCGTGGCCTCATCAATGTTTGTCATGAAACCGTCGCGGGCCGGATCATAATCCAGCGCATTCCATGGCACCGGGTAATGCTCTTCACCGATGCCCAGAAAGCCGCCGAAACCCATGACGGCGTAGGCGACCTTGCCGGATTTCTTGTCGATCATCAGGTGGTCGATATGGCCGATTTCGGTCCCATCCGCACTGAAAACGGCGGTGCCGTTCACATTGTCCGAAGAAACCAGCGATGCGGGTGCTGTCGTGTCAGTCATAGCCTGTTCCTCTCGTGATTGCTGTAGCGATAAAACCCGAGGCAGGGGTCCCCGGTTCCCGCATAACGAGCGGGCTGGCGGGTTCTGGCTCATCCATCTGCGGTACGGCGCGGGAACCAAAATGGCCGCACTGAGGTTAAACAACCAATAGGAAATTCACGCATTCAAGAGGGGCTGCACAATGGAATATGGACTTATTGGGCTTATTGTCCTCATCGCTGACATCTACGCAATCTATCAGGTCGTCACCTCAAGCGCGTCGGGCGCGGCCAAAATCGCTTGGGTCTTGGGCATCATCATCCTGCCGGTGCTGGGCTTTATCGTCTGGCTCATTGCGGGCCCACGGGGCAACAAAGCCCACGTGTGATACGACTGACATAGACGACCCTGAAGCCCGGTGCTCTTGGCACCGGGTTTTTACGTTCGACCATCCGAAGAAACCATTTGTTAACCGCTATTAACCAAGATCGCTGCAGGAGCCTGCCATGCGATCTGCCCTTTGCCTCACCTTGCTGGCCTACCAGCTTTGCGCCGCTGCCGCCCATGCTGGACCATGGCTACGCGAAAAGGGGACGAGTTTCCTCTCATCCTCCTTCTCCGCGACCTACTTTTATGACCTCACCCAAAGCACCTACATCGAATACGGGCTACGCGAGACACTGACCCTCGGCTTTGACCTCAACACAGCCCAAAACCGTTTGGGACTGCAAAGCGGTTCTGCGACCGTGTTCCTGCGTTTCCCGCTGGGAGAGCCGACCGAGCGGGGCCGTTGGGCCTATGACCTCGGTGCCGGAGCAAGCTGGACGGGAGAGCTTATTTCTCCCCATCTTCGGGCAGGGCTGTCGTGGGGTCGGGGCTTTACTTTGGGAGAGCGGAACGGTTGGCTGACCGTTGATGCCTCCGCGAAATGGGAATTCGGATTTTCGCAAGAAGTCATCAAACTCGACAGCACCGCCGGGATCGATTTCACCAAGGGCGTCACCGGTATGACGCAGGTCTTCGTCACCTATACCGGGGGCGAAACCTATACCAAGTTTGCGCCCTCCATCGTTCTCTCGCCCCGCTTCAGCAAATACCGTGTGCAGCTGGGCAGCGAAGTCCCTCTTGATGCGCCAGAAAACACCGCCCTCACCCTTAGTCTTTGGCGAGAGTTCTAACGCAAATGGCCCCACCGGATTAGCGGCGGGGCCATGTGTCGCACCATTGCAAAGCGAAGATTAACGGTTGTCCATCCGCACCATGACAGAGACTTTCCCCTTCACTGCCGTGGGCCAGACCACATGGATCTGGTCCCGGTTGGCCCCTTCCGCATGTGTCACGTAAGGCATGTCAAACTGCGCCACGTTGTTGCTGTTGCGGATCGCGCCGTGGGCCACCACCGCATCGGTATTCAGCGCCTGCCCCTCAAACGGAAGATGCCCGGAGGTATCGATCACCCATGTCTCTGACGGCGTGGACTGGGTGAACTCAATCTCGGCCATATTTTCTACCTGCGTCGTTACCGCGTGAAAGGAATTCCCTTTCATCACTACGTTCTTGCAGCGCGACAGGTCGAGATCGGCAAAGGTCGTATCCGCCCGCTCTGCCCGGTCAATGCTGCCGTTGAGGCTGCGGAAACGGTTTCCGGTGATGCTTACCCCGCTCAGGAAATGCCCCGCCCCATGCGGTTTCACGACGATATAGCTGAACCATGGCGCAACCTCACCCGACAGAAAGATATTGTCACTGATGCTAAGCGCGCTGAACGAATAACCCGAAGTGAAACCCGGCGTCGGGTCCTGCTCATTCGTCCATTCGATAAAGCAGTTATCGACGTAATTGCCCGTCACCACCGCGCTGGTATGGGCCGAGGCAAGGATCAAGCCCGCCGAACGTACACCGTTGTCGACATCATCCCCTTGGAAGAAGTGATTGCCCGTCACGATGCTATTTCCCCCCGCCAATAGCGCGAAATGACGAAACTTCGTCGCACGGCAATCGCGCAGCTTCACATCGTTGGCGTTCGTGTTGAGCGCGATACTGCTGCGGTTCGGCACGGTCAGCGCATCTTCGGCCGACAGGAACTGACAACGGTCGATCAACATCCCCTGACAGCCTCCGCCGATCGAGGTGATGCCCCGGTCCTTGGGGCGACTGACAAAACAATCGCGCAGGTGAAAGATCAGCCCCGCAGGTGCAAGATTTATGGCGCTGCACCGGTCGTTGCACTGGAATTCTATATCGGCCATTACAAATTTCGACAGCGAAGCGAAGCCGCTGAAATCCACCATGTATTGAAACTTGCGGAAAGTGAAATTCTGCGTGCCCGCCGCATCGTATAGAGGCGCATTCAGGGTAATCTCCTGCGTGGCAACGTTCTTGGAGCGCACATAGATCTCGCGCCCCACCCCGCTGCCTTCGACCAGCGCGCCAACCGGGACATTGGCGATATTGACCACATTGGTCAGCTTGCGGCTGTCTGAGGTTGAGTAGCTCGCCTGCGAGGTCACCACGACCGTATCCCAATTGCTGCTCGATGCCGCCTCAAGCTGGCCGTTGCGGATCACCCTGCGCGTGGCATAGCTGGTCTTGTCCGGCACCGCCGCCTGCATATCCAGCGGCCCGGTCACATTCACCTTACGCCCGACCATATCGAGCGAGTCGTGATCCGCGTTGTTCAGCAGCGCCTGAAACGCTTTGAGGAAGGCAGTCTCTTCATTTTCAAACGCCTCAATATAGCTGGGCAGGTCGAAATTCCGGCGCAGCAGCAGGACCGCCGCTGTTGGCATGGTCACATGGCCCTCGAACTTCACCGGCGTGTCAAAAGTGACATCACCGTTCAGCAGATAGTTCCCCGCAGGGACCAAGACCGTGCGCCCATCGGCGGCGGCATTAGCCGCCTCAAAGGCGACAGTGTCATCGGTTACGCCGTTGCCGATTGCGCCAAAGTCCCGCACATCAACCTGCGCTAGCATGTCCCGCAGGAACACCGCCGTGACATCTTCGATCTCAATATCATCAATTCGGACCACGCCACCTGTCGGCCCGGTCAGGTCCAGCCCGAAATGGCCATAGGCCGCCTGCGTGCCCCAGACCATATCGACCCCGCCGCGGTCGCCACTGCCTATGATCGCGCTGACCTCAACCACCTCGCCGTAGCTGCTAAGTGTGGTGGCCGGTCCGAACTCCGGCACGCCGCTTACCCGGCTCCCGCCCGATTGCGCCGGATATCCAGCGATCCGCACCGTGGGCAGGTTGCCACTGATCGCCTTCACCCGCGCCGTTACGCGCAGATAGCAACCCGGCAGCAGGATCGTCTGCCCCATATACCGCAAGCGCTGTGTGGCCTGTGTCTTCAGCAATTCCAGCGCCCCGCCAAAATCCTGATCTGCCGGGACAAAGGCCGCGTTTGAGGCATTTTCATAGGTGTCCGACCCGGGCGTGCCGTCGCCGCTCGACCAGACATCCAGACCCGCCGCAAAGGGTGTCGGCATCAGCACCACGCCGTCGGTAATCGCTTTGTTCATCGCTTTTCCTTTCCCCGGTCCGCACCTCCCACCGGGGCGCGCCGCTCAACTGCTCTGGCTCGGACAGGCCGAACCGTGAAGTCAGGGAAGTATCAACGATATGTTAAACGCCGCTTGGCCCGCCGAGCGGGCATCGCGCAACAGCGCTCAGACGTTGGCCCCCGGCGCGTCGAGGATCTGCACCCCTCCGATGCGCCAGCCCGCGTCCGTCTGCTCCATCAGATAGCCCAGCAAATGGGTGAACCCCTTGGGGTCGACAACCTGCACCACCTGATAAAAGCGCGACCCATCCGCGCGACGGTCCAAAAACCGCACCTCGGCAGGGTTCTGCACCATTGGATAGCCATTGCTGACCATACTGCGAAAGTTCTCGGGGGTCTGGAAATAGCGCTGCAAATTCGGCGTGGCGAACTCCAAAGCAGCGGCGAAATCATCCGCTCGAAAGGCGTCGAACTGGCTGTTAATCGTCTCTTCGATCTCGGCCTGCTGCGCCATAGCGCCAAAACTCAGGAGGGCCGAAAGCACCAGCCCTCCGAAAAATGTGAACATCCCTTTGCGCATTGCCTTTCCCCCTTACCCTTGCTGAATGATCTAAGTCACGCAGGGCAAGAGGCAAAAGTTTCACGCGGTGGTCAGCTTGCCCGCCAGCGCGTCGTCGATCAGCGCCACGGTCTCATCCACGCCATAAAGCGCGATAAACCCACCGAAACGCGGCCCCTGGCTGGCGCCGAGCAGGACCTCGTAAAGCGCTGTGAACCAGTCGCGGAGCGGGTCGAAACGCTCTTTTCCGACAGCGAACACCATGCTCTGCAATGCCTCGGCGTCCAGACCGCCGTCCCAGACCTTCAGCCGCTCGCGCAGGTCTTCCAGCGCCTCGCGCTCCAACTCTGTAGGCGCGCGGAACACCTTCTGCGGCTTTACGAAGTCATTGAAATAGCGCACCGCATGGCCCGCCGCCTGATCCATACCAGGGTTGGTTTCGGGTGTGGCGTCAGGCGCATAGCGCTGGATGAAACCCCAAAGCTGCGACTTGTCCTCGGCGCTCGACACGCTTGCGAGGTTCAACAGCATCGAGAAGGGCACGACCATATCGGACTTCGGCACATCGCCACCGTGGATGTGCCAGACCGGGTTGTTCAGCCGCGCCTTCACGTCCTGTGTCTCATAGGCCCGCAACTGTTGATGGTATTCGTCGACCGCCTTGGGGATCACGTCGAAATACATGCGCTTGGCCGTTTTTGGCTTTTGGAACATGAAATACGACAGGCTCTCAGTGCTGGCATAGGTCAGCCATTGGTCGATCGAAATACCGTTGCCGGAGGACTTGGAAATCTTCTGCCCGTTTTCGTCTAGGAACAGTTCATAGCTGAAATGCTCCGGCTTCTTGCCGCCAAGGATCTCGCAGATTCGGTCATAGATCGCCGTATTGGTCGCATGCTCCTTGCCGTACATCTCAAAGTCGACGTCCAGCGCAGCCCAGCGGGCGCCAAAATCGGGCTTCCACTGCAATTTCACATTACCACCGGTCACCGGCAGGGTCATCTCGGTGCCGTCCTCGTCGTCAAAGGTGATCGTGCCGTCTTTTGCGTTGACCTTCTTCATCGGCACATACATCACGCGGCCCGTTTCAGGGTGGATCGGCAGGAAGATCGAATAGGTCTGACGCCGCTCTTCGCGCAGCGACTTCAGCATCACCGCCATGATCTCATCATACTTTTCGCAGGCGCGCAGCAGCACCTCGTCGAACTGGCCCGAGCGGTAGAATTCGCGGGCCGAGTAGAATTCATACTCGAACCCGAAAGTATCAAGGAACCGGCGCAGCATCGCATTGTTGTGGTGGCCAAAGCTTTCATGCGTGCCGAACGGGTCCGGCACCACAGTCAGCGGCTTGTGCATATGCTCTTTCAGCATTTCTTGCTGCGGCACGTTGCCCGGCACTTTGCGCATGCCGTCCAGATCGTCCGAGAAACAGACCAGCTTGGTCGGGATGTCGCTGATCTCCTCAAAGGCGCGCTTGATCATCGTGGTGCGCAGGACCTCGCCGAAGGTGCCGATATGCGGCAAGCCAGAGGGGCCATAGCCCGTCTCGAACAGCACATATCCCTTCTCTGGCGGTTTTTTGGCGTAACGTTTGAGCACCCGGCGCGCTTCTTCAAAGGGCCATGCTTTGCTGCTGAGTGCCGCGTCTCGGGTCTCGGACATGTCGGATCATCCATCTTTTGCCGCCCCTGCGCCCAATGCGCACGGGGTCGCCCGTTCCTATTGCTTCGGACCCTGAGGGTCAATATTCTGCGCTGCAACATAACTGTTCAAAGGATTTCCCGATGCCCGACACATCCTCCCTCTCGCTCAGCGCCCAAGACAGCCTTGTCGCGCTGATGATCGCGGTCTCGGCCTCGGACGAAGACATCCGCACCGCCGAACTGGTTAAAATTGAATCCGCACTGAACCTGCTGCCGGTGTTTTCCGGCTATGACAATGACCGCGTGGCAACGATCAGCAAGACGGTCTTTGACCTGTTCGAGCAGGAAGACGGGCTGGATGCCCTCTTTGGCCTGATCCGCGAAGCCCTGCCCGAACGCCTGCATGAAACAGCCTATGCGCTGGCCTGTGACGTGGCCGCCGCCGATGGTACGCTGGACGAGGCTGAACTGCGCTTGCTCGAAGAAATCCGCTATGAGCTTAACATCGACCGGCTCCACGCCGCCGCGATCGAACGCGGCGCGCGGGCGCGGCATCTGACCTAAGCGGACGTCAGGACTCTTCCAAAACGGCTTCCGGCTCGGTGCCGACCTCGGCGTCGGTTTCGGGGGCCGTCTGAGGTTCAGGCTCGGCTGCGGCTTCCGGCTCGGGCTTTACGACCGCGTTATACAAAAGCCCCCAACGCTCCAGCAGCCCACGCTGCACACGTTTGGCCCGTCCGTTCCACGTCCGTGCCCCCGGCGGACGCTCCCGCTCTGCCCGGCTGATTTTGGCCCGTTCATCGGTATTTGCGGTCAGAATCGCAAAGGCCAACACCCGGTCTTCGGGCGTGGTCAGAAATCCCGCCAGCGCCGAGACAAAGTTCAGCGTTCCGGTCTTCGCGTCGATCTTGATCGGATTGTCCCGTTCCGGGCGTCCCCGATCATCGCGCAGATAGACTGGTTTCAGAATAGGTCGCAGCCCCGTACCATGAATGCGCGCCAGCCCCCCGGCCATGTCATGCACGGTCATCTTGCTGTCATCGCCCAGCCCCGAATGGTCGACCATCGCCGGTTTTTCCATGCCCAGCTCCTCAATCGCCCATTTGTTCATCTCGGCGGCAGAGGCACGCAGACTTGGCACCGTTCCCAGCCGCTTGGCGCTGGCGGCCAAGCCGACCATCTCTGCCGTGAGGTTGGTGGAATATTCCAGCATGTCCTTCAGAATCGGCCGCAACTCGGCGCTGCGATGGGTAACGAGGGTTTCCCCTTCGGGCAGTGTTTCGGCCAGTTCCGCATCGCCCAACTTGATACCGTGGCTCCGGGCAATCGTTGCGAAGATATCGCCCGCGTAAACGCCGGGCCGCCGGATCGGCAACCAACGTGCGCCGCCAGAGCCCAAGGCAGACTTCGCCACGGTCCAGACATCGCGGTCGGGGCGGTTCTCGTAGGTATAGACCGGCCCGCTGCGGTCCACGACCTCCATCGTGGCGACACGCACCGCTGGCGCATAACGCGCCGAGCGGCCCTCCATCGTCACGTCATAACCGTTTCCGTCGCGTTTCCATTCGAAATGCACGCGGTTGTAGTTCAGCGCGATGCCTGAGACGCCGGGGTTATATCCCACATGATCGGGCTGTTCGGGATCGATCGCAAAGGTCGCGGGCAAAGACCCTTCATAGACCTTGAACTTGCCCTTCACCCCGATGATTCCCGCCTCTTTCAATTCTTCGGCCATCTGACCAAGGTTGTCACTGTCGAGCGTCGGGTCGCCCCCGCCGACAAGGATCAGATCGCCCTGCACTTCTCCGTTGACCACGCCGCCGGTCGCCAGCAACCGCGTCTCAAACACATGATCAGGCCCAAGTTGATCCAGCGCATAAAGCGCGGTGATCGCCTTGATACTGCTCGCAGGCGGAATGCCGTCGGTCGCGTTGGATGCTTCCAGCCAGATCCCGCTTTCGACATCGATCACGGCAAAGGCGACCGTGCCGGTGATCCCGCTGTCCGCGATGATCTCGGACACATTTGGAATGGCCTGTTTATATAGGTCGCTATCGCGCCCAATCGGGCGCAACGAAGTTGTCGGTGCCTCGGCCCAAGCGGAGACCGTTGCCATCGCAGCAGCAGCCGTTCCAAGGAAAATGCGTCGTGTAAATCTCTGGCTCATGGGCTTGATATAAACCCCATGCGGCGTTCGGCCACAACCTGTCTGACACCCGCCCCCCTTTCGCGGTTGCACAAAACCGCCGACCTGCTAACCCGACGTTATGCAACGCGCTATTCCGATCATGTTTATCGCCATGTCACTGATCCCCGCAGGGGACAGCGCGGGCAAGATTTTGACCTCGGGGATGGGCGTGGCACCAGTTTTCGTGGCATGGTCGCGCTTTGCCATCGGCGCGCTGATGGTGCTGCCGTTCCTGCCGCGCGGCACTTGGGGCCTGATGCGCGACTGGCGGCTCTGGCTGCGGGCGGCAACGCTGGCCTTGGGCATCACCTGCATCCAAACCGCGCTCCAGACCGAGGCGATTGCCAATGTCTTTGCCGCCTTTTTTATTGGGCCGATGGTCAGCTACCTCTTGGCCGCGCTTTTCTTGCGGGAGCGGATCACCCTGTTGCGCAGCGCGTTGATCCTGCTGGGATTCTGCGGTGTGCTGCTGGTGGTGCGCCCCGGCATGGGCGGTGGCACGGGCGGGCCGGGCCTGCTCTTTGCTGTAGCGGCGGGGCTGTTCTACGGCGTGTTTCTCACCATGTCGCGATGGCTGTCTGAGCTCGCCCCGCCCCTCGCGCTGACCTTTACCCAACTGGCGATGAGTGCGGTGATGCTGCTGCCCTTGGGCCTGATGAACCTGCCGGCAGCCACCCTGCCCGTGGCCGGTCTGGCGACTGCCAGCGCGCTGTTCTCCATGCTGGGCAATCTGCTGCTGCTCTACGCCTATCGCCGTGCGCCCGCCACACGACTGGCACCCTTGGTCTACTTCCAACTGATCGCAGCGGTGCTGCTGGGTCTGTTCCTGTTCAGCACCCTGCCCGATGCGCTGACATGGGCGGGGCTTGCGGTGATCATCACCGCTGGCATCACCTCGGCACGGCTACGCTGAGCGCCAGCCCCCGGCGGCCCGCAGCGCGGTGGAAGAGACATCGACCATCGGCACATTCACAAAACACCACGCGGGCGCTGTGGCATGGGACAGCAGTTGACTGTTCCGCCCCGCGATCCGGTAGGGCGCATACAGCGCCGCCGCCCGACTCATCCGGGCCGAGATACGTTGGCCGGGTCGTGCAAGCACACCGACCGGCACTGTCTCCATAATCTGCCGCCAGTCTTGCCACAGATGAAACTGCGCAAGGTTATCGGCCCCCATCAGCCAGACGAACCGCACACCGGGATAGCGCCGCCGTAGGGCCTCAAGCGTCTGCGCGGTGTAACGGGTGCCAAGCTGCGCTTCGATGTCCGTAATCTCAACCCTCGGGTGGCCCATCACCGCATCGGCCCGCGCCTTGCGCTGCGCCATCGGCGCTGGTCCGTGTTCTTTCAGCGGATTGCCGGGGCTGAGCAGCCACCAGACGCGATCCAGCCCGAACCGTTTCAACGCCTCGCGGGTGATATGCGCATGCCCTTCATGTGCCGGGTCAAACGACCCGCCCAACAGGCCGATGACCTGCCCCTTAGTCGCGAATGGCATGGTATTGCGCAAGAAAATGGCCCCCGATCCGAAATCAGGGGCCAAAGGAGGGGCATTGCTGCCCTTTGTCAATGCAAGGCGCTTACTTGTGTTTCACGATCTCGCCCGAGCGTAGCCGTGTAACATAGCTGTTCAACTCACGTTTCACGATCGGCATTAGGAAGTAGAGCGCGATGATGTTCACGATCGCCATGGAGAAGAGCATGGCATCGCTGAAGTCGATCACCGGTCCAAGGCTCGCCGCCGCGCCGATCACGATGAAGACGCAGAAGATGATCTTGAACACCAACTCCTTCACCGCACCCTCGCCGAACAGATAGGTCCAAGCTTTGAGGCCATAGTAGGACCAGCTGATCATGGTCGAGAATGCAAAGAGCACCACCGCAATCATCAGCAGCACCGGGAACCATGAGAAGGCCCGCGCATAGGCCGCCGAGGTCAGGGCCACGCCGCTGACTTCACCTTCGGTCGCGATCCGGCCCGCCTCAGCGTTCCAGATGTAGAGCCCGGTTTCGGGGTCTTGGTTCAGCACGCCGCTGATCACGATGACCAGAGCGGTCATGGTGCAGATCACCACCGTGTCGATAAAGGGCTCCAACAGGGCGACATAGCCCTCGGTCACCGGCTCTTTGGTGCGCACCGCGGAGTGGGCGATGGCCGCCGAGCCGATGCCCGCCTCATTTGAAAACGCCGCCCGGCGGAAGCCTTGGATCAGCGCCCCGGTAAAGCCGCCGACAACACCGAGACCGGTGAAGGCCCCCATGAAGATCTGGCCAAAGGCCCAGCCGATCATGTCCCAGTTAATGATCAGGATCAGGATCGAGACCAGCACATAAAAGACGCCCATGAAAGGCACGATCTTTTCAGTCACACGGGCGATGGACTTAAGGCCACCTGCGATCACCGCAAAGGTCACACCGGCAAGGATGACGCCTGTGATCCAGCCCGGATAATCACCCAAGACCCCGGCAAGCTGCGCATGCGCCTGATTGGCTTGGAACATATTGCCGCCGCCCAAAGCGCCCAGAATGGTGAAGATCGAGAACAGCACCGCCATGAACCCGCCCAGCGGCAGGCCGCGCTCGGCAAAGCCTTTGACGATGTAATACATCGGCCCGCCTGAAACATGGCCATCGGGGAATTCATTGCGGTATTTCACACCCAACGTACATTCGGTGAACTTGGTCGCCATGCCGAAGAGACCGGCAACCACCATCCAGAATGTCGCACCCGGCCCGCCGATGCTGACCGCCACCGCGACGCCCGCGATATTGCCCAGACCCACGGTGCCCGACAGCGCCGTCGCCAGCGCCTGAAAGTGGCTCACCTCGCCCGCATCGTCGGGGTCGGAATAATCGCCCCGCACCAGCTGGATCGAATGCCAAAACCCTTTGATCTGGATGGCCCCGAAATAGACGGTAAAGACCACCGCGCCCACGACCAGCCACAGCGCGATCCATGAGAAATCCGTGCCGGGCAGCGGGGCGAAAATGAAGGAAACATACCAACCGGTGTAATCGGCAAAAATCTGGTTAATACGTTCGTCGACGCCAACAGCCTCTTGCGCAGCGGCAAGGCTCGGCAGCAATGACGCGAAAACGGCCATCATATAGGTAAACAGCTTGTTCATGGCTTGTCCTTTCAGGGAATGATCGTGACCGGCACGCTGGAGCCTGCGACCAACCGGCCCGTCACCCCACCAAAAAGCCGCTTGAGCCCGCGCTCACCGACCCGCCCCACAACGATCTGGATCGCGCCGCGTTTTTTGGCGACACCTTCAAGGATATCGGCCACATCACCGTGCCGCACGATTCCTTCGACCTCCACGCCCGAGGCTTTGGCCTCTGCCACCGCCGGATCAAGCACCACGTCATGCGCGCGCTGCAACTCCTGCTCGCGCCGCATATGGCGCTGCTCGTTCTCTTCCTTGGTCTGAAAGGTGAAAGGCGACCATTCGATCACAAAGCAAACCGTGATCGAACAATCCCCGATCTGTTTGGCCTGAGCCTGAGCGAAGGCCAAAGCACGCGCGCCAGCCTCCGAACCGTCCAGACCCACAACAATTGTGGATTTTGACATGAGTATTTCCCTGTTTTTGTGACTGCCAGTCGATGCACTGCGAAGGGAGAGCACCGCTTTCAGCCTGCCTACTCCACGATGGCCGAAAATCGCCGCCCAATCGCAGATTGAAAGAATCCTAGCGCAAAAACCGCAGAAAAGTCGACCGAATTTCGCTTTTCGGTTGCACGGATCGCCTGCCAAACCGTTGTAAAACCATCCAATAGCCCGGATCACCTCTTACGGCCTTACCCCGAGCGACGTGCCTCGCAGCGCATCAAGGGGCCCCAGCCCTGCGATGGATAGAGTGTTTGATATTGCCCCGCCCGGGCGATATTGCACTGCAAACCCCAAATCGCGTTTCGAGGATTCTCCAAATGGCTGCCTATCAATACGTCTATCACATGTCCGGCGTCTCCAAGACCTACCCCGGGGGCAAGAAGACATTCGAAAACATCCACCTGAACTTCCTGCCCGGCGTGAAGATCGGTGTCGTCGGCGTCAACGGCGCGGGTAAATCCACCCTGCTCAAGATCATGGCCGGGCTCGACAAGGATTTCACCGGCGAGGCCTGGGCCGCCGAGGGCGCCAAGGTCGGCTACCTGCCGCAGGAACCCAAGCTCGACCCGACCAAGACCGTACGCGAGAACGTGATGGAAGGCGTGGCCGAGAAGAAGGCCATTCTGGACCGCTACAATGAACTGGCGATGAACTACTCGGATGAGACCGCCGATGAGATGGCCAAGCTGCAGGACGACATCGACGCGCAGAACCTGTGGGACCTCGACAGCCAGATCGACGTGTCGATGGAGGCACTGCGCTGCCCCCCGGACGACGCGATGCCGGAAAACCTCTCGGGCGGTGAAGCGCGCCGTGTGGCGCTGTGCAAACTGCTGCTCGAAGCGCCTGACATGCTGCTCTTGGACGAACCGACCAACCACCTCGACGCCGAGACCATCGCCTGGCTGCAACAGCACCTGATCGAGTACAAGGGCACCATCCTGACCGTCACCCACGACCGTTACTTCCTTGATGACATCACCAGCTGGATCCTCGAATTGGACCGTGGCCGCGGCATCCCCTACGAGGGCAACTACTCCGACTGGCTGGAGCAAAAGGCCAAGCGTCTGAGCCAAGAGGCCCGCGAAGACAAATCCAAGCAAAAAACGCTGGAGCGCGAACTTGAGTGGATGCGCCAAGGTGCGAAGGCCCGTCAGGCTAAATCCAAAGCGCGTATCGCCGCCTATAACGAAATGGCCGAAACTTCCGAGCGCGAGAAGCTGTCCCGCGCCCAGATCGTCATCCCCAACGGCCCGCGACTTGGCAATAAGGTGATTGAGGTCGAAGGCCTGAAGAAGCACATGGGCGACAAGCAGTTGATCGATGGGCTGAACTTCAGCCTGCCGCCCGGCGGCATTGTCGGTGTGATCGGCCCCAACGGCGCGGGTAAATCCACGCTGTTCAAAATGCTGACCGGGCATGAAAAACCCGACGATGGCACCATTGAATACGGCGACACGGTCGAGCTATCCTATGTCGACCAGTCCCGCGATGACCTGAACCACGACGACACCGTGTGGCAGGCGATCACCGGCGGGGCCGAGATCATCAAGCTCGGCGATGCCGAAGTGAACTCCCGCGCCTATTGCTCGTCGTTCAACTTCAAGGGCGGCGACCAGCAGAAGAAAGTCGGCCTGTTGTCAGGTGGTGAGCGCAACCGAGTGCATATGGCGCGGCTGCTCAAAGAAGGCGGTAACGTCCTGCTGCTCGATGAACCGACCAACGACTTGGACGTGGAAACCCTGCGTGCGCTCGAAGACGCGCTCGTCGATTTCGCGGGCTGCGCCGTGGTCATCTCGCACGACCGGTTCTTCCTTGACCGGATCTGTACCCATATCCTCGCCTTTGAGGGCGAAGCGCATGTGGAGTGGTTCGAGGGCAACTTTGAAGATTACGAAGAGGACAAGAAGCGCCGTCTGGGTGCCGATGCGCTAGAGCCCAAGCGCCTGAAGCACAAGAAGTTCGCGCGGTAAGGTTTACCGTTGCAATCGGATAAGAAAGGGCGGCCCTCATGCCGCCTTTTCCTTTTACGCAACGCCGCAACAGCCCCACCCGGTGGCACACCGGGCATCGCCCTCCCTCCCCCCGGAGGGCGATTTTCCAACGTACCGACATACAAGTACGTCAGCGCTCCCTGCCCACCTTTCGCAAATCTAAAACGTCAGGATCGCCCCTCAGGCAGGGCGACACAGTCAGCGCGTGAACGCGAAACGCCCGCCCCACCTCTCAGTAGAACGGGCGCGTCACTAAGCTGAGAACGAGCAGAGCCCTCAGCGTTCGTCCTCGATCGCGGTTTCCAACTGGGCAAAAAGGTTGTCCTCGTCATGCCGCGCCAGACCGTGCAGGGGATCCCAGCTTTGCAGGTACTCCCGCAGCTTATTGCTAGCCGACAGGCCCGACCATAGGCGCTGCTCGGTCACCGAATGCACTTGCAGTGACGGGGCCAGCCCGCCGTTCATGCCCTTGCCGTCCCAGTTCTTCTCCAGATGCTCGCGCATCCGCTCGGCCATGGAGGCGGTGTTCAACCGTGCGCGGCTCATCACCACACCGATGAAACGGCCACTGCCCGCATAGGCCAGATGAAAGCGCATCCCCTCCAGCGAATAAACAGAGGCACGGGCCACCTGCTCCATCTGGCGGCGGAAGGCTGGTGCCTTGACCGCGCGGTAGATGCCACGTGCCCCATCGACCGAGATCGAAAAGAGGCTCATCGAGAAACAACCGCTTGGCAAGCGCAGCAGGTAATTCTCCAGCGTGGACACGTCACTACAGGCCGAGACATCAAGATCGAAATCCTCGTCAAAACGGATCTGCATCATCTGGGTCAGTTCGGCCAGCGTATGCTGCGCCTCACGCTCGCGCAGCAGTGACGCATTAAGCATACTCGCCGCATTGATCCGCGCACTAAGTTCAACACCATCAAGAGGCTTGCACAGGAAATCCGTGGCCCCCGCATCAAAGGCCCGCTGCATCATCGCGGGCTCTTTGCTGGCGGTGATCATGATGATCGGCACGGCGCGGTAGAAGGGCACATCGCGGATCATCTCACACAGGCTGATCCCGTTGATGCCCGGCATCATAATATCCAGCAGGAATGAATCGAACGGTTGGCTCGACTCCTGCATGATATCAAGCGCCTCTTCCGAGCTTTCGCAGCAGGTCAGCTCGTAGTTGTCATTCTCGGTCAGGCAACCTGTAAGCAGATCAAGGATAACCGGGTCATCGTCTACAGCAAGGATACGCATCATGTCTCATTACTCCGCATGAGGGGGGGCGCTGGCAGGCGCACTTGGGGCTTTCTGGCAAAAAACCACCTATGCCGGGCAGCAATGAGACAGGTTTTAGACAAACTTGAGACAGTCTGTTTGATGGTATTTCCTATAAATCAGAGGTTTTCGGGGAATTTGTGGCAGTAATTTGCCGATAATCAGAGTGGCGACACCGTCGTTGCGGTCTAATATGCGTTGCCCCTTGAACGAATCCCCTCCCAATGCAATATAGGCGATGCAGACGTTATCTTTTTCGACCCACTGTCTCCCTCATACGGCGCTCAGTCTATCGATCCAGACCAACAACGCCGGGCCATCGCACTTAAGCGGATGGCGTAAATATGGAGACTACGGATATGGCCACTGGCACCGTAAAATGGTTCAACACAACTAAAGGCTTCGGCTTCATTGCTCCCGATGGCGGCAGCAAAGACGTTTTCGTTCACATTTCCGCTGTTGAGCGCGCTGGTCTGACCGGCCTTGCCGACAACCAGAAAGTGACCTTCGACATCGAAGCAGGCCGTGACGGCCGCGAGTCCGCGACAAACATCGCGCTGGCCTAATGGCTGGGGGCTTCGGCCCTGACCCAAGAATTTTAACCGACCTGCTGGCCACGGCAGGTCGGTTTTTTTATGTCCAGCCTTGATAAAATGCGCCCCCGTGGCAAAATGCAGGGCGAAAAACTGATATTTTGATGGAGCCTGCCATGCGCCGCCGTACTTTTCTGACCAGCACCGTAGCAGCCGCCGCCCTCCCCCTGATGGCGCAGGCGCGCACCGCCGCCTATGACCCCACACCGCAGGCCGTGCCGATGAAAGCGCAATACGCGCCCGGTCAGCTGCTGATCCTGCCGCGCAGTCACTACCTCTATCTTGTGACCGCCCCCGGTCAGGCGATGCGCTATGGTGTCGGCGTTGGCAAAGCGGGGCTGGAGTTCACGGGCACCGCGACCATCGACGTTAAGAAAGAATGGCCCACCTGGCGCCCCACCGATGAGATGATTGAGCGCGAGCCTCAGGCCTACAAACGCTTCATCGGTAATACCGACGCCCAGCCCGGCGGCCCCGGCAATCCACTTGGCGCGCGGGCGCTTTACCTGTTCCAGAATGGGCGGGACACATACTTCCGCATTCACGGCACGACGCAGCCGAACTCAATTGGGCGTTCGGTTTCCAACGGTTGTATCCGCATGTTGAATGAGCATGTAATTGATCTCTATCAGCGCGTACCGATTGGGACGAAGGTTACCGTGCTGTAAGGCACCCGGCCCGGAATCAAGCCGCAGGCACCGGGCCATCGCCTGCCCCCCGGGTAGGCGATATCGTCAAGCTCGGCGTGACTTTGCGAAGGCGCGTCAAGGTTGAGCCATAAAGTGGCACGATGCAACGTTGGACCGCCGGCCCGCGAGCAGGCGCTGACCCTTTGTGCAAACAAGAAAGGGGCCAGCGCAAAGCGTGGGCCCCTTCCAACTCAAGAGCATTCAAATTTACTGAAGCGCTTTGTCGGTGATGACATGTGTCCAAGCACCCTCGGGGGCCTTGGTGATCATGCCACCTTCCATGGTGATCGCGGCACTGCGGTCAAACGCGGCCTCGTCGAGACGACCATCACTACCTTGTGTCAGCTTGGCAATCTCGCCCATCATACGGGTCTGGTGCTTTTCAGTCTGCGCGCCGGTCTGGTCATTCTCCAACACGATGTCGGCGGCTTCCTCGACATTCTCCTCGGCGTATTTCCAGCCCTTCATTGAGGCCCGCACGAAACGCGCCAGCTTGTCGACCATCTCAGGATCCGCAAGGTTCTCCTCGGTGGTGTAGAGACCGTCTTCCAGCGTCGAGATGCCCTCATCCTCATATTTGAAGACCACCAGATCCTCGGGCGTCAGCCCCGCGTCGATCACCTGCCAATATTCGTTGTAGGTCATGGTGGTGGCGCATTCGACCTGCTTTTGCAGCAGAGGATCGACGTTGAAGTTGATCTTCTGGATCGTCACGCCGCCTTCGGAGCCATCGGTGGCATAGCCCAGCTTACCCATCCAGCTCATCAGCGGAATCTCGTTCCCGAAGAACCATGTGCCGAGTGTATTGCCGGGGAAATCCTCGGGGCTTTCGATGCCATGCTCTTTAAGGCAGGTCAGCATCAGGCCGGATTTCGCGAAGGGCTGCGCGATGTTCACGATCGGCGCGCCTTTCTCGCGGGCGGCCAGTGCAGAAGGCAGCCAATCCACCATCACGTCGGCACCGCCGCCCAAAAGCACCTGCACAGGCGCGATGTCCGGCCCGCCGGGCTTGATCGTGACGTCCAGCCCCTCTTCCTCGTAAAAGCCCTTGTCTTTGGCGACGTAATAGCCCGCGAACTGGGCCTGCGTGACCCATTTCAATTGCAGCGTCAGGTCGTCGGCGGCCTGCGCCACGCCCCCCCAGAGGCCCAAGGCGGCCCCGGCAGCGATCTTCGTGATGGTTTTCATTTTTATCTCCCTGTTGGTTGGTCGTCTTTAGTTCCTCTGGCTAGGGTGCCAAAAGGTCACCCGTCCTTCGATAAGGGCCATGATACCATAGAACGCCGATCCGGCTATTGCCGCGACAACAATCTCGGCCCAGACCAGATCAAGCGCAAGCTGCCCGACCGAGGTAGAGATGCGAAAGCCCATTCCCAGCACCGGAGAGCCGAAGAATTCAGCAACGATGGCGCCGATCAGGGCAAGGGTGGTGCCGATCTTTAACCCGTTGAAGACAAAAGGCATCGCCGCAGGCAGACGCAGTTTCAAAAGCGTGCGCCAATAACCGGCGGCATAGGTCCGCATCAAGTCGCGCTGCATGGCGTCGCTGGCCTGCAAGCCCTGCACCGTGTTCACCAGCATCGGGAAGAACACCATGACCACCACAATCGCCGCCTTGGATTGCCAGCCAAAGCCGAACCACATCACCATGATCGGGGCCATACCGATGATCGGCAGGGCGGCGACGAAGTTGCCCACCGGCAGCAGCCCGCGTTGCAGGAAAGGAAAGCGGTCAATCGCCAGCGCCGTCAGGAACGCCGCGCCGCAGCCGATGATATAACCGCTCAGCGCGCCTTTGATAACGGTCTGCACAAAGTCGACCCAGAGGATGTCCAGCGACGTTGCAAACCGCGCAGCAATCACCGAAGGTGCAGGCAGCAGGACTTGGTTGATGTCAAAGCCCCGCACCACGCCTTCCCAGACAGCGATGAGCGTCAGACCGAAGACAATCGGCGAAGCGAGCGCCGCCCAGCGGGACGGTTTTTGCCGCGCCAGCCAGACGTTAATTGACAGACCGACCAGCCAAGCGACGATGGCGAAAAGAACCCAGCCCATCATGCCATTCCCATCCGTTTCAGCGTAAGCCTCTGGATCAGTCCGATCAGCCCAACCATCACCGCCGCCAAGGCCGCCGCCATAAGAAGCGCGCTCCAGATTTGCACCGTCTGACCGTAGTAGCTGCCCGCCAGCAACCGCGCACCAAGACCTGCCACAGCGCCCGTTGGCATCTCTCCCACAATGGCCCCGACCAGCGATGCCGCGACCCCGACTTTCAGCGAGGTAAAGAAGTACGGCATCGACGACGGCAACCGCAGCTTCCAGAAAGTCTGCCAACCGCTCGCGTGCCAAGTGCGCATCTGGTCCAACTGCATCTGATCCGGGCTGCGGAGTCCTTTGACCATGCCCACGACCACCGGGAAGAACGACAGATACATGCTGATGATCGCCTTGGGGAGCAGTCCCGAGAGGCCCACAGCATTCAAAACCACGATGATCATTGGCGCGATCGCCAAAATCGGGATGGTCTGGCTGGCGATCACCCAAGGCATCACCGACATGTCCATGGTGCGGTTAAACACGATCCCCACGGCCAAAAGCGTCCCGAGTGCGGTCCCCATGACGAAGCCTAGGAAGGTCGCGCTGAAGGTGACCCATGTGTGATAGACCAGCGAGCGTTTTGACGTGACCTTCTTCATCACCGTGGTCTCCCACAGTTCGGCACCGACCTGATGCGGCGCGGGCAGCTTGGGTTTGTCCTGCGACCACGTGTCGGCCACCAGTTCCGAGAATGTCAGCGTCTTGTCCGCCCGCGCCGCCACATCCCGCGCCCATTGCGCGTTAAGCGCGACGGCAGCGCCATACCAAACGACGATCAACAGCCCCACGACCGTGAGAACGGGGATAATGTTACGCATCAATCGTCCCCATGCCCGGCGCGCAGCCCCTCACGCACACGATGCGCGATCTCAAGGAACTCTGGCGTCTCGCGTATTTCCAAGGGCCGTTCGCGCGGCAGCGGGCTTTCGATCACATCGGCGATCCTACCGGGCCGCGGGCTCATCACCACGATCTTGGTCGACAGATACACCGCCTCGGGGATCGAGTGGGTAACGAAGGCAATGGTCTTTTCCGTCCGGGCCCAGAGCTTCAGCAGTTGCTCATTCAAGTGGTCCCGCACGATCTCATCCAACGCGCCGAAGGGTTCGTCCATCAGCAAGATGTCGGCATCGAACGACAACGCCCGCGCGATAGAGGCCCGTTGCTGCATCCCCCCCGACAATTGCCAAGGGAACTTCTTCTCAAACCCGCTGAGTTCAACCAACTCTAACACGCGCTGCACCCGCTCGGCCTGCTCAGCGCGGGGGATGCCCATGATCTCAAGCGGCAGGCGGATGTTGCCGCCGATGGTGCGCCACGGGTATAGCCCCGCCGCCTGAAACACATAGCCGTAAGCCCGCGATTTGCGCGCCTCCTCGGGAGAGACACCGTTGATGGTCACGGTGCCGCCGGTGGGCTGCTCAAGGTCGGCCATGACCCGCAGAAAGGTCGTCTTGCCGCAGCCCGAGGGGCCGATAAAGCTAACGAAATCTCCCTTGTGGATCTCAAGGTTCACGTCTTTCAACGCATGAACCGGCCCGTCGTTGGTCTGAAAGGTCAGATCTAGATTGCTGGCGCTGATCACGCTCTGGCTGTCATTCACAAATTTTACTTCCCTGTTGGTCGGCCGCTTTTAGCGCGGCACTTTACCGAATTGTCGGCGCGGTTCTACATCGCTTAAATCCCCGCCGGAATGTTCAGTGGATCACGCTTGATCATCTTGGGGCTGTTCAGCTCTTTCCACTTGCTCAGCGCGACATTGGCACTGGGAAAAGCGGGTCGCGGCACAAACCGCCCGCGTCCCGGTTGCGGCTGGCTGTTCTGACCCCAAGCCCAGATCACCTCGCCACGGCTGAGCGTATAGCGGCTCTGCGCCTTGACTTCGAAACCCTCGAAGACGTTGTAGTCCAACACCGAATGATGATTGGCCGGGCTGATCGTCTTGGTGATCTTCGGATCCCAGACCACGATATCGGCATCCGCCCCCTCGACGATTGCGCCCTTCTGCGGGTAGATGTTGAGAATCTTGGCGATATTGGTCGAGGTCGCGGCGACGAATTCGTTCGGCGTGAGCCGCCCTGTTTCCACCCCTTCGGTCCAAAGCACGGCAAGCCGTTCTTCCAACCCGTTGGAGCCATTAGGAATGATCCGGAAATCATCGCGGCCTGCGCGTTTCTGTTCGGTCGAGAAAGCCGCATGGTCCGTTGCCACCACTTGCAAACTGCCTGCCTGCAACCCGGCCCAGAGACTGTCTTGGTGATCCTTCGAGCGGAACGGAGGCGACATGACACGCCGTGCGGCATGGTCCCAATCTTTGTTGAAGTACTCGGACTCGTCCAGCGTCAGGAATTGGATCAATGGCTCGCCGTAAACCCGCATCCCCTTCTGCCGTGCCCGGCGGATCGCCTCATGCGTCTGCTCGCAGGAGACATGCACGATATAAAGCGGCACGCCTGCCGTGTCTGCGATGGTAATGGCGCGGTTGGCGGCCTCGCCTTCCAACTCAGGCGGGCGGGAATAGGCGTGGCCCTCTGGCCCGGTGATGCCCTGATCGAAATACTTCTGCTGCAGCTCGGCCACCAGATCGCCGTTCTCGGCATGGACCATCGGCAGCGCACCCAGTTCGGCGCAGCGTTTGAAGGAGGCGAACATCTCATCATCCTCAATCATTAGCGCGCCCTTGTATGCCATGAAGTGCTTGAAGCTGTTCACCCCCATGTCGACGGCGTCTTTCATCTCGTTAAAGACGGTCTCATCCCAGCCGGTGATCGCCATGTGATAGCCGATGTCGCTGCAAATCTGCGGCGCCGATTTACGGTGCCATTCATTGATCGCGTTTTTAATCGAGCCATCCGCGCCCGGCAGACAGAAATCCACCACCATTGTCGTGCCACCACAGGCCGCCGCCCATGTGCCGCTCTCAAACGTTTCGGCGGCAGTCGTCCCCATGAAGGGCATTTCAAGATGCGTATGCGGATCGATCCCGCCAGGGATCACATAGGCCCCTTCCGCGTCGATATATTCATCGCCCTTCAGGTCTTCGCCGATTTGCTTGATCTTCTCTCCTTCGATCAACACATCGGCTTTCCATGTGCGGTCCGCCGTGCAGACCATGCCACCTTTGATTACCTTGCTCATTGTCTTCTCCCCATCTTTTATGGCAATCCACGTCGGGGGACCGGGGCAGCGCCCCAGTCCGCCGCCCGCGTGTTCAGCCTTCGATTTCCGCTGTCTCCAGCACCGCATGGAGCAACACGTCCGCCCCCGCCTTGGCCCAATCCTTGGTGATCTCTTCTGCCTCATTATGGCTAAGACCATCAACACAGGGGCACATCACCATCGCAGTCGGTGCCACGCGGTTAATCCAACAGGCATCGTGGCCCGCGCCTGAGATCAGGTTCATATGGCTATAGCCCAACCGCTCGGCGGCGTTGCGCACAGCCGTGACGCAGCCCTCGTCAAAAGCCACGGGATCAAAGCCGCCGACCTTTTCAAACTCGATCTGTAACTCCATATCATCGGCGATCTTTTGGCCTTCGTCGCGCAGACGGGCCTCCATATCCTCGATCACCGACAGTTCGGGCGACCGGAAATCGACGGTAAAGACCGTCTTGCCGGGGATCACGTTGCGCGAATTGGGATAGACCTCGATATGGCCCGCCGCCCCCACCGCATGGGGCGCGTGGCTGAGCGCGATCTCGTTCACCTTTTCCAGCACCCGCGCCATGCCCAGCCCCGCGTCCCGGCGCATCGGCATGGGGGTGGAGCCGGTGTGGCTATCCTTGCCGGTGATCGTCACTTGGGTCCAGCTAAGCCCCTGCCCGTGGGTGACAACGCCGATATCCTTGCCCTCGGCCTCTAGGATCGGCCCCTGTTCGATGTGCAATTCAAAGAAAGCGTGCATCTTGCGCGCGCCGACTTCCTCGTCGCCCTTCCAGCCGATCCGCTGCAACTCATCACCAAAGGTTTTGCCTTCCGCATCGGTGCGCTCGTAAGCCCAATCCTGGGTGTGAATGCCAGCAAAAACCCCCGACGACAGCATCGCGGGGGCGTAGCGGGTGCCTTCTTCGTTGGTAAAGTTGGTCACGACGATCGGGTGTTTGGTCTTGATGCCCAAATCGTTCATCGTGCGGATGATCTCCAACCCGCCGAGCACGCCGAGGATACCATCGTATTTCCCGCCCGTCGGCTGGGTGTCGAGGTGGCTGCCCACATAGACTGGCAACGCCTCGGGGTCGGTGCCATTCCGCTGGGCGAACATATTGCCCATCTGGTCGAGCCCCATGGTACAGCCCGCCTCTTCGCACCATTTCTGGAACAGGGCGCGGCCCTCGGCGTCTTCATCCGTCAGCGTCTGGCGGTTGTTGCCTCCCGCCACGCCGGGGCCGATCTTGGCCATTTCCATCAAGGAATCCCACAGACGGTCGGGATCAATCTTGAGGTTCTCTCCGGGCGCGGGCATAGGTCACTCCTCTGTCATCGGCTTAGGCCGTGTTGTTTTTTTACCATTTGGTAAATCCACGATTGCGATTAGGTTAGGCTCTGTCAAGAACTGGTTTGAAACAACCCGCCGCCGATCCGGCAAACGCCTTTTTTAGCAGCACCAAGGATCATTGCCTTGCCCGAAAGCACCGCCAAGAAACCCAGCCGCATCCAAAGACGCAACCGCCGGGTGATTCTGGATGCCGCGCTCGAAGTCTTTTCCAAACACGGCTACCGGGGCGCCACGCTGGATCAGATCGCCGCCGAGGCTGGGCTGAGCAAACCGAATATTCTCTATTACTTTAATGGCAAAGAAGACATTCACGTCACTTTGCTGTCGCAACTGATGGAGACTTGGCTGGACCCCTTGGTGGAGCTGGACCCCGATGGCGACCCGCGCCGCGAGATCCTCGGCTATGTCGAACGCAAGCTCACTATGTCGCGCGAATTGCCGCGCGAAAGCCGACTTTTCGCCAATGAAATCCTGCAAGGCGCGCCCCGGATTGAGCCAGAGTTGCACCGCCACCTCAAACCCCTGTTCAACGAGAAATGCGCCGTGATCGCGGGCTGGGTAAGCGCGGGAAAGCTGCCCCCGCTGGACCCACAGCATTTAATTTTTTCCATCTGGGCTACGACGCAACACTACGCGGATTTCGAAGCGCAGGCGCAAATCCTGCTCGGGCCTGAGACCGATCCCCGCCCCCGCGCGCAGGCGCATCTTCAGGCGATGTTTGGCGCGCTCTTAGACCTTCCGGCGCAATAAACGGACCATTAACGCTAATTGCCGAAACGCGCGTTGCTTAACGGCTTGTTAGCAGGTTGCGCGCAGTCTGCATGAGGGTGTGGGCTCCTTAAGATGCAAAGGGGCAGTGATGAATGTAGGTGATTGTAGCAGCGCAGGACCCGCGCGGACTTCACATGAGTCCGATGACGCGAGTTATGCGCGACCCATTACGCGCGATGATATGGCGCGTGATGCAGCCATGGCGCTAATCGCGGCACGGCGCGATGTGGCACAGATGGCTCCACCACTACAGGCCAAAACCGCCGCCCCGTCGCGCAGGAAATCCTGAACGCGGGGCGGCGGGCCTTTTTCCTACTCCGCAGGCTCAACCAATTGGGCGGAGGGGTTATTGGGATGCGTGGTCCAATTGGCGTAGTCCGGCGTCACCGTCTTGCCTGTGCGCAGGTCGGTCGCGCCTGCGGCCAGTGGCTCCATCGAGATGCAGTCCTCAACCGGGCAGACATTGACGCAAAGGTTACAGGCCACGCATTCCTCTTCGATCACGGTAAAGGTGCGGTCTTCGGACATGGCGATGGCTTGGTGGCTGGTATCCTCGCAGGCGGCGAAGCAGCGTCCACAGGAGATGCAGAGATCCTGATCGATCTTCGCCTTGGCGACGTAGTTCAGGTTCAGCTGGTTCCAGTCGGTGACATTCGGCACCGCGCGGCCCACAAGCTCATCGACCGAGGTCATGCCCTTTTCGTCCATATACTCCGACAGGCCCGAGATCATCTCTTGGACAACCTTGAAACCATAGGTCATCGCCGCCGTGCAGACCTGCACGTTGCCCGCGCCGAGGGCCAGAAACTCCGCCGCGTCGCGCCATGTGGTAACGCCGCCGATGCCGCTGATCGGCAGGCCGTGGGTTTCGGGGTTACGGGCAATCTCCGCCACCATATTGAGCGCGATCGGCTTCACCGCCGGACCGCAATAGCCGCCGTGGGTACCTTTGCCGTCAATCATCGGCTCCGGCGCAAAGAGGTCCAGATCGACCGAGGTGATCGAGTTGATCGTGTTGATCAGGCTGACCGCATCCGCGCCGCCGCGTTTGGCGGCCTCAGCGGGGTAGAGCACATTGGTGATGTTCGGCGTCAGCTTCACGATCACCGGCATGCGGGTGTACATCTTGCACCAGCGGGTGACCATTTCGATGTATTCCGGGACCTGCCCCACGGCAGAGCCCATGCCGCGCTCGGCCATGCCATGCGGGCAGCCAAAGTTTAGCTCGATCCCGTCAGCCCCGGTTTCCTCCACATGCGGCAGGATCGCCTTCCACGCCTCCTCCTCACACGGCACCATGATTGAGGCGATGAGCGCACGATCCGGATAGTCGCGCTTGACCGATTTCATCTCGCGCAGGTTCACCTCCAGCGGGCGGTCGGTGATCAGTTCGATGTTGTTGAGGCCCAGCAGCCGCCGGTCCGCCCCATAGATCGCGCCGTAGCGTGGGCCGTTGACGTTCACGACCGGCGGGCCTTCCATGCCGAGGGTCTTCCAGACCACCCCGCCCCAGCCCGCCTCATAGGCGCGGCGCACGTTGTATTCCTTGTCCGTCGGCGGCGCGGAGGCCAGCCAGAACGGGTTGGGGGATTTGATCCCGATGAAGTCGCTTCTCAGATCAGCCATGTTATGTCTCCCTCTCGGCGCGGCCTCAGCCCGCCGCCCCCATCAATGTGGTGTGAATGTCCATCGCCGCATCGCGGCCCTCGGCCACCGCGGTCACGGTCAGATCATCGCCGCCGCTGGCGCAGTCGCCGCCCGCCCAGACACGATCAAGGCTGGTGCGTCCGGTGCCATCCACCTTAATCTTGCGCCCGTCGAGTTCAGGCAGCCCCTCGCCCAACAGCGTCTGACCGATGGCCTTGAACACCTGATCCGCTTGCAGGCGCAGGGTCTGGCCCGTGCCCTTCATCGCCTCATTGACATATTCGAACTCGATCTCGCGCAGCGAGCCGTTGCCATGCACGGCAATCGGCACCGCATGGGTCACGATCCGCACGCCCTTGGACGCGGCGAGGTCTTGCTCGAACACACTCGCGTTCATCCGATCACGGCCCCGGCGGTACACCAGCGTCACATTAAGCGCGCCCAACAGTTTCGCCTGCACTGCCGCATCCACCGCTGTCATCCCGCCGCCGATCACCACCACGTCGCGACCAATCGGCACGCCGGAGAGATCGCCCGATTGACGCAGCTCCGAAATGAAATCGACCGCATTGGCGACCCCGGCCTTATCCTCGCCCTCGGCCCCGAGGGCATTGACGCCGACCAGCCCCATGCCAAGGAAAACCGCATCGTAATCGGCCTTCAACTCTTCGAGGGTGACATCCCGGCCCACGGCAACCTCATGGCGGAAGGTGATCCCGCCTATCTGCATCAGCCAATCCACCTCGGCCTGTGCGAAACCATTCGGGGTCTTATAGGCCGCGATGCCGTACTCGTTAAGCCCACCCGGCTTGGGCCGCGCGTCGATGATCTCAACCTCATGGCCCAGCATTGCCAGACGGTGCGCGCAGGACAGGCCCGCCGGGCCTGCGCCGACGACGACAACGCGCTTGCCCGTAGGGGCCGCACGCTCAAACGGATGTTTGCCCTGTTGTTGCAGATGGTCCGTCGCATAGCGCTGCAACTGGCCGATCAACACCGGCTTGCCCTCGGCCACCTCGCGCACACAGACCTCCTCGCAAAGGGTCTCGGTCGGGCAGACCCGTGCGCACATGCCACCAAGGATGTTCTGGCTCAGGATCGTCTTGGCCGCCGCATCCGGCGTGCCGGTGGCGATCTGGCGGATGAACAGGGGAATGTCGATGTCCGTCGGACAGGCCGTCATGCAGGGCGCGTCGTGGCAAAAGTAGCACCGATCCGCCGCGACCAGCGCCTCATGTTCATCCAAAGGCGGATGCAGGTCCGAAAACCCCTCGTTGTAGTTCTGCGGCGCCAGCCGCCCCGGAACGATCCCCGGCTCAAAGACATCATGTGCCATATCAAAATCCCTGTCGTTTTCTTGGTGTTTTGAAAATGCTCACACGGAATCATTTTTTTATCAACTGGTAAATTTTTGAAAAACGCGACTTCCCGAAAAACCCGTGACACCTGCCAGTTTTGTAACAGGCAGGTTATATTTCATGGGCGCTTCCTTGCTTGCCCCATGCCGCCCCGTAAAAATCCTTGATTTTAAAAATAGAGATTCCAATATCACGACTGCGACGCGAAGACTTTTCGACCCGGCTGCCCTAAGGCTCCAGCGATCACGAATTCGACCGAGCCGCGCTGCCGCATGTTGCGGGCAGATCAGACAGAGGGAGACACGGGTCATGGCTACTGGCACCGTCAAATGGTTCAACACGACAAAAGGCTACGGCTTCATCGCGCCGGACAGCGGCGGCAAAGACATCTTTGTCCACATATCCGCAGTAGAGCGCGCAGGCCTGACCGGGCTTGCCGACAATCAAAAGGTTACCTTTGATGTCGAAGCAGGCCGTGATGGCCGCGAAAGCGCGAGCAATATCGCGCTGGCCTGACAGGGCCACTTTTCGATGATCGAAACGGACGCTGCGGCGTCCGTTTCTTGTTAGCGGGTCTCTGCGGCCTGTGCGGCAAGCTCGGCCACCGCCGGGCCGATATCCTCCACGATCAGCGCCACGCCTTCGGCATTGGGATGGATGCCATCCCCTTGGAAATAGCGCTGCACCGTCTCGCTCCGCGCGCTGGCCGCGCCCTTCTCTTCGGCCAGAAGTCCGGTAAAGAAATCCGGGTAGAACTGCGTTCCATGGGCTTCGGCCAAGTCGGGATAGAGCGCTTCGAAATCGGCCTTATATCCCGCGCCATAGTTGCCCGGCGCCGACATGCCGACCAGCAGCACCTCAACCTCGGCGCGCTTTGCCGCCGCAAGAATGTCATCGATGTTGCCGCGCGCCTGCTCCGGGTCCAGCCCGCGCAGCATGTCATTACCCCCGAGTGTCACGATCATCGCGTCGACTTCGGGCGTCAGGGTCCAATCCACCCGCGCCCGGCCGCCTGCGGTCGTATCGCCCGAAACACCCGCATTGACGATTTTCGCCTCAACGCCTTCGGCATCCAACCAAGCCTGCAATTGCGGCACGAACCCCTCTTCGGCGGGCAGGCCATAGCCTTGGGTCAGACTGTCGCCAAGGGCGGCGATCACCACCTCTTCGGCCTGTGCCGCGCTGCCTAAAATAAAGGCACAGCAGATCAATACCTTGCGCATCCTTCACGGACCTCCATATCCAACTGATACTCAGAACAAAGGCGGCCTGATGAGCGACCCAGTCTATGACCTTCAAGATGTCACGCTAAGCCTCAAGGGCAATGCCGGAACCGTCGATATTCTGCGCGGCATTTCGCTGCAGGTCCAGCAAGGGGAAAGCATCGCGCTGACCGGGGCGTCGGGATCGGGAAAATCTTCGCTACTGATGGTCATGGGCGGGCTGGAGCGTGCCACGGGCGGCAAGGTTATGGCTCTCGGCCATGATCTCAGCGCGCTGCGCGAGGATGGGTTGGCCCAGTTTCGGCAAGGCCGCATGGGGATCGTCTTTCAATCCTTCCACCTCATTCCCACCATGACCGCGCTGGAAAATGTCGCCACCCCGCTTGAGCTTTCGGGGGCGGAGGACGCCTTTGACCGCGCGCGCAGCGAGTTGGAGGCCGTCGGTCTTGGCCACCGGATTGATCAATACCCTGCGCAGATGTCAGGCGGCGAGCAGCAGCGCGTGGCCCTCGCCCGCGCCGCCGCCCCGCGCCCGGCGATCCTGCTGGCGGATGAGCCGACAGGCAGTCTCGACAGCCGCAATGGCGCAGCGATCATGGACTTGCTGTTTGAACTGCGCGACCGCCATGGCGCGACGCTGGTGCTGGTGACCCATGCCGACGATCTGGCCGCGCGTTGTGACCGGGTGGTGCAATTGGCCGACGGGCGTCTCGCATGAGCCTGTCCCTCGCAGCCCGTTTTGCCCGCCGTGAAATGCGCGGCGGATTGCGCGGTTTTCGTCTATTGCTGGCCTGCCTCGCGCTTGGCGTGGCCGCTTTGGCCGCCGTCGGCTCAGTCCGCGCTGCGATTGAGGCGGGGCTGGAAGCCGAAGGTGCCGCACTTTTGGGCGGCGACGCCGAGCTTGATTTCACCTATCGCTCCGCCAGCCCTGATGAGCAGGCGTGGATGGCCGAGCGGGCCGAACGTGTATCCGAAATCGTTGAGTTCCGCTCCATGGCGGTGGTCGGCGCGGGGGACACGTCAGAACGCGCACTGACGCAGGTCAAGGCGGTGGACGACCTCTATCCATTGATCGGTGAGATGGTATTAGACCCTGTCCTGCCGCTGGAGCAGGCGCTTGAGACCGGTCCCGAAGGACGGCCCGGCGCCCTGATGGAACGTGCCCTGTCGGACAGGCTCGGCCTTGCCCCGGGCGATGTTTTTGCCCTCGGCGAAACCGAATTTCGCCTGACGGCCCTGATCGAACGCGAACCGGATTCCGCCGCCAGTGGCTTCTCGCTCGGTCCTCGCACGCTGGTGCGGCGCGCCGCGCTAGATGGCTCGGGCCTGCTCGCACCGGGGACGCTCTTTAACAGCAAGTACCGGCTCGATCTGCCCGAAGGCACCGCGCTTGACCCGTTGGAAGCCGAGGCCGAGGCGCGGTTTGCCGACGCCGGGATGCGCTGGACCGATGCCCGCAACGGCGCGCCCGGCGTGGCGCGTTTCGTCGAACGGCTCAGCGCCTTTCTGGTGCTGGTGGGGCTGTCGGGCCTCGCGGTGGGCGGGGTTGGCGTGGCGGCAGCGGTGCGGGCCTATCTGCAACGCAAGACCGCCGTGATCGCCACCTTCCGCGCCATGGGCGCGACGCGGGCGACGATCTTTCAGACCTACTTCATTCAGGTCGGGCTGCTGGCCGTGATGGGCGTCGCGCTTGGCCTGCTGATCGGTGCCGGGCTGCCGCTGTTGCTTTCCCCGCTGATCGAAGCGCAGCTGCCCCTCCCCGCCCGTTTTGCGATTTATCCCGCCCCGATGGCCGAGGCTGCGCTATACGGGTTGCTCACGGCCGCGCTCTTCACGCTTTGGCCGCTGGCCCGAAGCGCTGACGTGCGTGCCGCCACACTGTTTCGCGATGACTGGCAGCGCCAATCGCCTTGGCCCGGCGCGCCCTACCTTGTGGCGATGGCGCTGCTCTTGTCCGCGGTCTTGGCGCTGGCGGGCTGGTTTAACGGATCGTGGTCGCTCACACTTTGGACGCTTGGCGGTTTGGCGGCGACGCTGGCGGTGCTGGCGCTGGCGGCAGCCGTGTTGCGGCTGATCGCGCGGGCCGCAGCCAAGCGCGTGCGGGGGCATCCGCGCCTGCGGTGGGCGCTGGCGGCGATTGGCGGGCCGGGTGAAGGGGCCACGGCAGTGGTGCTGGCGCTCGGCCTTGGCCTGTCGGTCTTGGCGGCGGTGGGCCAGATCGACGGCAACCTGCGCCGGGCGATCTCGGGCAACTTGCCGGACGTGGCGCCGTCTTACTTCTTTGTCGACATCCAGAAGGATCAGATCGACGGTTTCACCGAAAGGCTCACCAGCGATGCGGCAGTCGGCCGGGTTGAGAGCGCCCCGATGCTGCGCGGCGTGGTGACCGAGATCAATGGCCAGCCGGCCCAAGAGGTGGCGGGCGATCACTGGGTGGTGCGCGGCGACCGGGGCATCACCTATGCCGCAGAGCCGGGGGAAGACACGCGGATCACGGCGGGCGACTGGTGGGCCGAAGACTACACCGGCCCGCCGCAGATCAGCTTTGCCGCCGAGGAGGCCGAGGAACTGGGGTTGAGCCTTGGCGACAGCCTGACCCTCAACGTGCTGGGTCGCGCCATCACCGGCGAGATCACCAGCTTCCGCGAGGTTGATTTCTCCACCGCTGGGATCGGCTTTGTGCTGACGATGAACCCCGCTGCACTGGCCGGCGCGCCGCATAGTTTCATCTCGACCGTCTATGCCGCGCCAGAGGCCGAAACCGCGATCCTGCGCGATCTGGCCGAAGCCTACCCCAACATCACCGCGATCCGGGTGCGCGATGCGATCGACCGGGTGGCGGCGGTGCTGGCGGGGCTGGCCTCGGCGATTTCGTTCGGGGCGCTGGCGACGCTCGCTACCGGCTTCATGGTGCTGATCGGCGCTGCCGCCGCAGGCACGGGGGCGCGCAGCTATGAGGCGGCCTTGCTGAAAACCATGGGCGCTTCGCGACGCACCATCGCCAGCAGCTTTGTGCTGCGTGCAGCCCTGCTGGGTCTCTTTGCCGGGGGCGTCGCGCTGATGGCAGGCATCGCGGGTGGCTGGGCGGTGAGCCATTACGTGATGGAGACCGATTTCACCGTGATCTGGCCCAATGCGCTGATGATCATCGCAGGCGGGGTGCTGGCGACGGTTCTCGCGGGCTTGGGCTTTGCGCTAAAGGCGCTGAACGCCCGGCCTGCGGATATGCTAAGGGCGCAGGAATGATCCCGCGCCCTTTGGCTGTCTTGGGGGTCTGATCACTCCGCCGCTTCGGCGTAGTCCTCCAGCGGCGGACAGGTGCAGATCAGGTTGCGGTCGCCGTGCACGTTGTCGACGCGGTTGACCGGCGGCCAGTATTTGTCGACCCGGAAGGCACCGGGAGGGAAGCAGCCCTGTTCGCGGCTGTAAGGCCGGTCGCCCCATTCCACCACCAGATCTTCGACCGTATGTGGCGCGTTCTTGAGCGGGTTGTTGGTGCGGTCCATGCGGCCCTCTTCGATCTCGCGAATTTCTTCGCGGATCGCCAGCATCGCATCGCAGAAGCGGTCAAGCTCGGCCTTATTCTCCGACTCCGTAGGCTCGACCATCAGCGTCCCCGCGACCGGCCAAGACATCGTCGGCGCGTGGAAGCCGCAGTCGACCAGACGTTTGGCGACGTCTTCGTTGGTCACGCCGGCGGTTTCCTCATAGGGGCGTACATCGATGATGCACTCATGCGCCACCCGGCCTGTGGGGCCTTTGTAGAGCACGTCGTAAGCCCCTTCGAGGCGCTTCGCGATGTAGTTGGCGTTCAGGATCGCGACCCGTGTGGCCTGTGTCAGCCCTTCGCCGCCCATCATCAGGCAGTAGGACCAAGAGATCGGCAGCAGCGACGGCGAGCCGTAGGGGGCCGCCGAGACCGCTGTGCCTTCCTCATTCGGATGGCCCGGCAGATGCGGGATCAGGTGCGATTTGACACCGATCGGCCCCATGCCGGGGCCACCGCCGCCATGCGGGATGCAGAAGGTCTTGTGCAGGTTCAGGTGGCTCACGTCGCCGCCCAGATCGCCGGGGCGCGACAGGCCCACCATGGCATTCATATTGGCCCCATCGATATAGACCTGACCGCCGTGGTCATGGGTGATTTTGGTCACCTCATGCACGGTTTCCTCAAACACGCCGTGGGTCGAGGGATAGGTGATCATGCAACCGGCGAGGTTCTCGCTGTGCTGCTCCGCCTTGGCGCGGAAATCGTCGAGGTCGATGTCGCCGTTGGCCGCCGTCTTGATGACCACGACCTTCCAGCCCACCATTTGCGCGGAGGCCGGGTTGGTGCCATGCGCACTCATCGGGATCAGACAGATGTTACGGTGCCCCTGCCCCTGTTCGCGGTGGTAAGCCGCGATTGTCAGCAGACCCGCATATTCCCCCTGCGCGCCGGAGTTCGGCTGCATGGAGATCGCGTCATAACCGGTAATTTCGCAGAGCTTGTCGGAAAGATCGTCAATCATTTCCTTGTAGCCGAGCGCCTGATCGGCAGGCACGAAGGGGTGAATGAGCGAAAATTCCCGCCACGTCACCGGCATCATTTCAGCCGCCGAGTTCAACTTCATGGTGCAGGAGCCCAGCGGGATCATCGCCCGGTCCAGCGCCAGATCACGGTCGGCCAAGCGTCGCATGTAGCGCATCATCTCGGTCTCGGCCCGGTTCATGTGGAAGATCGGGTGGGTCATGTAGTCGCTGGTGCGCACCATCGCGTCGGGCAGGCGGTACTCGGGCGTGAAATCGTCATCCGCCTGACGGATGCCGAAAGCGCGCCAAACGGCTTCGATGGTATCGGGCCGGGTGCGCTCGTCCAGCGAAATGCCGACGCGGGTCTCGCCCACGCGGCGCAGGTTGATGCCCTCATCCACAGCGGATTTCATCACCGCGGCCTGCAACGGGCCAACGTCAACGGTGATCGTGTCGAAATAGGCTTTCGGATCGACCTTGAAGCCCGCCGCCTCCAGCCCTTTTGCCAGACGCACCGTCTTGCGGTGGATGCGCTGCGCGATGGCTTTCAGCCCCTCGGGACCGTGGAATACCGCATACATTGAGGCCATGACCGCCAAAAGCGCCTGCGCGGTACAGACGTTGGAGGTCGCCTTCTCACGCCGAATGTGCTGCTCGCGGGTCTGCAAAGACAGGCGGTAAGCGCGGTTGCCATGGGCGTCGATCGAGACGCCGACAATCCGGCCCGGCATGGTGCGCTTCATCGCGTCGCGGCAGGCCATATAGGCCGCGTGCGGGCCACCGTAACCTTCGGGCACGCCAAACCGCTGGGTCGAGCCCACGGCAATGTCGGCGCCCATCGCGCCCGGCTCTTTCAGCAGCGTCAGCGCCAGCGGGTCGGCGGTGACGATGCCGATGGCCTTGGCGTCATGCAGCGCGGTCATGTGGTCGGTGAAATCGCGCACATGGCCGTAGGTGCCGGGGTATTGGAAGATCGCGCCAAAGACCTTGTCGGCCTCCATCTTGTCGGGGTCGCCAACGATCACTTCGATGCCCAGCGGCTCAGCGCGGGTTTTCATCACGGCGATGTTCTGCGGGTGGCAGTCGCGGTCCACAAAGAAGGCCATCGCCTTGGATTTCGACCCACGGAGCGCCATGGTCATCGCTTCGGCACAGGCGGTGGCTTCATCCAACAGCGAGGCATTGGCGACCTCAAGCCCGGTCAGGTCGCTGACCATGGTCTGGAAGTTCAGCAGGGCCTCAAGACGGCCTTGGGAAATCTCGGGCTGGTAAGGCGTATAGGCCGTGTACCACGCGGGGTTTTCCAAAATGTTGCGCTGGATCGCCGGGGGCGTGACGGTGCCATGATACCCCTGCCCGATCAGGCTGGTGAGCACCTTGTTCTTGCCCGCAATGGTCCGCATGTGCTCCAGCACTTCGCGCTCGCTCATCGCTTTGCCGAAATCGAGCGGTTCCTTGGCGCGGATCGCCTTGGGCATCGTGTCGTCGATCAGCGCGTCGAGGCTTTCGGCCCCCACGGTGTCGAGCATCTGCGACATCTCGGAAGGGGACGGGCCGATGTGACGCCGGTTGGCGAAGTCATATGGCAAATAGTCGGTGGGCTTGAAGCTCATGTCAGATTCCTCGTCGCGCGGCGCGGCAGCGGCGCCCCCTGTTTCATGCGCGCCGCCCAAGCGGGCGACGCAAGTTGTCAACTCAAGATGCCGGGCCTGCCGACATCGGGGCCATTCAGCCGATGAACTTTTGGTAAGCGGCTTCGTCCATGAAGTCGTCCATTTGGCTGGCGTCAGTGAACTTCAGCTTGAAGAACCACGCCTCGCCCTGTGGATCATCATTCACCATGCTGGGGTTGTCGGTCAGCGCAGAATTCACCTCGGTGATTTCACCGTCAATGGGGGCCAGAATGTCAGACGCGGCCTTGACGGATTCGATCACGACCACTTCGTCGTCCTTGCTAACCACGGTGCCTTCATCGGGCAGTTCGACAAAGACCACATCGCCCAGCTGCTCGGCGGCATGTGTGGTGATGCCTACGACCACTTCGTCACCCTCGACGCGCAGCCATTCATGTTCTTCGGTAAATTTCATTTTGGAGTTCCCTGTGTAGATTCAGCGTTTGAAGTTCGCCGCAACGAACGGCATTTTCGTGACAGTCAATGGCAAGCGCTTGCCGCGGACCTCGCCCCAAAGCGGAGTGTCGACCTTCGCATGCTCGGCGCTGACATAGCCCATGGCAACGGGGCCGCCAACCGTCGGACCAAAGCCGCCGGAGGTGACGGTGCCGACTTCATTACCGCCCTCAGCCGCATCAAAGATCGCCACCCCTTCGCGCATTGGCGCACGGCCTTCGGGCAGCAGCCCCACCCGCTTGCGCGGTGCCCCATCGGTCAATTGTTGAAGCACGACACCCGCGCCGGGAAAACCACCCGCCCGCTCACCATCATTGCGCCGCACCTTCTGGATCGCCCAGTTCAGCGCCGCCTCGACTGGCGTTGTGGTGGTGTCGATGTCATGACCATAAAGGCACAGACCGCCTTCAAGCCGCAGGCTGTCGCGTGCGCCCAGACCGATGGGCTCGACCTCTTCCAGCGCCAGAAGCTTGCGCGCCAAGGCTTCAGCATCCGCATTGGCCACTGAAATCTCGTAACCGTCTTCGCCGGTGTAGCCTGAGCGCGACAGGGTGACGGTGATCCCGTCAATGTCGACGTCCCGCGCCACGTCCATAAATTTCATTTCCGCCACCGAGGGCTGCAACCGCGCCAGCGCCGCTTCGGCTTTCGGCCCTTGAAGGGCCAGCAACGCACGGTCATCCAAGACCTCGATGTCACAACGGTCCGACAGCGCCTCTTTCATCAGAGCAATGTCATCATCCTTGCAGCCTGCATTGACCACGACAAACAGATGATCGCCCAGATTGGCCAACATCAGATCGTCCAGAATACCGCCATTGGGATCAGTGAACATCGCATAGCGCTGGCGCATCTCATCAAGGCCCAGCACATCGACCGGCACGAGGCTCTCCATCGCCAAAGCCGCATCTTCATAGCTGCACGATTTCGCCCGCACCACGACTTGCCCCATATGGCTCACGTCAAACAGCCCGGCGGCCGCACGGGTGTGCACATGTTCCTTCATCACACCAAGGGGATATTGCACGGGCATCGAATAGCCCGCAAAGGGCACCATCTTAGCCCCCAGTTCCACATGCAAATCATGCAATGCCGTCTGCTTAAGATCGCTCATCCGGTTCGCCTTTCCTGTCGCTTCCGGATGACCTTTTGACCATGCCGGCACCTTAGCGCCGCTGCTGCCGCGCATGATGCCCCCTCTGTCCTTCCGCCTGAGATCGTTATCCCTTCGGCGTGCGCATCCGCGCATCTCTCCAGAGTCTTGGTCACGTCACGGTCCTGGGGCCTGAGAGTTTCCGGGGCGGTTGCTCCTTCGGCATCGGTGTTAACCGATTCTCCCGTGACGATTTGGCCTTTCGTATGCTGCCGCATACCTCTGCGTCAAGCGTGCTTGTAGGCAGATGCGACACATGTTTTGTTGCGCGCGACATGGCAAACGGAAAGCACCCCGCATGACTCCCTATTTCTTTGGCTACGGCAGCCTTGTGAACCGCAACACCCACAGCTACCCAGACGCCCGCCCGGCGCAGCTTGACGGTTGGCGGCGGCAATGGATCCGAACCGAGGGCCGCGATATCGTCTATCTCTCGGTAGTGCAAAACCCCGCCACCCGCATCGACGGGCTGATCGCTGCGGTGCCGGGTGCAGACTGGGCCGCACTGGACAAGCGCGAATACAGCTACGAGCGCCACGCCTCAGGCGGCGCGGTGGTGCATGATCTGGCCCCCGCCCCCGACATCGCCCACTACGCCATCCCCGCCGACATCGCGGTAGACCACGGCGATCACGTCATCCTGCTGAGCTACCTCGACGTGGTGGTTCAAGGCTTCCTGCGCGAATTCGGCACCGATGGCGCGGCACGCTTCTTCGATACGACCGATGGCTGGGACACACCCATTCTCAACGACCGCGCCGCGCCGATCTACCCGCGTCACCAAACGCTGACGGAGGCGGAAACCACCGTGGTCGACCAGCATATGAACCGCCTGTCGGTGCAAATCAAACAACGCGAAGAAACCACCTTCGCAGCAAGGAACTTCTGAGGGCCGCAAGCACAGCCCCCAAACCTCCTTCATCCTTTTTCAAATACCCGCGGGGGTCCGGGGGCAGAGCCCCCGGTCGCTCGGTCTGCTCAGCCGCGCGCCTTCACGTTCTGCAGCAACGGCATCACCTGCGCCATCTCCGGCCCGTGTTCTTGCCCCGTCAGCGCCAAACGCAGGGGCCGGAACAACCCGCGCCCCTTGCGGCCCGTGGCCTCTTTGACCGCGGCGGTCCAGCTTGACCATGTGGTCTCATCAAACGGCATCTCCGGCAGCAGCAGCATCGCTTGCGCCACGAACTCGCGGTCTTCCTCGGCAATCACCGGCTCGGCCCCGTCGCGGAACATGGCCCACCATGGGCCCAGATCGTTTAACGTCGAGATATTCTCACGGGTGACCGCCCAGAACTGCGCGGCTTTATCCTCCGGCACGCCAATCGCGGCGATATCATCGGCCACGGCCTCAAGCGGCAGTTGCTGTAGGTAGCGCCCCGTCAGCGGGAAGAGGTCCTGCACGTCGAACTTGGTCGGAGCCGAGCCAAAGCGGTTGATATCAAACCCCTCGATCAATTGCGCCATGTCGTTGCGCAATTCCACCGGATCCGACGACCCCAACCGCGCCATCAGGCTCAAGAGCGCGAAGGGCTGCACCCCCTGCTCACGCAGATCGCGCAGGGCCAGTGTGCCCAGGCGTTTGCTCAGCGCCTCGCCCTGCGGACCGGTCAGCAGTGAGTGATGCGCAAAGGACGGCACGGCGCCATTGCCCAAGGCCTGCATGATCTGAATTTGCGTCGCAGTGTTGGTCACATGGTCCGACCCTCGCACGACATGGGTTACGCCCATATCGGTGTCATCCACGACGCTCGCCAGCGTATAAAGGATTTGCCCATCGCCGCGGATCAGCACCGGATCGCTGACCGAGGCCGCGTCGATCGAGATAGCGCCTAGAATACCGTCGTCCCACTCGATCCGTTGGTGGTCGAGCTTGAAACGCCAGACACCATCACCCCGCTCAGCACGTAGGGCGTGTTTCTCTTCGTCGCCGAGTTTCAGCGCAGCGCGGTCGTAGACCGGCGGCTTGCCCATATTGAGCTGCTTTTTCCGCTTGAGGTCCAGCTCCGTCGGCGTCTCGAATGCCTCATAGAAACGGCCCTTTTCGCGCAGGTCTTCGGCGGCGGCGTGGTAGCGGTCCAGCCGCTCGGACTGACGCTCAACCCGGTCCCATTCCAAGCCCAACCATTCGAGGTCTTGCTTGATGCCGTCGACATATTCTTCTTTGCTGCGCTCAGGATCGGTGTCGTCGATGCGCAGGATAAAAGTGCCGCCTGCCTTGCGCGCGATGAGGTAGTTCATCAGCGCAGTGCGCAGGTTGCCCACGTGGATATAGCCAGTGGGGGACGGGGCGAAACGGGTAACGGTGGGGTTGGACATCTGGCGTACTCCTGTTGCGCGCGGGCTTGCCACAGGGCGCGGGCGTTGTCCAGTAAAGGCGGGGGTCAGCCGCCGTCTGCCGGGGTGCCGGTCGGCGCGGGCACGACCTCTGAGGTGTCTTCCTCGACACTTTGCTCAGGGGCCTCCTCTACGGCGGCTCCCTCTTCCCCGGCCGTTTCTGCCGGGGTTGCATCCGCAGGCAGCGCCTCTTCCTCGGGCGCTTCGGCCTCGGCTTCCGGCGCTGCCTCAGCAGCCCCATCGCTCAACGCACCGTTCTCCCAATCGCCCGAGGCTTCTTCGCCGCTGGCATAGCGCATGGTGCCGTTGCCCTGCCGTTTGCCTGCTTTAAAGGTGCCTTCATAGACATCGCCATTGGCATAGGTCGCCACGCCCTGCCCTTCGATCTCCCCGTCGGTCCAGTCACCTTCGTAGACAAAGCCGCTGGCCATGGTGATCTTGCCTTTGCCATGGCGCTGGCCTTCGGCAAACTCGCCCTCATAGACAGTCCCATCGGGATAGGTCGCCTTGCCCTGCCCATGGCGCTGACCGTCCTGCCAGCCGCCTTCATAGCGATAGCCGTCGGCATAGGTCATCACCCCCTGGCCGTGGTTGCGGGCGTCTTTAAACGCGCCTTCATAGACCACACCGTTAGTATAGGTCGCGATACCTTCGCCTTCGATCACACCGGCGACCCATGCGCCTTCATAGGTAGAGCCATCGGGGTAGGTGATCTTGCCCGTGCCATCGGCCAAGTCATTGCGGAAGGTGCCGACATAGACCGAGCCGTCGGGATAGGTCACCTGCCCCTCGCCTTCGATCTGCCCGGCCACCCATGAGCCGGTGTAGACATAGCCATCGGTGCCGGTAAACGTGCCCTGCCCGTCGCGGCGGTCGTCTTTGAAGTCGCCCTCATAGACATCGCCATTCTCATAGGTGACCTTGCCCTTGCCCTCACGGCGGCCCGCCACCAACGTGCCTTCGTAAACATCGCCATTAGGCTGGGTCAGCGTGCCGGTGCCGTCGATCTGGCCGTCTTTCCACAGGCCGACATAAATCAGACCGTCGGGCATGGTCAGCGTGCCTTCGCCGCTGCGTTTGCCGGCTTCGATCTCGCCTTCATAGACCGCGCCATCGGGATAGGTGATCGTACCAACGCCCTGTTTGACGCCATCGACCCAATCGCCTTTGTATTCATAGCCACCGGGGCTTTGCATCACGCCCTTGCCGTGGTGTTTGGCGTTGCGGAACTCACCCTCATAGCGCACGCCATTGGCATAGATCGCCACGCCTTGGCCCATGATTGCGCCGGCTTCCCATTCGCCCTCATAGGTGCCGCCATCGGCAAAGGTGATCTTGCCCAGACCTTCGGGCTTGCCCTTGGCAAAGTTACCCTCATAGACCGATCCGTTTGGAAAACGTGCGACGCCTTCGCCCTTGATCTCGCCCTCGACCCACTCACCGGAATATTCATAACCATTGGGGAGCTTATAGGTGCCGCTGCCATGTTGAAGGCCGCCCTGAAAGGTGCCTTCATAGATGCCACCGTCGTCATATTCCTTGGTCAGCACCTGCCCGTCCTGCGCCGCGAGCGGCGTGGCCAGAAGGGCGATCAGACAGAGGGGCAGGCTGCGGTGCAACATGGGCGGAAATTCCCGATCTCGTTAGGTGTCATTTGCCCTGAGGTTACGGGTGATGGAGGGCAGAGGCAACGTGTTTGCAGGACTGGCACGCCGGTTTGGGCGGATCCCGCGCAACCGGCGCTGCGGGCCGCGCGCACCTGGGGGTTTCGGTCTGGCGTTGATCTGCTACATCGAACCAACGCCAGTCAGCCCGGAGCCTTCCCATGTCAGACCGCTTTCGCCTTACCCTCGGGCAATTAAACCCGACTGTCGGCGATCTGCCGGGGAACGCGGCTTTAGCGCGCAAAACGTGGGAGGCCGGGCGCGACGCCGGGGCGCAGCTCGTCGCCCTGCCGGAGCTGTTCCTGACCGGGCATGATGCCAAAGCCCTGCTGCGCAACCCCGCCTTCCAGCGCGATGTCACGGCGCATCTTGAGGCGCTCGCCGCCGATTGCGCCGATGGCCCCGCCTTGGCGCTTGGCGCACCTTGGGTCGAGGGGACAAAACTCCATAACGCCTACCTCATCCTGCAGGGCGGCAAGATTACCCAGCGGGTACTTCAACACAGCCCCGTACCGCATTCTGTCTTTGACGCAGGCCCGATCAGTGGCCCCTATGCGGTTGAGGGGCTGCGCATCGGCTCCCCCATCGGCGCGGATGGCTGGGAAAGCGACGTGGCCGAGACGCAGGCCGAGACCGGGGCCGAATTCCTTTTAATCCCCAATGCTGCGCCCCATCTGCGCGGCGCGATGGACCGGCGGCTAAATCACATGGTCGCGCGGGTGATCGAGACAGAGTTGCCACTGGTCTATCTAAATATGGCCGGTGGGCAGGATGAGGCGGTTTATGACGGCGCCTCTTTCGCGCTGAACCCCAGCGGCAAGCTTGCGCTTCAACTGCCCGCCTTTGAGGAGGCCATTGCCCATGTCGATCTGGAACGTGGCCCGGAAGGCTGGCTGATCGCGGCCGGAGACCGCGCGCCTCAACCAAGTACGCTTGAACGTGACTACCGCGCGTTGGTCGTGGGCCTGCGGGACTATGTGTCCAAGGTGGGGGCCGCTAAAGTGCTGATCGAAAACGCGGGGGGGCATGATGCAGCACTTGCAGCGATGATCGCACGTGATGCTTTGGGGGCTGACAATCTGCGCGAGATCGCGGTCGCTGCGGAGGGCTCTCTATACTCTTCACTGCGCGATAGTCTGGCAGCGCTTGGCGCGGAGGTCAGTGTTGCTTCCCTCTCCCTCCCTCTGCGCAGCCTGATGCTGCGCGCTTTGGCGGATGACGCGGGAGAACTGCTGCTCACGGCACAGAACAAATCTGCAGCCGCCATGGGTCACGGGGCCGTGCTGGGCGATTTTAATCCAATCAAAGACCTTTACCAGACGGAAGTTCACGCGCTTTGCCAATGGCGCAGTGAGACCCATCGCGCGTGGATGCTGGGGCCGGAGGCTGCGGCGATGGCAATATCAGAACAGTCCACTGAGGAACACCAATTGGACGACATCCTTCGAGTTTTGATGGACAAGGATGGCAGCGTTGAGGACTGTGTCGCGGAAGGCCTGGACCAACGGATCGCTCAAGAAGTCGCGCGACGCCACCTAGAGCATCGACCGCAGGGAAACCGATCCACGCCCGGCCCGCGCGTCACTGCCCCGCGCACTGAATACCCACGTCCCGCCCGCTGGCGCGGCCGCTCATAACGCTTAGACAGCGAGTTAAGTTTCCAACCATTCGCAGAGCGCGGCGCTCACGCATTTTTCCGCCACCTGTCAGCAGGTTACCGCCCAATAAACCCCTTCTGGAGAGTGAGAAATCGTGTCCTGAAAAATGATACGGAACGAAATCTTCCCTCCAAGGTTGTCCAAACACGACCAACAACGGCGCCGGATTTCCCACAGGGCACTCATCGCCGAACAGAAAGGGTTAAGACATGAATATCGTTAAACTTGGAATGGTATCTGCCATCGCTTTGGGTGCCGCTGCACCTGTCTATGCACAATCGGCCGAAGCCTATGCCGCAACCGATCTTAACATCCGTTCGGGCCCCGGCCCGCAGTACGACATCGTCGGTGTCATCCCCGGTGGCGAAGCTACTATGGTGGAAGGCTGCCTTGACGGCCAATCCTGGTGCCAAGTCAAATTTGGCGACGCGATGGGCTGGTCCTATTCTGATTACCTCGCCGTTGAAGTCGAAGAGCAGGCCGTGGCTCTGACCACCCGCCCCGCGACCGTCGAAATCGGCACTGTGACCTATGAAGATCCCGAAGGCACTGCCGAGAATGAGACCGAAGGCGCTGCTGCCGGTGCGACCCTTGGCGCGCTGACCGCATATGCCGTTGGTGGCCCGATTGGTGGCATCATCGCTGGTGGCATTGCAGGGGGTGCTGCAGGTTCTGCCGCGGCTGAGCCCGAAGAATCCACCATTACCTATGTGCGTGAAAACCCGGTTGAGACCGTGTACCTCGACGGCGAAGTCGTTGTCGGCGCGGGCATCCCTACGACCGTGACCACATATGAAGTGCCGGAGACCACATACCGCTATGTAAACATCAACGGCGCGACCGTGATCGTTGACAACGAGACGAACCTGATCGTCGACGTTGTGCGCTAAGTCGCAACAGGCTTGGTTAAAGAGGGCTCGGAGAGCGATCTCCGGGCCTTTTCTTTATCCGAAATTTAGGGCTAGCATGGTTGCAGCAATCTGAGGGAGCCACCATGATCGCCGTCATCTTCGAAGTCTTCCCCCACCCCGACCGCCGCGCGGAATATCTCGACATCGCGGCCAAGATGCGGCCTCTGTTGGATGAGGTGGATGGCTTTATCTCTGTCGAACGGTTCCAGAGCCTGACCAACCCCGACAAGCTGCTCTCAATCTCATTCTTTCGCGATGAAGAAGCGGTGCAGAACTGGCGCAAGCTAACTGCGCATCGCGGCGCGCAGGCCGCGGGGCGCGAGGGGATCTTTACCGACTATCACCTGCGCATTGCCCATGTGATCCGTGACTATGGCATGTTCGACCGCGCCGAAGCACCACAGGACAGTCAGGATATCCATCCGCCACGGCCTGTAGCCAAGGGCTGATCGGGCCTAGACCGTCTCCCCGGCCTCTAACCGCTGCAACCAGTTGCCCGCATCGCGCAAGATCGCCTCACGACGTTCTGCATCCATGCGGTCCCATGTCGCGTACATATTTCTCATGCGTGCATTGCTTTGAAACCGCTCGCGGTGACGGTCAAGGAAGTGCCAATAAAGCAGGTTGAAGGGGCAGGCTTTCTTTCCCGCCTTCGCGCTGACGCTATAGCTGCACCCTTTGCAGTAGTCCGACATGCGATTGATGTAGGCACCCGACGAGACATAGGGTTTCGAGGCGATGACTCCGCCATCTGCGAATTGGCTCATGCCCACCGTGTTGGGCGCTTCGACCCACTCATAGGCATCCGCGTAGACCTCCAGATACCATTCATGCACCTGATGCGGGTCGATCCCCGCCAGCAGGGCGAAATTGCCCGTCACCATCAATCGCTGAATATGGTGGGCATAGGCGTATTTCTGGGTCTGCCCGATGGCCTGACGCAGGCAATTCATCTGAGTATCGGCGCCCCAGTAAAAGGCGGGCAAGTCGCGGTCATGGCGCAGCACATTGCGCTCTACATACTCCGGTCCTTCAAGGAAATAGATGCCCCGGACGTATTCCCGCCAACCGAGGATTTGGCGGATGAACCCTTCGGCGGCGTTGATCGGCACAGCGCCCTCCTGCCACGCCTTTTCGGCGGCCCGGCAGACCTCCATCGGGTCGAGCAACCCAAGGTTCAGATACGGAGAGATCAGCGCATGAAAAAGATAGGGCTGTCCTTCCAACATCGCGTCCTGATAATCGCCAAATCGCGGCAGGGCGTAGTCGATGAAATGCGCCAAGACCTGCAGGGCCTCCGCGCGCGTTGTGGCAAAGTCAAAGGGGTGGAGATCACCAAAATTGTCCCCATAGCGGGCCTCAACAAGGTCCAGCACCGCTTGGGTCTCAGCATCAGGCGCAAAGCTGATCGGCTCGGGGAACTCCAGCCCCTCCTTAGGGGGCTTGCGATTGTCGTGGTCGAAATTCCATTTGCCCCCTGCGGGATCGTCGCCCTCCATCAACAGGCCGGTCTCGCGGCGCATTTCGCGGTAGAAATACTCCATTCGCAGCGCCTTGCGCCCCTCGGCCCAATCTTCGAACCGTTTGCGGCTGGCGATGAAACGGTCATCCGACAAGAGGCGTGTTGGGATCGGCGCTTCGGTCAGCGTGTAGAGCAGCCGCCACTCCCCCGGTTCGGTCGCGATCGCCTCGCTCGCGCCGGTCTCCTCCGCCCGCCGCAACAACTCGCCGACGATAGAGCCTGCGTTCTCAGGATCGTCCAAAGGCGTGTAGCGCAGGGACCAGCCGTCTTTTTCCAACGTACACGCAAATTTGCGCATTGCTGCAAAGACCAGCGCGATTTTCTTGGGGTGGTGGCGGACATATTCCGCCTCCTGCGCCACCTCGGCCATGACCACCACATCGCGCGCCTTATCGGCTTCGCGCAACGAGGATAGGTTGAGTGAGAGTTGATCCCCCAAGACCAGAACCAGACGAGTCACCACGGCACCCCCTTTCCGGCCCAGTCGAAGAACCCGCCGCTGTCGTCCGGGGTCAGCCTATCGATTACCCGTAGAAGGTTGCCTGCGGCCTCGCTCGGCGGGACTGCGGGATGGCGGCCAAGATACTTTTCGGTAAAGGGGGTTTCCACGGTGCCGGGATGCAGCGCCACGCAGATGCTTTGCGGATGGCTGCGGCCGAGCTCAATCGCGGCGGTATGCACGATCTGGTTCACCGCTGCCTTGGCGCTGCGGTAGCTGATCCAGCCGCCCAAACGGTTATCCCCGATAGAGCCCACCCGTGCCGAAAGCACGGCGAACACCGACCGCCTGTCGCACGGCAGGAGCCGCGCCGCGTGACGCAGGATCAGCGCAGGGCCAATGGCGTTCACGGCGAACTGGTCCATCATCGCCTTCTGCGTGATCGCGCGGAGCGATTTTTCCGGGGCCGCCCCATTGATCTCCAAAGCGCCGGTGGCGACGATCACCGCGTCAAAGGGGCCGCTCAGCCCCTTTAGCGTCGCATTGACCGAAGCCTCATCCGTTACGTCAAACCCATCCGCCGCGCGCGACAGCGTGGTCACTTCCGTATCCCGCGCCCGCAGAGCCTCGGTCAGCGCCGCGCCAATCCCGCCGCTGGCACCGATCACAAGCACCCGCGCGCTCACGCTGCCGCCTCTCGTGGTATCGCTTGTCGCCGCATCCGCATCTCCCTTGCTCATAGGCAGATAGGCGGCGCTGACGCAGGGGCAAACAAAAGCCGCAACACCCCCTTTTCATTTGAAAAGACGGGCGTATAACTACTGCCATGACACAGGCCGTCCATATCCCGACCCTGCCGCGCGACCGCGCGGGCCTGCTGCGCGCCACCTTGCTGCTACTAATTCGCCTCTGAGCGTGCCCTTCGGCGCGCCCGCTCAGAGGGATGTGTCGCGCGCCAAGGATACCAGCAAAGAAAGAACCCAGGATGACAGATATGACGAAACAGGACCGTGTGCTGATTTTTGACACCACCTTGCGGGATGGCGAACAATCCCCCGGGGCGACGATGACCCATGCCGAAAAGCTGGAGATCGCGCAGCTTTTGGATGAGATGGGCGTCGACATCATCGAAGCGGGTTTTCCCATCGCTTCTGAAGGCGACTTTAACGCGGTGAGCGAGATCGCCCGCCAAAGCCAGAACGCCGTGATCTGTGGGTTAGCCCGCGCGCAGTTGGGTGACATCGACCGCTGCTGGGAAGCCGTGAAACACGCCCGTCAGCCGCGCATCCACACTTTCATCGGCACCTCTCCCCTGCACCGCGCCATTCCGAACCTGACCCAAGACGAGATGGCCGACCGCATCCATGAGACCGTGACCCATGCGCGCAACCTCTGTGACAACGTGCAATGGTCGCCAATGGACGCGACACGGACCGAGCTTGATTACCTCTACCGCGTGGTCGAGATCGCCATCAAAGCCGGGGCCACCACGATCAACATCCCCGACACCGTGGGTTATACCGCCCCACGCGAAAGCGCCGATTTGATCGCGAAGCTTTTGGAGAACGTGCCCGGCGCGGATGAGATCATCTTTGCCACCCATTGCCACAACGATCTGGGCATGGCGACGGCCAACAGCCTTGCCGCTGTCGAGGCCGGGGCGCGGCAGGTGGAATGCACCATCAACGGTCTGGGCGAACGCGCGGGCAACACGGCGCTCGAAGAGGTCGTCATGGCGCTGAAAGTGCGCAATGACATCATGCCTTACGAGACGCGCATCGACAGCCGCAAGATCATGAACATCTCGCGCCGGGTCGCTGCTGTCTCAGGCTTTGCGGTGCAGTTCAACAAGGCCATCGTCGGCAAGAACGCCTTTGCCCATGAAAGTGGCATTCACCAAGACGGCATGCTGAAGAATGCTGAGACCTTCGAAATCATGCGCCCCGAGGACGTGGGTCTCACCGAGACCAACATCGTCATGGGCAAGCATTCGGGCCGCGCCGCGCTGCGGTCCAAGTTGGAAGACCTCGGGTTTGAACTGGGCGACAACCAGCTCAAGGATGTTTTTGTGCGGTTCAAGGAATTGGCTGACCGCAAAAAGGAAATCTACGAGGATGACCTGATTGCGTTGATGCGCACCGCGACCGACCCTGAAGAAGACCGTATTCGCCTGAAATCGCTCAAAGTCGTTTGCGGGACCGATGGCCCGCAGACCGCCGACATGGTGCTTGAGATAGATGGCGCAGAGCAAAGCACCAACCAGACTGGCGATGGCCCAGTCGATGCGGCGTTCAACTGCATCAAGGCGCTGGTGCCGCACTCGGCGCGCTTGCAGCTTTATCAGGTGCATGCTGTGACCGAGGGCACTGACGCACAAGCCACGGTTTCCGTTCGGCTGGAGGAAGAGGGCCGCATCGTGACCGGTCAATCGGCGAATACCGATACCGTGGTGGCGAGTGTACGGGCGTATATCCATGCGCTGAACCGGCTGTTGGTGCGGCGTGAGAAGGGCGGCACGGATAAGCGCGAGATCAATTATAAAGATGTGAGTTGATCGAAGGGCGGGGGAAACCCCGCCTTTTTTGTACGAGAGGGCCATCGCCTGCCCGGTGTTTTCGATGTCATTGTCTTGTTTCTGAACTAGTAAAAGTTGCAGATTGAGGGCCAGCGCCTGCCCGCGGGTTGGCGATCCAACATTGCTTCGTGCCACTTTATGGTTCAGCCATGATGTGTTTCAGCAATGTAACACCCAGCCTCACCCAATCGCCTACCCGTCCGGGCGGGCAGGCGATGGCCCGGCACCTGCGGCTTGCTTCCGGGCGGGGGTGGCACACTCCCCTCAATAAGGGTTCTTCGCCCCGCGATCCGCGCTCAGCGACGCCTGTCCCCGCTCCACGATCTTCACCACTGCATCCGCGAGATGCTGTCGCTGAATATGATCATCCCCCGCAGCCACACGTAGCTTATGCGCCTCAAGCATCACCTCGGCATGGCTCGACCCACGCGGCGGGATGAAGGTGTAGCAGGCCAGTTCAATCAACTGCCCCAGCGGGTCTTTGAAATAGATCGAATGCATGAAGCCGCGATCCTTGACCCCCGAATGCCCGATGCCCCGCGCCTCCAGGCGCTCCGGCACCTGATCGAACATCGCACGGTCCACTTCAAAAGCCAGATGATGCACGCAGCCCGGATCCATCGGCGTGCGGTTGTGCACCCGCTTGCGGGTCTCATTGGTGAAAACCGTGATTAGCCGCCCGTCGCCGGGATCGAAATACAAATGCCCTTCGTCCGGGTCGTCCAGATTGGGCTGATCAAAGATGAAAGGCATTCCCAAAACCCCTTCCCAAAAGTCGATCGAGCTTTGCCGGTCGGCCCCGGTAAGAGTGATGTGATGCACCCCGAGTGTCTGGATTTTCTGCATGATATTGCCCACCTTTGTCTGAACCGCGCCCTGAAAGGACCACTCTATAATAGCGCGGCGGCAATATCGCGCCACCTTTGCGGTCTTGCCCCTTTCACCCTGACCCCGTGCGCCCTATAAGAGCCAGTAGCCCGCGCGTGGACCCATGCTGGCGGGCCTGTTCGAATATTTGCAAGGCTCCGCTACTGTTATGTCCATCCTCGATCAATTCCGCGGCCTGTTCTCCTCCGATATGGCGATCGACCTCGGCACCGCGAACACGCTGGTATACGTCAAGGGCAAGGGCATCGTGCTGAGCGAACCTTCGGTTGTCGCCTATCACGTCAAGGATGGCGTCAAGAAAGTGCTGGCCGTGGGCGAAGACGCCAAGCTGATGCTGGGCCGGACACCGGGCAGCATTGAGGCGATCCGCCCAATGCGCGAGGGTGTCATCGCTGACTTCGACACCGCCGAAGAGATGATCAAGCACTTCATCCGTAAGGTGCACAAGCGCTCGACTTTCTCGAAGCCTAAGATCATCGTTTGCGTGCCCCATGGCGCGACCCCAGTGGAAAAACGCGCGATCCGCCAGTCGGTTCTGAGCGCTGGCGCGCGCCGCGCCGGGCTGATTGCGGAGCCCATCGCCGCCGCCATCGGTGCGGGGATGCCGATCACCGATCCAACCGGTAACATGGTCGTCGACATCGGCGGCGGTACCACCGAGGTGGCGGTGCTGTCTCTGGGCGACATCGTCTATGCCCGCTCTGTCCGCGTCGGCGGTGACCGCATGGACGAAGGCATCATCAGCTACCTGCGCCGCCAGCAGAACCTGCTGATCGGTGAGACGACTGCCGAGCGGGTGAAAACCTCCATCGGTACCGCGCGGATGCCAGACGACGGGCGCGGCACCTCAATGCAGATCCGGGGGCGTGACCTGCTGAATGGCGTGCCCAAAGAGATCGAAGTGACCCAAGCACAGATCGCCGAGGCGCTGGCCGAGCCGGTCCAGCAAATCTGCGAAGCGGTGATGACCGCGCTGGAAACCACCCCGCCGGATCTGGCCGCCGACATCGTCGACCGGGGCGTGATGCTGACAGGCGGCGGCGCGCTGCTGGGTGACTTGGACCTCGCCCTGCGTGAACAGACCGGCCTTGCGATCTCGGTCGCGGATGAGCCGCTGAACTGCGTGGCCCTCGGCACCGGCAAGGCGCTGGAATATGAGAAACAGCTGCGCCACGCGATCGACTACGACAGTTAACACTGGCAAGTTAGCCAGACCCGGCACGCGGCGACACCGCCCCGCCTGACCGGGTGGGAGTTTCGGCAAAGATGCCCAAAGACCGTTCCAGTTCCAGCGATTTCACCGGCCCTTTGCGCCGTTTGCTGCTGTCTGTGCTGGTGCTGGCGCTGATCGGAATTTTCCTGCTCTGGCGGATCGACAGCCCCCGCGTTGAACGCTTCCGCGCGCAGGTGACGGATCGTTTCGTGCCCAACCTCGACTGGGCCATGGCCCCAGTGACCGGCACGATTAATCTGCTGCGCGATTTCCAGAGCTACCAACGGCTAAGCGAGCAGAACCGAGAGCTGCGCTCGGAATTGCGTCAGATGCAGGCGTGGAAAGAGGCGGCCCTTCAGCTTGAGCAAGAGAACGCCCGCCTGCTGGACCTTAACAACGTGCGGCTTGACCCGCGGCTTACCTTCATCACCGGCACCGTGCTGGCCGACAGCGGCTCGCCCTATCGCCAATCTGTGCTGCTGAACGTCGGCGCGCGCGACGGGCTGGTCGAGGGATGGGCGACGATGGATGGCATCGGGCTTGTGGGCCGCATCGCGGGCGTGGGCAAGAACACCGCCCGCGTGATCCTCCTAACCGACGCTTCCAGCCGCATTCCGGCGACGATCCAGCCTTCGGGCCAGCGCGCCATCGTGGCAGGCGACAACAGCGCCGCGCCGCCGCTGGATTTCATTGAAAACCGCGAACTGGTGCGTCCCGGTGACCGGGTTATCAGCTCGGGCGATGGCGGGGTTTTTCCGGCAGGCATCCTCATCGGTCAGGTCGCTGCCGATCCGGGTGGACGGCTTCGCGTAAGGCTGGCTGCGGATTACGAGCGGCTCGAGTTCCTGCGGGTGCTGCGCCACCACGGCAATGAGAAAGTGCCTGACACCGCCCATGTCATTACCTCCGATGGCCCATTGGCCGAACCGGCAGCGCCCCTTGGGGTGGAGCAATGACCGATCTGTCGCGCAGCAGGCTTTGGGTCATGCGCCTGAGTTTTGTGGCGCTGGCGCTGGTGATCCTGTTTTTCCACCTCCTCCCGCTTGAGACGATTCCGCGCAGCTGGGCGGGGCCGGACCTGCTTTTGGGCTTTGCCTGCGCTTGGGCGCTGCGGCGGCCGGAATATGTGCCCGCGCTGTTTCTGACTCTGGTCTTTTTGCTGTCCGATCTCTTGCTGCAACGTCCGCCCGGGCTTTGGGCGGTGCTGGCGCTGATTGGGGTGGAGAACCTTAAATCGCGCGGGCGACATCTGCGGGATGCAAGTTTTGCCGCTGAATGGCTGACTGTGGTCGTGATCCTGACCATGGTGATTTTTGCCAACCGCGTTCTGCTAAGCCTTGCGCTGGTGCCGACGCCCTCCATGACGCTGAACCTCACGGAATTGGCACTGACTGCGCTCGCTTATCCGCTGATTGTGGCCGTGACCCATGGTATCATGGGCGTGCGCAAGACCGCGCCGGGCGATCTGGATGCGCTTGGCAAACGGGTGTGATCGGGGGCCGATGAGATGAGACGTAGCCGCGCAGATAACGATGCCAACCACACGCGCCTGACCCGCCGTGCCGCCCTGTTAGGGGGCGCACAACTGCTGTTCATGGGCGGGCTGGCGGCGCGGATGCGCTACCTACAGGTCGATCAGGCCGACCAGTTCCGCCTGCTGGCCGAGGAAAACCGCATCAACATCCGCCTGATCCCGCCCTCCCGGGGGGAGATTTTTGACCGCAACGGCGTGCAGCTTGCCGACAACGTGCCCTCTTACCGCATTGTCATGGTGCGCGAAGATGCGGGCGACGTGGGCGCGGTGATGGAGCGTTTGGCCCAAGTTATCGAGATTGATGAGGAGACCCGCGAACGCGCTATGGCCGAGATGGCCCGCTCTGCCCCGTTCTTGCCGGTCACCATCGTTGATGACGTCAGCTGGGAGGTCGTGAGCAAGGTCAGCGTCAACGCCCCCGCCTTGCCCGGCGTCACGCCCGAGGTTGGCCTGACCCGCGTCTACCCGCGCGGCGCGGATTTTGCGCATGTGGTGGGACGCGTGGGCCGGGTGAGCCAAGCCGACCTTGATGCGCTGGAAGACCCCGATCAGGTGTTGCGCATTCCTCGTTTCCAAATCGGCAAGATCAACGTCGAAGCCCGCGCAGAAAGCCTGCTGCGCGGCTCTGCGGGCACCAAACACGTCGAGGTGAACGCCACTGGCCGGGTGATGCGCGAGCTGGAGCGACGCGAAGGTCAGGCCGGGGCCGATCTGCAATTGACCGTCGACGCCAATCTGCAACGCTATGTACAGGCCCGTCTGGGCGAGGAAAGCGCCGCCGTGGTCATCATCGACTGCGAGAATGGCGATCTGGCGGCACTTGCCTCATCGCCCAGCTATGACCCGAACCTCTTTATCGGCGGCATCTCTTCGGCGGATTACAACCCGCTGCTGAATTCCAAATACCGCCCGCTTGTGAACAAACCCGTGCAGGGCACCTACCCGCCCGGCTCGACCTTCAAGATGATCGTCGCCCTTGCCGCCATCGAAGAGGGCATCGTCGCCCCGGATGAAACGGTCTATTGCCCCGGCCATCTGGAGGTCGCGGGGCGTCGGTTTCACTGTTGGAAACGCGCGGGCCATGGCTGGGTGAACCTTCAGGATTCGCTCAAGCAATCCTGCGACGTCTATTACTACGATCTGGCTGTGAAGGTGGGTATCGAGAAGATTACTGCCATGTCCAACCGCTTTGGCCTTGGAATCAAACATGATCTGGCGCTCTCTTCGGTGGCGGGAGGGCTGGCACCGACGAAGCAATGGAAACGCTCGGCCCGCGGCGAAGAGTGGGTCGTCGGTGACACGGTCAACGCTTCCATCGGGCAGGGCTTCACCCTCTCCTCCCCCCTGCAACTTGCGGTGATGAGCGCGCGGATCGCCACGGGGCGCGCAGTCACGCCGCGGCTGATTAAATCTATCGATGGGGTGGAGCAGCCCAGCGGCGCGGGCGAGCCGATGGGCCTGAACGAAAACAACCTGCGTCAGTTGCGCAAGGCGATGTACGACGTGGTCAATGATCGCCGCGGCACCGGCTATCGCAGCCGCATCATCGACGACACCATGCGCATGGCAGGCAAAACCGGCACCAGTCAGGTGCGCAACATCACCGCCGCCGAGCGTGCCCGCGGTGTGACCAGCAACGCCGACCTGCCGTGGGAACGCCGCGACCACGCGCTTTTCGTCTGCTTTGCACCTTACGACAAGCCGAAGTACGCGGCTTGCGTGCTGGTGGAACACGGCGGTGGCGGCTCGACCGCTGCCGCGCCGATTGCGCGTGACGTGATGTTGCAGGCCATGGCCGGGGGCGAACCCCCGCTTGAGGCCTATCCCTCCTCCGACCGGGGGCGCATTGCCACTCAGCAAGAAGAACTGCGCAACACCGCGCCCGAAACCTCGGCCAGCGTGGAGGGTGAAGATCAGGCATGAGCTATCTTGAGCATACGGTCAAATCCGTCCCCACCGGCCTGCGCAAAATCCTCTTTATGAACTGGCCGCTGGCAATCCTACTGGCCAGTGTCGCGGGCGTTGGTTTTTTGATGCTCTACTCCGTCGCGGGCGGGTCATTCTCACCCTGGGCCGAGCCGCAGATGAAGCGTTTTGGCATCGGCATGGCGATCATGTTCACCGTGGCGATGGTGCCGATCTGGCTGTGGCGTAACCTTTCGGGCGTGGCCTATGGGGCGACGCTGGTACTGCTGGTCGCGGTTGAGCTTTTCGGCTCTGTCGGCATGGGGGCGCAGCGCTGGATCGACATTGGATTTATGCGGCTCCAGCCCTCGGAATTGATGAAAATCACGCTGGTGCTGTTTCTGGCCGCCTATTACGACTGGCTGCCGATCAAGAAGGTCTCTCGCCCCTTCTGGGTGTTGCTGCCGATCCTGATCATCGTGGTACCAACGGCGCTGGTGCTGAAACAGCCCGACCTCGGCACCTCGATCCTACTGCTCACGGCCGGGGGCGGGTTGATGTTTCTGGCGGGCGTCCATTGGGCCTATTTCGCCGCCGTTATCACCGCCGGCATCGGGCTGGTCACCGCCGTGTTTCAGTCGCGCGGCACCCCGTGGCAGTTGTTGAAAGACTACCAATATCGCCGCATCGATACCTTTCTCGACCCCAGTCAGGATCCGCTGGGGGCGGGCTATCACATCACCCAATCTAAGATCGCGCTCGGCTCGGGCGGTTGGGCCGGACGTGGCTATATGCAAGGCACGCAGTCGCGGCTGAACTTCCTGCCTGAGAAACACACCGACTTTATCTTTACCACGCTGGCCGAAGAGTTTGGCTTTGTCGGCGGCGTCTCTCTACTGGGGCTCTATGCGCTGATTATCCTGTTCTGCGTGGCCTCAGCAGTGAAGAACAAGGACCGGTTTTCCAGCTTGCTGACGCTGGGCATCGCGCTGAACTTCTTTCTCTTTTTCGCCGTTAACATGTCGATGGTCATGGGGCTGGCACCCGTGGTCGGCGTGCCGCTACCGATGGTGAGCTACGGTGGCTCTGCCATGCTAGTGCTGCTTTTGGCCTTCGGTTTTGTGCAATCGGCGCACGTACATAGACCGAGGTAACTTATGACAATCAATATTCTCTTCGCCGCCAAGGCCGAACGTTGGACCGGCTATGAGGCGCCCCTGACCCGCGCCCTGACCGACGCACTGCCGGGGCGGGAGTTCAAACTGGCCACCGATCTGCCGCCCGAAGAAGTGGATTACATCGTCTATGCGCCCAACAGCGATTTGCAAGATTTCGCGCCCTATACCCGGGCCAAGGCGGTGCTGAACCTATGGGCCGGGGTGGAGGCGATCACGGGCAATGAGACCCTCAAAATCCCGCTGGCCCGTATGGTCGATTTCGGCCTGACGCAGGGCATGGTGGAATGGGTGACCGGCCATGTGCTGCGCTATCATCTGGGGCTGGATATCGACATCACCCGACGGGACGCGAAATGGGAGCCGCGCGATCAACCGCTGGCGCGGGAGCGCGGTGTGACGATCTTTGGGCTCGGCGCGCTTGGTCAGGCTGTGGCCGAGGCTCTGGTGGGTCTGGGTTTTGATGTCAGCGGCTGGTCACGCAGCCAAAAGGCGGTGGAGGGTGTGCGCTGTCTACATGGTGATACTGGTCTTACCGAAGCGTTGCAGCGGGCCGATATCGCCGTGCTCCTGATGCCCGATACACCCGCCACGCAGAACGTTATAAATGCGGAGACCTTGGCGCAGATGCCGAAAGGGGCTTTCATCATCAACCCCGGTCGCGGGCCGTTGATTGACGATGACGCCTTGCTTGCCGCGCTCGACAGCGGCCAAATCGCCCATGCGACGCTGGATGTGTTCCGGGTAGAGCCGCTGCCCGACGACCACCCCTATTGGGCACATCCACGCGTCACCGTGACCCCGCATATTGCCGCCGCCACGCGCAACGGCACCGCCTCGGAAGTGATCGCAGAGAACATCCGCCGCAGCGAGGCCGGCGAGCCCCTGCTGCATCTGGTGGACCGCGACCGGGGGTATTGACCCCCGGTTGCGGTGGTGCTCAGGCGACCAACCCCCGCCCCTTGAGCAGCGCCTCAACCCCCGGAAGGCGACCCCGGAACGCGGTGTAAAGTTCCGCCGGATCACGGCTGCCGCCGGTCGAAAGGATATGCGTCTCCAACGCCTCGGCGCGTTCCGCGTCAAAGGCCCCGCCCGCTTCCTCGAAGGCGGCGAAGGCGTCGGCGTCCATCACCTCGGACCACATGTAGCTGTAATAGGCGCTGGAATAGCCATCGCCCGAGAATACATGCGCGAATTGCGGCGTGGCGTGGCGCATGCGGATCGCCTGCGGCATGCCGATGCTGTCGAGAACCTCAGCCTGTTTCGCCATCGGATCGGCAGGCGGCTCACCGTCATGGAACTCCAGGTCCACAAGCGCCGAGGCGATGTATTCCACCGTCTGGAACCCCATGTCGAAGGTCGCGGCCTTCAACACCTTTTCCAACATCTCACCCGGCATCGCTTCACCAGTGCGGGCATGTGTGGCGAATTTTTGCAAGACCTCACGCTGATCCAGCCAATGCTCATAAAGCTGGCTGGGCAGCTCCACGAAGTCGCGCGCCACGGAAGTGCCGCTGACGCTTTCGTAGGTCACATCCGACAGCATCTGGTGCAGCGCGTGGCCGAACTCGTGAAACAGCGTGCGCGCGTCGTCGTAGGACAGCAGCGCCGGATCGCCCTTGGCGAAGTTGCAGACGTTGATCACTACGGGGGCCTGCTGACGGGGGAACTTCGCCTGCGACCGCATGGCCGAGCACCAAGCGCCCGAGCGTTTTGAGCCGCGCGCGAAATAATCGCCAATGAAGACCGCCACATGCTTGCCGCCTCGAGTCACTTCCCACGCCCGGCAGTCGGGGTGGTAGAGCGGCACGTTGAGGGGCGCGAACTCCAGCCCGAACAACTGGTTGGCACAGTCAAAGGCCGCGTCGATCATCCGATCGAGTTGGAAGTAGGGCTTCAGCGCCGCTTCATCGAGGTCATGTTCGGCCGCGCGGCGTTTCTCGGCGTAGTAGCGCCAGTCCCACGGCTCCAGCGCGCCATTCACCCCGCCCTCACGCATCAGCGCGGTCAGCACCTCGGCATCGGCGTCGGCCTGCGCCTTGGCCGGTTTCCAGACCGACATCAGCAGGTCGCGCACAGCCTCAGGTGTTTTAGCCATTTCGGTTTCCAGCTTAAAGGCCGCGAAATTCTCATAGCCCAAAAGCGTTGCACGTTCCTTGCGCAGGGCAAGCGTCTCGGCGGCAATCTCGCGGTTGTCGGTCTCCCCGCCGTTTGCACCACGTGCTTCCCACGCGCGAAAAGCCCTCTCGCGCAGGTCACGACGGTCCGAAAATTGCAGGAAAGGCACGATCAGCGAGCGCGACAGCGTGACCACAGGACCGTCCGCCGCCTTTTCTTCACCCGCCGCCCGAGCGGTGTCGATCACGAAATCGGGCAGGCCGGTCAGATCACCTTCACCCAGTGGCATGAACCACGCCCGCTCATCGGCCAGCAGGTTCTGGGTGAACTGCGTCCCCAGCACAGCAAGCCGTGCCTTGATCTCTTTCATGCGTTTGGCCGCATCGCCGCTCAGCGCCGCGCCGGAGCGGACGAAGCCACGATGGGACAGCATCAGCACCCGCGCCTGTTCCTCGGTCAGACCCAGATCATCCCGCGCATCCCAAACGGCAGCGATCCGCGCGAAAAGCTTGGCATTGCCCGAAATCGCCGATTGATGCGCGGCGAGCTTGGGCGAGAAGTCGCGCTGCAGAGCCTCGCGCTTGGGGTTGCTGTCGGCGCCCGCAACGGTGAAGAAGACGCTCAGAACCTTGTCGAGCGCCTCACCCGAGGCTTCCAGGGCCTCGATGGTATTGGCGAATGTGGGGTCTTCGGAATTGTCGGCGATGGCGTCGATCTCGGCCCGGTGGGCGGAGAGCGCCTCGTCCAACGCGGGGGCGAAATCCTCGTCGGAAATGCGATTAAAGGGGGCGATGCCGAAGGGGGTGTCCCAGTCGGCCAGCAGCGGATTTGTCATGAATGTCTCCTTCGCGCCCAAGATGGGGCGCGGGGCAGAGACTTGCAATCACCCGCCGCAGGTTTCGCAGCCCTTCCGCCGCTTCAGACCAATCTTGCGAGTCTCACCATAAAGCCCGTCGTAGATCATCATATCGCTGCGCAGCACGCTGCCCGCGCCGGTGATGAGCTTCACCGCCTCCAGCGCCATCATCGTGCCGATCACGCCGGGCAGCGGCCCGATCACCCCGGCCTCGGCGCAAGAGGGCGCAAGCCCGGCTGCGGGCGCTTCGGGGAAGATGCAGCGATAGCAGGGCGCGCCGCGGGCGGGGTCGAAAACGCTCAACTGCCCCTCCCACTGGCTGAGCGCACCCGAGATCAGCGGCACGCCCGTCGCGACACAGGCGGCGTTGACGCGGTAGCGGGTGTCGAAATTGTCGGCGCCGTCGAGCACGAGGTCATAGTCGGCCACCAGTTCGGCGGCGATCTCGTCAGTCAAGCGGCGGTGGTAGGTGCGTACGGTAATATGCGGGTTCTGCGCCAGCATCTCGGCCTGAGCAGAGAAGACCTTGGGCGTGCCGATGGCGGCGTCCTTGTGGATCACCTGCCGTTGAAGATTGGCGTTCTCCACTTTGTCATCGTCAATCACCCCGATGGTGCCCACTCCCGCCGCCGCGAGATATTGCAGCGCGGGCGCGCCGAGGCCCCCTGCCCCCACCACCAGCACTTTGGCATTCTTCAGCGCCTTCTGCCCGGCCCCGCCGACCTCGCGCAAGACAATGTGGCGGGCATAGCGGTTCAACTCGCTGTCGGAAAAACTGCCCGACGTCGGGACCGCTTCGCGCGGCGTGGCGCGGGTGCGCAGGGTCCGCAGCCCCTGCCGGTATAGCACCACCAGCACGACAAAGCCGCCGAGTAGCAGCCACGGTGCAGCACTTCCACCGGTCGCAAGGCGCAGCGGATGGCCTACTGGAAAGGACAGATGCAGCCCGACCAAGGCCAGATACATTACCGCGATCAGCCCCACCCGCAGGCCGCGGGGCAGGCCGAGGAACCCACCGCCGAACCAAAGCGCTACGGCAATGATCAGAACCGCCAGCATCAGACTGCCCCCGTTGAGCCAAAACCGCCCGTACCGCGTGACGTCTCATCAAGGTTGTCGGCCAGATCGAACCCCGCCTGCACCACCGGGGCCACCACCATCTGCGCGATGCGCATACCGTGTTCCACGACAAACGGCGCCTCTCCGGTATTGCCAAGGATCACCCCAACCACGCCACGATAATCGCTGTCGATGGTGCCGGGGCTGTTGATCAAGGTAATCCCATGTTTCAGCGCCAACCCCGAGCGCGGGCGGACCTGCACCTCGAACCCCTGCGGGATCGCCATATGCAACCCGGTTGAAACCAGCGCCCGCGCGCCGGGGGCCAAGGTGACAGCGCCGCCGGGCAGGTTGGCCCGCAGGTCCGCGCCCGCCGCCCCCGCGCTTTCATAGGCGGGCAGTGGCAGGCTGCGGTCCGCGCCATCGGCCCAACAGAGTTTGATCGTGGTCATAGCGTCCCCCTCAAGCCAGCGCCGCGGCGATACGTTCGGCAAGGCGCGCGGCCACTGCATCTTTCCCCATGCGCGGCCAATCCTCAGCGCCGGCGCCGGTGATCAGCGTCACGGCGTTCTCACTGCCGCCCATGATGCCGGTGGCGGGAGAGACATCATTGGCGACGATCCAATCACACCCCTTCCGCGCGCGTTTGGCTGTGGCATGGGCCAGCACATCGTCCGTCTCTGCCGCGAAACCCACGACCAGTGCGGGCCGGCCTGCGCTGCGCTGGCTTATGGTTTTCAGAATATCGGGGTTTTCGGCAAAGGACAGGCTGGGGAGCCCATCCTTGGATTTCTTCAACTTGCGGTCCCCTGCCCCCACCACATGCCAATCGGCCACCGCCGCGGCGAAAACAGCGGCATCAGCAGGCAATGCTGCCTCAACCGCTTGCATCATCTGTTGTGCGGTTTGTACGGGCACCACTTCAACCCCTGCGGGAGGGGTAACCTCTGCCGGACCGGTGACAAAGACGACCTCTGCCCCCAGAGCCACAAGCGCGCGCGCAATGGCCGTGCCCTGCGCGCCAGAGGAACGGTTGGCGATATAACGCACCGGGTCGATCGGCTCATGCGTGGGGCCTGAAGTGACGAGGATGCGTTTGCCCTTCAGCGGCCCATCGCCGAGCTTCGCCTCGATTGCGGTCGCGATTTCAAGTGGTTCGGCCATCCGTCCCGGCCCGTATTCACCGCAGGCCATGTCGCCGTCATTCGGGCCGACCATGGTGATGCCATCGCCGCGCAGGGTGGCAATGTTGCGCTGCGTCGCGGGGTGCTGCCACATGCGCACATTCATTGCAGGCGCCAGCAGAACTGGTGTGTCGGTGGCCAAAAGCAGGGTCGACGCGAGATCATTCGCCGCGCCCTGTGCCATCTTTGCCATCAGATCTGCCGTGGCGGGGGCGACCACCAGCAAGTCAGCCGCGCGGCTAAGTTGAATGTGGCCCATCTCGGCCTCATCACCAAGGTCAAAGAGATCGCGAAAGACCTTCACCCCGGTCAGGGCTGAGACGGAGAGCGGTGTGACAAATTCCTCGCCCGCGCGGGTCAGAACTGGGGTTACCTTGGCCCCGCGTTCGCGCAAACGCCGGATCAAATCAAGCGATTTATACGCAGCGATCCCCCCGCCGATGATCAGCAGAATATGTTTGCCCGACAGCATAAAGGCCCCCCGTTTGCGTTCAGGAGACCTTAATCCGGGGCGTAACAATCTGCCAGCCCCGGCGGGCATCACTCTGCAGGATCAGGCCAGAAAGGCAAAGACCTCACGCGATTGCAATTCAAGCGATTTCCGCATTTTACCGAAAGCCGCAGCTTCGAGCTGACGCACCCGCTCTTTGCTGAGGCTCAACTCATCTCCAAGGCTCTCCAGCGTGCGCGATGGATCGCGCAGTTTACGCTCGCGGACAATGAACTGTTCGCGCTCAGACAGCCCTTGCATTGCGGTCAGCAGCCAATTGCGCAGTTGCGCCGTATCATGCTGCTCTTCGACGCGTTCAGCCGCCTGCGCACTCTCATCGGCCAAGGCCTCAATCCACTCGCGGCCCTCATCCTCAGCAGACTGAGTGGCATTAAGAGAGTAGTCAGAGCCAGACAGCCGCCCTTCCATCATCTCGACGTCATGCAACGGTACGCCAATCTCGGTCGAAATCATCTGGCGCAACTGGTGTTTGTCGAGTGTCTCTCCCATTGCCGAAGCCTCACGCTCCAACCGGGCCTGCACGCGGCGCATGTTGAAGAACAGGGATTTCTGCGAAGAAGTCGAACCGGTCCGCACCATGGACCAATTGCGCATCACGTGGTCTTGGATGCTCGCTTTGATCCACCAAACCGCATAGGTCGAGAACCGCACGCCCCGGTCGGGGTCAAATTTGTCGGCGGCTTTCATCAAGCCGAGACCCGCCTCTTGAATCAGATCGTTCATCGGCGCGCCGTAGCGTTTGAACTTGCCAGCCATCGAGATTGCCAGGCGCATATAGGCGGTGATCAGACGATGCAGCGCGGCCTCGTCCCGCTGATCACGCCACGCATAGGCCAGTTGCAACTCGGTTTCAGCGTCCAGCAATTCGGCTTTCATGGCGGTGCGGGTGAGTGAAAATTCGCGAGCAGTCTGCAATGACATTTGTATATCCCCCTTGAGAAATGCGCGGCGCACCTTGTGATGAGCCTTTGGTGGAGATACGCAGAGACATGCCATTTGGTTCAAATATTTGGTGAGAAGATGTTGCCTAGAACTACCTTTGCCCTAGGCGGGGCGGCCTCAGGCAAGTCGGAATGGGCGGAAGCGCTCGTGAATAACACCGGTATGCCAAAGACTTACCTCGCCACCGGACGCATCTGGGATGATGAAGTTCAAGAACGTGTGAACAAACATCAAGCAAGACGCGATACGGGCTGGCGCACCGTCGAATGCCCGCTTGATCTGTCCGCGCCGCTGGCGGAACTCCCCGCTGGCGAAATTGTGCTGATCGATTGCGCGACGATGTGGCTGAGCAATCATCTCATGGAAGGCAGTGATCTCGACGCGGCGCAGTCGCAGCTTTTGGATGCCCTGCGCGGCTGCGCGCCCCATTGGGTCATCGTCTCTAACGAGGTCGGCCAAGGCATCGTGCCCGACAACGCCATGGCCCGTCAGTTCCGCGAGGCGCAGGGGCGGTTGAATATCGCACTGGCGGCGGAGGCGGAAACCGTGGTGCAGGTCGTCGTTGGCCTGCCGCAACTGCTGAAAGGTGAACTGCCGTGACCATTTGGCACTGGGTGCGCCACGGCCCAACCCATGAAAAAAACTTCGTCGGCTGGCGGGATGTCCCGGCTGACCTTTCCGATGCCCCCCGCCTCGCACGGTTGAACCTGCACCTGCCCAATGAGGCGCTGCTCGTGTCCTCGGACCTGATCCGCGCGGTGCATACGGCAGATGCGCTGTCCCTGCCCTCCCGTCTTCGTCTGCCCCATGAACATGGACTGCGAGAGCTGCATTTCGGCGCGTGGGACGGGCTGCATTTTTCCGAAGTCGCCGCGCGCGATCCCGACCTAAGCCGCGCCTATTGGGAGACCCCCGGTGATGTCGCGGCCCCCGATGGGGAAAGTTGGAATCAGACCAAAGCGCGCGTCGACGGGGTGGTCGCGCAGATTAACGCGGCCCATCCAAACGCCCATGTGATCGCCGTGGCGCATTTTGGGGTAATACTCACACAGGTTCAGCAGGCCCAAGGTGGCGGCCCGCTTGAGGCGATGGCCCATAAGATCGACAACCTCTCGGTCACACATTTGGTGCACGACCGCGGTACTTGGCGGATCAACGGAATTAATCATACCCCATAGCCAACATCGCCGCATAAAGAGCTTTGCTTGGCGACCTTCTTCTGCCTAATTTCGCCCATGACATATGATCTTTATATCGGCGATCGCACCTTCTCCAGTTGGTCCCTTAGGGGGTGGCTGATGCTTGAGAACTTCGATCTGCCTTACCGCGCGCATCTGGTTGGTCTTTACAGCGGGACCATGGCCGATGACCTCGCCCCGCTCGCCCCGCTCGCCCCGGCGCGGCTGGTGCCTGTCCTGCGTCTGCCCGACGGCACAGTGGTAGGAGAGACGCTTGCCATGGCTGAAACACTGGCCGAACGGCATCCTGACGCCGGGCTATGGCCCGCCGATCCCGCTGCCCGCGCCACAGCACGTTGGCTATGCGCTGCGATGGCCTCCGGTTTCGGCGCGCTGCGCGGGGCCTGCCCGATGCAGTTGCAACATGTGTGGGACGGGTTCGAACCGGATGCCGACACCCGGCAGGATTTAGAGCGCATCGAAGATCTCTGGCGCCATGCCCGCAGCCAGCAGCGCAGCGCAGGGCCGTGGCTTTTCGGGGCCTACTCGCTCGCCGATGTGTTCTATGCCCCGGTCGCGGCACGGATCGTCGGCTACGACCTCCCCGTCTCGTCGGAGGCGCGGGCCTATTGCGAGGCCACGATCAATGATCCGGCCTTTAAGGCATGGCGCGCCGCAGGGCTGGAAACCAAATATGACCCGTTCCCCTATGAGCTTGGCCTGCCCAAACGGAACTGGCCAGTCGCCTGACTGAGACCTGCGTTAACCATTCCTAAACCCGTCTTGCCTACCGATTAACCATAGCAAGGCGGGAGAACAGGCGATGGTATCGCGGGCCTATACGGTCGCATTTCAGGGGGTCGAGGCGCGCATCGTCGAGGTGCAATGTGCGGTGACTGCGGGTCTGCCCGGTTTCTCCATCGTGGGGCTGGCGGACAAAGCCGTGTCAGAAGCGCGCGACCGGGTGCGTACTGCGCTCAGCGCCATGGCCATCGCCTTGCCGTCGAAACGCATCACCGTGAACCTCTCCCCCGCCGACCTTCCAAAAGAAGGCAGCCATTTCGACCTGCCCATCGCACTCGCACTTCTGTCGGCGCTGGACATCCTGCCGGATGATATCACGCAAAACGTCGTGGCTTTGGGGGAGCTTTCGCTCGACGGAACGCTCATGCCCGTCGTCGGCGCCCTTCCCGCAGCCATGGCCGCTGCCACCCACGACCGCAGCCTTTTGTGCCCCACAGGATCAGGGGCAGAGGCCGCTTGGGTGGGTAAAACACAGGTCATCGCCGCCGCCAATTTGGGCGATGTCGTCCGCCATTACACAGGCCAAGTGCCAATCACTCCCGCAGAGCCGGGGGAGGTGCCGTTAATCGCAGCAGGCCGCGATTTGCGCGAAGTCAAAGGTCAGGAGCGGGCCAAACGGGCGCTGGAGATCGCCGCCGCCGGGCGGCACCATCTGATGTTGGTCGGCACGCCGGGCTCGGGCAAGTCCATGCTGGCGGCGCGGCTGCCGGGCATCCTGCCGCCGCTCACCGCGACCGAGGCGCTTGAGACCTCGATGATCCATTCCCTCGCAGGGTTGCTCGACGAAGGCGGCATTTCCCGCAGTCGCCCTTTTCGCGAGCCGCATCACACCGCCTCCATGGCCGCCATCATCGGCGGCGGACGGCAGGCGCGCCCGGGGGAGGTATCACTGGCGCATAACGGCGTGCTTTTCATGGATGAATTTCCTGAATTCAACCGGACGGTCCTCGAAACCCTGCGCCAACCCATCGAGACCTCAGAGGTGATGATCGCGCGCGCCAACGCCCACATAAAATACCCCTGCCGGTTCATGCTCGTGGCCGCAGCGAACCCCTGCAAATGCGGATACCTGCCCGATCCGGCCCGCGCCTGCGCCCGCGTTCCAGCCTGCGGCGAAGACTATATGGGCCGCATCTCAGGCCCGCTGATGGACCGTTTTGACCTGCGCGTCGATGTCCCCCCGGTAAGCTACAGCGACCTCAACCTGCCGCCCAGCGGCGAAGGCTCATCCGAGGTCGCCGCGAGGGTCGCCGCTGCGCGGGCGGTGCAGACGACGCGCTATGCCGGACATGAAGGCATGTCGGCCAATGCCGATGCAGCGGGCGCGCTGCTCGAAACTGTGGTCAGCCCGGATGTGGAAGCGCGTGACCTGCTGCACCGCGCGGCAGAGCGCTTTCGCCTCTCTGCACGCGGCTATCACCGGGTGATGCGCGTGGCACGTACCATCGCTGATTTAGAGGGGGCAGCCGACGTACGCCGCCCCCATATGGCCGAAGCGATCAGCTTTCGCCTGCCTGACCCGGCGGCAGGGCGTTAATCCAATCGGCGAGGGTCGCAAGGGTCTCGCGCGCCTCCGGCAGGTGGTTCTGAAACAGCGGCCAGACATGCGGCAGATCATGAACCTCCTCGATAGTGACAGACACGCGTGCATTCCGCAGGCGGGCCGCAAAACGACGGCTGTCATCGCGCAGAATTTCGCTGTCACTCACGGTGAGCCAAACCGGCGGCGCGCCATCGAATTCAGCGAAGAGCGGACTGGCGCGCGGGTTTTCCGGGCTTTGATTTTGAAGATATAGCCGCGCCATCTCAGCCGCACGGGCTGCGGGCAGCAGCACGTCATTCTCGGCGTTCTGCGTGAAACTTGACCCCGAAAAGGTCATGTCCAACAGAGGGGAAAGCCCGAAAGCTCCCGCGGGCAGTGCCGACCCTTCGCGGCAAAGCTGTGCCAACAGGTCAAAGACCAAAGCACCACCCGCACTGTCGCCGCCGATCACGATATCCCGCGCCGCGATGCCCAGCTGGCGCAGCGCCTCCCAAGCGGCGCGAACGTCTTCGGCAGGTTTGGGAAAGGACACCTCCGGCACCCGCGCATAGCGGGGCAGCACCGCCTGCGCGCCGGTCAGCAGCGCCAGACGCGCGACCATGGCGCGGTGGGTTTCCGGGCTGCCGAAGACAAATCCGCCACCATGGATGTATAGGATCACGCTGCCCGTGGGAGGGCGCTGTGGTATAAGCCAAAGCGCCGATCCCGCCCCCGGCAAGTCCCGCCATTCGGCGGCCACTTCGCGCGGCCCCTTGAAAAAGAGCCGCGCTTGCATCTCCATCGCTGCCCGCAGGAGTTGAGGGTTTGCACGCGCCAGCAGAGGTTTCTCTGCCAGACGCAGGCAGCGATTCAAAAAATGCTGGCGCAGGCTCACCCGCGACGGGCCTCGATCGCCTCCCAGATTTTCCCCGCGATGTTCACCCCGTCGAACCGTTCCAGTTCCTGAATGCCTGTGGGAGAGGTGACATTGATTTCAGTCAGGTAGTCGCCGATCACATCGATACCGACAAAAATTTGACCTTTCTCTTTCAGCAAAGGACCGATCGCCGCGCAAATTTCAAGATCGCGCTCAGTCAGCCCGACCTTCTCAGGCCGCCCGCCGACATGCATGTTCGACCGCGTCTCCCCCTCCGCCGGAACGCGGTTGATTGCGCCCACAGCCTCACCATCCACAAGGATGACCCGCTTGTCGCCTTTCGACACGGCCGGCAGGAATTTTTGAACGATCAGCGGTTCCCGCGAGAAACCGGTGAACAATTCATGCAGTGAGGTGAGGTTGCGGTCATTGGCGTCAAGCCGGAACACCCCGGCGCCGCCATTGCCATAGAGCGGCTTTAGGATCACATCGCCATGTTTCGCTTTGAACGCTTTGATGGTCGATAGATCGCGCGCGATCGTTGTGGGCGGCGTCAGATGCGGGAAGTCGAGAACCAAGAGCTTCTCGGGGTAATTGCGCACCCAGAAAGGATCGTTGACCACCAAAGTGGTTTGTTTCAACCGGTCCAGCAGATGGGTCGAGGTAATGTAATGCATGTCGAAAGGCGGGTCTTGGCGCAGCCAAACCACGTCGAAGTCGGCCAGATCGACCTCTCGCTCTTCTCCGAACTGGGCGTGGTCGCCCTGTACGCGCTGCACGGTAAAGTCATAGCCCCGCGCCGTAATCCGCCCCTCTTGGTAGGCCAAATGATCGGGTGTATAAAAGAACAACTCATGCCCGCGCGCCTGCGCCTCTTCGGCCAGCCGGAAGCTGCTGTCGGCGTTGATATTCACGTCCCCGATCGGGTCCATTTGAAAGGCGATCTTCATCGGCGTCTCCCGCTGCTAACCTCTATGGTGACCCGACCCGGACCGACGGTGCAGGCTTTTGGGATCGCTTCTTAGATGGCGCAGCAGGGGCCTATGCGCAATGGGTCAGCCGTGGCCAAAGGCGTTTTCAATGATTTCCGTAGCCCCCTGCCCATCGACAAGCGCCACATCAAAACGCACTTCAGTCAGGCTACCGGCAGGCTCGCCCGCCAGGAATTCTTCGGCAGAGCGGTAAATGCGCTGCATCTGTCGGGCAGAAAGGCTCTCCGCGGCGCGCGCGAAACTTCGGCTTTGCTTCACTTCGACAAAGATTAAGGCGGCTCCATCGCGTAGGATTAAATCAATTTCTCCGGCGCGACCCCGCCAGCGGCGGCGGGCAATGGCAAAGCCCCGCCTTTCGTAGTCTTGCGCGATCCTATTCTCGGCGGCGATCCCGGCGTGATAGGCCATGCGACCCCGTTGGCGTTTGGCCGGAATTCGCATCGTTCCTGTATCACCCTGCGCCATCTACATTACTCCGATCTCTGTCCTAACCCTTGCCGAGCGCCAATGCCGCTTGATAAACTTGCCGCCGTGGCAGGCCATGGGCCTGTGCCACCAAATCGACAGCGTCACGCATTGACAGTTCCTTCAGCGCCCGTTGTAGGTCAGTTTCTAGATCAAGTTGATTAACAGAGTCTGAACGGCCTCGATCAATCAACACGACCACTTCGCCTTTTGGTGCTTGGGCTTGATAGATCTCTGCAAGATTTTCGAGCGTGTCGCGCTGGATCTCCTCAAATTTCTTGGTCAACTCCCGGCACATCGCAGCCTTGCGCCCCGCGCCCAGTGCGGTGGCCGCGTCGCGCAGCATCGCCCCAAGTCGTTTCGGCGATTCGTAACAAACCAGCGTCCCGGGCACGTCGCGCAGCTTTTCCAGCGCCGCGATCCGGGCGGATTTGCTATTGGGCAGAAAACCCGCAAAGAAAAATGCGTCCGTCGGCAAGCCGCCCAGCGCCAGCGCGGTCAGCACGGCCGAGGGCCCCGGCGCGCAGGTCAGCATCACCCCGGCCTCGGCGGCGGCACGGCTCAACTCAAAGCCGGGGTCGGCGATCAGGGGCATCCCTGCCTCTGACGCATAGGCCACCGATTTTCCTTCTCTGATTGCTGCGATAAGCCGCTCTTGCACCGAAGTGCCGCTGTGGTCGTGCAGGGCGATCACCCTGCGCCCCTCTAGCGGCACCCCGTGAATTTCCATCAGTCGGCGCAGGCTACGGGTGTCCTCCGCCGCCAGCAGATCTGCCGAGGCGAGCGTGTCCAGCGCGCGCAGCGTGATATCGCGCGCGGTGCCAATTGGGACGCCCACGAAATAAAGTCCCGGGGCTAGCTCTGTCTTGAGGAATTTCAACGCTGGACCCGCCTTTCGCAGTGACTATGATCGCGGCCATGTTCCGGCGACCGTCGTCGTCTTGCCACCACCGGGGAGTGAATACAAATGATTGCCTGTTTCCGAGCCTTCCGCAAGAAGATGCACTTGCTTTTGCTGCCTCTCTTCGCGGTCATTCTGGCGGCTTGTCAGCCAGTTGCCATCGGCGGCGCCAATTCTGGCGGCCCAAGCATTGATCCTTCGGCCCCCGTACCGGTCGCGCTTTTGGTGCCGCGTGGCGGCTCTGCCAGCGATGAGCTGCTGGCCAAGAACCTTGAGAACGCGGCGCGTCTTGCCATGCGTGATCTGGGTGGGGTCCAGATTGATCTGCGCGTCTACGGCACCGCGGGCAATGCCAGCAAAGCCGCCGCCGCGGCCTCTCAGGCGGTGAATGAGGGGGCTAAAATTATCCTCGGGCCGGTTTACGGCGAAGCGGCCAATGCGGCCGGGGTGGCGGTTGCCTCCTCCGGCGTCAATGTGATCTCTTTCTCCAACAATCCGACCATTGCAGGTGGCAATGTCTTCGTGCTCGGGCCGACCTTTGCCAATACCGCCAACCGTTTGGTCAGCTTTGCCAAGCGCAACGGCAAGGACAAAATGGTTGTCCTGCATGGCCAAGACCTTGCCGGTCAATTGGGCCGCGATGCGATCGTGCAGGCGATCAGCGCCAATGGCGCGACGCTGGCGGGCACCGTTGACTATGCGCTGAGCCAAGAATCGGTCGTGGCCGCCGTGCCGCGGGTTAAAGCGACCATCGAAGGCAGCGATGCGAATGCGCTGTTCCTCACCACTTCCTCAGCTAGCGCCTTGCCGCTTTTCGCAGAGCTTCTTCCCCAGGCCGGCATTCAGTCTGCAACCACGCAGTATGTAGGTCTGACCCGTTGGGACATCCCGCAGCAAACGCTGGCTCTGCCCGGCGTACAGGGCGGCTGGTTTGCCCTGCCTGACACAGCGGCGAGTGGTGCTTTCTCCATCCGTTATAAGGCGGCCTATGGCAGCGAGCCCCATCCTTTGGCCGGGCTGGCCTTTGACGGGATCGCGGCGATTGGGTCTTTGGTGAAGGGTGGCAAATCCAATGCGCTCACCGGGGCGGCACTGACCCAAGGAGCGGGTTTCCAAGGCGCCAGCGGCATCTTCCGTCTGCGCCGGGACGGCACCAACGAGCGTGCGCTGGCCGTAGCCACGATCCGCAATAGCCGTGTCGTCGTGCTGGACCCAGCGCCACGCGGCTTTGGCGGAGCTGGTTTCTGAATTGGACCTAGCGAAACCGACAACAACATCAGGCGCGCGTCGACACCCGCGCCTGATCTGCGCGCCCGACCAGATCTTTAACGACGCGGCGATCTGGCAGGCACTCTCGCAGCGCGACAGCACGCTGGAAGGTACCGCGCTGCGGGGTGAGATTGTCCCCCTTATCCGGGACGCCCAACAAGCAGGCCGTAAGGCCATTGCCGCGGGCTTTGCTGAATCGCCCTTTGACGCACGGGCGATGACCTCTTCCTATACCTATCTCACCGACCAACTGCTGCGCTGTGTCTTACAGATCGCCACGCAGGTCCTGCACCCCAATCCAAACCCGACCGAGGGTGAGCGGCTCGCCATGATAGGCGTGGGGGGCTATGGCCGGGGGGAGATGGCCCCGCATTCCGACGTCGATCTGCTCTTCCTGATCCCCTACAAAGCGACCGCGTGGTCTGAGAGCGTTATTGAATCGATGCTATATATCCTTTGGGATTTAAAGCTGAAGGTCGGCCACGCCACCCGTACCATCGAAGACTGCCTGCGTCTTGGGGCGGATGACTTCACCATCCAGACGGCGCTGCTGGAAAACCGCTTTATCGACGGCGATATCACCCTTGCGGAAGAGCTTTCCGAGCGGCTCAAGAACGATCTTTTTTCGGGCGCCGGGAAAGACTTTATCGAAGCCAAGCTGGAGGAGCGCGACAACCGCCATTTGAAACAGGGTGAGCGCTATGTGGTCGAGCCCAACGTGAAAGAGGGCAAAGGCGGGCTGCGCGATCTGCATTCGCTTTTTTGGATCGCCAAGTTCATTCATGATGTTGACCGGGTTGCCGATCTTGTCGATCTGGGTGTTTTCCGTGCCGATGAATATGACACCTTCCGCGAGGCAGAAGCGTTTCTCTGGTCGGTGCGCGGGCACCTTCACCTGCTCGCCGGTCGCGCGACGGAACAACTGACCTTTGACATGCAGGTGCAGGTGGCACAGGCGATGGGCTATCAGGACATCGGCGGACGCCGGGGCGTCGAGGTCTTCATGCAGGCCTATTTCCGCCATGCCACGGCGGTGGGCGATTTAACACGCATCTTCGTCAGCGGTTTGGAAGCCTCACATATGAAGGCCGAACCGTTGCTGGAGCGCATCTTTCGCCGCCGTCCCAAGATGCGCGAAGGGTTTCAGGTGGTGCACAACCGCATCGCCGTGAAAGACGACCACGAATTTCTGCAAGACAAACTGAACCTGCTGCGCATTTTCGAAGAGGCGCTGCGCACGGGGATGTTAATCCACCCCGACGCCATGCGGCTGATCAAGGCAAATCTGGCCTTGATCGACGACGACATGCGCCGCACCCCCGAAGCGCGGCGCATCTTTCTTGATCTGCTGCTTAAACACGGCAATCCCGAACGCGCCCTGCGGCGGATGAATGAATTGGGCGTCTTGGGCGCCTTCATCCCGGAGTTTGAGCCCATCGTGGCGATGATGCAGTTCAACATGTACCACTCCTACACCGTGGACGAACATATCATCCAATGCATCGCCAACCTTGCGCGGATCGAGAAGGGGGAATTGGAAGAAGAACTGCCCGTCGCCTCGTCGATCCTGAAACGCGGGGTCAATCGCAAGGTGCTTTACGTCGCACTGCTGCTGCATGACATCGGCAAAGGGCGGCCTGAGGATCACTCGATCATCGGGGCCAAACTCGCGCGGCGCATTGGCCCACGGCTGGGGTTAAAACGTGATGAGGTCGATACCGTGGAATGGCTGGTGCGCTATCACCTGCTAATGTCCGACATGGCCCAGAAACGCGACATCGCCGATCCGCGCACGGTGCGCGATTTTGCCAAGGCGGTGCAGACGGTCAAACGGCTCGACCTGCTGTGTGTGCTGACGGTCTGCGACATTCGCGGCGTTGGGCCAAACACGTGGAACAATTGGAAAGCGGTGCTGATCCGGGCGCTCTATCGCCAGACCGAACGGGCACTTGAAACCGGGCTTGAAGACCTCAACCGTGAGAACCGGGGGGCGGAGGCCAAGAAAGCCCTGCGCGCCGCGCTTTCCGACTGGCCGCGCAAGCTTTTGCAGCAAGAGACAGCCCGCCACTACCCGCCCTATTGGCAGGGTCTGCATGTCACCGCTCACGTCGCCTTTGCAGAACTGCTGCGCGACATCGGCAATGACGACATCCGCATCGATTTACACCCAGACGAAGATCGCGGCGCCACGCGCGCCAGCTTTGTCATGGCCGATCACCCCGGCATCTTTGCCCGGCTCGCAGGGGCATTGGCGCTGGTCGGAGCCAATGTCGTCGACGCGCGCAGTTATACCACCAAAGACGGCTTTGTGACCGATGCTTTTTGGATACAAGACAGCGAAGGCAACGCCTATGAAGCCTCGCGCCTGCCCCGCCTGCGCGACACGATTGAAAAGACCCTGCGGGGGGAGATCGTCGCCCGTGATGCGTTGAAGTCCCGCGATAAGGTCAAGAAACGCGAACGTGCTTTCAAGGTGCCAACGCATATCACTTTCGACAATGAAGGCTCGGAAATCTATACCATCATCGAGGTCGATACCCGTGACCGGCCCGGCCTTCTCTATGACCTGACCCGCACCTTGGCCGCCTCGAATGTCTATATCGCCAACGCCGTGATCGCGACCTTTGGCGAGCAAGTGGTCGATACCTTCTACGTAAAAGACATGTTCGGGCTGAAATACTATACCGAGGCCAAACAGCGGACCTTGGAAAAACGCCTACGCGAAGCGATTGCTGCCGGGGTTGAGCGGGCCGAGGGCTAGGGTTCCTTTGGATGCGTCTTACCGGCAGTTTCTCGCCACCCGCTATTTCCGCACTTTGCTTTTGACGCCGGATCCTCAAAATCCCATACAACCCGCCATCAGCGCGGGATTCCATGAATGAGGGACATATGAGCGTCACACGCGCAGCACTGCCGAACCGGGGCCTTATGGCCCTTTGCGCCACACTTCTTTTGACAGCAGCCTGCGCCAAAACGCCCGATATGCCAGAAAGCTATGACTTCGGCGGCTTGAATCCCCAACGTCACTTCATGGCAGTGCAAACCGCCAAGGACATGCGTGCCAAGGGCCAACGCGTGTGGTGCGTGCCCTTTGCCCGCAATGTCAGCGGCATTCAGATTCGCGGCAACGCGGAAACGTGGTGGGACAAGGCCAAGGGGCTGTATCCGCGCGGAGATGAGCCGGTGGTCGGCGCGGTTATGGCGTTTAGCGGAACCAACTCCCTACCCATGGGGCATATCGCCGTGGTGTCCGATGTCGTCTCGCCGCGCGAAATCCGGGTGGATCACGCCAACTGGAAACGCAACGAAGTCTCGCTGAAAATGGCCGTGATCGACGTGTCGGACAGCAACGACTGGTCCGCGGTACGGGTCGAAAGCCAGCCCGGCGCCTTTGGAAGCACCTATCCTGTTAACGGCTTTATCTACCCGACCGGCGGGTAAGCGTTGTACCGCCAAAGCGGGGTAAGCGGCCCATCATGGCCAATCACCCCGCATTGCACCGGATGAGCCGCCGCGCTAGGGATCACCCAGCGCAACTTAAGGCTCCCCCAATGAAACCTATTCGTCTTATGTCCGGCTTCTTTACCGTTGGGGTCTGGACCCTGCTCAGCCGTGTGCTTGGCTTCCTGCGTGAAGTGCTGCTGCTGTCGCTCATTGGCCCCGGCCCGGTGATGGACGCGTTTGTTGCCGCCTTCCGCCTGCCCAATATGTTCCGCCGTTTCTTTGCCGAAGGTGCGTTCAACGCGGCCTTCGTGCCGATGTTTGCCAAAAAGCTGGAGGGCGAGGAAGGTGCTGGCAAATTCGCCCGCGACGCCTTCAACGGGCTGTCGCTGGTCGTGCTGGCGCTGACCGCCTTGGGCATGGTGTTCATGCCCGCGCTGGTCTGGCTGACGGCTGAGGGTTTCGTGGGCGACGCCCGCTTCGATATGACGGTCGAATTTGGCCGCATCGCCTTTCCCTATATCCTGTGCATGTCACTCTCGGCGCTGTTCTCGGGCATTCTCAATGCCACGGGGCGCTTTGCCGTGGCCGCCGCAGCACCAGTGCTGCTGAATATCTTCGTCATCGCCGCCATGACCTTTGCCGCCCTCACTGGGGGCGACGTGGCGCTTTGGCTGATATGGTCGATCCCGCTGGCCGGTGTGGCGCAGCTTGCGCTGACATGGCGCGCTGCCGCCCAAGCGGGCTATCCACTGCGCCCCTCGCGGCCCCGCTGGACCCCCGACATGCGCGCGATGATCGTCATCGCCCTGCCCGCCGCGCTGGCCTCCGGCGTTATGCAGATCAACCTCGTGGTCGGGCAATTGGTCGCCAGCCAATATGACAAGGCCGTCTCATGGCTCTTTGCCGCAGACCGTCTCTATCAGCTGCCCTTGGGCGTCGTGGGCATTGCCGTTGGCATCGTCTTGCTGCCTGACCTTTCGCGCCGCCTGCGTGCCGGGGACAACGACGGCGCGCAAACTGCGCTCAGCCGTGCCGCCGAGATTTCGCTGGCCCTGACGATCCCTTCGGCAGTGGCGCTGATGGTGGTGCCCTTCGCATTGGTTACCGTATTGTTCCAACGCGGCGCCTCTGGCGTCGATGACACCGCAGCGATTGCCACAGCGGTGATGATCTACGGCCTCGGCCTGCCGTCCTTCGTGCTGCAAAAGATCCTGCAACCGGTCTATTTCGCCCGCGAAGACACCCGCCGCCCCTTTTATTTCGCCGTGGTCGCCATGGTGGTGAATGCGGCCCTCGCGGTTGGTCTTGCCCCCTTCATTGGCTGGATCGCCCCGGCCGTTGCGACCACGCTGGCGGGCTGGACGATGTTTGCCTGCCTCGCCATCGGCGCGCGGCGGTTTGGCGATGCGGCTAAGTTCGACGCGCGGTTCCACAAGCGTATCTGGCGCATCCTCATCGCCTCCGCCGCGATGGGCGTCGCCCTCTGGCTGGGCAATGCCGCCCTGCAACCGATGCTGGGCCTGCCATGGTGGCGCGGGCTAGCGCTGGTGCTGCTCATCGCCATCGGCGCGGTCAGCTACTTTGGCATCGGCCAGTTGATCGGCGCCTTCCGCCTGTCCGAGTTCAAACGCGCGGTTCGGCGCGGTTAACGCTGCTGCAACCGCGCCCTCAGTCGCGCCCATTCACCGGGCGCGACCAAGAAGCTCAGACCGAAGCCGCAGAAGAACCCGGCCAACTCGGCGACCCACAAAAAGCCGGTCTCAAAAAAGATGCCCCAGAAAAGCTGTAGCCCCATCAGTAGGGCGATCAGCGTGAACGCCTGATACTGCGGCCCGCCTGAGCCAAGCAGCCGCCGCCACATTACGAAACTATAGCCCCCGATCAGCCCATAAACATTGGGATAGGCGCCCGCCAACCAGACCGGATCGTTGAGCAGCGCCCCATAGACAAGCGCTCCGCCAATGCCCGACAGCACGAAGATCACCAAAAAAGCCACCTGCCCCATCGCCTCAGCCACCAACTTGCCCAAGGCCAAAAGCAGCACCACGGCAAAGATCGCATGGGTAAAGCCCAGATGGATGAATGGATAGGTCACCACGCGCCAGATATGCTCAATCGGGTACTGGCCAGCGCCGATCATCGCGTCAAAGATTAGCCCGGAAAAGCCAAAGTCGCGCACCAGCCCAAGCCGCCAGCCGACGGCGGCGGGGCCGCCAACCAGCCCGGCTTCGGCGAGCGATAGCACCACCTCAACCCCGGCGATGGCCAAAAACAGCACGATAACCGCTGGCGGCAGCGGGTTCACAGGGGGTTGGAAATCAGGGTCTTGCATGGGCGCTCCTTGACGGGGTTCGCGGCCAGAAGTAAGCCTGCCGCGCAAGACTTTCCAGCCCAGAGGTACGTTCCATGTCCGAGAACCAATTCACCCCGCGCGTGTTTTCCGGCATTCAGCCCTCAGGCGACCTGCATCTGGGCAACTATCTGGGCGCGCTCAAACGCTTCGCCGATGCGCAGGAACAGGGCGTTCAGTCAATCTATTGCATGGTCGATCTGCACGCGATCACGGTCCCGCAGAAACCCGAAGACCTCAAGCGGAGCACCCGCGAACTTTGCGCCGGTTTCATCGCATCAGGCATCGACCCCGAGAAATCAATCCTGATCAACCAAAGCCAGGTGCCCGAACATGCGCAGCTTGCATGGGTCTTCAACTGCGTCGCCCGCATGGGCTGGATGGGCCGGATGACCCAGTGGAAGGACAAGGCCGGTAAGAATGCCGAAGCCGCCTCGCTTGGCCTTTTCGCCTATCCCGCGTTGATGGCCGCCGATATCCTGATCTACCACGCCACCCATGTGCCGGTGGGCGAGGATCAGAAGCAACACCTAGAATTGACCCGCGACATCGCGGCAAAGTTCAACCACGACTACGGCGTCGACTTCTTCCCGCTGACCGAACCGGTCATCGAAGGCGCGGCCACCCGCGTCATGTCCCTGCGCGACGGGTCCAAGAAAATGTCGAAGTCCGACCCATCGCCTGCAAGCCGCATCAACCTCACCGATGACGCAGACACGATCGCCAAGAAGTTCCGCAAGGCCAAAACCGACCCCGACGCGCTGCCGTCCGAGGCCGAGGGCCTGAAAGACCGCCCCGAAGCGCGCAACCTCGTGAACATTTACGCCGCGCTCAGCGATCAATCCATCGATCAGGTCTTGACCGAAATCGGCGGCCAGCAATTTGGCACCTTCAAACCCGCGCTGGCAGAACTGGCTGTCTCCAAACTAGGCCCGATCACCGCCGAAATGCAGCGGCTGATGGCCGACCCGGCCGAGATCGACCGCATCCTCGCCCGCGGTGCGGAGCAGGCGCGTGAAATTACCGCCCCGATCCTCAAACGCACCTATGAGATCATCGGCATGGTCGGCTAACAGGCCGGGGCTGCGCGCAATGCCGCACAGCCCCCCTGCTCTTCTGCGCAATTGCGCCTGCCCCCTCTCGCTGCCATCTTGAATGGAGAGCGAAAGGACCAAGCGATGACTCATCCCACCATCGGCCATGTGCACCTCAAGGTCGCCGACCTTGACCGCGCCATTCATTTTTACAGCGACTTGCTGGGCTTTGCCGTAACCCAACGCTACGGCGATCAGGCCGCTTTTCTGGGCGCGGGCGGCTATCATCACCACATCGGGCTGAACACATGGGAAAGCGCGGGCGCCACCCCGCCGCCGCCGGGCCATACCGGCCTCTATCACAGCGCTTTTCTCTACCCCGACCGGCAGCAATTGGCGCGCGCCCTGCGCCGGGTGCTTGAGGCTGGCATCACATTGGACGGCGCCGCCGATCACGGCGTCAGCGAAGCGGTCTATCTGCGCGATCCCGACAACAACGGTGTCGAGTTGTACCGGGACCGGCCCCAAGCAGACTGGCCGCGCGATGCGCAAGGCGACCTCAAAATGGTCAACACCCCCCTCGATGTCGCCGCCCTACTGGCCGAGGCAAACTGAGCGCAACGCTGCCGAAAGAACAGCCCACTCCTCCCCTTCATCCTTTTCCAAATACCGAAACCCGCCCTCTCCTCACTTCCTGCCACCAGCGTTCACCCTCCCACGGCAATGGACAATCCCCATCTACTAAGACAGGTTCGCTCTCGAATAGGAGAGACACGATGACCGCAGGCATTACTGAGATGAACGCAGTTTCTGGTCAGCGCCCGCTACGCCCGCCATCCCTCGCCTACCTTTGACGCCTTCCTGCGCCGGTCGATTGACGATATGGCGCGGCAACTAGACCTGTAAGAGACCGCAATGCCCGTAGCTGACCCCTCCGCCCTCGCCTTTTTGCAAAACCGCCGTTCGCGCCCGGCCAAGACCCTTGGTCTGCCGGTACCCGATGCCGACGCCCTGCACCCCCTCCTGACCGCCGCCGCCCGCACGCCGGATCATGGCAAGTTGGAGCCTTGGCGCTTTGTCGTCATCGACCGCACAGCAATGGCACAATTGGCCGAGGTGGCAGAGCAACGTGGCGCGGCCCTTGGCCTTGCGCCAGAGGACATCGCCAAAGGGCGCGGCCAGTTCGATCAAGGCAACCTCGCTGTGGCGGTGATTGAAGTGCAAAAGCCTTCACCCAAAATCCCGCCGCTAGAGCAGACCTATTCTGCCGGGGCCGTCTGCCTTGCGCTGCTCAACGCGGCGCTTGCCGCAGGCTGGGGGGCAAACTGGCTCAGCGGATGGCCCAGCCATGACCGTGGTTTCATGGAGGAAGGCTTCGCCCTTGCCCCACATGAGCGCATCGCGGGAATCATCCATATCGGCACCGAAACCGCCCCGCCACCTGAACGCCCGCGCCCCAATATCGACGAGATCACCAAATGGCTGTAAGCGCGATCCTGCGGTCCTTCACCCGCGCGCTCGGTCAATTGGGCGATGCGCGTTTTCGCAAGGTCGTGCTCTTGGGCGTTGGCCTGTCGCTGGCGCTGCTGATCGCGGCCACGGCGGGCTTTGCCTATCTGGTGGACTGGGTCACGCCCGAGGACGCATGGCTGCCGGTGTTGGGGGAAGTGAACTGGCTCGACGATCTGCTCAGTTGGAGCGCGCTGATCCTGCTGATGGTCCTCTCGGTCTTCCTGATGGTGCCCGTGGCCTCGGCGATCACCTCGATGTTTCTCGATGAAGTGGCCGACGCGGTGGAAGAGGTGCATTATCCGCAGCTGCCCCCCGCCCACCGTGTCGGGATGGCCGATGCGATCCGTGATACGGTTAACTTCATGGGGGTGCTGGTGGGGGCAAACCTGCTGGCGCTGGTGCTTTACCTGCTGTTCGCCCCGGCGGCGCTGTTCATCTTTTGGGGGCTGAACGGCTTTCTGCTGGGGCGTGAGTATTTCACCCTCGCCGCGCTGCGCCGGCACGGGCGGGACGAGGCAAAGCGCCTGCGCCGCCGCCATGCGGGCACGATCTGGATGGCGGGGGTGCTCATGGCGGTGCCGCTGTCGGTACCGCTGCTAAACCTGTTGATCCCGATCCTAGGGGCGGCGACCTTTACCCACCTGTACCATGCGTTGGTGCCGCATTCGGATGCAGCCAGCCTTCGATATCCGCCACGCTGATCCAGCCCGACAGAATGATCGTGGCGCAGATCGCCCAGATGATCGCGGCGACCAGTGTCGTCCAAAGCGCCTTGCGCCCCAGATGATGCTGTGCCGGGGCGCCCGCATGGGTGCCGGGGACAACTTCGCCCGCGTCCCCCTGGGTCTGCACCCGGATTGGCAGGGCAACCATAAAGGTCATCGACCAGATTACGGCAAAGAGCACGAGGCCCGAAACGATCCCCATGCTCAGACCTCCTCAAGCTCGACAAGCGCGCCATTGAAGTCTTTGGGATGCAGGAACAACACCGGCTTGCCATGGGCGCCGATCTTTGGTTCCCCTGTGCCCAAGACCCGTGCGCCGGTAGATTTCAAATGGTCCCGCGCCGCGATGATGTCCTCGACCTCATAGCAGATATGATGGATGCCCCCCGCCGGGTTCTTTTCCAAAAAGCCTTTGATCGGGCTGTCGTCGCCCAGCGGGTGCAGCAGTTCAATCTTAGTGTTAGGCAGTTCGATAAAGATCACGGTCACCCCGTGATCCGGTTCGGCCTGCGGCGCGCCGACCTTGGCGCCAAGCGCGTGGCGATACTGATCCGCCGCCGCATCGAGATCCGGCACGGCGATGGCCACATGGTTAAGACGTCCGATCATCCTGAATGCTCCTCGTGTTTCGCCGGCTTTATGCCCGCCGATCCGCTGAACAACAATGCGTCACGTTAACGCGTCATTAGCCAACGCGGCGTAACGATTGAGTCGCAGATGTTGTTGGAGGCGAACATGGACGACACGGACCCCTTTGAAAGAACCACCCTCACCCCCACGGCGGAGCGGCCGCTGCTGGGTCTCACCGTTTTGGTGGTGGAAGACAGCCGTTTCGCTTGCGAGGCGATGCGCTTGCTGTGCCTACGCTCTGGCGCGCGGATCAGACGGGCGGATAGTTTGCGCTCTGCCCGGCGTCATCTGCAGGTATATCGCCCCGCCGTGGCATTGGTAGACCTTGGCTTGCCGGACGGCAGCGGGCTGGACCTGATTGCCGAACTTACGCAAAGCACGCCACGGGTGGAAACGATCATTGCCATTTCAGGCGACAGCCATATGGAACCTGATGCCCGCGCTGCCGGGGTGGATGGATTTATCGCGAAACCGATTACTTCGCTCTCCTCCTTTCAACAGGCCATTCTCGCAACCCTCCCCGAAGAACGCCGCCCCGCCGGGCCGCGCGTCCTCCCGGATGAGGATGTCTCGCCGGACCGCATAGGGTTTCAGGATGATATCGCCCATATCGCCGGTGTGCTCGGGGGCGAACCCGACGAAAACACCCTCGATTATGTTGCGCAATTCCTCTGCGGCGTCGCCCGTTCGGCCAATGACCTCCGGCTGGAGGAGGCTGCGAGAGCTTTGGCCCACAAACGCGCCCTTGGCCAACCGGCGGGGTCAGAGGCCGCGACCATAGCTGGAATGATCCAAATTCGCCTCTCGGAGAAAATTGCAATCTGAGAGGGCCAAGAGACAGGCCAGTTAAAGCGTCGGGTCGCCTGCCACGCGAACAAGGCGGGTCAAATCGCCCAACCGTTCTTTCTGCTTTCCCTGCCCGTCGAAATTACTGGGGGAAAGCCAAGCTTCAAACGCTTCTTTCAGCGCTGGCCATTCCGCATCAATCGCGGCAAACCAAGCCGTGTCGCGGTTGCGCCCTTTCACGATGGTCGCTTGCCGAAAGACACCTTCATAGCTCAGCCCCAAACGCTGCGCCGCGCGGCGAGATGGGCGGTTCAAAGCATCGCACTTCCACTCAAACCGGCGATAGCCCGCATCAAAGGCCCATTCCATCATCAGAAATATCGTCTCGGTCGCCGCAGGGGTGCGCTGTAAGGCAGGGCTGAAATTGATATGGCCCACCTCGATACTGCCTGCTTCGGGCTTGATCCGTAGAAAACTTGCCACGCCCACCCATTGGTCCCGCGCGCGGTCTTTCACCGCCATGAAATAGGGATCGGGCTTGCCCGCATTGTCGCGCACCCAGCGGTGATATTGCGCAGCCGAAGAGAATGGGCCGTAAGGCAGGTAGTCCCAAACGTGATCCTCCCCCACATAGGCAGGGTACAGCAAGGCGGCATGTTTCTCCGCCGACAGCGGCTCCAACATCACATAGCGACCGGTAATAACCTCACCGCCGGGCCGCGGAGGCTCGACCCAATTCTCAATAGCAAACCCGACAGGGCGTTCGGCTGATCTGTTGTTCATAGCCAAAGTTATGCACCGCCCCCTCCGACCCGCCAAGATGAATAAACTTGAATTAATCGCCACAGACCCCAGTCTTGGCATTCGAGTTACACATTCACGCCACATTCAACCTTCAGCATTATGCTGACAGAGAACCGCCACCCGGGGAGGGTGAGATGAGCCAGAAACACGCCAATGACACCGCAGGGGCTGAAACGCCGGTTGATTGGATTGTCGTGGGCGCAAATGTTCTCGGGCTAGCGATTGTCTTGATGGCGGCCTTTCACGCCCAAGCGGGCGGGCTGTTCCAACAGGTCGCTAGCCAAGCGGCCTCTGGTGCGGTTTTTTAGGCAGGAACCTGCCCGTCCCTGCGGCGTTACCAACAGGTAACTCCGAAGGATATTCCCCATGCCCTCCATTTATGACGCAATCAAAGAAGATCACGATGAGCACCGCACGCTGCTCAATACCATTGCCGATACCGAAGGCGACAGCGCCGAGCGCCGCGACGCCTGGGACCGTTTTTACAACGACGTTAAATCCCACGCTGCCGCCGAGGAAGAAACCTTCTATTCCAAGCTGATGTCCGAGACATGGGGCCAAGATCACGCGCGTCATTCGGTCCATGAGCATCAGCAGCTTGACGATCTTATGGAAGAACTGCGCGAAACCGACATGTCCTCCTCAGCTTGGCTGACTCGTTTCAAGAAGCTCAAGCATGATTACGAACATCATATGGACGAGGAAGAAGACGAGCTTTTTACCCGCGCCAAAAAGGTCATTGGCGAAGAGCAGAACGAAGAATTTGGCGACAAGTTCCTGAAGCGCAAGGAAAAGGAAGCCAAGCTCATCGAGGAAAAGCGCGAAGACAGTCTTGAGGATTGACCCAAGCCGCTTTGCCCTGCTAAATGTGTTCTCTTAACGTTCTTGTGGATATCCAGCCCCTCTGGGCAGGTAGCGGTTGCAAGAAAGCCCGAGGAAACGCAATATATTGGATATGAGCGATAATCCATCACAAGACCTACGCGACTTCCTGGGCAAAGACCGGTTTGGCTGCGTCATGGCGGACCCGCCGTGGCGCTTCACCAACCGTACCGGCAAGGTCGCGCCAGAGCATAAGCGCTTGGCCCGTTATCCCACGATGACGGTGGATGACATATGCGCCCTGCCGGTGGCCGATCACCTCGAAGACCGTGCACATTGCTACATGTGGGTGCCCAACGCGCTGCTGCCTGAAGGGCTTCAGGTGCTTAAGGCGTGGGGATTTGAGTATAAATCCAACATCATCTGGCACAAAATCCGCAAAGATGGCGGCAGTGACGGGCGCGGTGTAGGGTTCTATTTCCGCAATGTAACCGAAATTCTGCTTTTTGGCGTGCGCGGCAAGAACGTCCGCACGCTGGATGCCGGACGGCGTCAGGTAAACATGATGCAGACCCGCAAGCGGGAGCATTCGCGCAAGCCGGACGAGCAATATGATCTGATCGAAAGCTGCTCTTGGGGCCCCTACCTCGAACTTTTTGGGCGCGGTGTGCGCGATGGTTGGACCGTTTGGGGCAATCAGGCCGAGGCGGATTACAAGCCCGATTGGAAGACCTACAGCTACAATTCCAGTGTCGCGGCTGAGTAATCTGGCGCGGCGCATCGACGATGCGGTTTTCGACAGCGACAGGCTTGTCGAAGACCTGCTGCCTGCCGATCTGCGCGACCGCTACTCCGTCACCAGCTACCGCAGCGCAGCCGCCGTCTTGCAACAGCGTGCGCCGGAAGAACTGGCCGCAATCATCCGCGTGCTGCGTCAGTTCACCATCAGCCGCAGCGAAATCCGCGCACCGGGGGGCAACCGCATGTCGGCCACGACCCGGTTCGCCCAATATGCGGCGGCCGAGAATTTCCACGAGGAAGTACGGATCAAGGCCGACCTATTGGTGCAACTGACTGCCGGCAAGGGCGACAGTGCCCCCGAAGTCGACCGCATCATCCGCGAGGATTTCATTCACAACCACATGGTCGACTTCTGGCGCGCGCGCGTGGCCTTTGACTATGAGTGGAACAGCAAAGACCAGACCTATGACCGCGACCTCTACGCCTTCCGCAGCTTTTTCGAAGCTGGCGTCATCGACGTAGGCGTGATCGTGACACGCGAATTGTCGAACGACTTTTTCAAATCATTGGGAAATTGCTTGGATAAATTCGGCAATGAGACCGACAAAACCGTGAGCGCGAAATTTGGAGCCAGCACCACCGGCACCCATAAACTCATCAGCCGCATCGCCGCGGGCCGCAGTGGCGGCTGCCCGGTGTTGGTGCTGGGCATCCTACCGGGCAATATCACCCCCGACTGAGCCAGGGGTGACGTTTTTATTCAGACAGGATCACTCCTGCGGGATGACCCGCAGGCCAAGCTCCATCAACTGATCGCTTGTGGGCTCGGAAGGCGCATTCATCATCAAGTCTTCGGCGCGCTGGTTCATCGGGAAGAGGATGACTTCGCGGATGTTCGCCTCTCCGGCCAGCAACATGACGATCCGGTCGATGCCCGCAGCACAGCCACCGTGGGGCGGCGCGCCGTATTGGAAGGCGTTAACCATGCCGCCAAAACGCTTGCGCACCTCATCTTCGCCATAGCCAGCGATCTCAAACGCTTTGAACATGATCTCCGGCTTGTGGTTCCGGATCGCGCCCGAGACCAGCTCGTAGCCGTTGCATGCGAGGTCGTACTGGTAGCCGAGCACCTGGAGCGGATCGCCCTGCAGCGCATCCATCCCGCCCTGCGGCATGGAGAATGGGTTGTGCTCAAAGTCGATCTTGCCGGTCTCTTCGTCTCTTTCGTAGATCGGGAAATCAACGATCCAAGCGAAGGCAAAGCGGTCCTTGTCGGTGAGGTTCAACTCCTCGCCGATCACGTTCCGGGCGCGACCTGCGACAGCCTCAAAGGACTTGGGCTTGCCGCCAAGGAAAAACGCCGCATCGCCAACCTCAAGGCCCAACTGCTGGCGGATCGCTTCGGTGCGCTCAGGGCCGATGTTCTTGGCCAGTGGACCTGCCGCTTCCATGCCGTTGCCCTGATCGCGCCAGAAGATATAGCCCATGCCGGGCAGACCTTCCTTCTGGGCGAAGGCGTTCATGCGGTCGCAGAACTTGCGGCTACCGCCCGTGGGCGCGGGGATCGCGCGAATCTCGGTGCCGTCCTGCTCAAGCAGCTTGGCGAAGATCGCAAAACCGGAATCGCGGAAATGATCGGATACGACCTGCATCTTGATAGGGTTGCGCAGGTCAGGCTTGTCCGAGCCATACCACAGCGCCGCGTCTTTGTAGGAAATCTGCTCCCAGGTCTCGTCGACCTTTTTGCCGCCGCCGAACTCCTCAAAAATGCCCGCGATCACCGGCTGGATGGTGTCGAACACATCCTGCTGAGTGACAAAGGACATCTCCATGTCGAGTTGGTAGAAATCGGTGGGCGAGCGGTCGGCGCGCGGGTCTTCGTCGCGGAAGCAAGGCGCGATTTGGAAGTATTTGTCAAAGCCCGAAACCATCAACAGCTGTTTGAACTGCTGCGGCGCCTGCGGCAGCGCGTAGAACTTGCCCGGATGCAGGCGCGACGGCACGAGGAAGTCGCGCGCCCCTTCGGGGGAGGATGCGGTGATGATCGGGGTCTGGAACTCACGGAATTTCTGGTCCCACATGCGCTTGCGGATCGAGGTCACCACGTCCGAGCGCAGTGTCATGTTCTTTTGCATCTTCTCACGACGCAGGTCGAGGTAACGGTAACGCAGGCGCGTTTCCTCAGGGTATTCCTGATCGCCAAACACTTGCAGCGGCAGCTCAGCAGCCGCGCCAAGCACCTCGATGTCGCGTGCGTAGACTTCGATCTCGCCCGTTGGCAGCTTCGGATTGATCAGGCTCTCATCCCGTGCTTTTACGGTGCCATCGATGCGCACACACCACTCGGCGCGTACCTTTTCCATTTCGGCAAAGGCCGGGCTGTCGGGATCGCAGATCACTTGGGTGATCCCGTAATGGTCGCGCAGGTCAAGGAAGAGCACCCCGCCGTGATCCCGCACCCGGTGTACCCAGCCGGACAGGCGCACATTGTCACCCTTGTTCTCAAGGCTCAGATCGGCACAGGTGTGGCTGCGATAGGCGTGCATGATGGTCCCTTCCTAGGGCTAATTCAGGTTTCGCGCAGGTACACCGTTTGACGGTCAGGAAGTCAAGAGTTTGCTGGCAATAACGCCGCGCGAGGCAGGAAAATTGCGTGGCTTAAATGGATATTGGCAGGGCGGATTGGTGGTTTTGTTAATAGTGGTTTTTCTCAGCTCGATAACAGGGAAGGCTTGGATGACGGTTAACTTCTTTGGGCGAATTGCCTTGATCTGCCCTGCCCACTGGCCGTCATAGACCGTTAAGATCCGCCGATCTTCGTACCGTTTGCTGCCTATCGAACCTTACAGCAGCCGAAAGAAAAGCCGCTGGCCCGAGGGCCAGCGGCTTCTTCATTTTATTGGTTGCGGGAGTAGGATTTGAACCTACGACCTTCAGGTTATGAGCCTGACGAGCTACCGGGCTGCTCCATCCCGCGCCAATGCCCTCGGTCTAAACTTATAGCGTGAGGGCTGCAAGGGTATTCGTACAGAAAATTCATATTTTTCTTGAGATTTTAGTCGGCGCCTTTAGCCTTGCGCGGCTGAAGTCTGCGGCACCTTTCCGCTTTTCCCAACGCAAAACCGCCGCTGCATGTTATGCAGCGGCGGTTTTGAATGATCATCGTAGAGAGATACTGATTATCAGGAACTTATTAGGTTTGGCGATGACCTACTCTCCCACGTCTTAAGACGCAGTACCATCGGCGCTACGGCACTTAACGGCTGGGTTCGGGATGGGACCAGGTGTTTTGCTCGCGCTATGATCACCAAACCAAATAAATTCCTGACGCGCTTTGCTCTGCAGAGCGACGGCGGGAGGCAGGGTATCCGTAGGATGCCCGTTCCCGCACCGTCTCCATTGGAGCGCAAAGCGTTTGTTTTCCAAGTCATGTACAACTGATTGTATGTGTATGCTTTTGATTGATAAGTTGAAGTCTTGCTTCTACTGGATCAAATCAAGCCTATCGAGCAATTAGTACCAGTCAACTGAACGTGTTACCACGCTTACATCTCTGGCCTATCGACGTGGTGGTCTACCACGGCTCTCAGGGATACCTTGTTTTGAGGGGGGCTTCCCGCTTAGATGCCTTCAGCGGTTATCCTGTCCGATCATAGCTACCCAGCACTGCTATTGGCATAACAACTGGTCCACCAGTGGATCGTTCACCCCGGTCCTCTCGTACTAGGGGCAACTCCTCTCAAGTATCCTACACCCACGGAAGATAGGGACCGAACTGTCTCACGACGTTCTAAACCCAGCTCACGTACCTCTTTAAACGGCGAACAGCCGTACCCTTGGGACCTGCTCCAGCCCCAGGATGAGATGAGCCGACATCGAGGTGCCAAACACTGCCGTCGATATGGACTCTTGGGCAGTATCAGCCTGTTATCCCCGGCGTACCTTTTATCCGTTGAGCGATGGCCCTCCCACTTGGGACCACCGGATCACTATGGCCGTCTTTCGACTCTGCTCGACTTGTCAGTCTCGCAGTCAGGCTGGCTTCTGCCATTGCACTCAACGAGCGATTTCCGACCGCTCTGAGCCAACCTTCGCGCGCCTCCGTTACGATTTAGGAGGCGACCGCCCCAGTCAAACTACCCGCCACACAGGGTCCCGGAACCGGATAACGGTCCGCGGTTAGACATCAAGCAGAACAAGGGTGGTATCTCAAGGGAGGCTCCACCGAGACTGGCGTCTCGGTTTCAAAGCCCACCACCTATCCTGCACATGTTCGGCCTAATGCCAGTGTGAAGCTGTAGTAAAGGTGCACGGGGTCTTTCCGTCTAACCGCGGGTAACCGGCATCTTGACCGGTAATTCAATTTCGCTGAGTCTATGTTGGAGACAGCGGGGAAGTCGTTACGCCATTCGTGCAGGTCGGAACTTACCCGACAAGGAATTTCGCTACCTTAGGACCGTTATAGTTACGGCCGCCGTTTACCTGGGCTTCAATTCAGAGCTCTCACCCCTCCTTTTAACCTTCAGGCACCGGGCAGGCGTCAGACCCTATACGTCGTCTTACGACTTCGCAGAGCCCTGTGTTTTTAATAAACAGTCGCCACCCCCTGGTTTGTGCCCCCAGCCTCTAGTTGCCTAGAAACCGGGCCTCCTTCTCGCGAACTTACGGAGGTATTTTGCCGAGTTCCTTCAACATAGTTCTCTCAAGCGCCTTGGTATTCTCTACCTGTCCACCTGTGTCGGTTTAGGGTACGATCTAGCGATGGAGCTATTTCCAGGGACCTCTAAGCAGCCCATTCAATCCGATAAGGATGAACTACCCTCGAGATCCGTCACTTCCATCTGGCCCAGGAATATTAACCTGGTTCCCATCGACTACGCCTTTCGGCCTCGCCTTAGGGGTCGGCTTACCCTGCTCAGATTAGCTTTAAGCAGGAACCCTTGGACTTTCGGCGAGAGTGTCTCTCACACTCTTTGTCGCTACTCATGTCATCATTCTCACTAGTGATCTCTCCACCGGATCGCTCACGCGCCAGCTTCACAGAAAGCTCCTTGTGTCCAATCCGTCCCGAGGGACGATAAGGACACATGGAACTATGTCACACTACGCTCTGCTACCATGCAATAAATGCATCCTCAGCTTCGGCTCATGGCTTGAGCCCCGTTACATCTTCGCCGCAAGACAACTTATTTAGACCAGTGAGCTGTTACGCTATCTTTAAAGGATGGCTGCTTCTAAGCCAACCTCCTGGTTGTTTTGGTCGTCTCACCTGCTTTCCCACTTAGCCATGAATTAGGGGCCTTAGCTGGAGGTTAGGGTTGTTTCCCTCTTCACGACGGACGTTAGCATTCGCCGTGTGTCTGCCGACTAGTACTCACCGGTATTCGGAGTTTGGTTAGGATCAGTAAGCCTGTGGGGCCCCATTACCCATCCAGTGCTCTACCCCCGGTGGTATTCGGTCGACGCTCTACCTAAATAGATTTCGCAGAGAACCAGCTATCTCCGAGTTTGATTGGCCTTTCACCCCTAGGCACAGCTCATCCCGATCTTTTTCAACAGATGTGGGTTCGGTCCTCCAATAAGTGTTACCTTATCTTCAACCTGGCCATGCCTAGATCACTCGGTTTCGGGTCTGATCCCACGAACTCAACGCCCTATTAAGACTCGCTTTCGCTACGCCTACACCTAACGGCTTAAGCTTGCTCGTGAGACCAAGTCGATGACCCATTATACAAAAGGTACGCTGTCACATCGCAAGGATGCTCCAACTGATTGTAGGCGTTCGGTTTCAGGTACTGTTTCACTCCCCTCGTCGGGGTGCTTTTCACCTTTCCCTCACGGTACTGGTTCACTATCGGTCAGTAAGGAGTACTTAGCCTTCGAAGGTGGTCCTCCGATCTTCAGACAGAATTTCACGTGTTCCGCCCTACTTAATACGTCCAATCATGCTTCTTATACGGGACTATCACCCACTTTGGTTGCGCATTCCAACGCATTCTAACCACAGTCATGGCTCGGCTGGTCCCCGTTCGCTCGCCGCTACTAGGGGAGTATCATATTGATTTCCTTTCCTCCGGGTACTTAGATGTTTCAGTTCCCCGGGTTTGCCTTTTTAAGCCTATATATTCAGCCTAAAAATACCTGGTTTACCAAGTTATTAGCTGCACCGAAGTGCAGTAATAACAAAGTATCAGGTGGGTTGCCCCATTCAGAAATCCATGGATCAAAGCTTATTCTCAGCTCCCCATGGCTTATCGCAGAGTATCACGTCTTTCATCGCCTCTTACTGCCAAGGCATTCACCAAACGCCCTTTTCGCGCTT